>JAFWIH010000012.1 GCA_017533795.1 Clostridia bacterium | reverse complement strand
TGCATGTGACAAGTAAGTTGTCTTAACTGTTTGTCCCTCTGCTGTCCATCCATATTGTCTATTAAATTCTCCATCAACAAATTCTAAGTTTTCTGGTAAGTAGTCTGTTACTTCTCCTGCATATACATCTACTTCTCCTTCGTTATATACTCTTATGTTGTATAATACATATGCATTTGCAGTAACTTCAAGTGGTGTTTTTACTTGAATATATATTGCATCAGTATCTCCATCTTTTAATGGATTTGTGTTTACTGCTGTTTGTCTTGTATATGGATTGCTTTCACTTGCTCTTCCACCATTTACTGTTAAATATTCATTGTCATCTATTGTTTGGTCAGAACTTATTGCTGTTATAAACTTAGTTAATGCTAAGTCAACTCTCTTAGGTACTATAATCTTTTCAAAATCATCATCATCTTGTTGTCCTTTATAGAAATAGTTTGAATCATTTAAGTCTGATTTATTACTACTATTTCCCTTATATGATGGTAAGTTTTCATCTGTTGGTAATGTTCCTGTATTATTATCTCCATCTGTTAAGCTATTAGATTTTGAATCTATATCATTTTCTAATACTACTTTATTTTCATCTTTGTATTCTGATATTTCTGCAATATTAGTAATCTGTTTATCTGTTGATACATTTTCTTTTACTCTACATTCTATTTGTATAGAACGAGCACTTAATGTATATGGATTTGAAGTATTTCCAACATTTTCTGTTCTTTTATTTAACTTAGTGTCTTTTAAGTAGTCTGTAGTTGCTACTCTACCATTATCAGAAATTGTCCACTTATACTCAGAGTTTATAGTACTTTCTGATGCTGGTATAAATTCTAATTCTTCTGGTAAATAGTCTCTTATTTGTGAAGCATAACCATCAACAATACCCTCGTTATATACTCTTATTGTATATACAACTTTGTCTCCTGGTTGAACTTCAACAGGTTGTTTTGTATGTTTGTATGTAGCTGTAGTATCATTTTTTAATGATGTTGTATCTATATTAGGCATTCTAGTATCAATTGAAGTATCTCCAACCTTAGTAATAGTTTTTCTTAAAGCTAAGTCAAATATTTCTAAAACAACTGGTTCGTAATCTTCGTCATCTTCATTTAATTCATATCCATTATTTGGTGTTGAATCTCTATCTGTTGTAATATTTCCTTCTTTATCTGTAGCTTCAGAAATTTGTGCCCTATTAACTAGTGTTCTAGTTGAAGTATTTGGTTCTGTTACACGTAATAATACTTGTACGTCTTTATAATCAGGGTTTAAAGATCCTGCTGTTGTGCTTATTGGTTTAGTTGGATCATATGCTTTTAATAAGCCATTAGTTTCTGCTAGTCCTTCATCTACTTGTCCAGAAATCTTATTTCTCTCATTATCTCTTGCTAACCAATTTGTTGTTATACTTCCATCTGATTGTAAAGTCCATATTCCGTTATGGTCTCTGTCTGTTGAAACAAATTCTAATCCTTCTGGAATATTATCTTTTATTAAGCTTGCATATCCATCTATTTCACCTTCATTGTATACTCTTATTGTATATAATACATAATCTCCATTTTTTACTGAAAGTGGTTCTTTTGAATGTTCTTTAACAAGAGTTGTTGGTTCATCTGTACGCCATGCACCTGATAATTGAGGTTCTCTTGAATTTGTTCCTGTTATATAATCACTTGGATCTATTGTACTGTCTGAACTTATTGCTGATATGAATTTTCTTAAACTTAAATCAAATTCATATAATTCAACTGGTTCATAATCTATATCATCTTCATGATTTTCTGTATTGTATCCATTGTTTGGATATCCTTTACTATCTGTTCCTGGAGTAGAATCTCTATCTGTTACATCATTTCCATTTTCATCACAGTCATTTGTAACTTCTGCAATATTTACCAACTTATTGTCTGAAGAATTTGGTTCCGTAACTTTAAATACAATTTTTATATCTTTATAATCTAATGTTGTACCACTTGTTGTGTTAAATGCTTTTATTAAATTATTAGTTGCATCTTTGCTTCTTGATAAATAATTAGTTTTAACTGTGTTGCCAGATTTTGTCCATCCATATGTAGTATTTGTTGCGTGTCCTTCAGCAAACTCTAATCCTTGATTATTTAAAATATAATCTGATACTTCTTCTGCATATCCGTCTGCTTCACCTTCATTATATACTCTTATTGTATATTCTATGTAATCTCCATTTTTTACTTTTAAAGGTTCTTTTGAATGTGTATATGTTGCTGTTGTAGCTGTTCCATTTTTTAATGCAGTAACATTAACTTGTGGTTCTCTTGAAGCTGTACCTGTTAAATAATCAGCTGTTTCAAATGATGCATCTGAACTTATTCCAGATATAAATTTTCTTAAGCTTAAGTCAAAAGGACTAGATGGATTTGTTGATAATTCAACTGGAATTTGATGTGGTACTTTAACAACTTCTACTATTGGTTGTTCATTATTTGCTGTACCAGGTATCCATAAAGTGCCTGTTGATGTATTATAATTAATTTTTAATTCTACATTTATTTTGTTTCCATTTGATTTTGCAACTTTTATATATAGCTCTGTTGCACTATTTTTGTCAATAGCATTGCCTGATGCATCTACAAATGAGCTATCAGTTGTTGCAATTGGATTATTATTTCTATCTTTTACGGTTATATCTAGAGAATATGGAAGGTCATTATTTTTTGTTATATTTATAGGACCAACTAAATAGTTATCTCCACTTTCTGTTAATCCAAGGGTTGTTGTAGCAATTGAAATTGGAGCGTCTAATTCGTTTGTTGAATTGTATTTGCTACTGTTAGATCCATCTAAATCTAGTAAATAATCATAAAGAAGATTCATTTGTCCAAGTCTAATTCTTCCTTCATAAACTTGATTATTATAATTATAATTATCTAATGATACATAGCTATTTGATGTTACACTATTGCTTACAAATAAAGAATCTAAGTTATCTTTATGATAATAAGCGTCATCATTTGTGTAATACCATAAAGCCATTTGTTGAACTACTTCTATATCATCATCAGTTATTGGGAAAACTCTATAATCTGTACTTGTAAGATCAATTCCTGCAGCTTTTAATAAAGCTTCTTTATTGGCAGTTGTAGATTCACCTGGTACATACATATTATCTAATATCCAAAGAATCTTGTTATAATTTGCACCTGCAATATTGCTATATTCTGCAGCTCTTGTGCTTAATCCTGCAATAGTAGATTTTTCTGTTTTAATATCATATCCTAATTTATATGCAACCTTAGCATTCACATCTCCACTTGAAGCATCATTCCATGTATGTCCAAATCCACCCTTTACACAATATAGAGTTTTGTTTGTTGGAGTGGTGCTTGTTTCACTACTATAGGAATCTAAATCCCAAATATTTTTTCCTCCATCAAAAGAAGGATTTCCAATTCCGTATGCAGTATTTGGATTACTAATTTTTCTTGCTTCTGATAATCCAGCATAAAATGGATTACTTTGAAGATCTTGTACTGCATAAGAAACACTTTGTCCTAAAATAAGGCAAAATGCTGCAATCAAAGTAATTAAACTTACTAAAATTTTTGTTCCTTTCATATTCATAACAACCATCCTTTTTTACATTAAAATTTTTCTATGTATATTGTACTATATTTATTTTACACTCACATTACAATTATATAACATTTTGATGTCAAAGTCAATGTTTTATGTAGATTTCGGGCGATTTTGTATATTTATTAGTAATAAATATTATTTTTTTAAATATAAATCTTATAGGTGAATAAAAATGAAGTTTAAAAAAATAATTTTATATGTAACACTTTTTTTATTATTATATCCCAGCATTACAGTTGCAAATACTAATGAAACTCCAAACATAAACTCACGTGCAGCAATTGTTCTAGACCGAGCAACAAAAAAAATTTTATATGGAAAAAACGAAAACGAAGTACGAAAAATGGCATCTACAACAAAAATTATGACAGCAATTGTAGTTTTAGAAAATTCAAATCTATATGATACAGTTACTATCTCAAAAAATGCTGCTTTAACAGGTGGCTCCACTCTTGGAATAAAAGAAGGTGATAAAATAACTGTATGTGACTTACTTTATGGTCTGTTATTAAAGTCTGGTAATGACACTGCAGTTGCACTGGCAGAACATGTTGGTGGGAGTATAGAAGGCTTTGCAGAAATAATGAACAAAAAATCACAAGAGTTAGGGTTAATAAACACACACTTTGTAACCCCTCATGGACTAGATAATGATAACCACTTTACAACGGCATACGAACTTGCGTTGCTAACAGATTATGCATTAAATAATCAAACATTTTTAAATTTTGTAAGTACTAAAAATTATGCTGTTACCATTAATGGTACTCAAAAGCCTATAAATAACACAAACGAATTACTTGGAAATCTTAATGGAGTTTATGGTGTAAAAACTGGCTTTACAAATGGTGCTAATCGATGTTTAGTTACTGCCTGTAAAAGAGATAACTTAGATATAATATGTGTTGTGCTTGGAGCTGATACAAAAAACTTTAGAACTCAAGATAGTACAAAATTAATAGAATATACTTATAAAACTTATCAAATGTTAGATGTTGAAAATATTATAAATGAAGCTTTTTCAAAGTGGAAACAAGATAATTTAAGTAGTTTTAATATATCTAAAGCCATTTCAAATAATTTAAACCCCGAAATTAAAAACCGAAATTTTAAATACTATCCTGTAAAAAAAGAAGACATAAATAATATTAAAACATCAATTGAATGTGAATATAATTTAGTTTCTCCCTTAGAAAGTGGAAGTAAAATAGGAACTATATTTGTAAATATAGATAATACCTCCGTTCTAAATTATGATATAGTGAATACAAATAAAATAGAGAAAAAGAATTGCTTTAATTATACGATAGAATTTTTATCTAAATTTTTTTATTACTTGACAATATGTTATTAACATGTTATTATAATAAAGCAGTTGCGGGAATAGCTCAGTTGATAGAGCGCTGCCTTGCCAAGGCAGAGGTCGCGGGTTTGAGCCCCGTTTCCCGCTCCATTTTAATATATGGCGAGTTAGCCAAGCGGTAAGGCACGAGTCTGCAAAACTCTGATGATCGGTTCGACTCCGATACTCGCCTCCAAAAAAAACTGTTGCTTTTATGCAACAGTTTTTTATTTTTATTCACTTACTTCTTCTTTATTTAAAAACTTAAATACAAAAGCAGCTATAGCAGATCCAACAAATGGAGCAACTATAAATACCCAAACTTGTTTTAGAGCTTCTCCACATAAAAATACAGCAGGTGCTAAGCTTCTAGCTGGGTTTACAGATGTTCCTGTTAAAGGAATACCTAAAATATGTACAAAAGTTAATGTTAATCCAATTACAATGCCTGCAACTGATGCTTTTTTTCTATCTGATGTTACGCCTAAGATTGTATAAATAAATACAAATGTAAGAACAACTTCTACAGCAATTGCACCAATCATATTAACATTTGCAAGAGAGTTTTCTCCAAATCCATTTGCACCTAGACCTAATTGTCCTACATTTAATAACTCGCTTGTTTGCATTAAGCCATATAAAGCTGCTATGCCAACAAATGCACCTAAAACTTGTGCTACTAAATAAAAGCAAAATTCTTTAATAGTCATTTTCTTATTAATTAACATTGCTAGTGATACTGCTGGATTTATATGACATCCAGAAATATTTCCTATTACATATGCCATAGCAACAATTGATAAACCAAATGCTAAAGATGTTGGTACAATACTACCTCCAGTAATTGCTGCTGTTCCACATCCAAATAGTACTAAAACTGCTGTTCCTATAAATTCACAGATACTTTTCTTAAGTTCTTCTTTCATTGCTTTTCTCCCTTCTATCTTTATTTTCTTCATTATATTTATTATTTTATTAAAAGTCAAGGTAAAACATCAAAAAAAGCATTGAAAAAATCAATGCTTTTTATTTTACTCTACAATTTCTACCGGTAAGTATTTTACACCCCAAGCAAGAGCTTGAGCATGAGAGCTAAAGTAAATATCTATTTTATTTCCTTTTATTGCTCCACCTCTATCTTCTACTGTGTAAGTATGTCCATTTATGTTTACTTTTGTGCCATATGGCAATGCAGCTGATGCTGCAACTGTACGTCCCGCAGTAGCTACTGTACCAGAAGCAGTTCTTCCTGTTGCTTTGCCACAACATTTAGAACATGAACAATATCCTGTAATTTTATAAACGCCAATACTTTTTCCTGATGTAGCATCTGTTGTTTCTTCTGTTGTTGTAGCTCTACTTGTAGTAGTTCCTCTAGATGTAGCCTTTTTCTGAACTTGTACAATTTTGTCAACAGGTTCTTTTATAATTTTTTCTGATAATACAGTTTTTTCAATTTCTGTATTATTTTGATATTTTACTTTATATGTTACTTCTTTTAAACCATCTTCACCTTGTTTTATAACTTTATTTTTTGTATCTGTAGAACCATCACTTGCATCTTTTGTTATTGTTTCAAATGGTATTGCAACTTGTTCTACAACTATTTTTTCTGTAATAGGTGAATAGTTTTTAAGTAAATCCTCTAAAGAAACTTGAATTCCTTCTTCAGAAATTTTTGCAACTTGAACTTCCTGTACAGATTTATTAGTAATAGCAATTGTTTTTCCTTCAGTTAATTCATCTTCTAAACCTGGTGTAGTTTTTTCTTCTTCTGTAAGAATAATTCCATTCTCCGCTAATATATCGGATACTTTAGTTTTAGAAGTTAAAACTGTCATTTCATATCCATTAGCTAGAGTTATTTTTACATTGTTTCTTTGTGTTGTCACAGCCATTACTCCAACGCCCGAAAGCATTAATAGTATTAGGCATACACAAATGATTTTTACATTTTTCATAAAAATCATTACCTCCTTTAACAACATTAAAATTGTACCATATAAATAAATTTTTGTCAAATTTACCTTTATTTGGATATATCCGCTAAAACTCCCTTCCGTAGTATATTGTATGCAGCTTGTACAAAAAATATTACAAAAAAAATATGAAATTTTATAAAAATTTCATATTTTACTCTGTTTCTTGAGATTCTGCTTCTTGTGATTCTATTTCTTGTGATTCCGCTTCTTGTGATTCTGTTACATACTTTTCTGTTTTATTTTTATACTCCTCATATAGTTTATTTAATTCTTCTACCTCTGGCTCTATTTGGTTATTATATTCTTGTATTTCTGAATTTAGTAATTCTATTTTCTTTTCTATTTTCTTTATTTTAATATCTTTTGAATCACTCTCATTTATTACTATTTCACTTGCTGCTGTTGCATTCTGCCATTCTTTATTATTTCTGGTTTTTCCATATACTATAAAAGCAACTGATAATACAACAATAATAGCCACTACAATTATTACAATTTTCTTTATCTTTCCAGACATATTAACACTCTCCTCTATAATTACTCTTCTGTAGTATTTCCATCATCTTCTTCTATTGGTTCCGTTTCAACTGTATCTTGATTTTCTAATAATTCTTGTGGTGTTGTTAACATGGTTAGTTCTTCTTCGAGTTCAGCACGCTCTTTAACTAATGGCTCCATTTTTTTGTTTAGTTCTTCAATTTTTTTCTGTTGTTCATCTATTTTTCTGTCTAATCCAGCCAAGTCTATATTACTATTTTGCTGTGCTGATGAGGTGTTTTGATTTATACCATTGTTATTTTTGTTCTTTATAAAACTTACGGATGTGATAATTGTAGCAATAGTTACAATAAAAACAATTATTAAAACAATCAATTTCTTGCTATATTTATTTTTATTATCTTGCATAATTTTCCTCCTATGTTTTTTAGATATTATATTTCAGGTTCTGATTCAACATCTTCCTGCTGTAATTCTTCTTCAGTTGCTTCTTCTGGCTGTTCTTCTTCCTGCCTTTCTTCCGAATTTTGTATATCACTTTTTAAATTAGCATTTTCTGCATATAAATTATTCAATTCTTCTAGCTTTGAATCTAGTTCATTTTGTAAATTATTAATTTCTTCTGTTAGTATATCAATTTTTTTTTGCACTTTATCTGCTTTTACCTCGTTAGAATCTTTTTCTTTAATTTCAACCTTATCGGCAGATTTAGCGTTTTGCCAACTATTCTTTCCTCTTAATTTATTAACTGTAGCAAAATCTAGAATTATAACTACTATTACAACAGCTATACCTATTATTTTTATTATCTTTTGTTTATTCATAAAAAAACTCCTTATACATTGATTTTATATTAAATTTATATCAAAACTAACTTCAATTGTCAATAAAAATTACAGGACAGGTCCAATTTTTTATAAAAAATCTATGGCTATTTCTAACAAGAATAGCACATAGATCTTTAATCTTTCTATTTTATTAACTTCAATCCAATTGCTTTATTTCCTCTTGTGTTAAACCAGTTGCTTTTATAATATCATCTAATACACCTATTTTATCATTCTGTAAGTCTCTTTCTGTTGCTTCATCACTTTTTATTTCTATAATCTCACATTTCTTCTCTAGTATTGTTTCTATTTTGTTGCATAGGCACTTTCCCTTCTTATTGTATTTGCACAAAGCAAGTATGCAATAAACATTTTCACCTCCCACCTTTATAAATTGTTTATTTAATTAAATTTTGATAAATTAGATTTTAAGCTTTGAAAATAATCTTAATTAACTAATACTTTTTTGTCTCCCTAAGTTGCATATTAATAATATTTTATATAAAAAAACTATCTTATAAAAACTAAGCATCTTTCTTTGTGCTTGTAGTTATTATAAGATAGTTAACATATTTTGTGATTTTTATTATTTTAAAACTTTTTGGGTCCGTCCCAAAATCTATACTTCTTCATCTGTTTCTTCTGTAGGTGTCTCCTCAACAGATTCAGTTTCTTCTTCCTGATTAGTTTCTACATTATCTGTATTCTCTACATCTTCAGTAGTACCTTTAGACTCTATTATTGCTTTAACATTTTCCTCATACAAACTATTTAGTTTATCAATTTCAGGTTTTAATTCTTCTTGTTTTTTTTCAATTTCAGAATTTAGTAATTCTATTTTCTTTTGTATTTTTTCTATTTTGACTTGATCAGAGTCTTTATTACTTATAACAATTTCATCTGCTGACTTTGCTTCTTGCCAATTACTATTTATTTTAGATTTATTAATAATAAAAGCTCCAATTATTAAAGCAACTATAAATACTATTGCAACTAGTATTATTATTAATTTACTTTTTAATTTATCTGTCATCTTGCATTCTCCCTATATATAAATTTAGGTAATAATTACCTACAAATATTATTCTTCTATAGTTTGCACTGTTTCTGTCTCTTCTGGTTCTTCTGTTTGAACCTCTTCTTCTGTACTTTGTTCTACTGCAGTACCTGTTAAATCAGTTAATTGTTTTTCTAATTTTTCTTTTTCCTCTATCATTGGTGTTAATTCACCATTAATTTTTTCTATTTTTGCTTCTTGTTCATCAATTTGTTGTTGTATGCTGCTATTATTATTTGATTGCTGAATATCAGTACCCTCATTAGTATTTGTTACTTTATTATTTTTTCCACTTAATGTAATAAATACTATAATTAGAACAATTATTACAGCTATAACTCCCACAATTGCAACTATAACTTTCTTTTTGTTCATATAAGATTCTCTCCTTATTAATAAAAATTTGGTGTACAAGACAGACACTGGGCCTGTCTTGTACATTGTTTCTTTACCTCACTTATTTACAGTTCACTTCTTCTAAATGTTTACATTTACTTGATAGCAGATCTTGGAATCGAAACTACGGGGCGAAAGCCAAGGAAGCCGAGATGCGCACCGCCGTTGGCAACAACGCCGCCAAAGGTCACGTACCCCACGATGGCAGCGCTGACAGACGACGGTGAAGCCAGCCAGTATCCATATGCTTTTGTTTGTTCTTTTATAAACCACATATTTGTTGATGTTCCAAAAAAGTTACTTCCAGTTTCTGGGCTTTGTGCAATATACCCATTTGTATTTGAATTACTACTTGATAGTGTTGTATAATCTGTCATTTGAGTATGTCCTGATA
>JAFWIH010000011.1 GCA_017533795.1 Clostridia bacterium | reverse complement strand
TTCTTCTAGCCTCCCTCTTTGTAATTTCAATAAAATTTTAGTTCTGTAGTTTTTTACATTTTATAAATTTAAAAATTATTTTTCAAATTTTTATTTTCTGTTTTGTAATTTTTAATTTTTTTTCATTTTTACATTTTTCAAAATTTTAAAAAATATATAATTTTTTTATCTTTAACAAAATTTAGATAAAATTCAAAAATTCTATATTTTTATAAAATATAGAAAAATTTGCAATTTTGAAGATTTTAAGTCCCCTACCTTCAAAACTGCAAATTTATAATTTTCTCCTATTTTCTAGCAATTATTCCATAATATCTTCTTATTAATTTTATTCCTTTTTCGTTTGTATTTTCAGATACATATTGTTCAAAGATATCTTTTTCAATAGGAATTCTTTCATACTCTTCATTTTGCTCTAATTCTGATAAATTATCTAAAATTGGAACTTTTAAAAGCAAAGCATATAAATCATCTTTTGTTTTGTAATATTCAATTACATGTAAAGGAATTAACTCTACATCTTTGAATTCAGCATTTAATACAGCTTCATAATCTACTAAACTTATTGGTTTTTTGTCGTAAAATGCTTGTCCTCTGTTAAACATTTTCTTTAAACTCCAACAATCTAATTGGTCAACTCCTCTTATTATTAAATAACCTCCTGATTTTAATGTTTTGTATATTTGCTTTGGGTCTATTACAGTGTGACGAGCTGTTACTATATCAAAATAACTGTCAGGAGTGTCCATTTCTAAATTGTTCATTACTCTAAATGATATATTTTTTCTTTCTCTTTCTTTTAAGTTCTTATTCGCAGTTTTTATCATTTCTTCAGAGAAATCTGTTCCTAATATTTCAGCACATTCTGGGAATTGTTTTAAAACTTTTTCTCCAGCAGCTGTTCCTAAATCAAGTATTTTTGAATCTTTTTTAGCATGTTTTTTTATTTCATCTTCATAAACCCAATTTGTAAAGTTTTCAGATGTATAATTTATTTCATGAAATGACCAATTGGCTAATTGACTGTAATAATCATGTTCATTTATTTTCATATTAAAAACCTCTTTTTCTTTATTTATATTTTTATATAGATGTGATTTAATTCAAAAAGAACCTCCTTTCATGAATACACAACAAAATAACCACAAAAATTTGTGTATATTTTACTGTCATTCATGAGGAGATTCTTAAGGCTCTTCATTATTCCTTTAAACATTTTGTTTATCTGGTAGTAAACCGCGAATGACTTAATTGATTTACTACAATTATTATTATACTATAAAACCTTTAATTTTGCAAATGATTGATTTTGTACAATGTCCGATTTCTTTTTCATAGATTTGAGTTCTCGGATACTTTTATTTTGTGCAATGTTGCATATTTCTTTTTGGAGAGGTTTTTGTACCTCTCCCTTATTACATATATGCTACATTTTAACACAATAATCTAAACAAATCCAGCCGGCATTATTTGATAAATGTCCCCAATTATTCTGAGTATAATCAATAGTTACTTTACGACCTTTTTTTAATCTGCCGATAATTTTATATTTTGTGCTTGGCCCTTTACGAATTCTTAATGGTAACGAATGTGTTGCAACTCTATATATACCTGAAGAATATTTTATATTTTGATTTGTATTACCATTTACTTTTTTACAATAATCTAAACATATCCAACCTTTATTATTACTTAAATGCCCCCAATTGCCATTTGTATAGTTTATACTAACTCTACTTCCCTTACTTAATCTTCCAGCAATTTTATAATTAGTTCCAGGACCTTTTCTAATTCTTAAAGGTAAATTCTTTGTAGCTACTTGGTATGTACCTGAAGAATATTTTTTTGAACTCGTGCTATTATTACCATTGTTACTATTAGCACTATTATCTCCTCTGTTATTACTGTAACACCAAAATGCTCTATAATTTGCATATTTTCTAAAGTTTTCAACTGTACAATAAATAGTATTTCCAGAAATGCTTACTTTACCTTTTCTTGAAGGAATGTCAAATTTTCCATGGTACATATAAGTATCGTATATTAATAAATTATTACCATTTATTCCAATTAAAACAACATAATGACCATTTGTAGTAAATAGTCCATTTCCACAACTTACAATAACATAATAACCTTTACGTAAAAAGTCAATAGCATCATTAAAACTTGTAGTATATTGATAATTATTAAACGCAAAATAATTCGCAACAAATGGGAAAGCACTCCAAGCCGTTCCATTATTAGGTGTTCTATAACCATTCCTTACAAATAAATCTGCCATTGTAGATGGTAAAATTGAACCAATGCTTGAACTTACAACGATAGCTGCAGCCGTTGGTCCACATCCACTTGATTTCATAGTTTGAGATGAATTATTTGTTGATGTATAAAGTTTATTAGCCCATCTGCTATCTGCTTGAGAATAATATGTAAGTCCTTGATATGAGCCTAATAAAGACCTTCCCTCTCCTCTATTTCTTGCTAAATTAATGGATTGATCGTCTACTGTTTCATTATTTGGATTTAACCATTCTGGTTCTAAATTGCTTTCATCTATTATTTCTTCTTCAATTTGTTTAACATTAGTTTCTAACGATGCAAAAGAAATATAACTAAAGCTATATGTAACTATAAGTAAAATTAGCATACAAGATAATATTGGCTTTAATTTTATCATAATATCACTTCCAATATTATAGTATGCTAATTTTATGAAAATGTTAAAATATATTATTTATACCTTTCTAAATAAGAATCCATTTTTTCTATAAATTCTTTATTATTTTTAGTTTGTGTCATCTGGCTTATAATTTGTTCTGTAACATCTGCAACTGGTAGACTATTTAAAGCCTTTCTTAATGCAAATACAGTATCTAATTCTTCTTTATTAAGTAATAAGTCTTCACGTCTTGTACCTGATTTATTAATATCTATTGCAGGGAAAATACGTTTTTCAGATAGTTTTCTATCTAAATGAACTTCCATATTACCAGTACCTTTAAACTCTTCAAATATTACATCGTCCATTCTGCTACCTGTTTCGACTAATGCAGTTGCTAAAATTGTTAAGCTGCCACCATTTTCTATATTTCTTGCAGCACCAAAAAACTTTTTAGGTTTATGTAAAGCAGCTGGATCAATACCACCTGAAAGTGTTCTACCAGATGATGGAATAACTAAGTTATAAGCACGTGCTAGTCTAGTAATACTATCTAGTAGTATTACAACGTCTTTCTTTTGCTCTATAACCCTTTTAGCTCTTTCTAATACCATTTCTGCAACTTTTACATGATGTTCTGGTAGTTCGTCAAATGTTGATGCTATTACTTGTCCATTAATAGAACGTCTCATATCTGTTACTTCTTCAGGTCTTTCATCAATTAATAGAACAATCAATTCTACTTCTGGATTATTCTGAGTAATGCTATTTGCAATTTTCTTTAGAAGGGTTGTTTTTCCCACTTTAGGTTGTGCAACTATCATTCCCCTTTGCCCTTTTCCAATAGGTGAAATTAAATCTATTATTCTCATTGCATATTCATTTGTATTAGTTTCTAATTTTAATCTTTCATTTGGATATATTGGAGTTAGTTCATCAAATCTTTTTCTTCTAGCTGCTTTTTCTGGATGTTCTCCATTTACTTCTCCTACAAATATTAATGATGGAAATTTTTCATCTTCTTTGCATCTAGAAATTCCCTTTACCATGTCACCTGTTTCAAGTCTAAACCTTCTTATTTGTATTGGTGATACGTAAACATCTTTTGGACTTGACAAGTAATTATCTCCTCTTAAAAATCCATAACTATCAGGTAAGACCTCTAATATTCCTTCTACAATTTCGTCTTCGTCATTTGTAACTTTATAGTCAATAACATCTTCTTCTATATCTATATCATCATCTGTTGAGTCATACTTATAGTTTTTGTACTTCAATGGAACCCTAATTACATTTCTCTCATGCTTTTCTTCCTCTTCTTTTTGTTCATTTATACTTTTTTGTAAATCTATTAGTACCTGTATTAACTCATCCTTTTTTAGTTTTGAAATATTTTTAATATTTTGTTCTTTAGCTATTTTTCTTAATTCAGCCAATGTCATTTCTTCTAATCCTGACATAAATACCTCCTTATATTTATTATTATTATTATTTTTTTCTTTATGGGGAATTTAAAAGAATAATAAATTTTTTTGAATTTACATGTATATTATAACACAAAATTTTCCAATTGTAAATAAAAAATATAGATACAAGAAATTTTTTACATTCCTGTATCTATGTATACTTTTTCAGTAGGCAAATACATATCTAGTTTTTCTCTTGCCATTTCTTCTATAAATTGCTCTGAATTTACATTATCTTTTGTTGCTACTAAGTTCTTTTTATAATCTTCCTCTTCTTTTATTTGTTGGGTTAACTTTGCTTGCTCATCTTTATATCTATTTAAAGTTATTTGTTGGTTTATTAAAGTTACTATAGCATATATTGCAACAGCAGCAAATAATAAAAATGATAATAATTTTCTTTTCATAAGTAATTTATCTCCAATTCAACGTAAACTAAAGCTCCTTTTGGAACTTATAATTATATAATTCTACTTTTCTTTTTAAAATCCTCCTTTTTTTACTATTTTTTTTAGTAAATTTATTATATTTTTTGTCACATTTTTAAATATTGAAATTATATAAACTGTTATATTAATAAAATGGTGACTAAGTATTAGTAAGTATAATACTATTCCAATTGCTATACCTAAAAACATGAAAATACGAATCTGACCATTGTTAAATGTAAAAATTGAATATAGTAATAAAAATCCTGTTAGAATCCAAAAAATAATATCTTCTATGTATGTTACTAAGTTTGATGTTTTAAAACTTTTACGAAGTATTCTAAAAAAATCAAAAAATACACCTATTAAAAACCCATTTAAGGTGAATATTAAAAATAAATATGCTTGATTTGTAATCACTTCATCACCATATTTCTACTTAAAAATCTTTGAAAGTAAGCTATGACCTTCACTATTGTTATTTTCGCTATAAGCTAAATATGATATTTCACCTTCTACAATAACTTCTGACGTATCAATACTTAACTTATTTATCCTTAGATTGTCACCTTTGCATGTTAATAATCCAAGTTCCGTTTCTATCATTACCACTTGGTCATCAAAACTTAATACATCTACTACACCAGAAATGCTAAGCTTTCCTCTATTTTCTAATACTAGATTTTGCACAACTCCCGAATTAGACATAATGTTTTTTTCCTCAATTGTCATTTTTTCTCCCCCATTGTTTGATTAATTACTCTAAAATATATATATTCATTTAATAAATATTTTAGAACAATAAATTTAAATGCATCTATAAAAACAAAGAGCAAAATAACTTTTTGCTCTTTGTTATAAAAAATTATTTAATTAGTTTTGAATGTAGTTGTTCTAAAACAGAATTTGGTATAACATTTTTTAATATAATTGCTATTTTCATTTCATTAATATCTATACTTAAAATTTCACATTTGTTATTGTTTATAATATCTAGAGTATCAGTTAAAATATTGTTGTTGTTCATTATTCCATGACCAATAATTGAAATTCTAGTTACATTATAGTATGTGCAATCTAACATACTTAAATCTGTTTCTAATAAATAAGCAAATTTATTAAACATAGAACTTTTGATATAAAAACTTAAGTCTAAACTATAAGTGCTATTATTTATTAGATTCTTAACTTGTATTCCGTTTTCTAGCAATGTTCTATATATTTTATCAAATAACTCCAATGTGTATTTTTCACATTTAGCTGAAATAAAAGTAATATCATCATTTTTTACAATACTCTTAACAGTAGAGCCTTCAATTCTATCGTCAATTACAGTCCCTGGCTTGTT
Organism: Clostridia bacterium; assembly: GCA_017533795.1. Taxonomy (GTDB): domain Bacteria; phylum Bacillota; class Clostridia; order TANB77; family CAG-508; genus CAG-269. The sequence continues at coordinate 21,527 of JAFWIH010000011.1, read as the reverse complement.
ATTAAATGTTGACTTTGTAATTATTGGAATGTTGTATCTTTCTGCAATTTCAACACATCTATTATGAAGAACTTTAGCTCCTTCACTTGAAATATCTAGCATCTCCTTATATGACAAAGATTCAAGTTTTTTTGCAACAGTTACTTTATTAGGATCTGTTGTATAAACGCCATCTACATCAGAAAAGATATAACAGTGCTTAGCTTTAAGTGCTGCAGCAATAGCAACGGCAGTAGTATCTGAACCTCCTCGGCCTAAAGTTGTTATATCAGTATTTTCATTAATGCCTTGAAATCCAGCTACAACCACAATTTTTCTGTCATTAAGTTCTTTATTGATTCTATCAGTATTTATATTTTCAATTATAGCATCTTGATTTGTATTGTTTGTTAAAATTCCAGCTTGCCATCCAGTTAAAGAAATTGCTTTATAACCTAATCTATTTAAAAGAATACTAAGTTTAGCAATAGTAATTTGTTCTCCTGAACTTAGTAACATGTCCATCTCTCTATCGCTTGGTCTGCTAGACAATTCTCCAGCTTCTTTTATTAGATTATCAGTTGTTTTTCCTTGTGCAGAAACAACAACTACTACATTGTTTTCTTTATTATATAATTCTATTATTTTTTCAGCAACTATATTTAGTCGAATGTTATCGGCAACCGAACTTCCACCAAATTTCATTACTATTGTGTCCATATAGTAACCCCCTTATATTCTATTATATTAGAATACTTATTTTATGGTTAATAATTTATTTTATATTGTATTTAAGATAGGCTTCAATAAAACCATCTATTTCTCCATCCATAACAGCTTGAACATTTCCTACCTCATAGTTTGTTCTATGGTCTTTAACCATTGTATATGGGCAAAAAACATAAGAGCGAATTTGACTTCCCCATGCAATTTCTTGATGAATTCCTTTTAAGTCATCAATTTTTTCTTTATGCTCTCTTTCCTTTAAATCAAGTAATTTTGATTTTAGCATTTTCATAGCTGTTTCTTTATTTTGAATTTGTGATCTTTCAGATTGGCAACTACATACTATGTTTGTTGGAATATGTGTAATTCTTACAGCTGATGATGTTTTATTAATATGTTGTCCACCAGCTCCTGATGCTCTATATGTATCAATTCGCAAATCTGATGGATTTATATCTACTTCTATATCTTCACTAATTTCTGGTAATACTTCAACCGATGCAAAAGAAGTATGCCTTCTTCCACCACTATCAAATGGTGAAATTCTAACTAGTCGATGTACTCCTTTTTCACATTTCAGGTATCCATAAGCATTTTGACCAATTATTTCAAAAGTAACACTCTTTAGGCCTGCTTCATCGCCTTCCAGATAATCTAATTCTTTTAAACTGTACCCATTTTTGTTTGACCATCTTGAATACATTCTGTATAACATTTCAGCCCAATCTTGTGACTCTGTTCCTCCAGCTCCAGGATGTATTGTAACAATTGCATTATTTGAGTCATATTTACCTGAAAGCATTGTCTCAATTTCTAACTTCTCTATATTTTTTTGTAATTTTTCAATACTTAAAACTAAATCATTAGCTAGTTTTTCATCATATTCTGTTATAACTAAATCTGCAATTTCTTCTAAATTACTAGCTTCTTCTTCAAGTTTTTTAAATGATTCACATTTATTTTTTATTATTTTTATTTTATTTACAACATTATTTGATAGTTCTTGATTATTCCAAAATCCTTCTGTAGTTGTTTGCTCTTCTAAATTCTTTAATTCTATTTCTAGATTGTTTATGTCAAAGTGAATCACCTAAACTTTTTAATGATTGTATTAAAGATTTTAAAGTTTTTACGCTTTCTTCAAAATCTGACATTTTTTTATTACACTCCTTTTGTTTGCATTTTATATAAAAATATGTTACAATTAAATAGTTGAACTTGTATATAGGTGTGAAGGGAGGACATAATGGATATAGCCATCGTCGCTGACGTCGCTTGGATTGTTGGCATCTTATCATATGCAACTTACCTATATAATCAATATAAGTAAGTTGCATTTGTATCTATAGGCACACCTATTGGTCGCTCAATTTTTGGGCGGCCATTTTTATTTGTAAATTTCTATATTTTGTGATATAATTAATCTATGGTAATTTACTAAGGTACTATAGAAAGGAAAACCATGCTTGTTATACATTCTCAGCTAATATATATTTTTGCTGGAGTAATTGCAATTCTTTTTGCATTGCTAGTTAATTCTACTAAAAGACCTAAGTAGTACCAAAGGCTGCCCGGTTCGAGCAGCCTGTTTTTTATTGATTTTTACCGTGACAATTTTTATATTTTTTACCTGAGCCGCAATAGCAAGGATCGTTTCTACCGATTTTTGGATGTTCATTTATAACAGTTGTATTTGCTTTTGTACCATCTGACATTCTTTGCCCGCCATCAACACTATTAATAGCTTCAAGTGCTGCTCCAGTAATTTTTGCTTGTTCTTGTCTTTTTATTCCTTCTTTTTTACGAACATGCATTAAAATTTTAACAACATCTACTTTAATATTTTCAACCATTTCTTCAAACATGTCCATTCCTTCAAGTCTATATTTTACAACTGGGTCTTCTTGGCCATAAGCACGAAGTCCTATACCATTTTTAAGTTCGTCCATACTATCGATATGGTCCATCCATTTTTCGTCAACAACTTTTAAAAGTACAACTCTTTCAAGTTCTCTAAATTCGTCAGGATTTGCAATTTCTTGTTCTTTTTCTTCATAATGTTTATGTGCTTTTTCTTTAAGAATTTCTATAATCTTTTCATAGTCAGATTTATTTTCTTTTAATTCTTCATTTATATTTAATCCAAATATTTGATTAATTTCGTTACTTAAAGCTTCTACATTTAATGTTTGTTCTTCTGTTTCACCTTCTAAATATAGTGGAACAAGTTCTTCTGCAACAGAATCTATCATTGATTTGATGTTGTCACTCATGTTTTCGCCATCAAGTACTTGTCTTCTTTGGTTATATATTATTTCTCTTTGAACGTTCATAACATCATCATATTTTAAAACGTTCTTTCTCATTGTAAAGTTTATTCCTTCAACTCTTTTTTGAGCTCTTTCAACAGCTTTAGAAATAGCTTTTGCTTCTATTGGCATTCCTTCATCAGCATTTAACAAATTATAAAATTTTGTTATTTTATCTCCACCATGAATTTTCATTAAGTTATCATCTAGTCCTATAAAGAATTTAGATTCTCCTGGGTCGCCCTGTCTACCACTACGTCCTCTTAACTGATTATCTATTCTTCTAGATTCATGTCTTTCAGTACCAATTATTTTTAATCCGCCAAGAGCTATAACTTTTTCTTTTTCTTCTTTTATTTCTTCATCATATTTTTTGGCTAATTTCTTAAAGGTTTCTCTAGCCCTTAAGATGTCTTGGTCATCTGTTTCGTAGTAAGTATCAGCTTCCTCTATTAAGTTTGCTGGTACTTTGTCTCGTTTCATTTGTTCTTTTGCTAAAAATTCACTGTTTCCGCCAAGCATAATATCTGTACCACGTCCTGCCATATTTGTTGCAATTGTTACAGCACCTAATTTACCAGCTTGTGCAATTATTGCTGCCTCTTGTTCATGATATTTAGCATTTAAAACAACATGATTTATTCCTTCTTGTTTTAATAATTTACTTAATTTTTCTGATTTTTCAATTGAAACAGTACCTACCAAAACTGGCTGTCCCTTTTCATGGCTTTCTTTTATGCTATCTACAACCGCATTAAATTTAACTCTTTCGTTTTTATATATAACATCATTTTGATCATCTCTTATCATAGGTTTGTTGGTAGGAACTTCCACAACATCTAAATTATATATTTCTTGGAATTCAGCTTCTTCTGTCATAGCAGTACCAGTCATTCCAGAAAGCTTATCATACATTCTAAAGAAGTTTTGGAAAGTAATTGTTGCAAGTGTTTTAGATTCATCTGCTATTCTTACATGTTCCTTAGCTTCAATTGCTTGATGCAAACCATTATTATATCTTCTACCATACATAATACGACCAGTAAATTCATCTACAATTAATACTTCCCCATCTTTTACTATGTAATCTATATCTTTTTTCATAACACCATGTGCACGCAAAGCTTGATTTACATGATGTACAAGCGTAGAATTTTCTAAGTCATTTAAGTTTTCAACTCTAAAGAAGCCTTCTGCCTTTTTTATTCCTTTTTGTGTTAAAGATGCAGACTTAGCTTTCAAGTCAACTATATAATCATAGTTTTCATTATCTTCTAATTGAGCATCATTTTTAACATCCTCTTCTACTATAACTTTTGGACTTAAACTTTTTACAAAATCATTTGCCTTTTTATATAAATCAGAAGAAGCACTTCCTCTACCTGAAATAATTAAAGGGGTTCTAGCTTCGTCAATCAAAATACTATCAATTTCATCAACAATTGCATAGTTTAATCCTCTTTGTACTAATTGATTTTTATAAATAACCATGTTGTCTCTTAAATAGTCAAATCCTAATTCATTGTTTGTACCATAAGTAATATCACAATTATATGCTTTCTGTTTTTCATGTGGTTCCATTCCAGCAATTGCTAATCCAACAGATAAGCCTAGGAATTTATAAAGCTTACCCATCCACTCACTATCTCTTTTTGCTAAGTAATCATTTACTGTAACTACATGTACACCTTTTCCAGTTAAAGCATTAAGATAAACAGGAAGTGTTGCAACAAGTGTTTTTCCTTCACCTGTTTTCATTTCAGCTATTCTACCCTGGTGCAAAATAATACCACCTATTAGTTGAACATCAAAATGTCTCATACCTAACACTCTTTTAGATGCTTCTCTTACAACTGCAAACGCTTCTGGCAAAATGTCATCTAAAGTTTTGCCTTCTTCTAATTGTTTTTTAAAATATTCGGTTTTCCCTCTAAGTTCGCTATCGGTTAATTTTGAAATTTCTTCTTCTAAACCATTTATTTCATCCACTATAGGTTTTACCCTTTTTACTTCTTTCTCGCTGTATGACTTAAAAATTCTCATTATTATTATCCTCCAAAGTTTTATTCTACAATAATTTTATAAAAGTTACCTTTACCAATCTGTATTATTGTTTCATTATCAATACTATCTATATTATTTAATTCTTGAACTCTTTCTCCATTAATTTTTACAGCCCCCTGAGCAAATAATCTTTTTATTTCACCTTTAGATTGATATTTGCCGGTAGCCAAAATAGTATCTACAAGATTATTTGCAATGCTATTAGAGTTATTTACCATTGTAATTTCTGGTGTATCATCTGGAGCTACCTGTTGTTGAAATGCAGATTTAAAGCTTTCTTCTGCTTTATTTGCTTCATCCTCAGAATGATATAATCTTGTAATTTCTTTTGCAAGTTCCATCTTTATATCTCTTGGATTTTCTCCTGCTTTTAGTCTTTCTTTTACTTTTTCTATATTATCTGGATGTACATCTGTACAAAGCTCGTAGTATTTAATAATTAGTTCATCTGGAACTTTCATTACTTTTGTATACATTACTCCTGCATCTTCATTTATACCAATATAATTGCCAAGGCTTTTGCTCATTTTTTCAATACCATCAGTGCCTTCAAGTAAAGGCATGAAAAGGGTAATTTGAGGGTCTTGTCCAAAATCCTTTTGTATATTTCTTCCCATTAATACATTAAATGTTTGGTCTGTTCCACCAAGTTCTAAATCTGCTTCAATCTGTACAGAATCATATGCTTGCATTAGTGGATAGAAAAATTCATGTACTGAAATTGGCTTGCCCGTTTCATATCTATTTTTAAAGTCATCTCTTTCAAGTATTCTTGCAACAGTACATTTTGCAGAAAGTTCTATAACATCCCTAAAATTCATCTTTCCTAGCCATTCACTGTTATATCTTACAACAGTTTGCTTTGGATTTAATATTTTAAATATTTGTTCTTGATATGTTTTGGCATTAGCTTCAACTTGCTCTTTTGATAATTGATTTCTTGCTTTAGACTTTCCTGTAGGATCCCCTATCATGCCTGTAAAGTCACCAATAATAATTATTACTTGATGGCCTAAATCTTGTAATTGTTTGATTTTTCTTAAAACAACAGCGTGCCCCAAGTGTATATCTGGTGCTGATGGATCTAGTCCTAATTTTATTCTCATTGGTCTGTTTTCAGCATCTATCTTTTTTAATTTTTCTCTTATTTCATCTATAGCTGTATGATCTGCAGCACCTTTAAGCATTATCTTGATTGTATCATCTATATTCATAACTATCCTCCATAATATGTGCTTATTATATAACAGTCTTATTGTATATGTTTTTTGCCGTCAAGTCAAGTAAATCCGGGAAAAAGTTACAGGATTTTAACATGATATATACAAGAAATTATAAAACCACTAAGTGGCACCCGAAAAGCTAAAAGCTTAACCAGTGCCACCTAGTGGTTACATTTCTACAGAATTACAAGTATTCCATTGTCTGGTAAATCAGATTTTCCTCGTCCTCTTGTGCAAGTTCAATCTGAATTTCTTGTAATCTGTGTTCTTGCCAGCCGAAAAGTACATTTCCATGATAGTCTTCATTACATTGCCATGCATCGTCTTCGTAAAAGGCCTCATCTTGGATTATCTCCTCGATTTCGTCCTCATTTAGGTACTCTTCATACCAATCGAATACGCGTTGCATGGCTGCTATTCCTTTCAATATAGAAGGTTTGTTTTAATATGAAGGCTGTAATTTTGAACTATTTCGGCGGTGCGTGTTGCCGTACCATGGCAACTCCTTCCTTCTGTATGAAATAAATTCATACAGAATCGAAAATTTATAACAGTAATTATTATAACACAAATTTATGTAAATTACAACTTTTTGTTATATTTTTTTTGTTCATGCATATATTTTAACAAAAAGAAAGAGGTTAAATCATGTTTATAAATATTAAACTTGGTAAGTTATTTAAAGTATTTTTTATTATTGTTACAATTATAATGCTTATATTTTTTGCAATAAGTATTTATAGAATATTTATAAAAAGTAGAAGAGCAACACTCTCCACTAATTCATCAGAAATTATTGAAATAACACCAAACAATTATACTAATGTTTTAAAGGCTGTACATGATGATATCGACACATATATTGGTAAAAAAGTTCACTTTACAGGATATGTTTATAGAGTATATGATTTATCAGATACACAATTTGTTTTAGCAAGAAATATGATAATAAGTTCAGATAATCAAGCTGTCGTAGTTGGCTTTTTATGTAATTATGAGGATTCAAAAAATTTTAATGATAATACATGGGTAGAAATTACAGGTACAATTACAAAAGGAAGCTATCATGGAGAAATTCCTGTAATAGATGTTTCAGAAATAAATACTGTAGATTGCCCAAATGATGAATTTGTTTATCCTCCAGATAATAGTTTTATTCCAACAAATTCTATTATATAAATAGATGAAGCTCCGAGTAATCGGAGCTTCATTGCTTACCTACTTCTTAGCTTTTTCTGCAAGAAAGTTTTTAATAGTAATCTCGTCATTAGCCTTCATTTCTTTAATTGCAGCATTAAACTGCTTTATGATTTCAGCTTCTGCAGCATCATAGTCAAACGAAGGATCTGTATCAAAAGCTCTCCAACACTTAGAAGCAAACTCCCGTCTTAGCTCAAGAAGCTTACAAACAGCAATTTCCGTGTTTTGAGCTATAGAACAGTGAAGCCTTTGACCTTCATGTGATACATATGCCATAACTATTCCTTTCTCCCTGAGGCAAGCATCATGCTTTGCCAAAATTGACACTCAAATCATTATAACACATATTACCAGATTTTGCAAGTTATGTTTTGTCAAATATAGTTTTAAGTACTCCTTTATCAATTAAATTCGAGAAAATATTATTTAATATAATTAAAATTATTGGTCCTATAATTAATCCAATAAGTCCTATAAATTTAAATCCAGTATACATTGCAATTAAAGTAAATATTGGATGTATTCCAATTTGCTTACTAACTATTCTAGGTTCAATAAATTGTCTAACTATAGACATTAAAATCCAAAGTCCAATAATAGCTAACGCAAGTTTTATGTCTCCATTTAGTGCAGCTCCAACTCCCCATGGTATCATAACAGTTCCAGAGCCTAAAATTGGAAGAGCATCTACAAAACCAATTCCTAAGGCTATTAATAAAGGAAACTCTATATTTAATCCTGCAAATTTCAAAAAGTATAATCCTATAACAGAAATAATAAAAGATATTAGAATTAAAATTACTTGAGCTTTTAAGTACGCTCCAAGTGTTGATGCTATTTCTCTAATATGCATTAGCATTTTTTTTGACCACTTTTTTGGAAAGTGGTGTTCCATTTGGTCTAAAATATATATTTTATCTGTACATATAAAATATAGAGCTAGAATAGTTACAACAAAATATATTGCAATTGTCGGTATTGATGTTACAACATTTATAACATTTGTTAAAAAATTTTTAATCCAGTTTGCTAAATAATTAAAAACTTCCCCTGTCGAGTTTTGAATTATATTCATTATTTCTGTTGGAATTCTTATACTATCAAATTGAAATTCATCAATTAAATTTTGAATTTGTTTGTATGCAGTATCTAAATAATAATTCAATGTTTGCAAAAGTTCTGTTGCTTCAGTTATTAAAGTTACTATTCCCCATACTAAAAGTCCTACAGTAATTCCAAAAACTATAATAAAAATAATTATCGAACTTGTTTTTCGTGTTAAACTTGCTTTATTCATAAGAAATTTAATTGCTGGTTCCATTATTAAAGATATTATAAATGCAATTAAAAAAGGTATATAAAACACGGCCAATTTAAATGAAAGATATAATCCAAATAGAGTTAAAATTAAATATGTACTTCTTTTTAGAACTCTTGTCCAATGTACTTCATCAAAAATCATTTGTACCTCCACTATTAGTATATGCAAATAGCCTAGTAATATAACTTAACTAGGCTGTTTGTATTGTATTATTATTCAGCATTTTTGTTTTCTTCATTACATTCACAAATACTGTTTATAGTATCACTTACTTCATCCTGTCCTAATTCCATATCATTTTTTGCTAAATCTCCTAATGTAAGCATACCAACTACTTTTCCATTATTATCAACAACAGGTAGTCTTCTTATTTGTTCATTTCCCATTTTGCTTTGAGCATTTGTCATTTCATCATCAGGCTTACATGTCCATACGTTAGTTGTCATAATGTCACTTATAGGGGTATCTTTTGCATTTTTGTCATTTGCAATGCACCTTAATACTAAGTCCCTATCTGTTATAACTCCTATCATGCAGTTTTGGTTATCACAAACAGGAATACATCCTACATGTTTTGTTTGCATTATTTTTGCAGCATCATACACAGTTGTACTAGGACTACAAGAAAAAACTTCATTACACATACATTCTTTAACTTTCAATTAAAATCCCACCTTTCAAAAGTATTTTTTCCAAAAGTGTAAATTTTATTCAAAAGCTGTTAAATACGTGCCAGTGGGGCTAACCCCATTGGCTATTATTCATAAAGTCCATAATTGTAATATGGATAAGGATATGGATATGGAGGTCTAATAGGTGGTCTTTGTGGTGGTCGGTTACCTCCAGGTCTACCAGGTCTATCTTTTAATTCACGTAAGATTAGTATTTTTATTAAATCATTTAACAAAAAATTTCTTTGTCTTGTTTCTTTAGACCTTAATTCTCCCCTATTTTCTCTAATGTCTGCTTTTGTTTCAGAAGTTCTCAAGGTTGATGTAGTTTTAGCATCCCTATCAGAACTGTAGCTATTTACTTTAGAAGTATTTCCTACATTTACATTTATATTTATTGGATCATTTGGCTCAATATTAACATAAATTTCATTTGTCATATCATCTATAACTTTTTTTGTTATTGCATTCGTATTTTTCATACACACTTTTTTAACCATAGGATAGATAATTTTGTATATTTCTGGATAGCACTCTTCTATATCTTCACTACTAATCTGTGAACCTTTTATGTCATTTGTCATATATGTATTCATATTATATAAATCTTGTGGCATCATACTATATAAATTTCCATAATCTGTTGAATTCCCGTATCCTAGAACATTTCGCATGTATTCATCATAATAATTATCATACATAAAAAAACCTCCTTGCATAATTTATATTATTTTATGCAAGAAGGCATATTTTAGTTACAATTCACTTACTAATTTTTTAAAAATTTCTCCTCTTTCTGCAAAGTTTTTAAACATATCAAAGCTTGCACTAGCTGGAGAGAATAATACTATTTGACCAGATTCAGCATATTTTTTTGCAAGTTCTACTGCATCTGTTAAATTATTGCACATATAAATATTAAGTTTTTTATTTTGTTGTTCTAGTTCTTCTTTTACTGCATCAAATATTTTTCCTGATGTTTGACCAAGTAGTATTAATGTTTTAACTTTTTTAACAATAGGTTTTGCAAGAGGTTTATAGTCTAAGTTTTTATCATATCCACCTGCAATTAAAACTATATCTTCGTCAAAAGCATTTAATCCAGAAATAGTTCTTGTTGGAGATGAACTTGATGAATCATTATACCATTTTACGCCTAGATTTTCTCTTACAAATTCTATTCTATGCTCTACACTTTCAAAATTTTTCACTGCTTCTATAGCAGTGTCTAAATCTACTAACGTTCTTGTAGCTGCAATTGCTGTACATATATTTTCGAAATTATGATTTCCCCTTAATTTTAAGTCTTTTACATTTAAAATGTGTTTCCTAATTTTATCGTTACATTCTTTTATAACATCACCATCAACTATGTATCCATCATCAAGTTTATGCTTGCTACTAAAGTATATTACCTTTCCATTTGATTCTGATGAAATCTGCTTAGTTATATCATTATCATAATTAGTAACTAAAATACCATTTTCATTTTGAAATTTAAAAATGTTCTTTTTGGCATCTATATATTCCTGATAATCTTTATGTATATTTAAGTGATTTGGTGTTATATTAGTAACGACAGCAATTTCTGGACTTATATCCATTCCCATTAATTGAAAACTGCTTAACTCCAATACAACAATATCTTCAGGTTTAATTTCATATAATTTTGTAAATAGTGGCACTCCTATATTTCCACCTAAGAAGCACTTATAGCCACCTTTTTTTAGAATTGAAGCTATCAAGCTAGTAGTTGTTGTTTTACCATCACTACCTGTTACTCCTATAATTTTGCAAGGACACATCTTCATAAGCATTTCAATTTCTGTCGTAATAATAGCTCCTCTGTCTGCTTCAGCAGATAATGCAGGGTTTGTTGGTAAACAACTAGGTGATCTAAATATTAAATCAAAACCTACTAATTTAGATAAAGAATTTTTCCCAAATGAAAATGTAAAAGAATACTTTGTAATTTTATCTAAAACATCTTTAGAAATTTGGTCTATGTCTTTATCATCAAATACTGTAACTTTAGCGTTGTTTTCGTGCAAATAATCTAAAAGAGGAATATTACTTACACCTAATCCTATTATTGCTACTTTTCTTTTATTTAAATAATTATTAAATTCTACTAATTTATCATTTACAAATTCCAATCTACATCTCTCCTTTTTATGCAGTTGCTTTTATTTTAATGTGTTTTAAAACTTTTTCTGTAGATTCTTCTACTGATTTACAATCTGTAACATCTATTACCTTAGTAATATTATGAATATCATAATAACCTGATTTTTGTTGTAGTTCATCACGACTAATAATTGTTTGTTCTATTTGCTCTATTGGTATGTTCTTGTTATATTGTATGTATTTTCTATTAACTCGTTCCTTTAAATCTGCTGTTATAAAAAAATGATAAGTAACATCTGGGTACATTCTAACAATATCTCTCGAAGATAAAATAACGTTATAGTTTTCTCTATAACTATCTATAAGGTTCTTCCCGAACTCATACAAATTTTTATTATCAGCAACGTTGCTAACAGCTGATACAGCAAGTGAAGATTGTTGTGATTGCAAGTCACTACTATTTATTTTTTTCCCTTCAATATATATTACAGTTTCTCTATCTTCTAGCTTGACCTCAAGATTAATCTTTTTCATTATTTTTGTAACATCTAAATTTTTAGACTCTTTTATCATTTTTTTTAAGTCTGGTTTTAAATTCATCATAGCATAAACAATTGCTCTATATATGTTTCCACCATGTAATAATATAGAATTTGGTATATATTTCAGCAATTCTCTTGAAATTGATGTTTTACCAGATCCAACTAAACCTTCAATTCCTATTACAACATTATTTTCCATTTATTTTCGTCCTTTAATTTAAAAATCTATCATAAAGTTATTATATACTACTTTTTTTTAAAAGGCAATAGACTTGAATATTTATAATAAAATAGGAAATAATATCTTTAAGCTATGATTGGAGGTGCTTATGTATGAAAGAAAGCAATAAAAATAACAAAAATAATAAGAATAATAGTAATAACAACAATAATCAAAACAGAAATAATGATAGACAAAATAATAACAACTAATAAAGCAAGCCGACGTATAATATACGCCGGCTTTTCACAAACCTAAGATACAAGAATATTGCATATTTCTAATATCTTTTCAAACATTTTTTGTGGAAAATTGAATCTGTTAGCCTGTCTTGTATTTACAAATTCAATAAGATTGGTTCCATATTGTACTGACCGAGCATGCCAGTCGCAACACATTTCCACAACATCCATTTCTGGCATTTGAGCAACATCATCCCAATGTTCAGGGTGATGAGTATTATGCTCATAGTGAATCTTTAGAAAAGCTTTCATTTCTGGTGGTAATGACTTACTAGCGTCGCGCATCGACATTCTATTATCATCAATTTCTGCCAGAGCAGTTAGCTCATCTTCGCCAAATTTAGAATTGTCGTGTAGCCATCCTCTTTTAATAATTTCAATTGCTTTATCTATCTCACCTGATCTAATGTAATAGTTAGCCATTTTCCAGCAACTTGCTAAAACCAAATCCTTGTGTAGCATAGTGTCCATAAGAATGGTTACAATTTTATCGTTCATTTTGAGCCCTTTCACTCATGTTTTATGTTTGTGATAATAAGGATGCATTTTATGCATCCTTATTATTATATCAAAGATTTACTTAAAAAGCAAATTAATCAAGTTTATACTTTTCTCTTTTATTATAATTTGTATGTAATAAATGATGTGCCTTATCTCCTAATGGTTCACCAAGATAATCTTTGTATATCTTTTTAAGTACAGGGTTTTCATGTGATTTTCTAATAGTACTTTTCTCATCTATGCTATATAGGCAATCAGCCCTAAGCTTTCTAACATCGTATTCTAAGCGTGTTTTAGCAGACTTAATAGATTGTCCTCCACCCATTATACATCCACCAGGGCAGGCCATAATTTCTACAAATTGATAATCTGCTTCACCTGATTTTATCTCTTCCATTATTTTTCTAGCATTTCCAAGCCCACTAGCTACTACTATTTTTATTGTTTTTCCTGCAACTTCAACAGTAGCTCTTTTGATTCCTTTTTTACCTCTAACAGATTCAAAATCAATTTCTTGTAAGTCTTTGCCAGTTAATACATCTTGGGCTGTTCTAAGTGCTGCTTCCATAACTCCACCAGTTGTTCCAAATATTGCTGCAGCACCTGTAGCTTCTCCCATAGGATCGTCAAATTTATCTTCTGGTAATTTTGCTAAATCAATATTGGCTTGTTTCATCATTCTTGCTAGTTCTCGAGTTGTGATTACATTATCAACATCTTGCATTCCATCATTTGAAAGTTCATCTCTTTGTTGTTCGAATTTTTTAGCTATGCATGGCATTACAGATACAACATACATCTTTTTAGGATCAATATTCTCTTTTTCTGCATAATATGTCTTTAATAATGCTCCAAACATTTCATGTGGAGATTTGCAACTAGATAAATGTGGTAATAATTCTGGATAATTCATCTCTGCAAATTTTACCCATCCTGGACAACAAGATGTTATCATAGGTAGTGTATCATTTTCTTTAAATCTTTTAATAAATTCATTAGCTTCTTCCATTATTGTAAAGTCTGCACCAGTATTGGTATCAAATACTTTATCAAATCCAAGTCTTTTTAGTCCTGTAACCATTTTACCTTCAACATTTGTTCCAATAGGCATATCAAATTCTTCCCCTAAAGATGCTCTTACTGCAGGTGCTGTTTGTACTATTACCGTAGTTTCAGGGTCTCTTAATTTCTCCCATACTTCATCTATTGTTTCTTTTTCATGTAAAGCACCAGTTGGACAATTCATAATGCATTGTCCGCAGAATGTACAGTTAACATCATTTAGGCTCTTACCATCAACAGTAGAAATACATGTTTCAAATCCTCTGTTACTTCTTTCTATTGCACCAATTTCTTGAACTTTTTTACATGTAGCAACACATCTACCACATAATATACATTTATCAAAATCTCTAACTATAGATGGTGATAAATCATCTATTTCGTGATGTTTCATTTCTCCTGTAAATTCAATATCTTGTACATTCATTTGTTTTGAAACCTTTTGTAGTTCACAATTTCCTGAACGTACACATTTTAAACAGTCAATTTTATGGTTAGACAAAATTAAATCTAAAACAACTTTTCTTGCATCTACAACAGCTGGTGTATTTGTATGTACTATCATGCCATCTGCAACTTTTTGTATACATGAAGTTGCAAATCCTCTCATGCCTTCTACTTCTACTATACACATACGGCATTCCCCAACTTCATTTATTTCTTTTAAGAAACATAGAGTTGGTATGTCTATTCCTGCTGTTCTAGCAGCTTCGAGAATTGTAGTTCCCTTTTTTGCTTTTACTTCTATTCCATCAATTGTTAAAGTAACTATTTCTTCACTCATTGATTTTCCTCCTAACTTATTGCCTTAAATGGGCAGCTCTTAATACATGTACCACATTTAATACAAATACTTTGGTCTATTTCACGTTTATCTCTGCCCTCTCCCTTAATTGCTGCAACAGGGCATGATTTTTGGCAAAGTCCACAACCTTTACATTTTTCAGGGTCAATCGTAATTTTAGCTAAAGCTTTGCATTCCTGTGTTCTACATTTTTTATCAACTGCATGTTCCTCAAATTCGTCTCTAAAATACTTCAAAGAACTTAAAACTGGGTTTGGTGCCGTTTGTCCAAGACCACATATACTTGATTTTATGATATTATGTGCTAACTTCTCAAGTTTATCAATGTCTTCTAGAGTACCTTTGCCCTCACATAAGTTTGTTAGTATTTCATGCATTCTTTTTGTTCCAAATCTACATGGTGTACATTTGCCGCAACTCTCACTTACAGTAAAATCTAAGTAGAACTTAGATAAACTTACCATACATTTTGTGTCATCCATTACAATAAGTCCACCAGATCCCATCATAGATCCAATTTCCTTTAAAGATTCATAATCAATAGGTGTATCTAGATATTTAGCAGGTATGCATCCTCCTGATGGGCCTCCTGTTTGAGCGGCTTTAAATTCTCTGCCACCAGGGATTCCTCCTCCAATATCAAATATAATCTCTCTTAATGTTGTTCCCATAGGAACTTCAACTAAACCTATATTGTTTACATTTCCACCTAATGCGAATACTTTAGTTCCTTTAGATGTTTCAGTTCCAATTGAGCTATACCATTCTGCTCCTTTTAATATTATCTGAGCAATGTTTGCATATGTTTCAACATTGTTTATTAATGTAGGTTTTTGCCATAAACCAGCATTTGCAGGGAAAGGTGGTTTTATTCTAGGTTGTCCACGTCTTCCCTCTACTGATTCAAGAAGTGCAGTTTCTTCACCACAAACAAAAGCTCCAGCACCTAAACGAATGCTTAAATCAAAATTAAAATCTGTTCCAAATATATTTTTCCCTAGAATTCCATATTCTTCTGCTTGTTTTATTGCAATTCTTAATCTTTGAACAGCAATTGGATATTCAGCCCTAACATAAATATATCCTTCATCTGCACCAACTGCATATGCGGCAATTGCCATAGCTTCTATAATAGCATGTGGATCTCCTTCTAGAATACTTCTATCCATAAAGGCTCCTGGGTCTCCCTCATCTGCATTACATGCAACATATTTTTTATCACCCTGAGCAACTTTTGTAAACTCCCATTTCTTACCTGTTGGAAATCCTGCTCCTCCACGACCACGTAGTCCAGAATCTGATACTTCTTTTACTACTTCATCAGGTGTCATTTCCTTTAATACTTTTTCTAATGCTAAGTATCCATCAAAAGCAATATATTCATCTATATCTTCTGGATTAATTACTCCACAATTTTTAAGAGCAATTCTTTTTTGCTTTTTATAAAAGCTTAATTCATCCAATGAGTTTACAACCTTGTTTCCAATATCCTTGCAAAGTAGTCTTTCTACTGTTTTTCCTTCAATTATGTGTGTATTAATTATTTCTTCACAATCATCAGGTGTTACCATAGCATAAAATGTATCTTCTGGTCTTATAATAACTATTGGTCCTTTAGCACAAAGACCAAAGCAACCTGTTTTTATTACCCTAACATTTTCAATATTCTTTTCTTTTAATATTTTTCTAAAATTTTCTACTATTTCTGGAGACTTTGATGACGTACATCCAGTTCCATGACACACTAAAATATGTTTTTCTTGCGTGTCTGCTTTTGTATTAACTCTTAAGTCTAATTCTTTTCTTTTATCTTCTCTTATTTTATGTAATTCTTCTAATGTTTTCATTTTACACCTCCATTAGGATTTTATATATTTATTAATCAACTTTTTCTTTTAGCTTGTCTAACACTTGGTCTAATTTTTGAACTGTAGCTTTACCATATACTTCTCCATTAACAGTAAAAACTGGTGCTAGTCCACACGCTCCAACACATCTAGTTTCTTCAATTGAAAATTTTCCATCTGGTGTTGTCTCTCCTGCTTCAATTCCTAATTTTTCTTTAAGTCTATCCATAATTTTTTGAGAACCTTTTACAAAACATGCTGTGCCTAAGCATACAGCAATATTATATTTTCCTTTAGGTTTTAATGTAAATCTAGAATAAAATGTAATAACTCCATAAATTTCTGCCATTGGCATATTTAAAAACTCAGATATGGCAGTTTGAGCATGAACTGGTATGTAACCATAGTGATCTTGAACTTCGTTTAATATTTGAATTAAATTGTCTTTTATTGGTTTGTATTCACTAAATACTTTTTCTAAAAATTCATCTTTCTTGTTACAACCACATTTGCATTTGTTTTCACTCATAATTTTCCCTCCAATTATCATTTTAAAAGACTATTCAGATTATATCAAATAAATTTTGCTATTTCAACATTTTTCGAATAAATTTGTACTGTCAAAACTTGTCAAATAGTTAAAAATATGGTATAATAGTGTTATGTCTTGTAGGAAGGGCAAAGTATATTTGTCCATAACAGAAGGGAATTTTTATGCTTATTACTTACGTTTATCGAGTAGGTTTTAATTATATTCCAGGAACGATAGTGATTCATGATCTATCACCTGCAGCAACAGAATATGATATTAAGAACCTAATTTGTATCCAGCTTCGAGATCAGACAAACAAATGCTTTTGCGTCTATGATATCGAGATTTTGGGTATGAAGCGCACAGCATAAAGCATAGTATAGCCCAAGTAATCAGGCACTCTTTTATATAAAAAGGGTGCCTGATTACTTTATAATAATGTTATTATTTATATGTTAATACTATATTTTTAATGTTTTTTCTTGCATATAAAGTCAAAAAATGATATAATGCAAATATTCCTATTAGTAATGGCAAAGGTTTATTTGCCTATACGAGAAAGGGTTGCTTATGAAAGCAAGAATTATTGTCTATCATTATAAGATACGGTATTGTTTTGAAGACAAAAAGAAGAGCGAAATAGGTTATGGTAGCATAACCTACGATACAATTACTAAAATTGGTACATCTTCTTTTGACGTTCTTGAAGATCTTGAAAGAGAAATTGCTTATGAGCGCAAACATGAAAATGTTTCTATCACTTGCTATTCTCTTATCAAGGCAGAATTTATGAGTTAAACCTAGAGTAGCTCCTTTTTAAAGGAGCTACTCGTTTTTTATAGATATTTTTTTAAAAACCTTCCTGTATGACTTTCTTTAACTTTACATATTTGTTCTGGAGTTCCGGTTGCAACTACTTCTCCTCCATTATCTCCTCCCTCAGGTCCTAAGTCTACAATATAATCTGCTGTTTTTATTAAATCTAAATTATGTTCTATTACAATAATGCTGTTTCCAGTATCAACTAATCTTTGTAAAATATTTACAAGTTTGTGTACGTCTGCTAAATGAAGACCTGTTGTAGGTTCATCTAAAATATATAATGTTTTTCCAGTTGCCCTTTTAGAAAGCTCTGTTGCAAGTTTTACTCTTTGTGCCTCTCCACCAGAAAGTGTTGTTGATGGTTGTCCAAGTTTTATATAGCCTAAACCAACATCATATAATGTTTGTATTTTTTGCTTAATTTTAGGTACGTTCTTAAAGAACTCTAAAGCTTCATCAACTGTCATATCTAATACATCTGCTATTGTTTTACCTTTATATTTAACTTCTAATGTTTCTCTATTATATCTTTTACCCTTACATACTTCACAAGGTACATAAATGTCTGGTAAGAAATGCATTTCTATTTTATGTACTCCATCTCCATTACAAGCTTCACATCTTCCACCTGCTACATTAAAGCTAAACCTGCCTTTACTATATCCTCTAAGTTTCGCTTCATTAGTTCCAGCAAAAATATCCCTTATAATATCAAATACGCCTGTGTATGTTGCAGGATTTGAACGCGGAGTTCTTCCTATTGGAGATTGATTAATATCTATTATTTTATCTATGTTTTCTAAGCCTTTTATTGCTTTACATTTTCCAGGCTTTTCATTTGCTCCATTTAGTTCTTTTGCTATGTATTTATATAGTACCTCGTTTACTAAAGTACTTTTCCCTGAGCCAGAAACGCCTGTAACACAAGTAAATAGTCCAAGTGGAAATTTTACATTTATGTTTTTTAAGTTATTTTCTTTTGCTCCTTGTATTTCTATTACTTTTCCTTTAGTCATTTTTCTTCTTTTCTTTGGAACTTCAATTTGTTTTCTTTTGCTTAAATAATCTCCAGTAATAGAACCTTTTACTTTCATAATTTCTTGTGCAGTACCTTGTGCCATAACTTGCCCACCGTGTACGCCGGCACCTGGACCAATATCTATTATTTGATCCGCAGCATACATTGTGTCCTCGTCATGTTCGACAACCAAAAGTGTATTTCCTAGGTCTCTTAGTTTTTTTAGTGTGGCAAGCAATTTATCATTATCTCTTTGATGTAAGCCAATACTTGGTTCATCTAAAATATATAGTACTCCTGTTAATCCTGAGCCTATCTGAGTTGCTAAGCGTATTCTTTGTGCCTCTCCACCTGATAGTGAACCTGCATTTCTTGAAAGTGTTAAGTATTCAAGGCCAACATCCATTAAGAATTGTAGTCTTACATCTATTTCTTTTAAAATCATCTCTGCTATCATTGCTTGTGTTTTGTTAAGTTTTAAGCTGTTAAGATATTCCTTAATTTTGTTAATTGACATGTCAGTTAATTGATTTATATTTTTGTTTCCCACTTTAACACAAAGAACTTCTTCTTTTAATCTTGCTCCATGGCATGTATAGCATGGTGCGTTTGTCATATACATTTCGTAAAAATCTCTCATTCCTTGAGATTTAGTTTCACTATGACGTCTGTCAAGTGTAGGAAGCACTCCCTCAAAAGGTGCAGTAAATTTTCTAACACCTGCATAAGATTCATATTCAAAGTCAATTTTTTCGTCACCTGTACCATAAAGAATTTTTTCCAAAAATTCACGTGGTAGTTTCTTTATAGGTACATCTTTTATTTTAACTCCATAATGTCTTGCAACGCTTTCAAAGTACATTCTTGCCATTGTGTCTCCACGCTTCATAGTACTTGCTCCAAAGCATTTTACTCCGTCATATAAAGTTTTGTTTTTATCTGGAATAATTAAGTCTTCATCCATAATCATTAAATAGCCTATTCCCATACATGTTGGACATGCTCCAAATGGATTGTTAAATGAAAACATTCTTGGTGTAAGTTCTGGAAAACTAAAGCCACAATCTGGGCAAGCATAGTCTGTACTAAATAGCATTTCTTGTTTTTTAGGTATATCAACAGAAACTAAGTTATTTGCATGCTTTAGGGCTGTTTCTACAGATTCTGTAAGTCTGCTTCTTGCATTATCTTTTACAACTAATCTGTCTACTATTAAATCTATGTTATGTTTTTTCTTTTTATCTAAGTTTATTTCATCTTCAGATAAATCATAAATTTCTCCATCAATTCTAGCACGTACAAATCCATTTTTTCTATATCCATCTATTTGCTTTACAAATTCACCTTTTCTGCCTCTTACTACTGGTGCCATTACTTGTATTTTTGTACCTTCTTCTAGTTCCATAATATTGTCTACAATTTGGTCTATTGTTTGTTTTTCTATTTTTTTATGGCAATTAGGACAATATGGTACTCCTATTCTTGCATAAAGAAGTCTTATATAGTCATAAATCTCCGTAACAGTACCAACTGTAGAACGTGGATTTTTAGATGTGGTTTTTTGGTCAATTGAAATAGCTGGAGATAATCCCTCAATTAGTTCTACATCCGGCTTTTCCATTAAACCTAAAAATTGTCTTGCATAAGAAGAAAGGCTTTCTACATATCTTCTTTGTCCTTCTGCATATAATGTATCAAATGCAAGAGATGACTTACCCGAACCAGAAAGCCCTGTTATAACCACAAGTTTATCTCTTGGTATTTCTAAATCTATATTTTTTAAATTATGTTCTTTTGCCCCTTTTATTATTATTTTGTCGTTCATCTTTTTTCCCTTCTTTGTAAAATATAGTATATATTTTTTATTGTAATTTTACTATACATAAAACAAAAAAGCAAGAAATTTATATTTTTCTTGCTTTTGTTTGTGTTTGTGTTTGATTTAAAGTAACACCCAATTTGGATGTATCTCTTTCATATTTTTTGCTTCGTGCCATATTTTAATTTCTTACGGGCACTGGATTTAAGATTATTTTGGGATACAAACTATAGGGCGAAAGCCACCGTAGCCGCTAAACGCACCGTAGCTGCTAACATAGCCGTTATAGTGCACGTTCCTCACGTAGTCAGCGCCGTTAGACGACGGAGAAGCCAGCCAGTATCCATATGCTTTTATTTGTTCTTTTATAAACCACATATTTGTTGATGTTCCAAAAAAGTTACTTCCAGTTTCTGGGCTTTGTGCAATATACCCATTTGTATTTGAATTACTACTTGATAGTGTTGTATAATCTGTCATTTGAGTATGTCCTGATA
>JAFWIH010000010.1 GCA_017533795.1 Clostridia bacterium | reverse complement strand
CATATTGACGCCGGTAAAACAACCACTACGGAACGTATTTTGTTTTATACCGGTATAAATCATAAAATAGGTGAAACGCATGACGGTGCGGCAACAATGGACTGGATGGTTCAAGAGCAAGAAAGAGGTATTACAATAACATCTGCTGCTACAACATGTTTCTGGAACAATAACAGAATAAATATTATTGATACTCCAGGTCACGTTGACTTTACAGTAGAAGTTCAAAGATCTCTTAGAGTTCTAGATGGTTCTGTTACAGTTTTAGCTGCAAAAGGTGGAGTTCAACCACAAACAGAAACAGTTTGGAGACAAGCTGATAAATACAATGTACCTAGAATGGTATATGTAAATAAAATGGACATCACAGGTGCAGACTTTTATCTATGCTTAGATCAATTAAAGAATAGATTAAATGCTAACCCAGTAGCAATACAATTGCCAATCGGAGCAGAAGATCAATTCTTAGGAATAGTTGACTTAGTAAAAATGAAAGCTTTTGTTCATAAAGATGATTTAGGAAAAGAAATTGAAGAACAAGACATACCAGCAGATTTAGTTCAAAAAGCAGAAGAATATAGAGCAAAAATGATTGAAGCTGCAGCGGAACAAGATGAAGAAATAATGATGAAATATTTAGAAGGTGAAGAACTTTCTGAAGAAGAAATCAAAAAAGGACTTAGAATTGGAACAATAAATAATTCTGTAGTACCAGTATGCTGCGGATCTTCATACAAAAACAAAGGTGTTCAAGAGCTATTAAATGCCATAGTAGATTATATGCCTACACCATTAGACGTTGAAGATGTTAAAGGTGTAAACTTAGAGGGTGAAGAAGAAACAAGAAAAACTTCTGATTCAGAACCATTTGCTGCATTAGCATTTAAAATAGCAACAGACCCATTTGTAGGAAAACTATGTTTCTTTAGAGTTTATTCAGGAACTCTTGATTCAGGTTCAACTGTATTAAACTCAAATAAAGATAAAAGAGAAAGAATAGGAAGAATACTTCAAATGCACTCTAATCACAGAGAAGACATTGATAAAGTATATTCTGGAGATATAGCTGCTGCTGTTGGAATGAAAGAAGTTGGAACTGGAGATACTTTATGCGATCCAGCACATCCAATAATTCTAGAACAAATGGAATTCCCAGAGCCAGTTATTGATATAGCAATTGAGCCAAAGGATAAAGTAGCTCAAGAAAAATTAGGTATTGCTTTGGCAAAACTTGCTGAAGAAGACCCTACATTTAAAACATATACAAACCATGAAACAGGTCAAACTATTATAGCAGGTATGGGTGAGCTTCACCTAGACATTATAATAGACAGATTAAAAAGAGAATTCAAAGTTGAATGTAATGTAGGTAAACCACAAGTTGCTTACAAAGAAACAATTAGAAATGCAGTTAAAGTAGAAGGTAAATTCATTCGTCAATCTGGTGGTAAAGGTCAATATGGTCATGTATGGCTAGAAATGGAACCATTAGAACCAGGCAAAGGAATTGAATTTGAAAGCAAAATCGTCGGAGGAGCTGTACCAAAAGATTACTTTAAAGCAATCGAAGCTGGTATTAGAGAAGCTGCTGATAGCGGTGTTCTTGCAGGATATCCAGTTATAGACTTTAAAGCAACACTTGTTGATGGTTCTTACCACGAAGTTGACTCTTCAGAAATGGCATTTAAAATAGCTGCTTCAATGGCATTCAAAGAAGGATGTAAACAAGGTAAATCAGTTATATTAGAGCCAATAATGAAAGTTGAAATAACAGTTCCAGAAGAATACATGGGAGATGTTATTGGAGATGTAAACTCTAGACGTGGTAGAATGGAAGGTATGGATGCAAACCAAGGAATGCAAGAAATACACACATTCATTCCACTTTCAGAAATGTTTGGATATGCAACAGACTTACGTTCAAAAACACAAGGTAGAGGAACATATTCTATGGAACCTTCTCATTATGAAGAAGTTCCTAAGTCAATACTTGATAATATAGTTGCATCAAGAGCTAAAAAGGATGAGTAAGAGAAGCGCGTCCAGTGGACGATGAAGCAAGCCGGTTACATTATTTTTGGAAAAGTCTTGCATTTTTACCCAAAATAGTATAAAATGCAAATACAAACAAAGTTATTAAATTTTAAAAATAAAAATGAGAGAAATCTCAAAATAAGGAGGAATTTTAAATGGCAAAAGAGAAGTTTGAAAGAACTAAACCACACGTAAACATTGGTACTATTGGTCACGTTGACCATGGTAAAACAACAACAACAGCAGCTATCACAAAATACTTAGAATTATTAGGAAAGGCTAAATATGAAGCATATGATCAAATTGACGGTGCTCCAGAAGAAAAAGAAAGAGGAATTACAATCAATACAGCACACGTTGAATATGAAACAGATGCAAGACACTATGCACACGTTGACTGCCCAGGACATGCTGACTATGTTAAAAACATGATCACAGGTGCTGCTCAAATGGATGGAGCTATATTAATAGTTTCAGCAGCTGATGGTCCAATGCCTCAAACAAGAGAGCATATCCTACTTGCTAGACAAGTTGGTGTTAAATATATCGTAGTTTACTTAAATAAATGCGATATGGTTGATGACCCAGAATTATTAGAATTAGTTGAAATGGAAGTTAGAGACTTATTATCAAGCTATGATTTCCCAGGAGATGAAATTCCAGTTATAAAAGGTTCATCACTAAAAGTTTTAGAGAGCGATTCAAAAGATCCAAATGATCCTGTATATGCTCCAATTAAAGAATTAATGGATGCAGTAGATAGCTACATTCCAACACCAGAAAGACCAACTGACCAACCATTCTTAATGCCTGTTGAAGATGTATTCACAATCACAGGTCGTGGTACAGTTGCAACTGGTAGAGTAGAAAGAGGAACAGTTAAATTAAATGACGAAGTTGAAATAATTGGTCTTTCTCAAGAAAGAAAGAAAACAGTTGTTACAGGTGTAGAAATGTTTAGAAAATTACTAGACCAAGCTGAAGCTGGAGACAACGTAGGTGTATTATTAAGAGGTATTGATAGAAAAGAAATCGAAAGAGGTCAAGTTCTAGCAAAACCAGGAACAATACATCCACATACAAAATTCACAGCAGAAGTTTATGTATTAACTAAAGAAGAAGGTGGAAGACATACACCATTCTTCAATGGATACAGACCACAATTCTACTTCAGAACAACAGACGTTACAGGTGTTATCGAATTACCACAAGGTACAGAAATGGTAATGCCAGGTGATAATGTATCAATGACAATCGAACTTATCACACCAATCGCTATAGAAAAAGGTTTAAGATTTGCTATTCGTGAAGGTGGTAGAACAGTAGGTTCAGGTGTTGTTGCTGATATAATTGAGTAATATAAAACTTTGAATAAATAAACAGCGAAGTTTACAAGAAATTGTATACTTTGCTGTTTTTTTGTAAAAAAAAAAACAAGAAAATGTAATAAAAATGTAATATAAAAATATTATAATATATATAATGTTATAAAAAGGCCAAATGTGTTATTGCCTTGTACAAAATTTCTAGGAGGAAGTAGAATGCAAAAAGTGTATTTTTATTTAAAGAAAAATATAGTAGGAATTATTTTGTTATTATGTAGTATTACTTGTTTATTTTTATATACAAAAATAAACTCTTTTAGTATTGCTACTGAACAAAAAACAGTAGATGCTGAATTAAGTTTAAGTAACTATGTTAATTACAACGAAAATTGGGGTAAAGGTTCATTATTACAATACAATTTAAAGACAGGGATAGAACAGTCAGAAGAACAAGAACAGCCAAAAATAAAGGAAACAAAAGTAGAAATCAATACACCACAAATAAATGGAATATATCCAGAAAACGTTAAAGTAATTAGCAAAAGCACAATGTTTACCAATGGCGATAATAATAAAAATTTAGTTGAGTATACATACAATAAAAATACAGGAATTATTGATATTAATATAAAAAATATAGATGAAAATGGTAATATAATTAATGGTACAACAAACTACAATGCTAAAGATGAATTTGAAATAATCTCAAATTACAGTGAGGTAGCATATAGTGGAACAAATGAAGAAAGAAACCTTAAATTTAAAATAAATATAAAACAAGAATTATTTAAGGAGAACAATTTTGACCAAAATACAATCACAAACAACAAAGAATTTGAGATAAAACTTAGTGAAAATGTAGGAAGTGTAACATCTGTAAAGCAAACTGCTGACAGTGTATATAATGGATATATAAAATCTAATATAATAAATGGAACAGACTATACAACATATTTTAAAGAGTATGAAGAAATACAGTTAGGAAATTCAAATGCTCAACAACAAATTACATTGCAAGAGAATACAGACAAAGCAAAATATAGAGCAACAATAATTAATAAAGATGACATAAAAAATATGCTTGGTGAAGAAGGTAAAATAGAAGTACTAGATGCAGATGGAAATATAATAGGTACTGTAAGTAAAGATAATGATACAGTTGTATATGATACACAACTATCTACAATAAGCATAAAAACAAGTAACATAGAAAATGAAGGAATACTTAGATTTGAAAACATAAAAGAGGTAGCAAATAAAACAGAAATAATTGACAACATAAAAACTGTAAAACAGTTAACAGGTATTAAAAATGGATCAGAAGTTGTATATACAAAACAACAAGAAGATAATACAGAAGTAAAAGATTCACAAACCAAAATTGAAGTTTCAACAAATCTTGAAGAATGGACAAATGAAAAACAAAACGAAGTTGAATTTAATATAAAATTAGATTCAAATGGTTCACAATATAATTTGTTTAAAAACCCAACTATAAATATTGAATTACCTAGTGAAGTTGAAAAAGTAATTTTAGGAGAAAGCTCTTTAATTTATGGTGGAGAATTACAAATAAACAATATAAACTTAGGTAGAAATGATAATGGAAATTATGTAATTACAGCATCTTTATCAGGAGAACAAAAAGGTTATAATGAAAATGATTTAGGTTTAGTAGCAACTTTAAAAATACCAGCAACAGTAATATTAAATAAAGATTTAAATACAGAAAAAGCAAATTTAAATATTGCATATTCAAATGAATATGTACAGGATACAGGTTCATATAGTAGAGAAATTAGCATAAAAGATTTCCAAGAGTCAATTGAAATAAATGAACAGAACAATGAAGAAATTCTTCCAGTTAATAATGAAGAAAGTCAAACAGCTAAACAAATGCTTATGCAGTCAGTTGAAAAGACAGCAAATGTTTTAGCTAATGTAACAGCTGATGATATTAAATTAGAAGTTACTCCATATAAAGGAGAGAAAAAGCTTAATAATGGAGACACTATTTATGAAGGAGAATTTGTTAAATACGACATTAAAATAACTAATAATACAGATCATGATATTGAAAATGTAAAATTAGTAGCAACAATACCTGAAGGTGTAACTTATGGAGAACTAGAATCTAATTTCTATGATGAAAACGGAAAATATGAATATAACTTTAATAGTGAACTTAGAAATAAGGAATTTGAGATAGGAAGAGTAGAAGCAAATAAAACATATGTTGGATATATTGAAGTAAAAGCAAATGATTTGAATGATGATGAAACAGAAAAACAAATAGAAAGTAATATAAAAATAAATGTACAAAACTCAGAAGTTACATCTTATTCACAATCTAATGTTATAAAAAATGCAGAAGCAAAAATATTTGTTAAGGCAGTGCCAACACCTGAAAAAGATAATTGGGAATACAAATTTATCGTAGAGGGAAATGAAGAGGCAAATATCGAAGTAAAATTACCTGAACAATTTGAATTTGATAGTATATTAAAATCTGAAATTGATGAAAACACTGGAGAATTTATTGGAAATAAATGGTCAACTGATAGTTACAATCTTGACGGTAATATACTAACAACTACAGTACCTCAAGGAACATATGTAATTTATGGAAAAATAAATAGTGCAATATTTAATGATTTCGATACAAGTATTAATGGAGTAGAATTATATACATATGCAACTGCGACAGTAAACAATATTGCTTATTCTTCAAATGAAAATAGAATAAAAGTAAAACATGAAGAAGTTAATATAAGTATCGAATCAGATAACGAAGGAGAAAAAGTTGAATATGGCGAAGAAATAAATTACAAAATAACAATTAAAAATGTAGGTGGAATGAGTAAGACTAGACCTGTATATATAAATCTTAAAGACTATTTACCAGATAATATAGAATATTCAGAAATCACATATGAAGATTGGGAATCTGAAAAAGATAATATTATATATGGTGAAAATGATGAAATAATATCTTATACAACAACAGGTAAATTTAATAAAGTAGAGAAAACTGAAAATATTTATTTATATGATGATGACGATGGAAACAAATATTATAAAATAGATTATAATCTATGTATTCCTTATGGCGAGACAAGCGTAATAAAAGTTAAGGGATATGCTGGTGATGTAGAAGAAGAAACAAAAATAGAAAATTACGCTACAGTTAGTGACATTAATGCAAATAATGTTGGTAATATAGCTTTAAAAACTAAAACATCAAATATTATTACACATTACGTACAACCTTTAGTTCCTAACGAAATTCCTTTGCCAGAAAGTGATGACTCAGGTGAAGACAGTGATGAGCCTATCACACCAGATAATCCTGATGATAAGCAAAACCAAGAAAGTGATATAAAATATATTATAAATGGTAAAGCATGGATTGATGATAATAAAAATGGAAGACGTGATGAAGGAGAAATACCAATAAATGGTATAACAGCAAGTTTAGTTGACATGAAAAACTCTTCTGTAGTTAAAGAAAAAACAACAACAAATTCAGAAGGAACATATAGTTTTTCAAACTTGGAACAAGGAAATTATATTATATTATTTGATTATGACACACAGAATTATAGTGTAACTAGTTATAGAAAAAGCGGTGTATCTGACGAATTGAATTCTGATGCACAAGCAAGTACTGTAACTATAAATGGAGAACAAAGATTAGCGGGTATAACAGATGTAATTTCACTAAACAGAGATTATTATAATATAGATTTAGGTCTAATTAGTAATACTAATGTTAGTGCAAATATTAAATTAGACAAATATATAAGTAAAGTTACACTACAGACTAATAAAAGAACTAAAGAAAAGAATTATGAAAATGCAAAACTAGCAAAAACAGAAATAAGGGCAAAAGAAATTGAAGGAGCAACAGTCAATGTTGAATATAAAATTGTAATTACAAATGTTGGACAAGGTACATCGAAAATAGGTACAATTGTTGATACTATTCCACAAGGATTTTCATTAATAGGACAAGGAAGCAGTAATTGGGTAAGACGCAATAATGATGCGATAAATTCTAGTTTAGCAAATAAAGAATTAAAAGCAAATGAAAGCGTGCAATTGACTTTTACTTTAAGTAAAACTATGAGTGCAAATGAAACAGGAACATACACAAATATTGCAAAAATAAATGGTCAAAATACTATAGGAGACAATAATAAGGCAGACCTTATTATTTCTATAAGTACAGGTGCAATTATAGTTTATACATTAGCAATTATGGGTGTTTTACTTTGCTTATTTGTTGGTATAGTTTTAGTAAAAAAATATGGAATATCATTTATAGCAAAATCTTCACTATTATTAATAGTAGCATTTTTATTAGCTAACCCAACCAATATGGTAAAAGGTAAAATTACTGCAGATCAAATGACGAAAGAGGATAGGGCATTTATCGAGAGTATTAGCGGCGGACACAGATATGAATTAATATGGGATGAGTATGTTATAAAACCAAATGATTATCCTGTATCACCAGGTGAACCAAGAAGTAGAGTGCCCTTCGGTGAAAAATGGGTTGGAGCTTTTGGTGATTGGACTTGGGCTGTGAATCCTGACGGAGACTTTTGGTCATGGTGGTTAGGATATAAAAAAGAAAAATTAAACAGACCGGAAGATAGCGTTGGTAAAGCTGCAGAAGGAAATAGGAATACAAGGTGTATACAACCAGAAGCTGGATCTGGATTAGGTAAATGGATTTGGAAATCTTTGGGTGCAATGAAAGATTGGGAACTTGACGGGGAATTGGAAGACCCAAAAACGTATTCTGATGATGTAAAACATAACCTAATAAATAAAAACAAAGAAGAAAACATCAATTCAAATATAATTAATAACGAAACTATATATGGACCATTTAAATTTACATGTTCAAAAGCTGTTGATTATACGGTTAATGCTTATGATCATAAAGGAAACAAAATCCAAAATATAACATTATGTGATTCAGAAGGAAAAGCATTAAAGCTAGACGGAGAATATAATGAAACAAAAACTTTTTATATTAAAATTCCTCAAGACGTATTGCCAAGGGGACTAAAAAAAGTAGAATTACATACTATTAAACGTGGTAAGGAAACTAAAATTAAATATAAATTTGCACACTTTAAATATTATAGTGAAACAACGCAAAATGCTAGGACACTTGATGCGTATCCTTTTTTAGCAATATTTATAGATAATGATATATCTGATGAACATTCAATATATTGGACGAATATAACTGGTTCACTTAAAATTATTAAACAAGATGCTGATGATGAAAATATTAAGTTACCAGGTGTTAAAGTTAATATAGTACAATGTAAATATGATTCATCTAAATGGGTACAAGATAAGGATTTAGGAACATTTACAACTGACGAAAATGGAGAAATACGTTTAGAGAATTTACCAGCAGATACTTGGTATTTAATTAAAGAAATAGAAAATCCTATTTATGGATATGAAAATAGTAAATACACTGAAACTGATAATAAAGGAACATATACCTGGTATTGTATTAGATCTGGAATGACACATGTAATGTCATTACCAAACAGTAAAGAAACTGGAAATTTAAAAATACAAAAAGTAGATAAAGATTCAAGAGAGAAACTTGAAGGAATAGGCTTTAAGTTAAAAGATTCTAATGGTAAATATGTAATAGCGTATACAGATGACAGCGAATCTGGACAAGCTAAGGTAGAAGGAAAGAAATACTTAACAAAGATTGAAACTACTGATAATAAAGACTCAGCAACAGAATTTATTACAGATAAAAACGGAGAAATAGAAATATATAATATTTTAGCTGGTACATATACAATAGAAGAAACAAGTCTAGGTAATAATAATGGTTACGATATAGATGATGAAAGTGTTGCTTGGGAACATTCAGATGGCACAACATCAAATGGAATAAACGCACAAGTAACAGTAGTTAAACAAAAATCTTACAACACGGTTCAACAAAGTAGTATTATAACTGATGATCAGAAAACAATAGAAGATGGTACTTATGCAATTGAATCTGCTTTATCTTCAGAAAAAGCAAAAGTACTAGATATAAAAGACGAACTTCCATCAGACGGAGCGTGGGTAACCAAAGGAGATTCAATTACTAATTATGAATACAGTGGAGCAAATGTAATTCTTAATGGAAGAGATAAAGGACACGTAAGTCAACAATTCTATATTAAATATGAAGGAAATGGATATTATACATTGAGAAACATGGCAACTAATAAAATGGTTGATATAGATATAACATATAGAAAAGATTACAATAATAGTAAATACATAAGAACAAGTGCAAATGTACATTTATGGAGTAAGAGTGATTCTAATTTACAAAGATGGAAAATAGAAAAACAAGGCGATTACTATAGATTTAAGAGTAAATCTCAAGGACTAACTACAGATAATAAACTTGTAGACTTATGTATAGATGTTAGAAATAGAAAAACTGATAATGGAACAAATATACAAGTATACACAGCACTAGATAGTTTTAATGGACAACAATTCAAATTTAATGACTATACAAAATATAAAGCTACAGATAACTTAACAACTCTTGTAGTAACAAACCAAAAAAGATTTGTTAACATATCTGGTTTTGTATGGAAGGATACAAAAGGAGGAAAGAACGATAGTGAATATACAGGTGCAGGCATATATTATAATAAAGAAGATACGCCAGTTGAGAAAAGGGATGTGCGATTAAAAGATATAAAAGTATACCTAAAAGATAGTACTGGAAATACTGTAAACGAAACAACAACCGATGAAAATGGAGAATACAAATTTGAAAATATGTTTATTTCTGAACTTCCAAACTATCATGTAGAATTTGAGTATGATGGATTAAAATACACATCTGTAAAAGAAAAGGTTGGAGATAACGATAAAATAAATTCTAAAGCAACAGAAATTGTTGAGAATAGAAAAGCTTTAAATAACAAATTTGCAGAAATTACAAATCAAGGAGACATTGAAAAGAGAGATAGTGGATTCTCTAGAGATTCTAACGGAAATGTAACAGGAAACTTAGGGTATGAACTTTCAAATCATATAGCTACACTTAAATCAACTACAACTAATACAAATGTATTAGCAGCAACAGGAGATAGTTACAAATTAGTAGATTTATACAATGATTATAAAAATAATCAATATAAGGATATTCACTTTAAAGAAGAGAATGGATCTGTGGAACTAATAAATGTTAACTTAGGAATCAAAGAAAGAGCAATGCCAGAAATTTCTATACTTGAGGAAGTGTATTCGGCAGGAGTTAAAATTGGTAATGAAGTGCCACATCCTTATAAATATGACCAAAAACCAACAGAAGACGACAATAGCTTTAATGTTGCAGTAAAATTTGGAGATAACAACTGGCCTGGAGAATACACAAGAGCAATATATCCATCAGATATTAAAGAAAGTGCAACACTAGGCAGAACTGATGAAAATAAAAAATTAAAAGTATATGTAACATATAAAACAGTAATATCTAACAGATCAAATACAGGTACTGTATCTATGTCAGTAAATGAACTAGTTAACTATCATGACAACAGATACCAAATTGTAGAATCATGGATAGATGATGGAAACAATACAGCAATTAATTGGAATGAAGCAGGCAAATATGGACAAAGATATAATAATAATGGGCTTGTAGGAGTATATACACAATCTTTAGGAGAAAGAAAGCTACAACCAGAAGAAAAAATAACATTATATACAACTTACGAAGTAAATGATGAAGCAGTATTAGGTCTACTTAACCAAAATGCAACATTAGATAGTACAACTGAAATAAACGCTTATTCATCATATTATATAGCAGCAGATGAAGGATGTGCAGAAAACGATAGATATGCAGCTGTAGATAATGCTTCTGCACCAGGAAATGCAACACCAAATAATAAAGATACATTTGAAGCAGATACAGATAGTGCCCCATCTCTAATACTAGAAGCAAAAGGAGTAAGAACAATAGAAGGTACAGTATTTGAAGATGAAACTACAGTTGAAAACGGAGAAAGAAAAGGCGACGGTATATATGATGTAAGCAAAGAAAATAAGGTAATTGGAGTAACAGTAGAACTTATAGATGCAAATACTGGAAATGTAGCAACAGTATATCCTCCAGAAGGAGATATAAAAGCAAGGGATGGAATAGAAGCAAAAAAAACAACAACAGATGACAACGGACACTATACTTTTAGTGGAGTAGAGCCAGGAACATATTACATAAAATATACATATAAAAATGGAGATACAAAACTAGTTGATATAAATAATAATGAATTAGAAGACAAAGTTACAGTACAAGACTATAAATCAACAATAATAACTTCTGATACAATAAGAAAAGCTTTTGATAATAATGAAAGAAATAATGAAAGCAATTTAGGCTGGTACAAAGAAAACGAAACAAGATATTCAAAAGCTAGAGATAACTATAATACTAGACAAGCAATAGATGAAGGTAAAGCAATAGATAGCTTAGATGCTACAACACCAAGTTTTAAATTAGGTATTGAATATGAAACAACATATACAGATGGACTTACAAACTATACATATACAGTTGCAAATATAGATTTTGGTATAGCAAAAAGGCCAAAACAATCTATTGAACTTAAAAAGCCTGTAAAACATATTAAAGTAACATTACCTGATGAACAAATCTTAATAGATAGCGATATAAATGTAGATAATGTACCTAAGTATGTAACTATAACAAATGGTAGAATTTATATAACAATAGATAATGAGCTAATATATGGTTCAAAAATTGAAATAGACTATGATGTAACGGTAAAGAATAATAGTGAAATAGACTACGATGATCCAGGATACTATTATTATGGTGATAAACCTGCAAATAATCAAACAAAACCTGCAGTATTTAAAAATATAACAATAGCAGATTATGTTGATAAAAATGTATTATATGCAGAAAAGGATAAAACCTGGAACGTCATTACAAACAAACAAGGACTTGAAGATATTGGTTTAGAAACAGATGTAGCAGATGGATTACTTAAAAACTTTAGTACAATAGCAACAACAAATATTGAAAATTTAGCTATTGGAAAAGATGCAACAAAATCTATTTCAGTAGAAAGAATATTGTCTTCTGCAGACGATTTAGAATTTTACAACAATGTTGAAGTTGTAAAAGTTGAAAAGGAAGGTGGAAGTCAACGTTTAAGTGAAACACCTGCAAACTATGCTGGTAGATTACTTGATGGCAAAAAGGCCAATTCTACTAAATTTAATGCAGATCCAGAAGAACCAGATGAAGCTAAAGCAGATGCAGTATCTATTATACCACCTACAGGTGATACTA
Organism: Clostridia bacterium; assembly: GCA_017533795.1. Taxonomy (GTDB): domain Bacteria; phylum Bacillota; class Clostridia; order TANB77; family CAG-508; genus CAG-269. The sequence continues at coordinate 18,348 of JAFWIH010000010.1, read as the reverse complement.
GTCACATTATAATTTACACAATAATTGGTATGATAAGTTTAGTGATACTTGGTAGTGGCATATTTGGAGTTAAAAGATTTCTTAAAAAGTAATTAATATAAAATGCTCTAAAAAATAAAGTGAACCCAAATTATTAGACAAAATGGTTTAATAATGAGGGTTCACTTTTTTACTTCAAAATACTTGATTTTTAATTAAAACAATAATAAAATATTTATATTGGAAATATTATTTTATTAAAGGAAAGTGAGAGGACATAAATGAAAATACTTTTAGATGCTATGGGAGGAGATAATGCTCCTGATGCCAATATTAAGGGAGCTATAAAAGCAATAAATCAGATAAAAGCAGAAGTAGTATTAATTGGAAAAGAAGAAATTATTAGAAATAAAATAAAAGAATTCTATGGTAAAGAACTTGAGGAAATTTCAGACAGAATAAAAATAAAAAATGCAACAGAAATGATAGAAATGGAAGACAAACCTACCGTTGCTATAAAACATAAAAAAGATTCATCAATGGTTGTAGGTTTTAAAATGCTAAAAGAAGATGATGGGGATGTTTTTATATCTGCTGGAAACTCTGGAGCATTACTTACAGGAGCAACTTTGTTAGTTGGTAGAATTAAAGGAATAGACAGACCTGCATTAGCTGGAATACTACCTGCATATAAAAGCCAATTGTTATTAATAGATGCAGGTTCTAACACGAACTGTAAACCTATAAATCTACTACAATTTGCTCAAATGTCTAGCATTTATTTGCGAAATACCTTTGGAATAGAAAATCCTAAAATTGGATTGCTAAATATAGGTACAGAAGAAACAAAAGGAAATGAGCTTACAAGAGAAAGTTTTCAATTATTAAAGGAGAAGGCTGAAGAACTAAATATTAATTTTATTGGTAATGTTGAAGGTAGAGATGCTTTTTCTGGAAATGTTGATGCAATAGTAACAGATGGATTTACTGGAAATGTTTTTTTAAAAACAACAGAGGGATTAGGAAAATTTGTAAAAACAACACTTAATGAAAGTTTTAAAAAGAATATTTGGTCAAAAATAGGAGCTATTCCATCGTTACCTGCAATTAATAGGTTAAAAAAGGCAATGGATTATAAATCATATGGTGGTGCTTTATTTTTAGGAGTAAAGAAACCTGTTGTTAAAGCACATGGAAGTAGTGATGAAGTTTTATTTGAATTTACAATAAAACAAGCCGAAAAATTCGTTGAAAATCAAGCAGTTGAAAAAATGATAGAAGAGTTTCAAAAAAATAACTTGACAAATACATAAACATATAATATAACTGACATTAGAAAATAATAAAAATAATTTTCTCACACTCGAGAGGAGGTGAACTTGACTAAAGATGAGTTCAGAAGAAATTTTTGAAAAAATAAAGAATATTATAGTTGAACAACTTGGTGTTGTTGACACAAGTGTTACACTTGATGCTTCATTCATTGATGATTTAGGAGCAGATTCACTAGATATAGTAGAGTTAATAATGGCTCTAGAAGAAGAGTTTGACATAGAAATTCCAGATGAGGATGCAGAAAAAGTAGTAACTGTTGGAGATGTAGTAGACTACATAAAAGAAAATGTTTAAAAAAAGAAGCGGTCGTTAGACCGCTTTTCAAAAAGGAAGTGAATAAATGGATATATCTAGATTAGAACAAAGCATTGGTTATAAGTTTAAAAATGTTGAACTTCTTCAAACAGCATTAACACATAAATCATATGCTTATGAAAAAAACATTCAAAGCTATGAAAAACTTGAGTTTTTAGGAGATAGTATATTAGAATTTATAACTAGTGAATATATATATAATAATTATCCAAATTTAAAAGAAGGAGAAATGACTAAAGTTAGAGCAACAGTGGTATGTGAAGAAAGTTTATCCAATATTGCTAAAATGCATAATTTTAGTGATTTCTTGAATTTAGGAAAGTCAGAGAGGATATCACGTAGAATTGCAAGAGGAGCAATCTTAGAAGATACATTAGAAGCAGTTATAGCGGCAATTTATTTAGATGGCGGAATTGACGAAGCGAAAAAATTTATAATTTCGAATTTATCAGATTCAATAAATTATGCAACAAAACACGTAGGAGTTAAAGACTATAAAACAGTTTTACAAGAAAAATTGCAAGAAAACGGAGATATAAAAATTGAATATGTAACAATAAAAGAATTAGGTCCAGACCATAATAAAACTTTTGAGGTTGAAGTTAAAGTAGAAGGAAGAACACTTGCTAAAGGAAAGGGAAAATCAAAAAAAGCAGCAGAAATGCAAGCAGCACAAAGAGCATTAGAAGGAGTAAAGTAATGAAAAAAGAGTATATTATACCAATTTTTGTACCACATTTAGGGTGCCCAAATGATTGCACTTTTTGTAATCAAAAATCTATAAGTGGCGAACAAAAAATGATAACATCAAATGACATAAAAAAAACCATTGAGTACTTTTTAGAAAATGTTAAAGATAAGAATGCATATAAAGAAGTTGCATTCTTTGGAGGCAGCTTTACAGGAATTGAATATGAAAAACAAGAGGAATTTTTAAAAACTGCTTATGAATATATAAAAGATAAAAAAATTGATAGCATAAGAATTTCTACAAGACCTGATTATATTAATAAAAAAGAAATTAAACTGTTAAAAAAATACAAAGTTAAAACTATAGAATTAGGTGTGCAATCTTCAAATGATTATATATTAAAAAAAATAGGCAGAGGTCATACTTTTGAAGATGTAAAAAAAGCATCAAAAATGATTAGATTACATAGATTCAAATTAGGTCATCAAATGATGGTTGGATTACCAGAAAGTACAAAAATAGATGATATTAACACAGCTAAAGCATTAATAAAGCTTAAGCCTAAAATGGTAAGAATATATCCAGTTTTAGTGGTTAAAGGAACTCAGCTTGAAAAAGAGTATGAAAATGGAGAATATGAACCAATATCTGTAGTTCAGGCTGTTGAAACATGTAAAGAACTTGTAGCAATGTTTAACAAAAAAAACATTGAAGTAATAAGAATTGGGCTTCAAACAACAGATGAGATTTCTGATCCAAGCAATGATGCAAGTGAAGTTGTAGCAGGGCCATATCATCCTGCTTTTAGGCAATTAGTTGAATCAGGTTTATGGTATGATTCTATTGTTGCTAAAATTAAGAAATTAAATGTTAAAGTTAAAGAAGTACAAGTTACTGTTAATCCAATAGATGTTAATAATGTTATCGGACATAAAAAAGAAAATGCACTTAAATTAAAAGAATTATATGATGTGGATTTAATTGTAGAACAAGATGATAATATTAAACAGGGAAAATCAAAAATTGAGGTTACAAAAACATATAATGACTAAATATGGGTACACTAAGGAAAAAGGAGGAAAATATGGAAGAAGAAACAAATGTTAAACAAATGATAGATGAACTAGTTGAAAAAGCAAAAAAAGCATCTAAAGAATATCTAAAACTTAATCAAGAGCAAGTAGATAATATTACAAAAGCAATGTCTATGGCAGGACTAGAACATCATATGGAACTTGCTAAAATGGCAGTAGAAGAAACAGGAAGAGGAATTTATGAAGATAAAATTACAAAGAATATGTTTGCAACTGAATATATATATCATAGTATAAAGCATGAAAAGACAGTTGGAATTATTTCTGAAAATGAAGAAGAAGGATATGCAGAAATTGCAGAGCCTATTGGAATAATTGCAGGAGTTACACCTGTTACAAATCCTACTTCTACAACTATGTTTAAATCTATAATTTCAGCAAAAACAAGAAATGTTATTATATTCGGATTTCATCCATCAGCACAAAAATCAAGTACTATGGCAGCTAAAATATTAAGAGATGCTGCAGTTGCTGCTGGTGCACCAGAAAATTGTATATTATGGATAGATAAACCTTCGATAGAGGCAACACGAGAGCTAATGAATCATCCTGATGTTAATTTGATTTTAGCAACAGGTGGTACAGGTATGGTTAAATCAGCATATTCATGTGGCAAACCTGCATTAGGAGTAGGACCCGGTAATGTTCCTTGCTATGTTGAAAAAAGTGCTAAGCTAAAAACAACGGTAAATGATATAGTAATGTCAAAAGCATTTGATAATGGAATGATATGCGCTTCTGAACAAGCAGTTTTAGTTGACAAGGAGATTTATTCACAATTTGAAGATTTAATGAGGAAAGCAGGATGTTATTTTGTAAATCCTGTGGAAAAAGAAAAACTACAAAACTACATGTTTGATAAAGAAAAGAATAATAAATTACAATCGCATATACCAGGTAAGAGTCCATATGTAATTGCAAAAGAATCAGGATTTGAAATTCCAAAAGATACAAAAGTAATAGTAGTTTATGAAGAAAAAATAGGGGAAGAAGCTCCATTTTCAAAAGAAAAACTTAGTCCTGTTTTGACATATTATATTGTAGAAAATGAAAATGAAGGAATAGAAAAATCTGAAAAGTTACTTGAATATGGCGGACTTGGACATTCAGCTGTTATTCATTCAGAAAATCATGATACAATTTTAAAATTTTCTGAAACACTTAAGGCTGGCAGAATAATTGTTAACTCTCCATCAACTCATGGAGCAATTGGTGATATATATAACACAAATATGCCATCACTTACACTTGGATGTGGATCATTTGGTGGTAATTCAACTACTGCTAATGTATCATCAGTAAATTTGATTAATATTAAAAAAGTAGCAAAGAGGAGAGTTAATATGCAATGGTTTAAAATTCCAGAAAAAATATATTTTGAAGCAGGCTCAATAGGATATTTAGAAAAAATGCCTGATATAGAAAGAGCATTTATTGTTACAGATGAAGCAATGCTCAAATTGGGATATGTAGATAGAATATTATATTATTTAAGAAAAAGAGAAAAACATGTACATTGTGAAATATTTTCAGATGTTGAATCTGATCCATCTTTTGAAACAATAAAAAAGGGTGTACAAGAAATGAACAACTTTAAACCTGATGTAATTATTGCATTAGGTGGAGGTAGTCCAATAGATGCAGCTAAAGGTATGTGGTTATTTTATGAAAATCCAGATGCTGATGTCGAGGGATTAAAACTAAAATTTATGGATATTCGTAAACGTACGTATAAATTTCCAAAGTTGGGGAAAAAGGCAAAAATGGTTGCAATACCTACAACATCAGGGACTGGTTCAGAAGTAACATCATTTGCAGTGTTAACAGATAAAGAAAAGAATAAAAAATATCCATTAGCGGATTATGAATTAACACCTGATGTTGCAATTGTAGATCCAGAATTAGTAATGAGTTTACCTAAAACTGTAACTGCAGATACTGGTATGGATGTTTTAACACATTCAATTGAAGCTTATGTATCAAATATGGCATCAGATTTTACTGATGGATTAGCTGAAAAAGCAGCTGAATTAGTATTTAATTATTTAAAAGAAGCATATAATAATGGAGATAATGAGGTCGCAAGAGAAAAAATGCATAATGCTAGTACAATAGCAGGAATGGCATTTACAAATGCGTTTTTAGGAGTTAACCATTCAATAGCTCATAAGATAGGAGCTGAGTTCCATTTGGCACATGGTAGAATAAACGCCATCTTATTGCCATATGTAATAAAATATAATAGCAGTAAGCCTTCTAAGTTTGTATCATTTCCTAAATATGAATACTTTATAGCAGATAAAAAATATGCAGCACTTGCTAAAAAAGTTGGTTTAAAAGCAGATACTGTTGAAGAAGGTGTAATATCTTTAATAGAGGCAATAAAAAGTTTAAATGAACAGCTTGGTATACCTAAATCATTCCAAGAAGCGGGACTTGATGAGCAAGAATTTTTAAGTAAAGTTGATATGCTTGCTGACAGAGCATTTGAAGATCAATGTACAAGTGCTAATCCAAGGGTTCCTCTTGTTAGTGAAATTAAGCAAATAATGTTAGATAGCTATTATGGAAATTTTTAAATTGTTAATAAAAAAAGAAAAACGGTCAAAGGGCGGTCAAAGGGGACGGAGGATTTTGACAGAAAATGTGTCAAAATTCTCCGTCCCCTTTGACCGCCCTTTGACCGTTTTTCTCTTGACAAATTTTTATTAGATTTATATAATATAATCGTAAAAACACAAGATAAAAGGAGATAGTTTACAAATGAATGTGCAACCATATACACCAGAAGGATGGGATTATAGAACAAGTGTCTTAACAAGAGACGTAATTTTTAATGCAATTGATAATAGAGATGTATTACAAGGAATAGTAAAAAGCTGTGATGAAAACTTTAATTTACATGTAAGTTTAGGAAATGGGATTAATGCTATTATGCCAAGAGGAGAAATAGAAGCCATTAATGCAAATGAAGATGGTTATCCAAGAGAAAGCTTATGTACAGGAAAAGTTAATAAATATGTTCAATTTAGAGTAAAGGAAATGAATGAAGCTGGAGATGTAATTATTTCTAGAAAAGCTGTTCAACAAGATGCTCTAAAATGGATAAAAAATGATTTAAAAGTTGGGCAACAAGTTAGTGGAATTGTAAAAAATATTAAGCCATATGGAGTATTTATAGAAATCGGCGGAGGAGTAGTTGGACTAGCACATATAGAAGACTTGTCTGTTGCGAGAATAAAATCACCAGCTGAAAGAGTAAAAATTGGACAAAAAATAGATGTAATTGTAAAATCTATTGACAGAAATGAAGGAAAGGTTATTCTTTCTTATAAAGAACTTTTGGGAACATGGGAAGATAACATAAAAGACTTTAAGGAAAAAACTCAAGTTAAAGGAATAGTAAGAGAAACAGAAAAAAATAATAATGGTATTTTTATTGAACTTACACCTAATTTAGTTGGAATGGCTGAGTATGTTGATGGACTAGAATATGGTGAAACAGTGGATGTTTATATAAAAAAGATTGTACCTGAAAAAAAGAAAATTAAATTAATAGTTGTATAATTTAAGGGAGGTCAAAATAAAATGGTTAATGACAACCAAATAAAAGCACAAGTGTCACCCTTTGCAATAAGAGAGGGCGAAATAAAAAAATTTGATGGTAAAGACGGATATGTATCTATGAACCAAATTGTACATAAGATAGATATTGGTCATATTACTGATATCCATTTTGAAATCTTAGAAATAGTCAATGATTTTGAATTTATTACATCTAGACAAATATATCAATTATTAGAATGGAAAGGGATAGATCCAAAATCTCAGGACAAATTGAATAATAAATTAGATCAATTAGTAAAGTCAAAAATATTAACTAGATACTACTTTACCTCTGATGAGGGAAAAGGAATATATAGAATTTATTGCTTAGAAAAAATGGGCAAGTATTTATTAAATTCTAAAGAAATTGAATGCAGATGGCAGCCATCAGATAATACAAAGCCTGTAGCTATGATAAAAAAGAGACTTGCTGGTAACCAAACTATAATTGCATATTTAAGAAAGGTTAAAGCATTTGATAGTTTTGTGGTTAAGCCGGCAATAACAACTAAGATATCTGGAAAGACTTTTAAAGCTACAGGAGGAAGTGTAAAACTTACAAAGAATAAAAAATCTATAGAGTTTTTATTTGAAGTGGTAAGAAGAGAAGATGATTGGGAAAGAAAATTTATAGAAAGAATGAAGCAGTACAAGGAATTCTATGAAAATTACGTTCCAGGTGATTCTGGATTTCACTCTATGCCACAACTAATATTAGTTTGTGAAGATGATAAACATATGGCATTATGCTTTAAAGAAATTATAACAAATCGACTAGAAATACCACAAATTAAGTCACTATTTACTACAGATTTGCGTCAAAATAGTGATAGTTTAAAAGATACACTTATTGAATTTGTACTTAACCCAGAAACAAAAAAATACAAGATGGAAAGTGTAGAATTGAAGTTATTAGATATGTAAGGACTCAACTAAAGGGGACGGAGGATTTTGACCGTTTTCACGTCACCTTTAGTTGAGTCATATTTTTTAAATTTCTAATAACTCTTTTGCTCTTTTAACATCTTTTGCGGTAGCACTTGGAACTCCTTCTAATTCATAAACTAAACCTAAGTCTATCCACTTATGCTTACCAAGTGAATGATATGGAAGTATTTCTATTTTTTCAACAGTCTTTAATGTTTGCAAAAATTCTTTTAATTTTTTTAAATCTTTTTCATCATCTGTGATGCCTGGAATAAGAACCTGCCTTATCCACATAGGAATATTATTATTGCTTAAATATTTTGCAAATTCTAATTCTAATTCATTAGGAAAGCCAACTAACTGCTCGCATTTTTTGGAATCTATATGTTTGATATCTAAAAGCACCAAATCAGTTAGTGATAATACTTTTTTTATATCGTTAGTTAAAGGCAACATTCCTGAGGTATCAATGCAGGTATGAATGTTTTCGGCTTTTAATTTCTTAAATAATTCAATCAAAAACTTAGCCTGCAATAATGGTTCGCCTCCTGAAACAGTTACACCTCCACCATGATTTATATATTCTTTATATCTTATTATTTTTCTAAAAATATCATCTAATGACATATGATTTCCGCCAGTTGCATCCCACGTATCTCTGTTGTGACAATATTTACATTTTAATCCACAACCCTGTAGAAATAATAAAAATCGTATTCCTGGTCCATCAACAGTTCCGAATGAATCTATTGAGTGTACTTTAGCATATATTTCTTGATCCTTAATTTCCATAACTATTTCCTCTAAATTTTTTCATGTATTGTTCTATTTATTACATCTAATTGCTGTTCTCTAGTTAATTTTGTAAAGTGAACTGCATATCCTGATACTCTAATTGTAAGCTGAGGATATTTTTCAGGATGATTCATTGCATCTTCTAATAAACTTCTATCAAAAACATTAACATTTATATGATGGCCTGTTTTTTCGAAGAATCCATCAAGCATTGTAACTAAATTTGTAATTCTTGTTTGTTTGTCATGGCCTAAAGTTTTAGGAGTTATAGAAAATGTATATGAAATTCCATCTTCTGAAGATTCAAAAGGAAGTTTTGCTATTGTATTCATAACTGCTAATGCTCCTTCTGTATCTCTTCCATGTAATGGGTTAGCACCAGGTCCAAAAGGTGCTCCACTTTTTCTACCATCAGGCGTATTTCCGGTAGATTTACCATAAACTACGTTTGATGTTATTGTTAAAATTGATAGAGTTTGTTTTGAGTTTCTATAAGTTTTATGCTTTCTTAATTTATTAATAAACTTTTTAACAATTTCTACAGCTATTTTATCAACTCTGTCATCGTCATTACCGTATTTTGGAAAGTCCCCATTTATTTCATAATCTACAACCAAACCACTTTCATCTCTAATCGGTTTTACTTTTGCGTATTTAATTGCAGATAAAGAATCAGCAACAACAGAAAGGCCAGCTATACCACATGCCATAGTTCTAAATACGTCTGTATCATGAAGTGCCATTTCTAATGATTCGTATGAGTATTTATCGTGCATGTAGTGAATAGCATTAAGTGCTTTAATATATAGTTTTGCAACATAATCTAACATTGTATCAAATTTTTCAGTTACTTCATCATAATCAAGAAATTCTGATGTAATAGGTTCAAACCTTGGAGTAACTTGAATTCCAGATAACTCATCTCTACCTCCATTAATAGCATATAGAAGTGCTTTAGCAAGATTTGCTCTTGCACCAAAAAATTGCATTTGCTTTCCAATTTTCATTGGAGAAACACAACATGCTATTCCATAGTCATCTCCTAAAGTCTCTCTCATAACATCATCATTTTCATATTGAATAGAAGATGTTTTTATAGATAGTTCTGTAGTATATCTTTTAAAGCCATCAGGTAACGAAGTAGACCATAATACTGTAAGATTTGGCTCAGGTGCAGGGCCAAGAGTTTCTAATGTGTGTAATACTCTAAAAGAATTTTTTGTAACTAGAGTTCTGCCGTCAATACCTTGACCTCCAATACTTTCTGTTACCCAAACAGGATCTCCACTAAACAATTCATTGTATTCAGGAGTTCTTAAGAATCTCACCATTCTTAGTTTCATTATAAAATGGTCCATTATTTCTTGTACATCAGTTTCTTTTAATGTACCATTCTGTAAATCTCTTTCAAAATAAATATCTAAGAATGTAGAATTTCTACCTATACTCATTGCTGCACCATTTTGATCTTTAATTGCACCCAAATATCCAAAATACAACCACTGTACAGCTTCTTTAGCATTCTTAGCAGGCTTAGATATGTCAAAACCATATTTTTCTGCCATAGATTTTAGTGCATTTAAAGCATTAATTTGTTCAGAGACTTCTTCTCTTTGTCTAATAATGTCTTCAGTTAAAGAATCTACATTCAATGTTTCTAAATCATTTTTCTTTTCTTCAATTAAAATATCAATTCCATATAAAGCAACTCTTCTATAATCACCAATAATTCGACCTCTTCCATATCCATCAGGAAGACCTGTAATTAAATGTGAACTTCGTGCTAATCGGATATCAGGAGTATAAACACTAAAAACACCATCATTATGTGTTTTTCTAATTGTATGAAATATTTTATCTATGTCGGGATCAACTTTTCTGTTGTATGCTTCACATGATTTTTCAACAATACGTATTCCACCATAAGGCATAATAGCTCTTTTTAAAGGTGCATCTGTTTGAAGTCCAACAATTTCTTCTAGCTCTTTATCGATATAACCAGGTTTATAATTATCAATACCTGAAATTGTTTTGGTATCAATATCTAAAACACCACCAAAAGAATTGTGTTCTTTTTCATATAACTTTACTACTTCATTCCAAAGCTTTTTTGTCTTTTCTGTTGGACCAACTAAAAAACTTGAGTTTCCTTCATATGGTGTATAATTCTTTTGAATAAAATTTCTTACATCAATTTGATCTTGCCATTTCCCAGGTTTAAAGTCTTTCCATTCGTCAAAATTCATAACTTTTCCTCCTTATTTTTATATTATTTACAAAAATCTCATTTTTATTATGAGGTGATTATATCACTAAAGATTAAATAAGTAAAATAAAAAAGATGCTTTTTGCATCTTTTTAGTTTTCGACAATTGTTTTAGCAACTTCATATATCATTTTTTGTTTTTCTGGTGAACAATTCTTTAGTAATTCTGAAAACTCTTTTTCTAAATAATTTTTCTTTGTGCTATCTGCACCATTTAAGATATAACCCTCAGATACCTCTAAAATATCACAAATTTGGTTTAATCTTTTTAAGTTAATATGTGAACTTCCTCTTTCTACTCTGCTTAAAAATGCAACTGATAAATCTAATTGTTCAGATAGAGCTTCTTGAGTAAGATTTTTAGCACGACGAGCTTCTTTTATTCTTGAGCCAATTACATTATAATCTAATCCCATTAAATTCACCTTCCCATTCTAAAGTGAATATAGCACGTAATAGTTACAGTTAACAGAAATTAAAGGGTTAAGAAAGTAGCTATAAGTAAAATGAATGTATTAGTTTTTATATATTATGTTTTATAAATAAGAAATTAAACATGTAATAATTAGAATATATAGAAAAAAGTAGAAAAAATGAGAAAAAAAGAGAATAATTAAGATTGAATAAATTATTGAAAAAGTATTTTATAAAAAAATAGATAAATTTTAGTAAATTGGTCAAAATAAAGTGTACATAATTTGAAATATCTTTGAATATTTAGTATAATAGAGATTGGTCGTGTAAAAAGCCAAAAAAGGAGAGTGTATTTTTATTTTAAATAAAAAGATAAGGTATTATACCAAAAAGACCATAAAGTATTTTCTTATAGCATCTATAGGTTTAATGATTGGCCTTTGTCTTATTTCACTAAAGTATAAGCCAACATATGTTGTTGAAACTAGTGGAATAAAACTAGGATATGTCAATAATAAATCGAATTTTGAAGAAAAAATAACAAGTGACATTAGAGAATATTCAGGGAAAAATGTTGTTAGTGTTTCTTTAAATGAAGAACCATGCTATGAGCTAAAATTTATAGATAGGTCTATTGATACGAACGAAGAAGAAATTATTGCAAAACTACAAGAAGATGCAACTGTAACTTATAAATATTATGAAGTTGCTTTAAATGATGAAGAAAAAACATATGTAAATACTGAAGAAGAAGCAAAAGAGGTTGTAAGGGAAATAAATGAAACAACTGCAGAAAAAGAGATTGAATTAGATTTTAAAATAAATGAGATTATAACAGAGGACACAGACCAAATAAAAACAGAGAGTATAGAAGTTGCCAAAGAAACATTACTACCAGAGGTTGAACAAGAGGTCGAAAAAATAGAGGAAGAGAGAAGTGCTCCAGTAGTAAATGAAATAAGGCTAGCTGTACATCCAGTAAGTGGTACTATATCATCAAGATTTGGCGTAAGAAGTAGAATAAGATCTTCTACACACACAGGATTAGACATTGCATGTGCAACTGGTACCCCAATAAAAGTTGTAGCAGGAGGAACAGTAAGTTCTGTAACATCAGGTGGTGCATATGGTAACTTAATTAAGGTTAACCATGGTAATGGCGTAGAAACATGGTATGCACATTGTAGCAAAATATATGCTACTCAAGGGCAAACAGTAAATGCAGGGGACGTCATTGCAGCAGTTGGTTCAACAGGGAATTCAACAGGACCACATTTACATTTAGAAATAAGAATAGATGGAATTGCAATAAATCCACAACAATATTTATATAAGTAGAAACGAATAAAAGCTACCACAATTATGGTAGCTTTTATTTGTTTTTAATAATTATATAAAAATATTTCAAATACTATTGTAAAAAATAAATAGTAAATGATAATATATAATTATTATATAGGTTATTTTACAAAAGAAGGCGAGGTGAGAAAATGGAAGAAAAGAATGTTACAAAGATTAGTTTATCAACATTTTTATTAATACTAGCCATAATTGCAATAGCTGTAATGGGAATAGTTATTTATAAACTTAACAATGATAAAACAGCAGAAATTCAAAAGTCTACTGAACTTCAATCTCAAGTAAATAGTTTAAGCTCTACTGTAAATGATTTACAAAGTAAAATAGATAAGGTATCAGAAACTGTGAATTCTTCAAGTTCTTCATCTAATAATAAAGCTACAATAGAATCTACCATTCAAAAATACTTTGATATTCGCCAAATATTATCTTCTGATACATTAAATGTACTAGTAGAACTAGGCCTAAAAACTACACATCAAACATCAGCTGATTATAAAGGTTTTTATTCTGATAAACCATATGCTAATAGCTACTTCTTAATAACTGATGTATCCTATTCTGACTTTGAAAAATCAATTTCGAAATATATGACTATTGATTTATTTAATAATCAATATCCAGATTATGTGATTAATAAAGATGGTGCTTTATGTATTTATTCTGATGGAGGTACATCAGGATATAGCACAGTAAAAGAGTGTAAAATATCTAACACAGATTCAAATACATATATATGTGATGTTACTATTACAAGACATGCTGATGACGATGGTAGTAATAGTGATGAAAGCCATATACTTACGGTAATAGAAAAAGATGGAAATTATGTTGTGTCTGATTTTAAATAATATCTTTATAATTAAAGCATCTATATTAATGATAGATGCTAATGGTTGGAGCGGGATGCGAGAATCGAACTCGCGCGACCAGGTCGGAAGCATGGCATTCTACCACTAAATTAATCCCGCATGCAAATATATTATAATATAAAAAAAGGTATAAATCAAGCAAGCAACATGTTATATTAAATATGTTGCTTGCACTAAAAAACTAAATTTCAAAAATTTTTTTATTCAGATATTCCAGTATTCCACTATCAGTATTAAAAATAAATTGTATTTTATAATGACATAATTGTTGATATTTAAACCCAATTTGCTTATTAATTTGATTAATTCCATACTTTCCATCACCAATAATTGGATGACCAATATGAGCTAGGTGAGCTCTTATTTGATGTGTTTTACCTGTTTCGATTTCTACATCTAAAAGAGAAGTATTATTATCATAAGTTTCTAAAACAGAATATTTAGTAATAATTTTTTGATACCCTTTTTTTGGCGTATCTGAAATATAGACAGTAGATTTTTTTCTATCCTTGAATAAATAAGCTTCTAATTTTGCTGACTTAATCTTAGGTATGCCATATACTAATGCTTTGTAATGTTTTTCTATTTCATGATTTTTAAATTTTTGTTCTAATATATCTAAAGCAATTTGATTTTTTGCATATAAAACTAAACCAGTAGTATTTCTATCAAGTCTATGACAAGGCATAGGTTTAAACTTAGAACCAATATAATTAAGATGAACCTTAGTTGTTAAGCTGTTATTACCAGTAACTTCTATATTAGAAGGTTTGTTTATTATAAGTATATTTTCATCTTCATAAACGATGTCAATTTTATTATATTCTCTTTTTAAACTATTTGGAGTATAAACTAAAATTTCGTCATTTATATTTAATTCAATATTTTGATTAATTCGTTTTCCATTTAACTTAACATCTTTTTTTCTAAGTAATTTGTAAAAACTACCAGAAGACAGATAAGGTAGGTTATCTAAAATGAATTTATCAAGTTTCTTTTTATTATATTTTTCATTTACAATTAGCTTTTCCATGAGTATATTATAACTGAAAATATGAGGAAAATCAAATAATAGAAAAAACTGTTAAAAGAGTTGATTATATTTGACCGTTTTTTTAGACTGTGCTATAATAATTTCACTATATTTGCTAAGGTGGTGGAGCGGTTTAACACACCAGTCTCGAAAACTGGAGCAGATAAATTTTGTCTGTCGTGGGTTCAAATCCCACCCTTAGCGCCACATATAAACGATAACCACAAATAATTGACAATTAATAAACATTATGTTAAATTAGATATGTTTTTATTTATGTATTCCCCAATCAAATGAACGGAGGAATTATGGACTACATAATTTTAAAAGCCAAAAGTGTTCAATCGCTTGAAAGAAAGGTTAAAGAAAAAATCCTTGAGGGTTATAAACCACAAGGAGGTGTTTCAATAGCGTATGATAGTGATGAGTTTGATTTTATATTAGTCCAAGCAATGGTTAAATAACCATAAACCAGGGGCAAACCTAGCCTCTGGTATTTATTTTTAAAAATAATATTTAAATATTTTTCAAAATACTTGCAAAGCATTAAAAACCGTGATATAATATCAAACGTTAAAAAACACATAAGGCGAGTTTGCAAAGGAGTGCTTGAATTTTCAAGTCTTTACAAATAGTGATACCTTATGGAAGAAAAACAAAAAGGAGGAATTAAAATGTCAGTAGTTGCAATGAAACAATTACTAGAAGCTGGTGTTCACTTTGGACATCAAACAAGAAGATGGGATCCTAAAATGGCTGAATATATTTTTCAAGCTAGAAATGGTATCCATATCATCGATTTACAAAAGACATCAAAAAAATTAGATGAGGCTTATGAATTTTTAAGAGCTCAAGCAGCAGAAGGAAAAACAATATTATTTGTTGGTACTAAAAAACAAGCTCAAGAATGCATCAAAGAAGCTGCATTAAAATGCGGAATGTACTATGTAGATCAAAGATGGTTAGGTGGAATGCTTACAAACTTTGGTACAATTAAAGGAAGAGTACAAAGATTAAAAGACTTAGAAACAATGGAACAAGATGGTACATTTGATGTATTACCTAAAAAAGAAGTTATTATCTTAAAAAGAGAAATGGAAAAACTAGAAAAGAACCTTGGTGGAATTAAAGAAATGGAAGAACTACCAGGAGTTATATTCTTAGTAGACCCTAAAAAAGAAAGAATAGCTATATTAGAAGCAAGAAAATTAAACATACCATTAGTTGGTATAGTTGATACAAACTGCAATCCAGAAGACTTGGATTACCCAATTCCAGGAAATGATGATGCTATAAGAGCTGTTAAATTAATAACAGACACAATGGCAAATGCAGTTATTGAAGGTAGACAAGGTGAAGCTTATGTTCCAGAAACAGAAGAACAAGAAGCTCAAGAAGGAGAACAAACTTCAATAGAGGAAGTTGTAGCAAACGAAACTGAAGAAGTTGCTGCAGAAAATGAATAATAATATTGAAGGAGGAATTATATAATGATTACAGCTGCTCAAGTTAAAGAGTTAAGAGAAAAAACAGGCGCAGGTATGATGGACTGCAAAAAAGTTTTAACAGAAACTGATGGTGACATGGAAAAAGCTATGGAGCTTTTAAGAGAAAGAGGAATAGCAAAGGCTGCTAAAAAATCTGACAGAATTGCTGCAGAAGGATTAGTTGAATGCTATATTTCTGAAGATGGTAAAACAGGATCAGTTGTAGAAGTTAACGCCGAAACAGATTTTGTTGCCAAAAATGAAGAGTTTAGAAAATTTGTTGCAGATGTTGCAAAACAAATTGTAGATAAAAATCCTAAAGATGTTGATGAACTATTAAATCAAGAATCAATATCAGAATCTGGAAAGACAGTTCAAGATGTTTTAACTGATAAAATTGCAACAATAGGAGAAAACATGAATGTTAGAAGATTTACTAGATTTGAGACAACAGATGGAATGATAGAAAAATATATTCATGGTGATGGTAAAATTGCTGTATTAGTAAATATGACATCAGGTGATGAAACATTAGCAAAAGATATTTGTATGCAAATAGCTGCAGCTAGACCAGAATATTTAGATAGAGATTCTGTTCCAGCTGAGAGAGTAGAAAAAGAAAAAGAGATTCTTAAAGCTCAAACAATGAATGAAGGAAAACCAGAAGCTATTGCTGAAAAAATTGTAATGGGACGTCTTGGAAAATTTTATGGAGAAATTTGCTTGGTAGAGCAAGACTTTGTGAAAGATCCTAACATTAAAATTAATAAACTTTTAGCAGATAAAGGTGCTAAAGTTATAGAATTTGCAAGATTCGAAAAAGGTGAAGGACTAGAAAAAAGAGAAGAAAACTTTGCTGAAGAAGTAAGAAAACAAATGCAGTAAACAATAAAGAATTAGAAGGTAGATAATTGAAATTATCTACCTTTTATTATATAATTTAATCATTCAACTATTTGTTGATATAGAAAAATATCCAACTCAACTAATGGTATGTGTACTTTTATAAGATAATGATTTACACTGAAATTGAAGGAGGTAAGAGATGGATCAAATTAAGATTGGAAAATTTATAGCTGAATGCAGAAAAAAGAATAATTTAACGCAGTTGCAACTTGCAGAAAAATTAAATATTACAGATAGGGCCATATCTAAATGGGAAAATGGAAAAGGAATGCCTGATTCATCAATTATGCTAGATTTATGCAATGAACTTAAAATAAGTGTAAATGAGTTATTAAGTGGGGAGGCTATTAAAATGGATATTTATAATGAAAAAATAGAACAAAATTTAATTGATATGGTAAAACAAAAGGAGGAATCAGATAAAAGATTATTAATAATGGAAATTGTAATAGGCGTATTAATAAGTATGGTGTTTTTTGTATTAATATTTATAGCTTCATTCGTAGAAATGGAAGCATGGTTAAGAATAACACTAATTGTAACTGGTTTTATCCCATTTATAATTATGATACCTTTTGCAATAAGAATTGAACAAATTGCTGGGTATTACGAATGTCAAAAATGTCATAATAAATATATTCCAACATATTCAAGTGTATTATGGTCTATGCACATAAATAGAACAAGATATATGAAATGCCCAAAATGCAATCAAAGAAGCTGGCAAAAGAAGGTAATAAGCAAATAAAATACAATTTACAAAGATGAGCAGAATGGTAAAAGTAAAGAAAAAAATAATAGAAAAAATTAACATAAAAAAATTTAAAAAAATTTTTAAAAATCTGTTGACAAGAAGAAAAAAACATAGTATACTAAATGAGCGTTCTGCAGAGAACGTAACATAAAGTACATTGAAAAGTAAACAATAAATCCTTTGAGAAATAACCTTAAGCGGTTAAAGCTCGAAAGAGTAGAAACCGAAGTAAGAATTATTTTTTAAAAGTTTTTTAGCCAATAAAAAAGGAAGAAGTTTAAAAGAGCTTGATAAAACTTTAAATTTAGATTTATATTTTAAGAATATAGATACCATAAAATGAGAGTTTGATCCTGGCTCAGGATAAACGCTGACGGCGCACATAAGACATGCAAGTCGAACGGAAGTCGTTATACTGATTTTGATATGAACGTTGAACTTGTTCAAGGGGACTTGATGAAGATTTATAACAATGGCTTTAGTGGCGGACTGGTGAGTAATACGTAAGCAACCTG
>JAFWIH010000003.1 GCA_017533795.1 Clostridia bacterium | reverse complement strand
TTTAAAGGATTCTAGGGTTGATTTACGGAACTGATAGTCACTATCCAATTCTTCGATTTCTTTACTTTCAGCTTCTGCTAGAGCTTTAATATTAGCACCTTCATGAACCTCACCTATTTTATGTGTTTTACCTGTGTAAAATAGGATTCTTTCTGTTGTTGTTGTTTTTCCGGCATCAATATGAGCCATTATTCCTATATTTCTAGTTCTTTCTAGTGGGTATGCTCTTCCTGCCATCTATTTTTCCTCCTTTTATTTTACCATTTATAATGTGCAAAAGCCTTATTAGCTTCAGCCATTTTATGTGTATCTTCTTTCTTCTTAAATGCTCCACCGTTTCCGTTTATAGCATCTACTAATTCTCCAGCTAGTTTTTCAGCCATTGTTTTTTCATGTCTTTTTCTAGCATATGTTACTATCCATCTTAGTCCTAAAGTTTGTCTTCTTTCTGGTCTGATTTCTAGTGGTACCTGATATGTTGCACCACCAATTCTTCTTGCTTTAACTTCAAGAACTGGCATAACATTTTCTAAAGCAGCTTCAAAAACTTCTAATGGGTTTTTGTTTTCTCTTTCTTTGATAATGTCAAATGCATCATATACTATTTTTTGAGCAACTGATTTTTTACCATCTAGCATTATATTGTTAACTAATTTTGTAACAACTTTGCTATTATATATTGGATCAGGTAACACATCTCTTTTTGCTATATATCCTCTTCTTGGCACTATTCTTCCCTCCTTTTATTTTGATGTTTTATCAAAAAACATCTAGGTACTCTGGAAAGCTTACGGCTTTCCCGTATAGCGCTTATAATCTATTTAAAATTTAAGCGCCAAATTTCTAAAAAACTTTTATTCTATTTCTTAGGTTTTTTAGCTCCATATTTAGAACGCGCTTGCATTCTATCCTTTACACCTGCAGTATCAAGTGTACCTCTTATAATATGGTATCTAACACCTGGTAAGTCTTTTACCCTACCACCTCTTATAAGAACAACGCTGTGCTCTTGTAAGTTGTGTCCAATACCTGGAATATAAGAAGTAACTTCATAACCGTTTGAAAGTCTAACTCTGGCAACTTTTCTTAATGCTGAGTTAGGTTTCTTAGGTGTAACTGTTTTTACAACTGTACAAACTCCTCTTTTTTGTGGAGATCTAGCATTTGTTTGTTTCTTTTTAAATGAATTATATCCATGTAAAAGAGCTGGTGCAGTTGCTTTTTTCTCAGAAGTTTTTCTTCCTTTTCTTACTAACTGATTGATTGTTGGCACTTAAATTTCACCTCCTATTACAATTTTATTACATTGCTACGGAAACAGTGCTTTTCGCACAATTTCATAACGTATTATATTTTATCATCTTTATCTACGGAAGTCAAGAAAATACAAATAAAAACTTGGGAAAATCCCAAGTTTTTATTTTAGTATTTACATGTTATCTTCTTCATCTTTTATTTCAGTCTTGTTTTCTAGTGCTCTGTCAGCTAATTTAGCATATCTTAATTTTTTATCTCTTATCTTTTCCTCTAGTGGTGGAAGAATTCCAAAGTTAGCATTCATAGGCTGGAACTTACTATTTTCTGTAGAAATATACTTAGCTAGTGCACCTATCATTGTAAATTCAGAAAAAACAATCTTATCCGCTTCATCAACATTTTTCTTACTATTAATTAACATATTATTAGAATTGTGTTGAAATCTTTTCACAGCATTTAACCCTGCAACCATTCCTGATGATATAGATTCCACATATCCTTCTACTCCAGTAATTTGCCCTGCAAAGAATATATTGTTATTTTTCTTTAAATTATATGTCTCATCTAAAAGCTTTGTTGAATTTATATATGTATTTCTATGCATCACACCAAGTTTTATAAACTCTGCATTTTGTAAACCAGGTATCATACCAAATACTCTTTTTTGTTCACCAAATTTAAGATTGGTTTGAAATCCTACTAAATTATATAGTTCTGCTTGTTTATCATCTTGTCTTAGCTGAACTACTGCATAAGGCCTTTTTCCTGTTCTAGGGTCATCAAATCCTACAGGCTTTAATGGTCCATATCTTAATGTATCAATTCCTCTCTTTGCCATTACTTCTATTGGCATACATCCTTCAAATATTTCTCGTTTTTCAAATTGATGTAATTCAACTACTTCCGCTTCTACAAGTTCCTTCCAAAATACTTCATATTCTTCTTTATTCATTGGAAGATTTATATAACTATTCTCTTCTATACTCTGTTTTTCTAATCTTTTCTTCCATTCTGTTATGCTTTCATCTTTTTTCTTTTCTTGACTATACCTATCTCCATAAAAAGCAATATTAAAATTTATACTTTCTTTAGTCACAATTGGAGCTGCCGCATCATAAAAATGTAATTTATCCTCACCTGTAATGTTAGAGATTTCATGTGCTAAACTTTCTGAAGTAAGGGGGCCTGTTGCAACTATAACTATTCCCTCTTTTGCGATTTCACTTATCGAAATTATCTCTTCATGGATTACTTCTATTAATTCATTTTTTACAATTTCCTCTGTTACTCTTTTAGCAAAATCATCTCTATCTACAGCCAATGCCTGTCCAGCAGGCACTTTAACTTCATCTGCTATTTTAATTAGTAAAGAATCTAGTAAGCGTAATTCTTCTTTTAATAATCCACATGCATTAGTGTGTGAATTTGATTTAAAAGAATTACTACACACAATTTCTGCCAAATCTTTATTAGAATGTGCAGGAGAAAACTTTACTGGCTTCATTTCATATAATTTTACTCTTATTCCTCTTTTTGCTATTTGGTAGGCTACTTCGCATCCAGCAAGGCCTCCTCCGATAACTGTTATATAATTTTTCATGTTTCACCTCTGTCCCTTTTGACCGTTTTCCTGTCAAAATCCTCCGTCCCTATTGACAGATTTATTCAAATAACTCCATGATTTCTTCTCTTGATAGTTTATTTACAAATGATGTGTTTATATCAAGCATGTTGTCTATTAATGCTGATTTTCTTTGTTGTATTTGATATATTTTTTCCTCTATGGATTCTTTGGTGATTAGTTTGTATACTTGTACATTGTTTTTTTGTCCTATTCTGTATGCTCTATCTGTAGCTTGATTCTCTGCAGATGCATTCCACCATGGGTCATAGTGTATAACCATGTCAGCACCTGTTAAGTTAATTCCCGTACCACCTGCTTTTAAAGATATTAAAAAAACTTTTATTTTGTCATTTCTATTAAATTCATCTACCATATTTATTCTATGGCTTACTTTAGTTGCCCCTGTTAGTTTATAGTATTCTATATTTTGTTTCTCTAATTCTTTTTCTATTATAGGAAATATAGAAGTGTATCCTGAAAACAGTAGTATTTTATGTCCTGAATTTATTCCATCCTTTATTAGTTCTATACATTGCTCTAGCTTACTACTTCCGCCTTCATAATTTTCTATAAACACTCCTGGATGGCAACATATTTGTCTTAATCTTGTTAATACTGCTAATATTTTCATATGACTTCTTTCTAGTCCGTTAATATCTATTGCATCTTTTACTTCTTGTTTAGCTTCCATTAAATATGATAAATATATGTTTTTTTGTTCTTCTTGCATTGTACTAGTTAATATTGTTACTGTTTTATCCGGTAATTCTGTCAAAACTTCTTTTTTAGTTCTTCTAAGTACAAATGGCTCTATAAGCATTTTTAATTTTTTCATGACAGCTTCGTCTTTTTCTTTTACTATTGGTACTTCGTAGAAGTTTTTAAAATTTCTGTGCGTGAATAAGTATCCTGGCATTATAAAATCAAAAATTGACCACAGCTCTGAAAGGGAGTTTTCCATTGGTGTTCCAGTCAACGCATATCTTGTTTCTCCTTGTAATTGTTTTATTGCTATTGCATTTTGAGTGTTACTATTTTTTAAATATTGTGCTTCATCTGCAATAATAAATTTAAATTTATAATTCTTTTCTTTGTAAAAGTCTATATCTCTTTTAAGCAAATCATATGATGTTATAACTAAATCATATCTATCTATAGAATCTATTTGTTTTTTTCTTTCATTTGATGTACCAGCAATCACCATAGTTTTCAAATTTGGTGTAAACTTTTTCGCTTCATTTTCCCAGTTTAAAGCAAGTGAACTTGGCGAAATTACTATAGTAGCTTTTTTAGTTTTATCATCTTTTTTTTCAACATAATCCGTAATAACTGCTAGTAATTGTATTGTTTTTCCTAGTCCCATATCATCTGCAAGTATTCCACCAAAATTATAATAGTCTAATGTTTTTAACCATTTTACTCCTATTTTTTGATAATATCTTAACACTGAATCTATTGTAGATTGAACATCACTATTATTGTTTATATTATCTTTGTTTAATTGTGCTGCTATGTTGTTGAATTCTTCACTTTTTTCTATTCTAGTTTCTTTTAGTCCTTCTAATAATTGGTTTAAATACATCGTTCTATAAACTGGTAAATGTATAACTCCAGTCTCAAAGTCGCTGTATTCTATTGAATTACCTGCAATTAGGCCACTTAAAAAATTCATTTCTGGGTTGTCATCTAATTTTAAAAATGTGCCATCTTTTAATCTATGGTATTTCTTTTTTAATCTATATTTTTCTATAATCTCTATAAGTTCTTTAGTATCTATGTTTAAACTTTTTAAATCAATTTCTAATAGGTTATTCTCTAATTTTAATCCTAATGTTGATATTCTAGGCTGTTTAGTTTTCTTACTATTGAACTTTTCTGTGACTAATATCTCAAAATGTTTTAAATACATATCAAATTCATCATTTATAAAATTATAAATCTGTTCGTTGTCTGTTAATACAAATCTTAATTTTTTTGAGTCTAGCATAAATCCTGTTTTTCTCAAAATATTTAAGCTAATTGTTTCTTCTATAATATCTCTAGAATTCTGTTTTTTAATCTTTTCTTCTAAAGGATTAAATTCTACTCCATCATAAATAAATCTTAAATTTGCTATTAAATAGTTATTATTATCAAAGTCTAAATAAATTCTCGATGTTAGTTTTTGTGGAAGATACTGTTCTAATTCTTTTTTGTCTTCATCTTTAATTATTAAATTATTTTTTATTATTGGTATTATAATAGAAAACAGCTTAGGTAATTGTTCCATTCCAATTCTTAATTCAGACAAATAATTTGTTTTTAATGCTTCTATTAACTTAAGAGTTGTATTTTCAAATTCTTTGCTGCATTTAAAAATCTCATTTTCAATTAATATATATGTATTCTTCTCTCCTACAACTTTATTAACCTTAAGAATATCAACATTTGGCAACAGCACATATTCTGCTTTGTTTATTTTTTCTAAGTAAAATCTTATGTCAAGATTTTTATTGTTTATTTTTATACTTTTTTCTTCTGAATCTTTTTCAAATTGAACTGTTTGTTCTTGTAATATTTCAAATAATTCATCAATTGCGCATTTATCTAATACAATTTTGCTTTCACTTAATAAAGATTTTCCAAATCTGTAACTTGCATTGGAATTTATATTGCCATATCTAATACATTCTGCATATTTAAGAATAAAGCTAAGAAGATTTTGACTTTCGTCTGTAAAGTTTTCTTTTATATGAGAAAATTCTAATTCGTCATCATATTTATTTACAGCTCCAGTTTTCATATTTTCTAAAAATTCTGAAAGATTATTAATTCTATGCATGGATACTATTCCAATATATGTCTCCATAAATATGTTTTCTTCAATATTGTCATATATAAATTTGGGTTTAATAGTGATTTTTTTATCAAGTATAATTTTTCTCTCTTTTGTTTTTTCAATATTTTCTAATGTTTCATTATATATTAAGTTTACTATTTGATTAAATCTTCTATGATTATTATTGCCTGTTTCCATTATATCCCCCAATTTGTATTAATCAAGTATTTTATGGTCTATTATTATAATATATTTTTTTATTTTTTTCAAGTAAAGGATAAAAAAATACCCTTAGTTTTTTAACTAAGGGTATATGTTTATTTTATTTCTTTTAATTGTTTTATCTTCTTATAACTAATTATCGCAAGTCCAGAAATTGACAATAATGCTATTATTTTTATAGCATTTGATCCTGCTGCTGGCAATATGCTTTTAGCTGTTGTAGTATCTGTTGATTTGCCTGCTGTACTTGTTCCTGTTGTTGAATCATTTCCTGGATTAATTGTTGTTTCAGTATTACCACCTTGTTCCTGCTCTGTAGGATTATCTGTTTGACTCGGATCTGTTGGGTCATCTGGTTGAGTTGGATCTACTGGATTAGATGGTTCATCCGGTTGACTTGGATCTGTTGGATTATCTGTACTATTTGCAATTGTTATTGTTGTATTTTTTTCTTCAATTGTTACTAAAGAATTTGATGCCGCATCACTATCTAATGTAATATCTCCTGTGCTAATTGTTGCTGTAGTACCAATAGTAGCTGTCTCTTTTACTTTAAAAGTAAGTACATAAATATCTGCATTTGTAATTTTTTCTGTAGAATTGCATATAACAGAAATATCTTGATTTGTACCTAAACTAGCCCAATTAGAATTTGGTACTGAACCACTTACAAAATCCAATTTCTGTGTATCATATGTAATAGTTGTATCTATTCCATTTATACCATCGTCACATGTTGCAGACAGTGTAACTGTAAAAGTATCTCCTGGTTTTACAGTTGTACTACTTGCTCTTAATGACGCTGTAGTATTTGCTGCTTGTACATTGCCTATTCCTAATAAAACTAAAGCAATAACAAGAAATAAAGATATTATTTTTTTTCTCATAATCCTTCTCCTTTGCTTTTTTACAATTTTATTATACATAAAGATTTTATTTAATTCAATACTTTTTAATTTTTTTTATTTTACATTTATATTACAAGTTATATCTCACTTATTTTTCTTAATCTATATTTGTTTATTTGCATTATGTCCTGTATATTTGCCTGCCCGTCTTGATTTACATCTCCTGCTTTTAAAGCCCCATTGGTTAACTGTATTTTGTTCAATCTGTGTTTGTTTACTTGCATTATATCTTGTATGTTTGCTTGTCCATCTCCATTCACATCACCTGTTACTACAAGTGTAAAGCTTAATCCGTTTGTTGTTAATACTTGTCCTGTTTTTATTATATCTGTGTCAGAAATAATTTTATTATTTTCTTTAATTGTAAAAGTTATATCATCTGCAAACTCTTTCAATAATTCACTATAAATAGTATCAGGTTGTATATTTTTTATATATTCTCCATCTATTGTTATTGGATTTATATATCTTTCTAAAGATAAAACTGGAGTTTTTGGTAAATATGTTTGTAATTTATATTGCTTAAATCCTGCTAGATGATTACTACCAAATTTTACACCATCTATTTCTGTTTCACTTCCAACCATAAAATATAATGAATCATTATAATAATTATTCCATGTTACATCAATTGCATACCATTGCTCTTTTGTTGGTTCATAAACATAGTTCCATGCATGTGCTGTTGTAGTATTATTGACACTTGTGTATCCATACACAATTAAACATGTTAACCCTTTTTGTCTACATATTAAATTGAATAATTGTGTTTGTCCTTCACATACCGCCTTTTTTTCTATTAATGCACCGTATGGAGTTTGTTCAATATCTGTATCGTCTAGGACTGTATATTCTACATTTGACATTATATAATGATTTACAGATCTCGCAATTTCATATACACTTTCACCGGTCATAGAATCACTAACTTCTTTTAGTTTTGTGTTAAAAGTTAAATAATTACTCCATTCTTCCATGTTTGAAATTAGCTCTACTGTTTTATATTTTGCTTTTCCATTTTCAATATCTGCTATAATTTCTCCTATTTGTACATTTGTAGTCCACCAATAATTTTCTGCTCCATCCATAACATAGGCCTCATATCCATCTAATACATGTGGTAAAAGATTTGTTGTAAAGCACTCTCTTAAGTTATCATCCGTTAAACTACCAATATCGTATTCTATTTTATTAAGGTCTACAGTAACTTTATTACTGATTTGTGTTTTTAAAGTATTGTATGTATTTTTTGCAATATCATTTGTTAATTGATTGTAATAGTATTTGCTTATGTCTTCTTGTGTTGGACTTGATT
The DNA here is from genome assembly GCA_017533795.1 of Clostridia bacterium. Classification (GTDB taxonomy): domain Bacteria; phylum Bacillota; class Clostridia; order TANB77; family CAG-508; genus CAG-269. Next base: position 63,002 of record JAFWIH010000003.1, on the reverse strand, counting down.
GTACTTTTATTCTCGGTGTCAGCAATACTTTAAATCTTGTTGTTTTAATCTCCTCAAGCATATTCTCATTAATTTCTTTATTATATGATATAGATTTTTCTTGAGAAGTATCTGAAGCATTTACTGTATTTATATTGGGAAATATAATAAAAATACCAAGTACAGCTAATAGTGATATACTATATTTTTTTATTTTTTTCATTTTTTCTCCTATCATTATAAATTAGCTATTTTCCCTAATCTGTATTTATTTATTTGCATTATGTCTTTTATGTCTGCCTTTCCGTCTCCGTTAACATCACCAGCATCTAAATATACATTTGTTAATTGTACTTTGTTTAATCTATGTTTATTTATTTGCATTATGTCTTTTATATCTGCTTTTCCGTCTCCATTTGTATCACCTGTTACTACTAGTATGTATGTATTTTCTCCTACTGTTAAAACTTGTCCCGTTTTTATAACATCTGTATCTGTTAATACTTTTTCTCCTTCTTTTATTATATATGTTTTAGCTGAATGAACATTTTGTGCAAAGTCCTTATATACAGTATTAGGTTGTATACCCTTAATATATGAACCATCTAATGTATAATTATCTATCTTAAAACTATCTGTAAAATACCCTGGGTTTGATACGCCTTCATCAATTTTTGCGTATGTGTAATCTGTGTAATCTGTGTTAAATATTGTGCCTTCTCCTCCAATAAGTTTTTTGCAATCATTAAACAATTCGCTTCCGTATATTACTGATGTTACTTGAAATTTTTCAGACACATAAATTGTTGTTAAATCTCTGCACCCCATAAACATATAATTCATATTTGTTACATTTCTTGTATCAAAATCGCTTAAATCTAAAGTAGTTAATTTATAACAATTTCGGAACATATATTGCATATCTGTTATATTTATTGTATTTATGTTAGTTAGGTCCAACCTTAATAAATTTTCACAATATTGAAACATGCCCTCCATATTGGTTACATTTTTTGTTTCAATATTACTTACATCTAATATACTTATGTTTCGGCAAGAAGAAAACATTCCACTCATATTGGTTACATTTTCTGTATTAAAACTACTTATATCTATGCTTTCCAAACTACTACAAGCACTAAAAATCCCCACCAAATTTGTTACACTACTCGTATCAAAATTGCTAACATCTAGATTTATCACTTTATTACAATTAGAAAACATGTTACTCATGTCTGTTACACTGCTCGTATCAAAATTGCTAACATCTAGATTTATCACTTTATTACAATTAGAAAACATTTTACTCATATCTGTTACTTTGCTTGTATTAAAGTTACTTACATCTAACTCTGTCAATTTTTTACACTCACGAAACATCTCACTCATGTTAATTACATTACTAGTATCAAACCCACTCACATCTATCTCTGTTAGACTATAGCAATTATAAAACATACAGTTCATTCTTTCTACTTTATTAGTATTAAAATTTCCTATGTCTAAACTTGATAAATTCTTGCAATTGTAAAACATCCTAGTCATATTCACTACATTCCCTGTATCAAAATTGCTTAAATCCATACTAATTAAGTTATTACAATTATAAAACATTTCAGTCATATATAATACATTACTTGTATTAAAACTTCTTAAATCTAGGCTAGTTAAACTATTACACTCACTAAACATGTCATACATTTTTGTTACATTACTTGTATCAAAATTTGTTATATCTAAATTTGTCAAATTTTTGCATCCATTAAACATTCTGCCCATACTTGTTACTTTGCTTGTATTAAAGTTACTGACGTCTATGTTTGTTAATTTACTACAATCATAAAACATCCATTCCATATTTTTTACATTACTTGTATCAAAATTATCTAAATTTAAAATTTCCAAGTTAACCATATGAGAAAATAAACCTAAAGAATAGGGATTAGCTATTACTCCACCATTCTGTCCTATTGTGATTACATATTTTCCATCATCATCAATATTTTCAATCCATAGTAAAACTGTTTTACTATTATCTGATGATACATCAAAACAAGTCTCATTATTCACTATGTGCCCTTCAATTGATGATACAAATGATATTTTTTTTATTTTATCCCTTGCTATTGTTGTATCTAAAAAGGGAGTCGAACTGTCCCCTACTATTTTAATATATACGTTTTCTGAAGCCAAACTCTTTGTTGCAATACTAAATAACTGTATTAGTAAAATTACAAATAATATTCCAATTATTTTCTTTATTATTTTCATATACATTTTTTCCCCTTATAAATGATTATAATATACTGATTTAATTATATTTTTATATATAATTAAATGTCAATTACTTTTGTATTAAGTTTTGGTTACAATTGTTTTACAAAAACAAAAGAGTAAAAGCTAAATAAATTAGCTTTTACTCTTTCTTTTCTTTGTATTTTTTCTTTTCCTTGTAGTTTTCTTTTTTGTGGTTTCTTTTTTTATTTCTTCTGCATCCTCAGGATTCCACTCTTCACCCGGTTTTGGTTTGTTCCATGAAATATAATCACATGACTCTGGATTGTTCTCACATATATAATAGTTTCTTCTTCTTTTTGTCTTCCTTACTTGTACTGTTCCTCCACATTTAGGGCAAGGAACATCTATTGTTTCTATAATTGGTTTTGCATTCTTACATTCTGGATATCCAGGACATGCTAAAAACTTACCATACCTTCCATATTTATATACCATCATTCTGCCACATTTTTCACATTGTACATCAGATACTTCATCTTCTATTTTTACATGCTCCAATTCTTTTTCTACTTTTTCAAGTTCTATAGCAAAAGGTCCATAAAATTCTCTTATCATTTTTTTCCATTCTTCTTTGCCTTCTGCAATTTCATCAAATTGGCTTTCTATTTTAGCTGTAAACTCTACATTTATTATGTCTGCGAAGTTTTCTGTAAGTAATTTATTTACCACTTTACCAAGTTCAGTTGGTATAAGTTGTTTTGCCTCTTTCTCTATATATCTACGTTCTAAGATTGTTGAAATAGTTGGAGAATATGTACTTGGTCTTCCTATTCCTTTTTCTTCTAAAGCCTTAACTAGACTAGCTTCTGTATATCTTGCAGGTGGTTCAGTAAAGCTCTGTTTTGGATTTAATTTTTTCTCCTTTACTTCTTGGCCTTCTTCTAGTTCTGGTAACATTCCTTCTATTTCTTTTTCTTTTTGGTCAGTTCCTTCAACATATAAGGTCATAAACCCTTTAAATTTTAATGTTTGACCATTTGCCTTAAAAGTATATGTATTTGCAATAATATCCGCATTTACAGTATTATAGATTGCAGCCGACATTTGGCTTGCTATAAATCTATTATATATTAATTTATACAATTTATATTGATCTGGTGTTAAAGAATCTTTAATTTCGTCTGGTACTAAGTCAATATATGTTGGTCTTATTGCTTCATGAGCATCTTGTGAATCTTTATTTGTTTTATAGTATCTATTTTCATAGTATTCTTCGCCATATGTTTCTATAATGTGTTTTTTTGCTGCTCCTCTTGCTTCCTCAGATATTCTTGTTGAGTCAGTTCTCATATATGTAATTAATCCTACTGTTCCCCTAGAGTCTATTTTTATTCCTTCATATAGGCCTTGAGCAACAGACATTGTTTTTCTTAATGTAAATCCAAGTTTTCTTGAAGCCTCTTGTTGCATTGTACTGGTTGTAAATGGCGGTGCAGGATTTCTCTTCCTTTCACCTTTCTTTATTTTATCAACAATATATTTTGCATTTTCTAAATCTTTTAGAATTATGTCTATTTCATCTTTAGAATGTATCTCTTGTTTTTGACCATTTTTTCCATAAAATTTAGCTTCAAATATTTGCTTTGATTTTTCTTCTAAAAGTTCAACATATAAATTCCAATACTCTTCTGGAATAAATTTTTCAATTTCTTCTTCCCTATCTACAATAAGTTTAACAGCTACTGATTGTACTCTACCAGCAGATAGTCCTCTTTTTACTTTTTTCCATAGTAATGGACTTATTTTATAACCAACTATTCTATCTAAAACACGTCTTGCCTGTTGAGCATCAACTAAGCCTAAATCAATATTTCTAGGCTCCTTAATTGCTTTTTTTACAGCTGTTTTTGTAATTTCATTAAATGTAACTCTTGTTATTTTATTTTTGTCATTTTCTAAAATATGTGCTAAATGCCACGCAATAGCTTCTCCTTCACGATCAGGGTCAGTTGCTAAATAAATTGTTTTAGCTGAACTGGCATCTTTTTTTAATGATTTTATTAAATCGCCCTTTCCTCTAATGTTAATATACTCTGGTTCAAAATCATTTTCTATATTTACACCAAGTTTAGATTTTGGTAAATCTCTTATATGTCCCATGGAAGCTACTACTTTTGTACTACCTCCTATGAATTTTTTTATAGTATTCGCTTTTGCTGGTGATTCTACTATTATTAATTTGTCTGCCATAAACTTAAGCTCCTCCTATTTATATTTCATTTACTTTAAGTATTCTAGACCATATGTTAGAAAAATGCAAGTTTTAGTTTTAAAAAGTTTGTTTTAATAAGTCTTCTACTACTTCCTGTGCTGTTATTGGTGTGACTGCACAAGATTTAAAAATATTTAACATCTTTTCTATTTTTAATTCATCTTTACTAATTTCTTTCAACTCTTTTTCTTCTTTTATCATGTTATTCGTTTTATATTCTGTTTTTACTATATCAATTCCATATATTTTTTCTTCTGTGTTTATTATTTTATAATATTCAAGTTTAATGGGATGCTCAATACCTGCTTCTTGCAAGGTTTTTTTCTCTAAATAAATACCTCCATAAAAAACTCTCAAAATTTTCCCCCTCTCTTCTCTTTTGCAAAACCGTTCTTTACTATATAATAAATTGGAAAAAATTTCAAGTATTTTATGGAGATTTTTTATTTAATATTATCTCTAATTTTTATTGCTTTCTTTCTAATTCTTTGTATTGCTGTATCAACAGATTTTACTTTTGTATCTAATGTTTCTGCAATTGAAGCATAAGATTTTCCTTGTTTATATTGATCTAGCACTTTTTTTTCAAAACCACTTAAACTTTCGTCTATTTTTGTCTCTATATAGTTATAATATTCCTTCTGAGCTATAATATCGGAAGGATCATCAACTGTGTTAGTTTCAAGCACTTCCATTATAGTTGTATCATCATTTTCGTCATATGCGGACGCATTTAATGATACTGATGAATTAAGCGGAATATGTTTTTGCCTATTTGAATTTTTAACAGCAGTAATAAGCTGCCTTTCTATACATAAATTTGCAAATGTTTTAAATGAGTTCTGTTTGTTTAGGTCAAATGATTTAACTGCTTTATATAGTCCAATCATTCCCTCCTGGACCATGTCTTCTCTTTCAGCACCTATCATAAAGAATTTGTTAGCCTTCATATTAACTACATTATTATATCTTTCTAGCAAACAGTTTAAAGCTTTCTTGTCTTTTTTTGCCATTTCTAGTAGTTGTTCATCTGTCATATTTTCATATGAATTGTCTAAAGAAAATGTAGTATAGGTTGTCATATGTCTTACTCCTTTTAAATGTTATATATTTGTATTATATTGTTAAAGTCTTTGCATGTCAATACTTTTAGCTTTTTATTTTATTTTTATTTCATTATTTAGTATATTTTTTGCAATATCTTTAAAATATGGTTCAGGCTTTGTTAGAATAACCTCTTCTGAACCTTTTTTTTGTATACTTTGTATATCATAATTTTTTAATAAATCTTTAATACTGTTAGCAACTGTAACTCCTGTATTTATTAACTCTACATTATACCCTAATTCTTCATCAATTAATTTTTCATAAATTGGATAATGAGTACAACCGAGTATTATTTTATCTATTTTGTTTTCTTTAAATGGTTTCATATATTCTTTTATTACTTGTCTTCCTTCTTCTCCCAATGCTCTTCCTTCTTCAGCAATTGTTGCAAGCATTGGACATGCTTTATTTATTACATGTATTTCTGGCACTGCATTTTTTAACTTATTTTCCCATGCGCCACTCCTTATTGTACCTTCAGTAGCTATAACACCAATTTCCTTTATATTTCTTTCTTTAATATATTGAACTGTTGGTTCTATAATTCCTACTATTGGAACATTAAATTCTTCTTTTAATACATCTATTGCTTGACTTGTTGCAGTTCCACATGCTATAACAATTATTTTTGCATGTTTTTTTATTAGAGTTTTTACATTCTCTCTTGAGTATTCTACTATATCTTCCTTACTTTTATCTCCATATGGAAAATGCGCTGTATCACCTAAATATATTATATCTTCACTTGGTAATCTTTTTTTTATTTCTGCTAATACTGTTAGTCCACCTACTCCTGAGTCAAAAATTCCTATTGGATTTTCATTCAAATTTATCACCTCTTGCTATTTTTAGATTATACTACAAAACAGCCTAATATGACAAGAGTTCAATAGAATTAACCCATAACAATTAGAGCAACATCTGACATAATTCTACATATTATATAAAGAGACTAATAAGAAAGGAAGATTAATATGGATATGGAATTAGAAAAAAAGCCTAATATACCAATAATAGATATTGACGGATATATTGAAAATGGAAAAGAATATGATTTAGAAATAAAATTACCAGAGGATAACAGAAATGTTATGTTTGGAGTAGTTAAGAACTGTTATAATGAGCCTATAGATAATGCAGTTGTTAAGCTAATTGAAGTAATATATGATTGTGGAAAAGAAGAAAGACGTCCTGTAACACACACATTTACTGATGAAGATGGTGAATTTGTTTTTGGACCACTTTGTCCTGGTAAAGAATATGCATTAGAAATATTTGTAAACGATGTTAAGCATGTAAAAATATGTGCTAAAGGAAAAAGCAGAGATAATAAATGTTTAAAAGGTATTAAATTAGACAAATGTGATAAAAAACTTAATCATGAAGATATGTTAGAGCCTAAATTATAAAAATGGGGATTACATTATCCCCATTTTTTTTGCCATCTGTTTACCTTTTTTCATCATTTTCTTTTTATTCATTCCCGAATTTTCTGTATACATCATCATAACTCCTGCAGAAATTAATGTTCCCATAACCATTCCTTTTATAAATTTCATTTTTAGTTCCTCCTATTTTGATTTGCTATTTCTATTATGCCACTAATTAATTATTTATATACTCTTTTATTGTTTCATAAATCTCATTTATAGCTATAACAATTAAAAAAGCGCCAAAAATTTTTTTTAGATAACTTACGTCAGTTTTTACTACAAGCTTTGAACCAATAATTGCTCCTATAATTCCAAAAGAAGCAACTATTCCTATTAATTTTAAATCTACTGATTTGTTTTTTATATTCATTATGATAGCAGCTATAGATGTTGGAATAAAAAAAATCAAATTAACTGCCTGTGCCACATGCTGCTCCATGCCTAAAATTGTAGTCAAAATCAGTAGTAATATTGTTCCTCCACCCATACCTATTCCGCTAAAAATTCCTGAAATTAACCCAATTAAAATGTATATCACAATATCACAATCCTGTATAAGAATAAAGAATATATTTATAAAATAAATTTTATAGAAGCATATATTAAAAAAAACGTAAAAATTATTTTTAATATTTTATCCGGAATGTCTTTTAATATTTTTGCACCTAGAATTCCTCCTATAATTCCACCTGTTGCACATAATATTGATGTCTTCCAATCAATATAACTGTTTTTATAGTAAAAAAATGAACTTACAATTACCATTGGCAAAATACAACAAACTGATGTTGCTCTTGATTCTGTTGGTTGTATTTTTAAGATGTAAACAAATCCAGGAACTAAAATCATTCCTCCTCCTGTTGAAAAAAATCCACATATTAGGCCTGCAAATAATCCTATTGCTATCTTTTTATACATTCTTATTCCTACTTTATTTTTTTAATAGTTTTTCCAATTTTAACATTTGATATACTATACTTTTCTTTAATTTTTTATCTGTAATATTATCTGCTAAATCAAAAAATTTTTGTAATTCTCTTAGATATTCTTCACTTTTATCCATAAACATATTATTCATCTTTTTTTATATTTTATACCTTTCTGTTTAATATAACTTATGAGTTAATATTAATTATACAAAAAAACTAGCTAAAAAGCTAGTTTTTTATAAAACATTTTATTCTACAGTTTCATCTTTTATATAATATTTAGTTCCAATCATTTCATCCGGTAAGTATTGTTGTTCAACAACATGACCCGGAAAATCATGTGGATACAAATATCCCTGATGATAACCAAACTGTTTCATCTGTTCTATTGGAGCATTTCTTATATGCATTGGAATTTCTCCTGTATTTTTATTTTTCACATCACTTAGAGCTTTATCAATTGCAAGGTAAGAACAATTAGATTTTTTAGATGTTGCCACATAAATTGCCGCTTCCGCTAAAATAATTCTAGCCTCTGGCATACCAATCATATGCACTGCTTGCATAGCACTATTTGCAACCACTAGTGCATTTGGGTTTGCCATTCCAACATCTTCACTTGCACAAATTACAATTCTTCTTGCTAAAAAAACAGGATCCTCTCCACCATTTAATGCTCTTGCAAGATAAAATACAGATGCATCAGGGTCTGAACCTCTCATAGATTTTATAAATGCACTTATATTATCATAGTGACTTTCGCCATTTTTATCAAAAATTGCTTTTCTATTTTGTACACTGTTTTTTAGTATTTCATCTGTAATACATATTGCACCATCTTTATCCATATTGGTTGTGAGAACCGCAACTTCCAGTCCATTAAGAGCTGTTCTTACATCTCCATTTGCAATTATTGCAAGTTTTTTTAATGAACTATCTTCTATTTTTATATTGTAATCGCCTAATCCATCTTTTCTAATTAGTGCATTTTTTAAAATTTTATATATGTTCTCATTTGATAGTGGTTCAAGTTTTATTACCATTGATCGAGATATTAAAGCTTTATTCACTTCAAAATATGGATTTTCCGTTGTGGCTCCAATTAGTATTACTGTTCCATTCTCTACATATGGAAGTAATGCATCTTGTTGTAATTTGTTAAATCTATGGATTTCGTCTATAAATAATATACTTTTTCCTGAAGGGTTAAGCATATAATTTTGAGTTTCTTCTACAACTCTTTTTATATCTGCTACACCTGCTGTAACAGCATTTATTTTGTAGAATTTATATTTTGTAGTTTCACTTATAACTCTTGCAAGAGAGGTTTTTCCACATCCTGGTGGTCCAAATAATATTATGCTAGATAATCTGTCTGCTTTTATTGTTCTGTATAGAATTTTATCTTTTCCTAAAACATGCTCTTGTCCAACATATTCTTCTAAAGTTTTTGGTCTGACTCTATATGCTAATGGTTCTGCACTCATATTGTCTCCTTTCTATGCTTTACTCAAAGCTGCTAGGCCTTGTTTTATAAGGTCTTCTATTCCTAATCCATCTTTATTAATTTTTTCAAAAACTTTTTCTATTTCTTTCTTATTATATCCTAATACTTGAAGGGCTGACATTGCTTCTTCTAAATATTTATTACTTTGAACTTTTGTATTTACCTTATCATTAGTTTCAATACTTATAGCTTCCTTCTTTAACTTGTCTTTTAATTCTAAAACTATCCTTTGTGCAGACTTTTTTCCTATTCCAGGTATCTTTACCAGTTCTGATATATCTTCAGAAATCACTGCAAGCGCAAAGTCTGATGGCTCTATTGTTGAAATTATTACTACAGCTGTTTTTGCACCAACACCACTAACTGATAATAATAATTCAAACATTCTTAATTCCTCTAATGTATTAAATCCAAATATACTTATGTCATCTTCTCTTACTCTGTAATAAGTATGAACTTTAACTTGACTTCCTATTTTCCCAAGTTTTTCAATAGCTGTTTCAGGCATAAATACTTTGTATCCAAGCCCTCCTGCTTCAATTACCGCATATTCATTTGTTGTTAACGAAAGTGTACCCTTTATGTATGCTAGCATTTTTCTTCTCCTTCCTGATTGTTTTGTTTCCTCATTAAGTATATTTATTATACTATTTTTCAAAAAAAAATCAACTAAAAAAGTATATACAAAGCATAAAAAAAGATATATAATAAAAAAAAATATTAAAAGGTGGAATTTTTGTATGAAATTAAAGGATGTAATAAAAAATGTAGAAGAAATCCAAGTTTTTGGAAATACAGATATTGAGGTAACAAATATTACTTCTGACTCTAGGAAAATCAAATCTGATGGTATGTTTTTTGCAATAAAAGGATTTAGTTTAGATGGCACAAAATTTATAAACTCAGCAATAGAAAACGGAGCGACTTCTATCGTAGTTGACAATTCAGTAGATATTTCTAAATTAGCTATTTCAAATGGAATAACTGTCATAGTTACTACAAATATAAGGTACGCATTAGCAATTTTTAGTTGCAATCTATATGATAATCCATCAAATAAGTTAAAATTAATTGGGGTTACTGGAACTAAAGGTAAAACTACATCAACTTATATGATTAAATCAATATTAGAAAAGGCAGGCTATAAAGTTGGGCTAATTGGAAGTATCGCAATTTACATTGGAGATAATAAATTAGAAGATACAGATAGAACAACTCCTGAAAGCTACAAAATTCAAGAAACACTTGATTTAATGGTAAAAGAAAGAGTAGAAATAGCAATTGTAGAAGTTTCATCACAAGCAATGAAGTTAGATAGAGTTGCTGGTTGTAAATTTGATGCGGTACTATTTACCAACTTATCAGAGGATCATATTAGTCCAAAAGAACACAAAGATATGGAAGATTACTTTAATGCTAAGCTATCTTTAGCAAAACTTGCTCCTATTGTAGTTACAAACATTGATAATGAATACACAAAAAAATTGCCTGACCTATTACCAAATCAAAACATAATAACTTTTTCTTTAAAAAATAAAAATGCAAATATTTTTGGTAAAGACTTGACTCCAAGTAATTCATCTGTTGACTTTACCCTAGAAATGAATCAACAAGAAGAAAGGATTCATGTTTCAATTCCAGGAGAATACATGGTATATAATGCACTAGGTGCTATTGGTATATCAAGTTTATTTAATGCTACTTTTGAACATTTTAAGGATGGACTTTCTAACTTCAAAGTTTTTGGAAGAAGTGAAATGGTCCCAAATAAATTAGGACTAACAATTATGATTGACTATGCTCATACTCCATCAAGTTTGGAGTCAATATTAAAAACTGTAAAGCCATATACTAAAGGAAAAGTAATATGTACGTGGGGTGTTGGCGGAGATAGAGATAAAGCAAAAAGGCCAATTATGGGTGAAATATCAGGAACTTTAGCTGATTACACAATTTTAACATGTGATCAGGCAAGAACAGAAAATCCAAGAGATATAATTGCAGACATAGAAGTTGGAGTTAAAAAAGTTGGTGGAAAATACACAGTAATTGTAAATAGAACAGAAGCAATAAGACATGCTATATCTATAGCAACAAAAGATGACATTATTGTACTTCCAGGGCTTGGAAGTGACCTTTATATAGAATATATGGGAGTAAAATATCCATATAATGAAAGAACTGTTATTGCCGAAATTATAGATGAGATGTTAGCAGAAAAATAGTGACGTGTCAAAGGGGACGTATTTAAATGACAACTTTTTTGTCATTTAATTACGTCCCCTTTGACAGGTACAGACTATATTTTTCCATCAAAAACTTTAGTTGCAATTCCTGACATATACATATTATTGTCTTGAATGCTCCAATTAATTTTTAAATCTCCTCCTTTCAAATTTACCGTAACATGTCTTCTAGTATATCCTTTCATAATGCAAACAGCGGCAGCTGCACATGCTCCAGTACCACATGCATATGTTTCTCCTACGCCCCTTTCCCAAACTCTCATTTTTATATGTCCTCTATCTATTAATTGTACAAATTCTACGTTTGTTTTTTGGGGAAAAATTTTATCATTTTCTATCATTTTTCCATATTTATTAACATTAAAATCGTCAACTTTCCCCACAAAAATAACAACATGTGGATTACCCAATGATACAGGAAATACAGGAATTTCCATGTCATCTATTGATAATTTTATTTTTTCATTTATAGTATCACTAATGAAACCAACTTCCTTCAATTTTTGAATATCTACTATTGGGTTTCCCATACATACTGTAACTTCTATTACTTGATTGTTTTCAAGGCTTAAGTATGCTTGTTTTATTCCACTGTCTGTTTCTATATTTATAATATTGTTAGTTGTTAGCCCTTTTTCATATACATATTTTGCAAAACAACGTATACCATTTCCACACATTTGAGCAATACTACCATCCTGATTATATATAGTCATTTTAAAGTCCGCAATTTCACTTTTACTAACCAAAATAACTCCATCTGCTCCAACTCCAAAATGCCTATTACATAGATATCTTGTTAATTTGGGTAAATCCTCTTTTACAATAATATTTTTATCATTTAAAAGCTCTATGTATATGTAATCATTTCCTAATCCGTGCATTTTAGTAAAATCTATCATTTAAAACACCACCATTTTTTATTTTTATATTATTATATTGTCATAAATTAAAGGTCGTGATAAAATAATTACATAAGGAGTAAGAAATGAAGTTTATAAGAAGAATAATTATTTTTATACTTGTAATAATAATTGGAGTAGCTTTTTTTATTGGGAAAGACGGATATGACTATTATCAAAAATCATTACAAGAAAAAAGTTTTAAAGATAGAATTTCTGAAGTAGAGAATAATGAAAATTTTATTAAATATGATGATTTATCTAAAAACTATATTAACGCAGTAGTAGCAGTTGAAGATCATAGATTTTTTGAGCATGGCGCTGTTGATTTTATTTCAATTGGGAGAGCCATATACACAAATATCTCTAATAAAGAATTACAAGAAGGTGGAAGTACGATAACTCAACAAGTAGCAAAAAATGTATTTTTCACACAAGAGGAAACAATAAAAAGAAAATCTGGAGAATTATTTGCTGCAATTGATTTAGAAAAGAAATTATCAAAAGAGGAAATATTTGCATTATATGTAAATACTGCTTACTTTGGAAATGGTTATTATGGAATTAAAGCGGCAAGCAATGGTTATTATAAAAAAGAACCAAAAGACTTAAATTTATATGAAGCTTCAATGCTTGCAGGAGTGCCAAATGCTCCTTCAATATATGCACCTACAAAAAATCCAGAATTAGCCAAACAAAGACAACAACATGTTTTACGAAAAATGATTAAATATGGTTATATCACTCAACAAGAAGCTAAAACGGTCAATGGGGACGGAGGATTTTGACAGATACTCAATGTGCATGATTATTCATAATACAGATGTAACTTTTATTGATTCCTTGTGTCATCACATGGAAGTAAGTAGTATTGAGAGATCCTCGCGAGAACCTAGGCATAAATTGCCTCCTTTTGAAAAAATTTTGATTAGATTGTAAATCTAATTTTATTATAACATATTATGTATCTTTTGTCTGTCGAAACTTGTCAGATACCAAAAAAAATTTTTATTTTTTTAAAAATCGGTCAGTATAAACACATCTTTCATTATAAATGTGTCCCTACTGACCGATTATCTGTCAAAATCCTCCGTCCCTTTGACCGTTTGACCTCTTTTACATTACTGAAACTGTTTCGTCTTCTTGTTGCTCTTCTTCAGTGTTAGTTTCTACCTCAATTTTTGTTTCTTGATATTTTCTCATACCTGTTCCTGCAGGGATTAGTTTACCTATAATTACGTTTTCTTTTAATCCTACTAAGTGGTCTTCTTTTCCTTTTATTGCTGCCTCTGTCAATACTCTTGTTGTTTCTTGGAATGATGCCGCTGATAGGAAGCTGTCTGTTGCAAGTGATGCTTTTGTAATTCCAAGTAATATCCTCTTACCTTTTGCAGGGCGCTTTTTAGCTGCCTTTGCTTCTTTGTTTTTGTCTTCGAATTCATACATGTCTACTAATGAACCTGGGAACATATCTGTATCTCCATTGTCATCTACTCTTACTTTCTTAAGCATTTGTCTACCAATTACTTCAATGTGTTTATCATTTATATCAACACCTTGGTTTCTATATACTTTTTGTACTTCTGAGATTAAATAGTTATGTACTCCTTCTGGTCCTTTTATTGCTAAGATTTCATTTGGATTTATTGAACCCTCAATTAGTGGCTGTGCGGCTTCTACCATATCTCCATCTTTTACTTTTAATTTAGAACCAAATGGTATTGTATATGTTTTTGAGTCGTCTTTACTTGTAACAATAATTTCCTTTTTCTTTTTGGTTTCTTTTATTTTTACTTTTCCGTCTATCTCTGAAATTATTGCTAATCCTTTAGGTTTTCTAGCTTCAAATAATTCTTCAACTCTTGGAAGACCTTGAGTAATATCTGCTACGCCTGCGACACCACCAGAGTGAATAGTTCTCATTGTAAGCTGTGTACCAGGTTCACCAATTGATTGTGCTGCAATTATTCCAACAGCTTCACCAATTGAAACTTTATTTCTTCTAGCTAATCCCATACCATAGCATTTTTGACAAACACCATGTTTTGATCTACATCCAAGTACAGAACGAACTTTAACTTTCTCAATTCCTGCTGCAACTATTTTCTCTGCTAAATCTTCATTAATTAAAGTTTCTGTATCAGCTATAATTTCGTTTGTATTAGGATCAATTATGTCATCTAGTGGATATCTTCCTACTAATCTTTCTTGTAATTTTTCAATTACTTGATTTCCATCTTTTATGTCTGAAAGTTCAATTCCATCATGTGAACCACAATCTTCTTCTCTAACAATAATATCTTGAGAAACATCAACTAATCTTCTTGTTAAATATCCAGAGTCAGCTGTTCTTAAGGCTGTATCTGAAAGTCCTTTACGTGCACCATGTGAAGAAATAAAGTATTCTAGTGCATCTAGTCCCTCACGGAAGCATGATTTAATAGGAATCTCTACCGCTTTACCTGTAGTACTTGCCATAAGTCCACGCATACCTGCAATTTGTCTTAATTGGTTCATATTACCACGGGCACCAGATTTAACCATCATGAAAATTGGGTTTAAGTCATCAAAATTTTCTTCCATTGCTTTACTTACATCATTTGTTGCTTGTTCCCAAACTTTAATTACTGAATTATATCTTTCATCATCAGTCATTAAACCACGTCTGTATTGTTTTCTTATATTAGCTATTTTTTCATCTGCAGAAGCTAATAACTCTTTCTTAGCTTCTGGTACTTCAACGTCAGCAACTGAGAATGTAATTCCAGCTAATGTTGAATACTTAAATCCTGTAGCTTTAATATAGTCTAAAACTTCTGCTGCTTCACTTAGTCCATGAACTTTAATGCATCTTTCAACTATATTTCCTAAATTCTTTTTCATAACAGGGAAGTTTATTTCAAAGTCAAACATTCCATCTTCTGTTGTTCTGTCAACATACCCTAAGTCTTGTGGAATACCTTCATTATAAATAATTCTTCCAACACTTGTTTCAACTTTTTTGCGTTTTAATACTCCATCAATTTCCTTTTCAATTCTTACGAAAATTTTAGCATGTATATCTACTTCTTTATTTTGATATGCCATAATTGCTTCTTCACAAGAACTAAAGTATTTACCTTCACCTTTTTCACCATCGATGGTCATAGTTAAATAGTAGCTACCTAAAACCATATCTAGTGTAGGTACTGTAACTGGCTTTCCATCTTGTGGTTTAAGTAAGTTATTAGTTGCAAGCATTAAATATCTTGCTTCTGCTTGTGCTTCTGGTGATAATGGAACATGTACAGCCATTTGGTCACCGTCGAAGTCTGCATTAAATGCTGTACATACAAGTGGGTGAAGTTTTATTGCTCTACCTTCTACTAATACTGGTTCAAATGCTTGAATACCAAGTCTATGTAGTGTTGGAGCACGGTTAAGCATTACTGGATGATCTTTAATAACCTCTTCTAATATTCCCCATACTTCTGGTCTTAATCTTTCAACCATTCTCTTAGCATTTTTAATATTATGTGCAATTTTTCTACCAACAAGTTCTCTCATAACAAATGGTTTGAATAATTCTACAGCCATTTCTTTTGGTAGACCACATTGATATATTTTAAGTTCAGGTCCTACAACTATAACTGAACGTCCAGAGTAGTCAACTCTCTTACCAAGTAAGTTTTGACGGAATCTACCTTGTTTACCTTTAAGCATGTCAGATAAAGATTTTAAAGCTCTATTTCCAGCACCGGTAACTGGTCTACCACGTCTACCATTATCAATTAAAGCATCTACTGATTCTTGTAGCATTCTTTTTTCGTTTCTAACAATTATTTCTGGAGCTCCTAATTCAAGTAGTCTTTTTAATCTGTTATTTCTATTAATAACTCTTCTATATAAGTCATTTAAGTCTGATGTTGCAAATCTGCCACCATCTAATTGAACCATAGGTCTTAAATCTGGTGGAATAACTGGTATAACATTCATAATCATCCATTCTGGTCTATTACCAGAAAGTCTAAATGATTCAACTGTGTCTAATCTTTTTACTAATTTTGATTTTTTCTGTTCACTTGCTTTTGCAATTTCTTTCTTAATACTGTTTGAAAGTTTATCTAAGTCTATTTTTTCTAGCAACTCTCTAAGTGCTTCTGCACCCATTTTTGCAGTGAAAGATTTTTTGCCATATTTTTCTTCAGCTTCATGATATTCTCTTTCATTTAATACTTGGCATACTTCTAATCCTGATGTACCTTTATCAACAACAACGTATGACGCAAAGTATATAATTCTTTCTAAGTTTCGTGGAGAGATATCTAGCATTAGAGCTATTCTACTTGGTATACCTTTAAAATACCAAATATGAGCAATTGGAGCTGCAAGCTCTATGTGTCCCATTCTCTCACGTCTAACCTTAGATTTTGTAACTTCAACACCACATCTGTCACAAACTATTCCTTTATATCTAACTCTTTTATATTTGCCACAATGACATTCCCAGTCTTTTGTAGGTCCAAATATTCTCTCACAGAAAAGTCCATCTTTTTCTGGTTTTAGAGTTCTATAGTTAATAGTTTCAGGTTTTTTAACTTCACCTTTAGACCATTCTCTTATTTGCTCATCAGATGCAATGCCAGTTTTTAATTTTTCAAATATTTCTAATTCATCCATTCTAATAGATGGCCCCCTTACATTTTAATAAAATATTAATCTATGATATCTTCATCATTTTCAATATTTTCATCTGCTAAGTCATTTCCATATATGTCATTTTCTTCAGATTCTATGAAGTCTTCTTCGTCATCTTCCATAACATAGTCTTCATCAGCTTCTTGCTCTATGTAACCATTTTCAAGTTCCTCTTCAACAGCAACTTCATCTTCTGATAATAACTTTTTGTCAGTTTCAGGATTGTACTCTATTCCCTCATCAATGTCTTCTTTTATTTCAAGTTCTTTATTTTCCTTTGTGAATAGTTTAACATCCAATCCTAATGATTGAAGTTCTTTTACTAACACTTTAAAGCTTTCTGGAACTCCAGGTTCTGGTACATTTTCGCCTCTAACAATTGCTTCATATGTTTTAACACGTCCAACAACGTCATCTGACTTAACTGTAAGTATTTCTTGTAATGTGTATGCTGCACCATATGCTTCTAGTGCCCACACTTCCATTTCTCCAAAACGTTGTCCACCAAATTGAGCCTTACCTCCTAGCGGTTGTTGTGTAACTAATGAGTATGGTCCAGTTGAACGAGCATGTATTTTATCATCAACTAAATGATGAAGTTTAAGCATATACATAACTCCAACTGTAATTGGTTTGTCAAATGGATCTCCTGTTCTTCCGTCATATAAAATTGTTTTACCAGATTCATCTAAGCCTGCCTTTTTTAGTAATTCTTCTATTTCTTCTTCAGTTGCACCATCAAATACTGGCGTAGATACCTTCCATCCAAGTAGTCTAGCAGCTCCACCTAGATGAACCTCTAAAACTTGCCCTAAGTTCATACGTGAAGGAACTCCAAGTGGGTTAAGTAAAATATCTACAGGTGTACCATCAGGCATAAATGGCATATCTTCTGCAGGTAGTATTCTAGAAATAACACCCTTGTTACCATGACGTCCTGCCATTTTATCTCCAACTGATACTTTTCTTTTTGTTGCTATATAACATCTTATAACTTGATTTACTCCAGGTCCTAATTCGTCTGAGTTGTCTCTATCAAAAATCTTAACATCAACTATAGTTCCTGCTTCTCCATGAGGTACTCTTAAAGAAGTGTCTCTTACTTCTCTTGCTTTTTCACCAAAAATAGCACGAAGTAATCTTTCTTCCGCAGTAAGTTCTGTTTCACCTTTTGGTGTAACTTTTCCAACCAAGATATCTCCTGGTCTTACTTCTGCACCAATTCTTATAATACCATTTTCATCAAGGTCTTTTAGTTGATCATCACCAATGTTTGGTATGTCTCTTGTAATTTCTTCTGCACCTAATTTTGTATCACGACATTCACAATCATATTCTTCTATATGTATTGATGTAAATACATCTTCTTTAACAAGTCTTTCACTTATTAAAATAGCATCTTCGTAGTTATAACCTTCCCATGTTGAGAACGCTATAAGAACATTTTTACCAAGTGACATTTCACCGTTTTTAGTAGATGGTCCATCGGCAATAACTTCGCCTTTTTTAACTTTCTCACCTTTTACAACTATAGCTCTTTGATTAATACATGTTCCACCATTTGTTCTTTTGAATTTACGTAAATGATGTGTTTTCTTTCCAAGTTTTTTATAATTTACAGTAATATCATCACCTGTAACTTTTTCGATAACACCATCATCTTCAGCAAGAACTAATATTCCAGAGTCTTTTGCAGCTCTATATTCTATACCTGTTCCAACTATAGGTGCTTCTGTAATCATTAGTGGAACTGCTTGACGTTGCATGTTTGCTCCCATTAGTGCTCTTTTTGCGTCATCATGTTCTAAGAATGGTATCATTGCTGCAGCTACTGAAACTAGCTGTTTTGGTGACACGTCAACATATTGTACTTTATCTTTTTCAACTTCTATAATTTCATTTTTATATCTAACTCTAATTCTGTCATGAATAAATTTGCCATTTTTGTCCATAGGCTCTGATGCTTGTGCAATTATGTAATTGTCTTCAACATCTGCACTCATATATTCAACTTCATCTGTTGCTTTATGTGTTTTTGGATCTATTTTTCTATATGGTGTTTCTATAAAGCCATAACTGTTTATACTTGCAAATGATGAAAGTGCTGATATTAATCCAATGTTTGGTCCTTCTGGTGATTCTATTGGGCATAATCTACCATAGTGTGTATAATGAACGTCACGAACCTCAAATCCTGCTCTTTCACGAGATAGCCCTCCAGGTCCTAATGCTGAAATTCTTCTTTTATGTGTTAATTCAGAAAGAGGGTTTGTTTGATCCATGAATTGTGAAAGTTGTGAACTTCCGAAGAATTCCCTTATTGAAGATGTTATAGGTTTTGTATTAATTAATGTTTGTGGTGTTATAACATCTAAGTCTTGTATTGTCATTCTTTCACGAACAACTCTCTCTAGTCTTGTTAAACCAATTCTAAATTGATTCTGTAGAAGTTCTCCCACGCATCTAATTCTACGGTTAGCTAAGTGGTCAATATCATCTATTACTCCAAGTCCATGAGCTAAGTTAAACACATAGCTTATAGATGCTATCATATCTTCTGTTGTAATATGCTTTGGTATAAGCTCACTTTCTCTTTCATTTAATACTTTTACTAAATCTTTTTCAGCTGTATTTTCTATAATACTTTTTAATACTTCGTAATTTACTTCTTCTTTAAAGTGTACTTTTTTAAGGTCAACATTTGGTAGTGCTTTATAAATGTTTACAGTTCCATTACCTATTACTCTTACTTTTACATCATTAATTAAAACATCAACAATATTTATACCAGAGTTTTGGATATCCCATGCAACATCTTCTGAGATAACTTCTCCTGCTGCTACAAATACTTCTCCAGTTTCATTATCTACAACATCTGATGCAGCTACTTGACCTGTTATTCTATTTGCTAAACTTAACTTTTTATTGAATTTATATCTACCAACTTTAGCTAAGTCATATCTTCTGTTATCAAAGAATAAACTATTAAATAAGTTTCTTGCAGCATCAACAGTTGGAAGTTCTCCTGGTCTTAATTTTTTGTAAATTTCAATTAAAGCTTCATCTTGATCTTTAACTGTGTCTTTGCTAATTGTTGTTTCTAAAAGTTCTTCTTCACCAAATAGTTCTCTCATTTGATCATCTGTAGTAATTCCTATCGCACGTAATAATGATGTAACCGGTAATTTTCTTGTTCTATCAACACGAACATAAAATACATCATTGCCATCTGTTTCGTACTCTATCCAAGCACCACGAAGTGGCATTACAGTTGATGTAAATGTTCTCTTACCTGTTTTGCTATCAAATTCTTGTGCATAATAACATCCTGGTGAACGAACAAGCTGACTTACTACAACTCTTTCTGCACCATTGATTACAAATGTTCCACTATCTGTCATAAGTGGAAAATCACCTAAATAGATTTCTTGCTCTTTTATTTCTCCAGTTTCACGATTAATAAGCCTTACTTTTACGTGTAAACGTGTTGAGTAAGTTGCGTCCCTCTCTTTAGCTTCTTCTAAAGAGTATTTTGTTTTGTCTTCCATGTAATAATCGAAAAACTCAAGAACTAAATTGCCAGAATAATCAATAATAGGTGAAATGTCTTTTAAAACTTCTCCTAATCCTTCTTCAACAAACCAGTCATAAGAATCTCTTTGTACTTTGATTAAGTTTGGCATTTCTATAAAGTCACCAACTTTTGCAAAGTCTTTACGAGAAGTTTTTTCGTACTTGATTTCCTTTAACAAAATAAATCACTCCATTTAAAGATATTAAGCAGAAAAAATAAAATATATTAAAAGAAGTCCTTCTTAAATATAACCCTCCATAAACTTCTTGTTTTTGTCTGCTCTTACAAAAACCTTCTATCTATTTTAGATTAAATTTAATTCCTCTTCTTCTAAATTGTTAATTGAACTTAAATTGCTAATCTATTATATCACTTATTCCGTAGACTTGTCAACGTTTTTGTAATAATTTTGTAATAATTTTCGCATGCAAAAACAAGCATAAAATTTATGCTTGTTTTATCTTTTATTTTGGAATTGCAACTAGTGGTCGGAAACCGTAGTCACCATTATATACTGCATTATTACTAATTCTGCCATCATAGAACATAAATCTCACATAGTAAGCATAGCTAGATCCTGGAGCGATTAGCCAGTAGCCCCATGCTTTTGTATCATCATTTAAAAGCCACATATTTGTTGATGTTCCAAAAAAATTAGCATCTTTTTCTGGGCTATTTACTATGTACCCTTTTGTATTAGAATTAGCATTTGTTAATGTTGTATAACTTGTCATTTTAGTAGTATGTTCAGATACTGCATTCCATGAAAGTGACAACATTTCTATTGTTGGTCCTCCCATTGCTTTTGCTTCACTTACTCCATCTGCAAATGATTGCCATTTATTTGTATCCATCATATATGCTACTGCGCATATGTTGTAATTTGTACTACTAGAATTTTTACTTGCCCATTGTAAATATGTGCTTGATAATGAGTTATTGGTTATTGCTGTTGATGATGAACCGTTGTTATATATAGTTCCTGTTGTTAGAACACCGTTATTATAACTACTGTTACTACAGAATCTCGCACAATATGTTGCATGTTGATTTGTTGTACTTGTTGATTTTACCAAATCTGTTGTACCATATGTTACTCCATTTACTGTATTACCATTACAAGGAAGCTCAACATTTGGCACATAGTCACTTGCTATTACATAATAATTATCGTCATCATCATAAAATAATTGCCAATCTATATTTGGGTGGCTTATTGATTTATAATTTGTTGTTTGTCCATATAGTGTACTTAAATTTTCTACTGTACTTAAATCTGTATTTCCTACTTTCAATGATGTCTTTTCTTCTACTTTACCAGTTAACAATTCTCCAAGTGTTATATCTTCAAATCCTCCATATTCACTTTTTGCTGTTAATAATGTGTCCATTTTAGTTAAATCTGCTGTTGTTGCATTTGTAAAGTATTTTTCTAATATCTCTTGTAATTTTGTATTACTTACATTCATGTTTTTATTTTCTACTTGTTCCTCTAGTGCTTCTACTCTCACTCTTTCTATTAAATCTGCTCTTTTTGATTTTTCCCTTCCTTCTGATGCTCTACTTAATATTCCATTTTCTCCCGTTAAGCTTGTAATTGTTATTCCAACCAAAATGAGTAAAACTATTATTGTAATTACTAAGGCTATTAATGAAATTCCATTTTGCTTTTTCATTCGTTTTCCTCCGTTCTCCTTTTCTTTTGTTCATACCCATTTTACACATAAGTTTTAGTATTGTCAAGTATTATAGTATTACGCTTAAGTATTCAAGGTTAGTCAATTATACATAAATATTTATTAAATTATTTTTCACTTGAACTATTTTTCATTTAGTGCTATTATAAAATCGAAGTAAAAAGATTGGAGTAAATACTATGAGTTTTTCAAAAAATCCTGAATTTGATTTCTATGATAAAACGAGTCTAAAATCATATAACTTAGATAAAAGCATGCAATATCAATTGAATATGCTAGATAGTTTAGATGTTTTTACAAGAAAGCATTGTGAAAATGTTGCAAGTATTACTTGTAGGCTTTGTGAATATTTGCATTTGCCTAAAGATTTTACAGCATATTGTACAATTTGTGCTTATTTACATGATATAGGTAAGCAATTTATTCCACCTTCAATTTTACAAAAACCAGGTAAGCTTACAGATGAAGAATACGAAATTATGAAAACACATACAACTATAGGTTACGAAATGTGTATGAAAGATCTAAAATTACGACCTTACGCTGCAGGTCCTTATTATCATCATGAAGCTCTTGATGGATCAGGCTATCCTCAAGGACTTAAGAAAAATGATATTCCTTATGAAGCACAAATCATTAGAGTAGCTGATGAATATGATGCTATAGTTAGCAAACGTCAATATAAATCTCATATTGGTATTTCTGACACACTAAAAATACTAATAGAAAATGCACATCCTCGTAAACCTATTAACCCATCAGATGCTTTAAATGAAATTGCAAATAATGCAAAACTTGGAAAAAATAACCCAAAAGTAGTTAAATGTCTTATAAAGGTAGTTATAAATGATATAGAGTATGAAATATCTGGTAAGCAAGAGTATTTAGATTATATAAAGTCTGAGCTAAAAAGATTAACAGAAATTGAAAAATATAAAACAAAAATGAATAATTCAAAAAAAGAAAAAGATAAAAACTACTATTTAGAAGGAATTAAAATGCTTTTGCAACAAGGCGAAACTTTAGAAAATGTTGATCAGGTTTATAACGAATTACAAGATGCATATGATTTTAGAAAAAAAGAAATAGAGCATCTATGGGATGAAATAAAAGTAATAAAAAAATTAAAAGTTTAACCAGTTATTCCAACCAAAGGGGACGGGTTCGTTGACAAAAAACTTGTCGAACGAACCCGTCCCCTTTGGTTGGAATAAACTTATTTATTATTCTAATCCAAAACTTACACCTAATGCATTATTAACCTGATTTATTATCTTACTATCATCAATATGTCCTATTTTTTCTTTCAGTCTACTCTTGTCAATTGTTCTGATTTGTTCTGTTAACACAACAGAATTACTTTTTAGACCACTTGTATTTTCTCCAAGTTCTATATGTGTTGGAAGTTTATTTTTATTTGTCTGTGATGTAATTGCTGCTGCTATAACAGTTGGACTATATTTATTTCCAAGATTATTCTGTATTATTAAAACTGGTCTTATTCCGCCTTGTTCAGAACCAACTACTGGACTTAAATCAGCATAAAACATATCTCCTCTTTTGACTACCATTTTATTCACTCCTAATATTAGCATATTTAAAGCCCTTTAATTTGTAAATTAAATATTAGTTTAAGTAGAAACTATTGATTCTGCTCAATTACCTCTACCTCATTATATAATATGTTTACTGTAGTCTTTTTGTTATTATCTTTTATTTCTAATCTTACTGGTTTTAAACTTTCTTTATCTATATATAATTTTTTACTTTTTGTATAAATATTTTCATTATTTGATTCTGTTTTCATTATTACCTGATTATCTTTTTCCTCACAAGTTGATTTGTTTGAAGTTTTATAATCATTAATAAAGCAACTTAGATCCAAACAATTATCTGCAATATAATCATAATTTTCATATATAGTAGATAAGTCTAGTCTTGTATTTTCAACTGTTAGTCCATTTTCGTCTCTCGTCAGTTTAACTCCCGAAATATTACTAGGTTCTATAACTTCTTGTTTATTTGTGTTTGGTGATATGTATTCTTGATTTAAAATATATTTATTAGAATTTTTGTTACTATTAATTTCTACCGATATATTTGCTTTATAAGAACTAATATTTAAAACATAATCTACAATTTCTTGGCTACTCATATTGTTACCATTTTTAAAAACTTTAGACATGTTTTTGTTAAAAAATATAACTATAATTATACAAACTAAAACTATCATTAGTAAAAACAACAAAATTGGTTTTCTCATATACAATTCAACTCCTTTAATTAAATTTATTAATTAAAGGAGTTAAAAATGTTATAAATTAGTAAAATATTCATTTAATGCTTGTATTACATCATTTTTACTTTCTAATTTATTTACCCTATTTCTAAACTCACTAGAGTTTTTTAAATTTTTAGTATAATAAGCTAAATACTTCCTCATTTCTTTAACGGCAACATCCTCTCCTTTTTTTTCTACAGCTAAATTGTAATGTTCTTTAATTATTTCCAGTTTATCCATATTTGATGGTCTGTCTAAGTATTCACCAGTTTTTAAAATATGAATAATTTGGCTAAAAATCCAAGGATTACCAATTGCGCCTCTACCAATCATTATACCATCACATCCTGTGTATTCAAACATTTGAATTGCAGTTTGCTCATCTACTACATCTCCACTTGCAATCACAGGAATATTTACCACTTCTTTTACTTCTTTTATAATGTCTTTATCGACTTTTCCACTATAATATTCATCTCTTGTACGGCCATGTACTATTACTGCTTTAGCGCCCTCTTCTTCTGCTATTTTAGCAAGCTCTACTGCAACTATATGTTCATTATCCCAACCTTTTCTCATTTTTACCGTTACAGGAACTTTGGAATTTTGTACAACCGCTCTAATTATTTCTCTGCATTTATCTAAATCAAGTAAAAGACGACTTCCCTCACCATTTTTAACAATCTTTGGAGCAGGGCACCCCATATTAATATCTAAAATGTCCGCAAAATTGCTTACCTCTTTTGCAGCAAATCCCATTGTTTCAATATCACTGCCAAAAATTTGAATGCTTATAGGTCTTTTTTCATTTTCTACATTCATCATCTTCTTAGTTTTGTATGAATCATGGTATAAAGCCTTACTGCTTACCATTTCTGTACAAGTTAAACCCGGACCAAATTTTTCACATATAACACGAAAAGGCAGGTCTGATATACCTGCCATTGGAGCTAATATTACATTATTTTTTAGTTCAACATTGCCAATATTAAGTTTATGTAAAAACATTTATGAAACTCCTAATTATTAATTACTAAGCTGTCTTATCTGTATCTTTTTGTTCTTCTATTAAATCTTCACTTGTTGTTTGCTCACTATTATCTATTTTAATTTCAGACTCATCATTTTCTTCTTTTTTAGTATCTTCTTTAGCTTCTGCTTCTGGATCCTCATTACTTGGTTCAATATTCTCTTTTGCAACTATTTTCTCATCCTTATTGGCCTTTTCATTTTCTTTTCGTTCCTTAGCAATTTTTCCTTCTTCCTTTTTTGCCTCCTCTTTAATATTTATTATAGGAATATTTGCATACAAAGCAGGAGCACCATTTGTTCCATCTTCGTTCTCTTTGTTTGTAAGTCTAACATCTATTGCACTTTCATCAACTTCTATATATTTTTTTATTACATCTATAATTTCTTGCCTCATTAAATCTAAAAAGTCTGCAGATACATTTGCCCTATCTTGCATAAGTACTAAATGTAGTCTTTCTTTAGCAGTATCTTTAGAATTTGAGGTACTATTTTGCTTTTTTGTAATTTTTTTGAAAAATTTCGTTATGTTTTCAAACATTATTCGCCCTCCAACTTTGGTTTATGATTTTTTAAATATTTTTTTTATTTTTGCAAAAAAGCCTTCATCTCTACCTGGAATTGTTACTTCTATATTTTCGCCCAATACTCTCTTAGCTATTTCCAAATATGCTTTACCTGAAGGAGCTTTTCTATTTTGGATGACTGGTTCACCTTTGTTAGTTTGAGTAATTATATATTCATCATCTGGCACAACGCCAATAAGATCAATTGATAACAAATCTACTATATCATCAACATCCATCATTTCGCCTTTTCTTACCATATTTGGTCTTATTCTGTTTACAACTAATTCTGGATTTTTAATATCTGATGATTCTAAAAGTCCTATAATTCTGTCTGCATCACGTATTGATGATATTTCAGCTGTTGTAACCACTATTGCTCTATCCGCACCTGCAATAGCATTTTTAAATCCTTGTTCAATACCTGCTGGGCAATCTACTAAGATATAGTCAAATTCTTCTTTAAGTTTCTTTGTTAATTCTATCATTTGTTCTTCATTTACAGCGCTTTTATCTCTTGTTTGTGCGGCTGGTAGTAAGTATAATTCTTTAAATCTCTTATCTTTTATAAGAGCTTGCCTTAATTTGCATTTTCCTTCTACTACATCTACTATGTCATACACAATTCTGTTTTCTAACCCCATAACTACGTCTAAGTTACGAAGTCCAATGTCTGTATCAATTAATGCAACCTTTTTCCCTTCTAGTGCTAAGCTTGAACCTAAATTAGCAGTTGTTGTTGTTTTTCCTACTCCGCCTTTACCTGATGTTATAACTATAACTTCTCCCATTATTTTTCCTCCTTAGGATTTTCAAAACACTTATTTTAACTTTTATTATAATACAATGAAAACCCTAAAAAGTCAATAAATTTTACATAAAATAATTAATTATTCCATTATAAATCCCCCACGCTAATTTATCTTGGTAATTATTATCTAAAAGCTTTTTTTCTTCATCAGGATTTGATAAAAATCCGCATTCTACAATAGTTGTTGGTATTTCTACATGTTTTATTATATAAATGTTATCTATGCTTTTTGCTACTCTATTATTCTCTGTTTGTACCGCTTTAGAAATAGCCTCTTGTATACTTATTGCAAGTTTTCTCCCTTCTTCACTTTCAGCCTTATAAAAAGTCTGCCATCCGTCATACTGTTGCTGCGGGATTTTATTTAAGTGTATTGATACAAAGGCATCTGCTTGAGATTCATTTCCTATTTTTACCCTATTATGAATGTCAGATATTTTCTTTTGCTTTAGTGTCTTACTATCCAAATCATAAATTGCATTTTCGTCAGAACGTGTTAGAATTACCGTACATCCACTTTGCTCTAATAGTTCTTGTAGTTTTAATGCTATTTTTAGATTGGTCTCTGCCTCTGACGTTCCATTACTTGATTCCGCTCCCTCATCAGGCACACCATGACCTGCATCTACAACAATGGTTTTTCCAGATACAGGTAAACTTACAGTAGGAATAATGTTTTCCTCTTTTTTTCCTGTCACAAACATAAAGGTAAATATTGATACAAATAAGCATCCTACAATAAATGATAATCTTTTTCTACTTAAAACTAACATAAAAAAACTCCCATACAAATATTTATTATATTTATATGGGAATTTAATTTGTTTTATGATTGTTGTTTAGATTCTATTATTACAATTGTTGCTGCTAAACTAAGTATTCCTAGAGCAATAAAAGCTATAATTATATATGTTTTTTCACCTGTACCTATTGCAATAATTACATCAGCATTAGATTTATTATCGTCTGTCGTTGTTTCATCATATTTTGCATCATTATCTATATTTGATAACTCTGCAATATTTGACAACGTTCCTAAATTGCTATCTCCTCCTATCCAATCTAATACTACTTTATATTCCTTGGTTTCTCCAGGTTTTATGTTTTCTATTTCTATTGTTGCTACACTATCTTTTATTACCCATCCATTATTTTTAGATGAATTCATAGACATTCCATTTGGTATGTTTTCTTTTACTTGTGTTTTTCCTGCAAGTTCTCCATCATTTGTTACTTTTATTTTATATACTACTTCTATGCTTGATCCATTTATTTTCTTTCTATTTATTTCAACTTTTGACAGTTTATTATTTTTTGTTTTACCTTGTCCATTTAATGTAACACTTTCTATGTCTTTATCTACTTTTAAGTTAAATGTTAATTTTCTGTAGTAGTAAGTAACATTTATTGTATCATCCATTTCGCCTTTCGCATTTTCTGGATATTTTTCCTCTATTAGTTTATAATATTTTATTTCTTTGGGTTCTGTCTCATATTCATCTTTTTGATGACCTTCTATTATAGTCTTTTCTGCTAATGATTCTTCTGTTCCGTCTTCTACATAGTTTACTATAACTTTTGCTGGTTTCTTATAGTAATAGATTACTTCTATTGGATCTTTTGTCATTCTTCCTTCCGCATTTTCTGGTAACTCTGTTTCTATATAGTCATAGTCTTCTATTTCTTTAAGCTCTGTTCTATATTCATCGTTTTCATATCCTGGGATTATTACTTTTTCTGATATTTCTTCTCCTGTAATTTTGTCTATATATTTTGCTGTTACTGTTGTTCTATATTTATAGTAATAGTCCACTCTAGTTTCATCTATTGTCATTTTTCCTTTACTGTTTGCTGGATATCTATCTTCTACTAAATCATAGCCTTCAAATGTTTCTTCTGTTGTTTCATAATCGTCTCCTTCATGGCCTGAGATGTTTTGCTCTGCCTTTAGTTTTTCTCCTGTTATTACATCATAATGATTTACTGTTACTCCAGCTGATTTATGAGCATAGTAATATGTTACTGTTATAGCCTCTTTTGTCATTGTGCCATTATTATTTGATGGTAACTCTACTAAGTCATAATTTTCAAAAGTTTTATTTTCGGTAGTATATCTATCTCCTTCATGACCTGGTTGTACAATATCATCGGTTAAAGGCTCCCCAGTTATTTTATCTATATATTTTGTTGTTACTTGTGTTTTATATTTATAATAGTATTTTACTTCTATTGGTAAATCTTCTTTTGTCATTATTCCTGAAGAGTTTGACGGCATTTTTTCTTCAACTAAATCATAATTACTAAACTCTTTTGATGGTATATTATAAGCGTCTCCTTCGTTTCCTGTATGTGTTTTGTTATATAAAATTTCTCCTGTAATATCATCAATATGTTTTTCAACTACTCCTCCTGAAACATGTACATAGTAGTAGTTTAGCACTATTTCTTCTGGAGTCATTGTTACAGTTTCTGTAGTAGGTTTTTCTACTAATACATATTTGTTAAAATCTTTTGATTGTGATGTATAGCTATCTCCTACTAATCCATTTTTTGTTAATGTATCTAAATTATTTCCTGTTATTTTATCTATATAATTTACAATAACTCTAGCATTTTGTTTATAATAATATACTACTTCTATTGGAGATACAGTATACACTCCTGTAGTATTCCCTGTATCCTCTACATATGTATATCCATCAATATTTTTCTTTATTGTTGTATATGATTTATCTACTTTATCTGTCGTTTGTTCTTCTAAGCTTGTACCATCTTGGTCTAATATTTCTTCTCCAGTATTTTTGTCTATGTATTTTGTTGTAACTGTTCCGTTTTTCTTTATGTAATAAAGGGTTATTTCGTTTGTTTCAGTTCCTATTGTTAAGCTTTCTTTATCTGCTGAGTCATATGTGTATTTTTCATATGTTTTTATTTCATCAGCTGTATTTATTATAGTTCCATATGTTACGCTTTCTACTTGTTTTGATTCTTCTATTTTTGTATTAGTATCTTTATCTATATAGTTTACTGTATATGGATATTTCTTTAATCTGTAATAATATGTTACAACAATTGCATCTTCTGTCATTGTTCCTGTTGCGTTTCTTGGCGTTGTCACTAATTCGTAGTACTCTGGAACTTCTACAGGATTTGTTGTATAACTATCTTTTATTATTCCTTCAATTGTTACATCTCCTGCTGTTCCTCCTGTTTTTAATGGTACTCGTGTTGTTGTACCTTCTATATAGTGATGCACTATAACTTGTGTATCTTTATATGTTATACCTGCATTTTGATGTTCTACCTTTAATTCTGGACTTGCTATACTGTTTAATCCTTCAATAACATCTGTATATGCTATTGTTGGAGTACTACTTGCACTGCTATTGAACTTACTATTTATTTCTATATTTAATCCTACATTCTTCTTAGTTATTTCTCTTATACCATCTTCATTATTATATTCTATTTGGACTTTATAGTCTCCTTTTTTCATGTCTTCAAATTTATAATATCCATTTGTTCCTGTTGTTACGGTTGCTATTTCATTTCCATTAACATCTTGTGCTTTTGTACCATCTGCATTTAATAGAGTAACATTAACACCTGATAAATATGATTCTTCTTCATTTATTAAGCCATCCTTATTTTTATCAAACCATACTTTTCCATCTAACATTCTTTTAATTACTTTTGCTTCAATTATCGGAGTTACTATTTCTTCTGTCTCAGTATTTGTTTGTGCACTTGCAGAGTTGTTATATTTATCGTATGGTTTATTTCCATTTGTTTTTAAAATCATATCTACTTCTAATTTTGCCCTTCCCGGCAATTCACCAATTACTGCAAAAGCTTTTAATTCTGCATTTATTTCTGCCCCCGATGTTACTTCTAGCCATCCATCTCCTAAATCTGAATCTTTTGATGTTACACTTGTTTTTACACTTGCGTCATTTGTTGTTTTTATTTTATAATTATCTACTGTAATTATTTCATTTGTTGTTGTATTTATTTGATTTAGTGTAATATTTGATACTGTATAAGTTCCTTGATAATCTGTATCTCTGTTATCTCCATTATATGGTAATATATCTAACATTTGAAATGCAGAAACATTGTCATCTGTTTTATTTAACACTGTTATTTTATAATGAACATCTCCATTTACTTCTATTATTGGAGTTTCAGTTGTCTTATAAAGGCTATAACTTGATAAGTTAATTATTTGAATTGAGTTTGTTACAATTCTATCTTCTTTTCTACTATTACCTATCTTACTGCTTTCGCCTTCTGCAATTATTTCATCTACTGTAGTAACAGTCTCATATTGCTTACCATTTGGTGTTTCCTCATCTATATGTGCATTATATGTAATAGGTTCAATATCTACATTTGATGAACAATTATATTTATACCAAACTAAAGTTGTACTTTCATCTGCATTTGTTGTAATTTCCGGTTCTGCATAATTACAGCTTCCTGGAACATAAGTTAGCCCTTTAGGTAATGTTTCTGTAATTTTTAAATTTATTTCTGTTATTTCATGTGTTAATAAAGTATTTGTTATACTTGGATTAATTTTATATGTAACAGTAGTTTCATTTTTTCCAATATCATAATTAATTTTCGTTGTGCCATCAGTATTTTTAGTTTCAATAGACTTATTAATTTTTAAGTCTGCTCCAATAACCAATATTGAATTTCCAGATTTATAGCCACCTCCGTGTGTTCCAGATATAATTTGGCCATTTTCATCATAAGCTGTTTTTACATATCTTTGAATATTAGTGGTAATTCCATTATATTGCTCAATATCAGGAGTTGGATAGTTTAGATTTATATATTGTAAACCTGTTTCATTGTTATACTCATATTCTTGGTCTAACCAACTAAAGTTATTAGTTTCTGTATTTTCATACCATACTCTTAGGTCATTAACTGTTTGATATACACTTCCAATTGTAGCACTGTCTGCTGTTTTAACTCTTATACCATAATAGTAAGATGAACTTGGATATCCTGTTATATCTGTGTTTTCAATTAAAACACCACAACATATAAATCCAGCATCTTTTAATTCTTGATAGCTTGAAAAATATATAAGTTGTTCTTCTCTTGTATCTTGCATTTCATCGTCGTCTATCCAACCTGTTTTATCAGGTTTTGCTGCATATAATAATTTTAATGTTCCCTTAGTAGAGTTTCCATTCATTGTAATTTGTATTAAACCAGAATTAATATTCGCATTTTCTAATGGTTGCAAGCCTTCATCATCAAATTTTTGTAGAATGTGTATTCTTTTAGTGATAGATTCATTTGATGCACCAATGTTTGCTTGTCCTACAATTACAGCTTGCCCTCCTATAGGTATATATGAATCACCTGCTGTGTCTGTTGAACCTAAATTTGTTACATTGCTTGCATTTATGCTACTAGATGTTGAACTTGAAGAATGGAATGTTTGGTATTTAGAAAAAGAACCAGCTGGGTACAATGTAATAGATACATTTGATAAGTTATCATCATTTTTTTGTTCAACATTACACTCTTGATCTGATAATGATTTAAAATATAAGTTAGATGCTTCTGCTTTCATATAAATGTTTTGAGTTTCACCAACATTTTCTGGCATTTGCATTATAGCCTGAACATATCCACTACTAAAGCATCCAATATTATCGTCATATCTGCTTGCAACTTTAACTCCATCTCCACCATTATTGGTAGGAAAAACATTTTCAGTGTCAAATTTATAATTACTTACAGTTACATGATATACATTAGGATTATTTGTATCTTGAACTATATTCCAATCTCCACCATCATAGCATGAAGTTCTTCTTGTTGAGCCACTATTATAGGGTGCTACTTGCCTTGCTTCCTTTGTACCTGACATTCCCATCCAATACATGTTCTTTCCATTATTTCCAGTATTAGATGTACTATTACCTTTGTAATCCCATACTTTAGGCATAAAGTTTTCTTCAAATGTAACATCAGTTGTTTCAATTAACTCATTAAAGGTTAAATCAAAAGTAATGTCTCCTTTAGGAAATTCAATACCTTTTAATTTTTTAGACTTACTTGTATTGTATAGTTGTAATGTAATTCCATATCCTTGTAAACGTCCATAAGTTGAAGTTTCTGTTTTAGAATTTGTTTCGTTTCCTGTAGCATCATCAAAATATGATCTATAATTCATGTTTGAGTTTCTTCTTAATAGTATGTTTAGTCTAGGTGCTGCACTAACTATTGTTGAAGAATCTATAATTACGCATTTTTCTGAATCATTATTTCCTGCTAAGTTTGTAGTAAATGTTGGCGTTATGTCTAGTCCATTAGTTGCACCTAATACTTGAAGGACATATACTAATGTTTGTTTTCCTGGTACAGTAACTTCTTTAGTAGATAGTGAGTATTCACCTGTTAGTATTCTTCCATCTTCAGAAACTTCTCCATTTTCTATCCACTTCATAGAATTAAGATCCCAACTAACCAAGTTTGAACAAGAAGATGGTAATTCTGCTTTTATATTAATTACACCACCTTTATAACTTTCTCCTGATGCTTCATTTTTTAGTTTCATTGTGTTTTCTATTGTCCATGTTATTTGGTCAAATGAACGAACTACATCATTGTCTTCTGTGGAATCATTTCCAGCTTCATCATCTGCATCAAATGGTCCAGTCCCTGTTTTTCTTTGAGTTATAACTGATGAAGAAACATATCCGTTTTGACCAATTGTTAAAGTTTCTTCATCATAGTTTCTTAACACACCTACTTTAGTTGATATTTCATTTACATTTCTACTAAAGTACAGTCCACAGAGGATTATTACTCCAATAACAAAAATTATAAAATTAATTTTTAAAATTCTATTAGTGATTTTAATCATTTGCAACCTCCATAAACAGAATTTATCTACTTAATTTTATAAACTTTTATTTGAATAGTAAATAGTTTTTTTTGCCATAATCTATATACCATCGCTATCTGTTTACGGAACTACATTACATCAATTTTTAACATTTTGTTTAAAATTGTATTACTTTTTTATTACATTTATTTAAGAAAACAATAAAAGCCTTACGGCTAGTGTGCCATAAAGCTATTATTATTTTTTATTTATCTCTTAACTTAGCATTGTGTATCTCACAAACTTTATTGTTTATTTTATCAAATACATCCATTACCTCTTCTTCACGTAAAGTTCTTGTATTGTCTCTAAAAGTATAATTGAATGCTATAGATTTTTTATTATGTCCAATATTTATTCCAGTATAAATATCAAATATATCTATATTTACTAGTAATTTTCCTCCAGCATTTTTTATAGTTTTTATAACTTCTCCAGCAGTAATATTTTTGTCTAATATGTATGCTGCATCCTTTTCAATTGCAGGATATTTTGGTGCCTCTTTAAACTTAATTGGTTTTATACCATTCATTAATGCATTTAAAGACAATTCAAATACATATATTTCATCCTTATTAAGTTTTGGATGGACTCTACCTATTATACCAATTCTCTTTTTATCTAACTTTATATCTGCACTTATACCAGGATGTAAATCAGTAGCCTTTGAGACTTCAAAACTGTATCTATTTGAAAAACCCATATATTCTAAAAGATTTTCAACTATACCTTTAACTAAATAAAAATCAGCCTTTTTGTTTTCACTCCAGCCATTAGACATATATTTACCAGCTAATAGACCAGCTACCTTTATTTCTTCTTCATATTTTTTATTATATGTTTTTGATATCTCATAAATAAAAACATCTTCCACTTTACGTTTTTTGTTATAATCATAAACATTTAATAGTGATGGTATTATTGATGTTCTTACTATACTTTTATCTATACTCATAGGATTAGGTAAAACTACTTTTTCTTTTTTCTCGTAGTCAAATAAATTAGCCATATCTGGTGAAACTAAAGTATATGTTTTAGTTTCATTTAATCCTAATCTTCTAAGCCTATTAGATACCTCTTTACGATATTTAACTTCACCAATATACTGTCCTCTTTTAACCGGAACTCTAGGAAGAGTAGAAACCAAATTGTGGTATCCATATAATCTTGCTATTTCTTCAACAATATCATTAACATTTGGATCAACGTCTAGGCGTCGTCTTGGTATTGTAACTGTAAACACTCCATTTTTTAGTTTATAGTCAAAGCCAAGTCTTTCTAATTCTACCTTCATATCATCTTCAGAAATAGTAATTCCTAAGATTTTTTCAGCTTCTTTAGGTGTTACTTCAACTATTTTTTCTGTTTTATCAATTTTATCATGTTTTACAGTTCCTGATAATACTTTTGCACCTGCATATTTTTCTAAAAGATAGCAAGCGCGATTAATTGCTTTTTCTGTATATTCATAGTTTAAACCTTTTCCATATCTTATTGATGCTTCACTTTTCAAGTCAAGATTTGCTGCTGTATATCTAATTCTTACTGAATCAAAAATTGCAGATTCAATTAAAATCTCTGTTGTATTACTATCAACTTCTGTATTTTCTCCTCCCATTACTCCTGCAATACAAATTGGTTTATTTCCATCTGTAATAACAATATCAGTTGTTTTTAAGGTTCTTTCTTTTCCATCTAATGTTATAATACTTTCTCCATCTTTTGCATCTCTAACTAATATTTTGTTTCCTAGTTTACTTTTATCAAAAAAGTGTAATGGTTGGCCATATTCTAGCATTACATAGTTTGATATATCTACAACATTATTAATTGGTCGCATTCCAGCAGCTGTAAGTCTTCTTTTTATAAAGTCTGGTGATTCACCAATTTTAATGTTTTTAACCATTTTAGCTAAATAAAAAGGACATTTTTCGGTATCTACATTTAAACTAAAGTGTTTTTCGATATTGTCATTTATTTCTTTGTAATTATCTTTTGGTAATGTAACTGGCCTATTTAAAATTGCACCAATTTCATATGCAAAGCCTATATGATAATAGCAATCATTATTTCTATGTTTGTGAACATCTAATTCATATAATGTATCAGCAAGACCTAAATAGTCAATTGGATCAGCACCTATTGGAGCATCTGGAGCTAATTCCTTTATTCCTCTTTTATATGATTCTTCTGTTTTTTCTTCTAACCCTAATTCAAAAAGTGCACATAACATACCATTAGATTCTTCACCACGAATCTTACTTTTTTTAATTTCAAAATCACCTGGAAGAACAGCTCCCGGTAATGCTACTATAACTTTTAGGCCTTTTTTTACATTTGGAGCCCCACATATAATTTGTATAGTCTTTTTGTCCCCAATGTTTACTTTACAAATATGTAAACGGTCGCTATTAGGATGGTCTATGCATTCTTCTACTTCACCTATTACTAGATTATCTATATGATTATCTATAACTTTTTCAACATTTATTCCTGCTTTAGTAATTTTTACAGCCAATTCTTTTAAATTCTGATCATTAATATCTATGTAATCTTTTACCCATTCTAAGCTTATCATACTATTCGCTCTCCTTTCTGTCAAAGACCTTAGATTCACGTAAATCTGTATTATAAAAGGCACGAATATCGTTAATATAATATTTTAGCATTGCTAGTCTTTCAGCACCAAATCCAAATGCAAATCCACTCCATTCTTTGGGATCATACCCACTCATACGTAAAACATCTGGATGAACCATTCCTGCACCTGCAACTGTAATCCATCCTGTATTTTTACATATATTACATCCTTTTCCTTCACAATTAAAACAGCTTATATCCACTTCAACACTTGGTTCTGTAAATTGATAATAACTTGGTCTAAATCTTGATTCTGTATTTTCTCCATATAATTTTTTTGCAATTAAGTCAATTGTACCTTTTAGGTCACTTAATGAAATATCTTTGTCAACAAGCAATCCTTCTATTTGCATAAACTGATGTGAATGTGTTGCATCATCTTCATCACGACGATACGTTTTCCCTGGGCATATTACTCTTATAGGTGTTTTCCCTTCACCTTTAAGCATTGTACGAACTTGTACTGGTGATGTTTGGCTTCTTAAAAGTAGTTCCTCTCCTTCAACATAAAAAGTATCCTGTGCATCTCTTGCAGGATGCCCTTTTGGTATATTTAACATTTCAAAATTATATTTATCAAGTTCAATTTCTGGTCCATCTACTACATCATATCCCATTGATAGAAAAACTTCTTCTACCTCTTCAATAAGTTTTTCCAATATATTTGGTGCTCCAGAAATTATTTTTGTTGCTGGTAATGTAATATCAATTGCTTCGTTTGCTAGTTTTTTGTTAAGTTCTTCTTCTTCATAATCATTTTTTCTCTCTTCATAAAATGTGTTAAGCTTGCTTCGCAATTCATTTAATTTTTGTCCAAATTCTTTTCTCTTTTCATTTTTTAATGTTTTTATTTCACTGTTTAATTCTGATATTAAGCCTTTTTTACTTAAATATTTATTTTTTAATTCATTTAATTCTTGAATTGAATGTACATTTTTTATGTCTTTTTCAAGTTCTGTTTTAACACTTTCTAAACTCATAATATCCCACCTTGTATATTCTTAACCTTAAAAACTATTCTTTTCTTCTGTCTATAGCATAACTACTTCCCATTACAGATTTAGCTGCATGTTTTACCTGAGCTCCTATCTCACCAATCTCTAATATATTTTGAAATCTATCTTTATCTGCAACAACTACTCCTATTGATATTGATGTTAGCGGAAATTGTTCTACAATTCCTTTTCTATTTTCTACTTCTATATATCCTTTTTCTTTATCTTCATCAGTATAAAAATCTTTTACTTTCTTATCAAATGTAGCAATTATATTTTGACAAAGCTTTTCTGTTCGAGTTCCTTCTACTATTGCTATAAAGTCATCTCCACCAATATGTCCTATAAAACTATGTTCATTTGCTAATTCATGTATACATGATGTTATTACATCAGCTGTAAAAGATATTATATGATCTCCTTTTAAAAAACCATATACATCATTGTAAGCTTTAAAATTATCTAAGTCTAAATATAAAACAGAAAAGTCTTCTTTATTTGATATTCTTTTCTTTAATTCAGCATGTATTTGTACATTTCCTGGAAGACCGGTTAATGGACTAATTCTTCTGTTTATAGAAAGTAACCTGTTAAGGTTCTTTACTGTAAGATATAAATATCCTTCATCAACAGGTTTTTTTATAAAATATTCTACAGATTCATTTAAGATTCTCATTCTATGCTCTCTATCACCATTTGAAGATACTACTATTACAGGTGTTATTGTGTTATCTTCATCTCGTCTTATTTGTTTGCACAATTCTAAAACATCTCTATCTATTGCATCTTCGTTTATAACTATTAGTGAAGGTATGTTTTTAAGTGCTATATCGATTTGTTCTGTTTTTACACTTATAAATTTGTATTCCTTATCATTTTTAAAAAGTTCTCTAAAAATTATAATAGAAGACTCATCATCATCTATTATATAAATCTCATTAACCATGGTTTTTCCTCCATTCTCTTTAGTTTGCCATTATTATACATGTATATTTACATAAATTCAAGTTTTTTTAAAAAAATCCTTTTTATCACTTAAGAACTTAGTAAATTCTTCAGATTTAAGTGATGGAAATGCTCTTTTTAGTCTAACGATTTGTCTATATGATTTTCGTATAATTTTTGCTCTTTTGTTTTTTAATTCTTCAAGTGTATCTTGCAATGATTTTTCTACATTCTTGCCTTTATTCTTAATCTCTTCAATTTTTTCTTTTATACTATTGTTTAATTCTTCAACACGTTTTAGTTGTGTAGCGATGCTAAAATTGTTACTTATACTAACTATTGTGTCTATAGCAATAGCTACTACTAAACATATATCACAATAAATAATAGTTGTATAGCTAATATTAGATAATAAACTTGTAACAAAAGGATGTATAATATCAATAAATAATACTCCTAGTACTCCCCAAAAAATGGAGTTTAACAAGCATACTCTGCCTTGTAAATTAAATTTGTTTTTTGAATAATCCCAGTACTTTCTATGAAATACTTTTTCTAAAAAAACTCCTACCGCATATTCCCATATAGATAATACAACAAAGCCTAAACAAAAAGTAATAAAAGGTTTACTTCTTACATCATCAAGAAATATATACATTATAATTGCACCATATCCATATATAGGACAAAACGGACCATATAAAAAGCCACTATTTACCAGCTTTTTTTCACAAAAGCTTTTAAATACTGACTCTATGCACCATCCTAAAAAAGAATATATTAAAAAATATGTTAATAAATTAATAAACATTTCCATTTTGCTTCTCCTATTTCTTAATACAAGGGGATAGTTCTATAACCATCCCCTTTAAAATATATTAGTTATGGCATATTGCATTAAACGTTTCTGTTACTCCTTCAACATTATATGCTTTAACTTCTAGAGTATTGTCTCCTTCTTCTAATGGATATCTAAATTCTTTTTCTTTTTCTCCCTCTACTCTAACTAAGTAGCCTTGTCCATTTAATATAAATTCAAATTTATCAAGTCCAATTTCATCAGTGGCTTTAATTACAAACTCAGAACCATCTTGCATTACCTCAAGTGTAGGTTTTGTTATGCCTTTTACTTGTTGATTCTTGGTTTGTGAATTGTTATTAATGTCTACTGCTGTAATAGTAAGAGTGTGTTCTCCAGCTGGTATCTCTATTTCAATATCATCTGAAATGCTATTAACATCTACTCTTGTTTCTTCCTCATCATCCCATTTATAGGTTACAAAAGATATTTCATTTTGACCTATAACTGTTGCATGTATTATTGCATCCTCATTTGATAAATGAATTTGTATATTATCTGTAGCCGTGGTTTGAACAGGGTTATTATTTATATTATTAGTTTTATTTGCACTATTGATCGCATTGTTTTTGTACAATGCATATGATGCACTTGAAGCCATACACAATCCAAATATCATTAAACATATTGCAAAAAAACTTTTTACTGTTTTGACTTTTACTGTCTTACTTGGTCGTACCGGTTTTGTAGTAAGGATTTGATTCATTCTTTTCACTCCAATCATATGTAAAAATTATAACATACGTAAGACTTAAAGTAAAGAAAAAGTGTTTAATTTCTTATTTCAATTTCATAGATAATAATTTTGATATTCCGTTTTCTTCCATAGTAACACCATACACAGTATCTGCAACTTCCATTGTTCCTTTTCTGTGTGTGATTACTAAAAATTGTGTATTGTTTGTATAATTTTTCAAGTACTCTGCAAATCTATATACATTTACATCATCCAATGCCGCTTCAATTTCATCTAATACACAAAACGGTGCAGGATTTATTTTAAGTATTGCAAACAATAAAGCTATTGCAGTAAATGCTTTTTCTCCGCCAGATAATAACATCATATTTTGAAGTTTTTTTCCTGGAGGTTGAACTGTTATGTCTATTCCACATTCTAAGATATTTTCTTCATCAGATAAAGATAGTTCTGCCTTTCCTCCGCCAAATAGTTCTTGAAATACTTCTCCAAAGTTTTTATTAATAATCTTAAATTGAGTTTTAAATTGTTCTATCATGGCTGTGGTCATTTCTTTGATCATTTTTCTTAACTTGCTCATTGTGTTTTCTAAATCAAGTCTTTGCTCACACATAAAATCATATCTTTGCTTTAAATTTTTATATTCTTCTATAGAATCTACATTTACACTTCCTAAGTCCTTAATTTCTTGTCTTAATTGCTTAACCTTTTTATGTGTATTTGATACATTTTCTGGCTTTTTATATTCTTCTGCAGCATTTGGAGTAAGTTCATATTCTTCCCACATTGAATTAATAACACTATTTAAATCTTCTTCTATTTTAGTCTTTTTAACTTCCATTTTTACAATTTGTGCTTTAAGATTCTCTATAACTTCAAATTTACTTGTTTGTTCAGTCTCTTTAGATTTTAGTTTTTCGTTTTTTTCGGTTCTTTCTTGTTTTAAATTTTCAATTTTTTCTCCACTATTTTGAACATCCTGTTTTATTTGCTCAATTTGTTTTTTTATTTCTTCTATTTTGTTTTCAAAATCTATGTTTTCATTTTTTATTTGCTCTAAAGCTGCTATTTTGTTTTCAATGCTTTTTTTATTGTTATTTATTTCTTGGTTTATCATAGCAGTCATTTCTTCTATTGAGCTCTCGCTTTCGTCAAAAGATGAAACAGATATTTTTAAGTTCGTAATGTCAAAGTTTAAGTCATCAATATACTTCTGGTCGTCTTTATTAAGTTCTGCAAATTCCCTTATTACACTTGATAATTCTTCATTTTTTTCTTCAATAGTGGTGATTTCTTTTTGATTTTTTTCTCTGTTTTTTATGGCATCTTCTTTTTGATTTTTAATACTTTCTAATTGTTTTTTTAATTTATGCAATCTATTTTCTAATTTTTCTATATTTTCATCAATAGAGGTTACTTTTTGTTTTTCTGTTGCATATATTATTTCTGTTTCTTGAAGGCCTTTTTCTATATTTTCTACTGTCTCTAATATATCTTTTGTTTCTTGCAAATAGGTTTCTTTTTCTTCTTCTATTTTAATAATTTTTTGTTTTAGTTTTTTTATTTCTTTTTCAAGGTTTTCTATTTCCCTTCCTCTACCTAAGATATTTATAGTTTTTTTACTAACCGAACCACCAGATATTAAACCTGATGGATTAATTACATCACCATCTAAAGTTACAATTCTAAATGTATATCCATTTTGTTTTGCAACTTTAATAGCATTATCCATATTATCAAGTATTACAGTTCTGCCAAGTAGATTTAAAATTATTTGTTCATATTTTTTTTCAAATTGAACAAGATCAGATGCAACACCTATTACTCCGTTGTCTTTTCCTTTTATTTTATCTAACTTCTTCCCCTTTACACTTGCTATAGGTAAAAAAGATGCTCGTCCTAGATTATTTTTTCTTAGATGTTCTACAAGTTTTTTTGCATCTTGCTCTGTCTCTGTAACTATATTTTGCAAACTAGCACCTAAGCACATTTCAATTGCAGTTTCATATTCCTTCGGAACTGATATAATATTTGCTAGTACTCCGTGCATTCCCTTGCCTAATTCTTTTATTTTATCACAGTCTTGTAGTAAAGCTTTTACACTTCTAATATAGCCCTCTTTTTCTTTCTCTGTTTCAACCAAAAAATTTAGCCTTGATTCTTTTATTCTAAATTCTGATTCCAAAACATTTATTTCTGATTCAAATCTTTTTATTTTAAGATTTCTTTCTTCCTTTTGTTTTGAATTTTTTTCTAGAGTTGCTAATGCTTGGTTCCTTTTACTATCTATTTCATAAAAACTTTTCTGTATTTCAGATTTGTTCATTCTTGTTTTATCAAGTTCTGAAATAGTTGTTTCTATTTCGGTATTTGTAAGTTTTTCTTGTTTTTCTAAATTATCATAATCCGCTTTTAATTTACTTATCTCTGCTTGTAATTCATATTTTTTATCTGTATTTTCTTCAACATTTTTTTTCTTTTCTTCTATTTCAAGCTCTTTTGAAGACAACTTTTTAGTTATCTTTTCTAATTCTGTTTCCTTTTCTTTAAGCTCATTTTCAAATTTTTCTTTGTTACTTTTTAAATTTTCTCTTCTTTCATTTTTTTGGTTTAATTCTTTTTCTAATTCTTTTATTTTCTCATTAAACTCTTCTATTTCTTTTTCATATCTAGTACTGTTCTCATTATTATTTTCTATTCTTGTTTTTGCAACATTTATTTCAGAATTAAGACTTTCTACTCTTTTTTGACTTTCAAATCCAATATTAGACATATCTTCTATCTTTTGAGTTAATTCGTCTACCTGATTCTTTAGTTCTTCTTTAAGTTGCTTAATTTTTTCAAGCTTACCTTCTTCTTGTACTAGACTTTCGTTCATTATTTCCTCATCAGTAGTTAGTTCTTTTAAAGTCTCTTTATATTTATCTATATTATACAAAAACAACCCAATTTCAATATCTTTTAACTCTTCTTTTAAATTCAAATATTTTTTTGCTTTATCAGATTGAGCTTTTAATGGTTCAATATTCGCCTCTATTTCTGTGATAATATCATTAATTCTAAGTAAATTTAGTTTTGTCCTTTCTAGCTTTTTTTCTGATTCTTCTTTTCTTGTTCTAAATTTTACAATACCTGCTGCTTCTTCAAATATGTGTCTTCTGTCCTCAGATTTATTGCTTAATATTTCATCAATTTTGCCTTGTCCTATAATAGAGTATCCATCTTTTCCTATTCCCGTATCCATAAATAATGTTAAAACATCTTTTAATCTACATGGTACTTTATTTATATAGTATCCTGTTTCTCCGCTTCTATATATCTTTCTAGTAACAGTAACTTCAGAGTATTCTATTGGTAAGCTACCATCTTCATTATCAAAAACCAGTGATGCTTCTGCAAACCCAAGTGATTTTCTAGCTTGAGTACCAGCAAAAATAATATCAAGAGATTTTGTACCTCTCAATTGCTTCATGCTTTGCTCTCCAAGAATCCAGCGAATTGCATCAGATATATTGCTTTTACCTGAACCGTTTGGTCCTATTACACTAGTTATGCCTGGTCTAAATTCTAATACTGTTTTATCAGCAAATGATTTAAATCCTTGCATTTCCAATCTTTTTAAATACATCTATTTCTCCTTCTACATTTACATGTCTTTCAATTTCCTATGGCAGCATAGTCATCTGTTACTATTTTTCCACCGTGTATTTGCTCTGTTATGTCTGTTTTTATAAAACTCTCATATTTTTCTTTTTGTGAATCATTTATTTCTGGGTTACCTTTTATGCCAACAATTATTAAATTTTGTGAACGTGTAGTTTCCAAATTTCTTACTTGAAAGACTTTCACATCACTAAATACTTTTTTATATGTTTCATATTCATATTTTATGAACTTGGCATCTTTTCCATCAATCCCACTAATTACATTAGTTATAACAACGCCATTATCATTTAACATGTTGTTAGCTCTCATAATAGCTCCATATGTTGTTAATTCAAATGGTGCACTTAATCCCTTAAATGCATCTATAAGTATAGTGTCATATTTTGCTTTTCCATAATTTAAGTATGTTCGTCCGTCTTGGTTATATATTTTTAATCTTGGTTCATTTACATCTAGTCCGAATTCATTTTTTGCAATTTGAGTCATTTTGTTATCTATTTCTACAACATCCATAGTTTTATCTTTATACTCTTTAAAATAATACATTGGATATGTATATGCGGCTCCTCCAATCATAAGAGTTGATTTTGCATTTTTATTATAGTAGTTAAATAAATCATAGTATTGTAAATACTTTGCTCCCATCTGTTTTGTATTAATATCCATAGATGATTCTATTCCTTTAGCTACATGTATTGTTTTGTATGTTGTCTCATTTGCAGCTATTTGTTCTACCCAAATTCTGCTATACTC
This sequence comes from Clostridia bacterium, assembly GCA_017533795.1. Taxonomy (GTDB): domain Bacteria; phylum Bacillota; class Clostridia; order TANB77; family CAG-508; genus CAG-269. The sequence continues at coordinate 18,283 of JAFWIH010000003.1, read as the reverse complement.
CGAATCTGTATCTAATACTACATTTTTATTAGCTATTTTAAATAGAAATTTTCCTAAAATTAAAAGTATTAATACAATACAGCTACAGATTATTAGTTTATACAGGAATTTTTTGTCAATCTTTTCTCTTACTATAACAGACATAATAATTAATACAATAGTTATGCCTATATTTATATTACTTACTCCAATATGTGGTATCAATATAAATCCCATTAAGAAAGTTCCTACAATGCTCCCTATTGTTGATAAAGATGATATTTTCCCAGAAATAATCCCTATTTCTTGTTCCTCATCACTTTTGATTTTTACTGCACATGGCGAAATCATTGCTAGTATAAGACTTGGAATAGAAAACACTACTGTTGCGCAAATTATTGCTGCAACAATTAAGTTGTCTATCTTTTCTGATAATACTTTTACAAATGCTGTCTCTAATAGTAAAATAGCACTTGTAAACACTGAAGCAAGCAATAACATTTGAGATATTTCATTCTTGTCTACTCCTTTTTCTGCCTTTTTTCCACCTATCCAATACCCCAAACTCATACTTGCAAGTATAATACCAATAATACTTGTCCAAACTAAATTTGAGCTTCCTACATATGGTGAAAGTACTCTAGCAGCTATAAGTTCTAATCCCATGTCTATTGCCCCAGCTAAAAATACAATTAATTCTAATTTATATTTTTTCATTCTAACCTCTGTCCCTTTTGACATATTTTCTGTCATTATTTTCCGTCCCTATTGACAACATTTGCTATTTTAATATGGACATCCTTTAGTTGTTCATCAAATACTTTTGAAGGGGCATTCATTAAAACATCTCTAGCCTTTTTATTTTTTGGAAAAGCTATTACCTCTCTTATATTTTGTGAATCTGCTATAAGCATTACCATTCTGTCTACTCCTGGTGCAGCACCTGCATGTGGTGGTGTTCCATATTGAAAAGCATTGTATAGTGCGCCAAATCTTTCTTTTATGTCTTCTTCTTTATATCCTGCAATTTCAAAAGCCTTAAGCATTATTTCTGGATTATGATTTCTTACAGCTCCAGATGCCATTTCATATCCATTACAAACCACATCATATTGATATGCTAAAATATCAAGTGGATTCATATTTTGTAATGATTCTAGACCTCCTTGAGGCATAGAAAATGGGTTATGGCTAAAATCTATTTTTCCCTCATCTGATAATTCATACATAGGAAAATCAACAATAAAACAAAATCTATATGCATTTTTTTCTAACAAGTCTAATCTATTTCCAAGTTCTATTCTTACTAATCCAGCTATTTTTTGAGCCATATGTAATTCGTCTGCAATAAAGAATATGCTACTATTAGGTTTTACATTATAGTCCTCTATTAGTTTTGTTTTTATTTCATCTGTAATAAATTTTGAAATACCGCCAGTAACAGATCCGTCTTTTTCATATTTTACCCAAGCTAACCCTTTAGCGCCTGCTTCTTCAACTGCAAAATCTGTCATTCTATCAAAGAATTTTCTTCCCTGTTCAGCTCCGTTTTCAACTACTATTGCCTTTATTGTTTTATTTTTAAAAGCATTAAACTCTGAATTTTCAAATACTTTTGTTACGTCTTGAATTATAAGTGGGTTTCTTAAATCTGGTTTATCTATTCCATATTTCTCCATTGCTTCTTTATATGGAATACGCAAAAATGGACCTTCATCAACTTTCCAATTAGTAAATTTTTTAAATGTATATGGTATTACATTTTCAAGCACTTCAAACACGTCTTCTTGAGTACTAAATGCCATCTCAAAGTCTAATTGATAAAACTCCCCTGGAGCTCTATCTGCTCTTGGGTCTTCATCTCTAAAACATGGTGCTATTTGATAGTATTTATTAAATCCAGATACCATAAGTAATTGCTTAAATTGTTGTGGTGCTTGTGGTAAAGCATAAAATTCTCCCGGATGTAATCTACTTGGAACTAAAAAGTCTCTTGCACCTTCAGGTGATGAATTGGCTAATATAGGTGTTTGAATTTCTGCAAAACCAAGCTCGTCCATTTTATTTCTTAATGTTTTTAATATCTCAGAGCGTAAAAGTATATTATTATGAAGCTTTTCGCATCTTAAGTCTAGAAATCTATATTCTAATCTTAAGTCTTCTCTAACTTCTTGGTCTGTATTTATCTCAAATGGTAATATATTTTTACATCTACCTAAAATTTCTATCTTTTCTGTTATTACTTCAATCTCTCCAGTTGGTATTTTAGTATTTTTATTAGACCTTTCTACTACTTTTCCAGAAATATGTATGCAACTTTCAGTTGTAATATCTTTAGCTTGTTGTTTAAGATTTTCATCATTAATAACAACTTGAGTAATACCATCTTCATCACGCAAGTCAATAAAAATCATTGCACCTAAATTTCTAATTTTTTGAACCCATCCAGATAGTTCAACATTTTGTCCAATATTTTTTATATTCAATTCTCCTAAATTGTGTGTTCTATACATATGTAACTCCTTTTAAAATATATTTTATAAAAAAAGAAATGTATTACTTTTGCAGTCAAAAACGGATAGAGGTACTCCCAACTTTGACTAAAAAACAATACATTTCTTTTGTCTTAAACTTTAATTAGGATTGGCTATATAGTATCCAACTCCTCTTTTTGTAACTAGTATACATGGATTAGAAGTATCTTTTTCAATTTTTTCTCTTATTCTTCTTACTGTAACATCAACAGTTCTTATGTCTCCATAATACTCGTAACCCCATACTTTTTCTAGTAAAATTTCCCTAGTAACTACTTGGCTAGGTTTCATTGCTAAAAATTTTAATACTTCAAATTCTCTAATAGTTAATTCTATTACCTTACCTCTAACCTTTACCTCAAATTTATCCAAATCTAGTTCTAATTCTCCAACTACTATTTTTCCTTTTTTGTTGCTATTGCCTTCTTCATTACTTTGTTCAGATTCATTTGTAGAATTAGATTCTACTTTTCTTAGATTTGCTTTTATTCTTGCCATAAGTTCTCTAACACTAAAAGGTTTTGTTATATAGTCATCTGCGCCCAATTCTAACCCTAAAATTTTATCTACTTCTTCTCCTTTTGCAGATAGCATTAAAATTGGCACATTTAATGAATTCTTAATTTTTCTACAAACAGATAATCCGTCCATTTTTGGAAGCATAACATCTAGTAATATTAAATCTGGTTTTTCTTTTAGAGCAATTTCGACTGCAGTTTCTCCGTCATTTGCTTCTAATAAGTTGTATCCTTCTTTATCTAGATTATACATTAATATGTCTACTATTGGTTTTTCATCATCAACAATCAAGATTGTTTTTTTATCTGAATTATCTTCCACGAAAATTCCCCTTTCTCCCTTACGGATTCCTTAAATTAAGTTATTTATATCACAAATAATTCTATTATACAAGTTTTTTAGGAATTTTTTTGTGAAATCACATATATAATTCTATATTAAAAACCTTTCCGCTTCCATCCATAATGATAGAATTTTGAACTTCTATACCATCTTGTAATATTTTTTCAATACCATTACACTTGCCGTTATTGTTTATAACCTTTATATTATAAACACTTTTTTCCCATTTATATCTAACCCTATATTCTCTCCAATCTTTTGGAATACATGGATTTAACAATAATCTTCCATTTTTAATTTGTAGTCCCAAAATATGCTCTATTCCAGCTTTATAATACCAGCTTGAAGAACCTGTATACCAAGTCCATCCTCCACGTCCAGCAATATTGCCACTTCCATATATATCTGCTGGTATAACATATGGTTCTACTTTATACTTATTAGCTGCTTCTTTTACTCTTGAATGTTCTATTGGATTAATCATTTTATACAGGTCTATTGCTTTATCTCCAAATTGCAGTATGCATTCAGCAATTATTACCCATATTGCAGCATGTGTGTATTGTCCTCCATTTTCTCTTACTCCTGGCATATATGCCTTAATATATCCTGGTTCTAAAATTCCCTTATAAAAAGGAGGATCTAGCAATTTTATTATTCCTACTTCTCTATCTATTAAATGGTTTTCTAAGCTCTGTATTGACATATACTTTTTATCATTATCACCAGCCCCTGAAATTACTGACCAACTTTGAGCTATACTATCTATTCTACATTCTTCGTTTTCCATACTTCCTAAAATGCTTCCATCATCCATATAAGCTCGCTTATACCATCTTCCATCCCATCCATCAGTATTCAAAGCTTTTTTTAAACAACTTTTTATATTTTCATATTTTTCAGACTTACCCTTTAATTTTTCACTTTTTTCACAAATTGGTATGAACTTTTCAAGAATATAATATAAGAAAAATCCAAGCCAGATACTTTCACCTTTTCCTTTATTTCCAACCTCACTAAATCCATCGTTCCAATCACCTGAACCAATTTTAGGAAGACCATGTTCACCAAGATTTATAGATTTATCAATAGCCCTTATGCAGTGCATAAGAATACTTTCCTTACTATCACTTTCCAAGAACACTTCATATTTTTCATCTACATTTTCTGCTAAGATATCTCCCTTAAGATAATTTGTTTCAATATTTAATATTTCCATATCTCCTGTATATTCTATATATTCAATTACAGCAAACACAAGCCATAACAAATCATCTGAGAACTTTGTTCTAATTCCTCTATGAGTTTCTTCGTGCCACCAATGTTCTACATCACCTTCTATAAATTGGTGTTTGCTATGCCTTATTATTTGATTTTTAAGTATTTCTGAATTAATATATTTAATACCTAAAGCATCTTGTAATTGATCTCTAAATCCAAAAGCTCCTCCAGATTGATAGTATCCACTTCTAGCAAATAATCTACTTGCAATTGTTTGATATATTGTCCATCCATTAAGCATTATATTTACAGACTCTATAGGCGTATCTACCTTTATCATACTTAATGTATCTTCCCAAAAAGCTTTAACATCCTTAAGTTCCATTTTGCAATTTGAAATATTGCTATATTTATATGCTAAATCTTTTATAAAAATATCATTGTCACCAGCTCCTAAACTTAATGACATCTCTTTCTCTGAATAACTTTCCAATTCCACTACTAGTTCAATTGCAGCACACGATTTATTTCCTAATCCACTTTCATTATTTAAAGATGTCTTCTTTAAGCCGTCAGGATTGTCTATTCCCCCATCTCCAAAAAAGAAGCTTTTATTACCTGTATAAGACACTATATTTTCACTGCTTGAGATAAAAGAAACCGTATTTTCAAATTCACTACTATACAGATTTTTAATGCCTAATAAATTATTATTAACATCATATTTTACATATAAATAGCCATCTGTTTTTATTTCATCTTCGCCTAATACAGGTTTTATATAATATACTATTTTTATTTTCTTTTTGTTTGGTGTATCATTTTTTAATTTTAAAAGATTTATCTTTACACTATCGTTTTTAGGTACAAACATTGTTAGTTCTTGAGTTATTCCAGAACTTTTATGAATATATTTTGCATATCCAAATCCATAAATCACATTATAGTTTTTATCATCTGGCATTGGATTAGCTCCTAATGACCAAGCTTTTCCTGTATTTAAATCTCTTAAATAAATAACTTCTGATGGAACATCTATATTGGCATAATTGTTCCATGCAGTGAGTCTGTTTAACCTACTGTTTTTATACCATGTGTATCCTCCCATATTTTCTGTAACTATTGTTCCAAATTTTTCATTTGCTAATACATGTGTCCAAACTGTTGGAAGTCTATTTACCTTATTTGTCTTAAACCAATACTCTTTTCCATCATCAGCAAATCCTCCATATTCATTAAAATATTTAAGTTGCTCTGAGTTTTCTACAATGTCAATATCTTTTGAATTATCATCTTCTATTTTAAAAATTCTTTTATCATCCCAACCATTAATACAGGTTTCTTCGTATTCATCTTCTATGTCCTTTAGGCCATTCTCTACATTTCCTAAATGACTATTAATCACAATTGAAGATACAAATTCGAATAAGTTAATATCATTTTCGCTTAACTCATCCTTAGAAAGTACAAATATCCCACCTTTAACATTTTTTAAATATGTTATTTGATTGTTTAAAATACTATATTCTATTTCTTCTTTTACATAGTTTTCATAACTATGCTTTTCCTCATCCAATATAACTAACTCCGCTTCAATATTTTTACTTCTAAAAAACTCATACGCCTTTAGCATCTTTTCTACAACATAAATATCATTTACATCTTTTATTTTTACTAGAATGATAGGCAAATCACCTGAAATGCCATACTTCCATAAGTCACTTTGCTTATAGTTGTGTCTTGGTAACTTATTCATGTTTATTGTTCTCATAGGATTATCAAACAATATATATGAAAGCATTTTTTGATATATTTCTATATCTTTACCTTTAATCCCTAAATATCTGCTTTCTGCTTCAACTCTTGCTTTTGATAAGTCAAAAGTCCTCTTTATATTCTGTATTCCTACATATTTTTTTAAATTTTCTATGGCTTCTTTTTTAGTGTTTTCAATAGAAATTACTAGGTCTACACATACTTTTTCTCCTGGCATTATCTTTAGTATTCTTTGCATTACAGATACAGATTCAGTAACTAATCCTATCTTTTTTGATAGTGGAATAGAATCTTTAATCATTTTTGGTATTCCAAGATTTCCTCTTCCGTATAAACTTATCTTTGTCAATTTCATATGCAATATCCCCAATTTTTTCACCATCTGAGGATAAAGTTGTTGCTAAATATACTTCCGATTCATCTTTACTTCTATTGTTTCTTTTAATTATAAAGCTTTCTAATTCTTCATTGTAATCAAATTTTAAAAACAAATCATTAAAGCTTGGATGTGCATAATCCTTTTCTTTACTTGATAGTATTGGTTCAAAGCAACTTGTTACCTCCAATATTTCTTCTGTATTTCCTAAATTTTCTAGTTCCAGTCTTCTAATTTCAACAGGTTCATTTGGAGCAACAGTAACTTTCATTCTTGTTTTTATATTACCATCAGTTCTTTCAAATTCATCTTTATCTGGCATAAATTTTGTAATATATTTATCAGGTTTATATTGGTATACATCATAATTTGTAGACCAAATCTTTCCACTTTGAATACTTTTTATATAAAAAAATATTCCTTGACTATAATCATCTGTTTTTTTATATCTATTTATATAAATGTTTTTATACTTACTAAATCCTTCTCCCTTTTGATTTATTGCAACTGTATAATTAGCATTTGAAATTACATTTCCTCTAATTAAACGTTCATTAACTTTGTTATACTCTGTAATTGTGTAATTTTCATAATCTTTATATCTTATTCTCTCTGGTTTTTCTTTCTTTTCTTTTGTAATTATATATTTCTCTGGCATTCTTTCTTGCAATAAAATACTTACCGCTTTTATCTCAGGGTTTAAAGTAAATCTTTTTTGCAAAGCATTATTATTAAATAGATTATTTAAAGAAAGCAGTATTAGACCTTGGTGATGTGCCATATATGTTTTAACAGGATTTCCGATTTTTCCATTTTGTATTCTAGATATTGTATAGTCTATTGATTCGTAAAATCCATATTTATTATACATACCTTGGTATTCTAATGTTTTTAGATTTTTAATTACTTCTTTTGGTTTATCTACTATTGCTAAAACGCTTCCATAACTACTAACTACCATTTCATCTGCTAAGCCTCGTTTTAACCCTAGCCATGGCACACCAAACGCCTTATACTGATAATTCGAATATAAATCTTTAGCATTAAACGCAGCTTCTGATATTCCCCAAGGAATTCCAAGCCTTTTACTATACTCTATTTGACTTTTTATAGCAAATTTACATGATTCATCAAGTAAACTTCCAGTAAATCTAGGTATATTTATATTTGGCATTAAATATTCAAAAGCTGTTCCCGACCAAGAAATTAATCCTTTATAGTCATTTAGGTTTGTCATTGTTCTACTCAAACTATTCCAATGCTTTATTGGAACATCTCCTTTTGCTATCGCAATTAAACTTGCTTGTCTTGCTTCAGAAGCTAACAAATCGTAATATGAGTCTGTCAATTTGTTATCTTCAATATTAAAACCAATAGAAAACAATCTTCTTTCTTTACTATAAAGAACAGAAAAATCTGTCTCTTTTATCATGTTATCTACTTTTTCTAAGTGCTCTTTTAAACTATTGCCTTTTAGTTGGATTTCTCCACATTTTGAAATTTCTTCTAAATAGCTTTTTACTACATATAAATATCCCACAAAGTTACCACTATCTACTGTTGATATATATCTTGGGCTTAGTGGTTCCTTTGTTTTTATATTGTACCAATTGTACAAATGGCCATTCCATTTTGGTAGTTCATTTACAGTATTTAATACGCTTTTTAGCAGTTCAATTCCATCATCTTTTGTTATAAGGTTCATATCTATTGCAGAAATAATAGCTAACAAAGAAAGCCCAATATTAGTTGATGATGTTCTATTAACAACAAGTGGATTTCTATCTTCTTGATAATTATCTGGAATTAAATAATTGTTTTCTTTTGTTAAGTACTCTTTAAAATATAGCCATGTTCTATTTGCAATTTCCTGCAGATATTCCTTTTCAGAATTGTTTAAATATTGAAGTGCATTTTTTTTATGCTTTTCTTTGCTTAAATAACACATTACACCTGGAATGCAAATCCATAATATTCCTATAAAATAATAAAAAATACTAATATATTTTATTCCTAAAAATAATAGCATTACACCTAATATAACATTTATAATCATTATTCTATAATAAGATATAATATCTCCTTTAGAGCTGTTCTCCGCCTCTTCAGATGTTGTCCATTCTAGTAAGTTTCTATGAGAAATAAACATTCTAAATAGTGTTTTCCATTTAGCAACTTCGCACACAAAAGCTTTATATGGTAGACACCCTATTGTAATAATAGTTCTATCTATAGAGGCAATCATACCGTCAATTTTAGTTGTAAATGTTTTTTGCTTTTTTTCTCCTTCTTTTCTAAGTATAACCCTGTCTAAAATCTCTAGAAAAAAAGGTAAAACACAGTTAAAAAGAATAATAGCAATGTTTATTTTTGTTTTAACATTGTATGCTAACTGCAATATTATAAAGTAAAAAATAGCAATCAAACTAGTAGATTCAAATATACTTCTTCTAAGATTGTCAAATATTTTATACTTTGAAATTAAATTTAATGGCCCTTTATAAATCCATTTAATTATCTGCCAGTCTCCTCTTGTCCACCTTGATAATCTATTCATAAAACTTATATATTTAGTTGGATATCCATCAATTAGTAAGATATCTGTTGCAAGTCCACATCTTAAATAACTACCTTCTAATAAATCATGACTTAGAACTGTATTTTCAGGTATTTCGTCTTTTAATACTTTCGAAAAGACTTCTAAATTGTATATACCTTTACCAGTATATATACCTTCATCAAAATTATCTTGATATATGTCAGAAATAGCATTTGTATAACAGTCAATTCCTCCGCTTCCTGCAAAAATTTGAGTAAATGGATTTTTGTAGCTTATTTCTAAATCAACTCCAACTCTTGGTTGAATTAATGCATGTCCTTCTACTACTTTATTTTTTTCATAATTTAAAACTGGCTTATTTAATATATGTGCCATAGCACCAACAAGTTCAAATGCTGAATTTAAAGTAAGGTCTGTATCACTATCTAGAGTAATTATATATTTTATATTTGGAATCTTCTTTGATAGCTTTTCTTTATATTTTTCTATTGTATTTTCTTTAAACTTATTACTCTCATGTCCCAATAAATATTCATTAAGCTGAGTTAATAGTCCTCTTTTTCGTTCCCATCCAATATAGCAGCTTTCTTTCTCATTCCAGCTTCTATTTCTATATAAAAAATGAAAAATAGGAAAGTTCTCATTTAAATATTTTTCATTTAGTAATTCTACTTCTTTTCTTCCCTCTTCAACAATATCTTGGTCAAAAGGTTCATTTCTTTTTTTACTTTCAGAACAGTCTCCTAACAATGTAAAATAAATATTATTGCTTTTGTTTGCCAAATAAAACACTTCTAACTTTTTTACAAGTTCCTGCACTTTTTCTCTAGACTTTACTATCGTTGGTATTACAACCATACAAGTGTTTTCTTCATCTATTCCATTATATAAATCTAGCTTTGGTATCAATCTTGGTTTAACAATTTTCCCTAAAATATAATTTAAGAGTTGTGTTACAAATTCCGATGTAGGAATAATTAGTAATAATATCTCAAATAATAAAAGGATTTTATTATTTATATAAGTGTCTATCCACATAGCCTGAACTGTTGCAAGTACAAGTGTTAATATTAATACAGTACTAATATATAGTATAGATTTTGTTTTTTTACTTAGATTTAACGAATTATATTGCAATTCTTTATATAAATCATTAATTCCATCATCAATTAAATAATAGCCTACATGTGATACTTTTGTTCCTTTCTCTTGTTTTTTTGCTAGTTCTAATGTTTTTTTTGCTATAAACATCTCTGATATTTTAGTTTTTCTAGATATCCATTTTATTTGATTTCTATAAAATTCCTTAGTTTTATGATCCATTCTTGTATAAACTTCTGCTGGATCATTTTTTAAGATTTCTTCTACGCCATTTACATGTTCAAAGATTTCTAGAAAATTAATTCTTTGAATTTCTTTTATACTCGTAATACAGTTTCCCATAGATACTTTTTGAAGAGCTATATTATAATGTTCTTTCTTTATTATGTCAGAAACATTGGTGCCAGTTTTTTCTGTTATTTCCTCTAATATATTTAAATATGTCGAGGATTGCTTTCCATATTTTTTTAATTTATATGACATATATTCAATAAATGGATATTTAGTAAGATTTTCTTTATGTTTAAATCTAAAATTTTTTCTAAATTTTTGTTCATTATTTTTCTTTTTTTCTATTAATCTTTCTACTATGCTTTCTACTTTATATTTTTGCATTTGCGATATATATATTACTTCACAAATATGTCTTATTTTTTCAATTATAACTATTTGTAGAAAGATTCCTATATTCCATATTTCATCCATACTTAATAGTTTATTAATTTGATATGCATGCAAATATCTTTCTAAACTATTTATATCTATTTTACTATCTGTATGTGCTATAATCTCTGCAGCTATTATATATATCCTAGCAAATCCGTTATATTCATCATTTTGAATACACGGAAAATTTATATACTTTTTTTGTGTTAATTCTTTTTGAATGTTTTTTACAATTTCTTCTATCACGTAAAAATTATCAAGCAACCATTCCCCTGCAGGATGAATTGCTATTCCTAATTTTAAATGATAATTTAATAATTCATATACTTCCTTAATTGCCTCATAATTTTCAAGCATTCTAGGTACAGGATATGTGTGTTTATTTGACTTATTATTTATAATATGATTTGAAGCAATTTTTTCTAAATGTTTTTCTAGCGCTTCTCTTTCTACTGCTACGCCATTTATATTTATATATCTATATGTTCCCAAGTATCCCACTCCTTGCATTATTTATTTTCATTTATTGTTAGCAATTACTGGGATTTTTATGCATAGAATAAAAAAAACAAACCCTCATAAACTAGTATAGGGGGTTTTATGAAACTATTAAAAATAATTTTTACAATAATAGCTACATTAATAGGAGCAGGATTTGCTTCTGGTCAAGAAATATGTACATTTTTTTATATATATGGTACTAATGGATTAGTTGGTATTGTAATATGCTGCTTCTTTTTTGCATTCGTTATTTATAAAGTCCTTGTTATTTCAATAACACATAATTTAGAAAACTACAAAAGTTTTATAACATTGTTAACACACAACAAAGGAAGCAAAGCAATTAATACTATTGTCAATTTGTTTTTACTTGTAACATTCTTTATTATGATTGCAGGCTTTGGTTCATATTTTTCACAAGAAATAGGAATAAGTACATATATAGGTAGTGGAATTTTAAGTCTTTTATGCTTTGTAACCTTTATGACAAGAGCTGATGGCATTATAAAAATAAGTAGTTTTTTAGTTCCTATACTAATTTTTTTTATTCTATTAATTGGATATAAAAATTTTACTTTTATAGATTTAAATTCAGTCTTAAACATGAAACCAATTAAGAGTAATTGTGTATGGCTTTTAAGTCCTTTAATATATACAAGTTATAATAGCATACTTCTAATTCCCGGACTTGTTAATTTTAAAAAGTATCTTTACACAAAACATGGGGCACTAATTGTTGCAATTATTAGTAGTATCATATTACTATTATTATCAATGTCAATTTTTTTCATACTTACTAAAGTTGATATTGACATTATAAAATTAGAAATGCCTGTAATATACGTAATTAGCCACTACTATAAATCATTTATACAAATATATTCATTTATTATACTGGCATCTATTTACACAACTGCAATTTCTATAGGTATAAGCTTTTTAAACAATTTATCTCTACACAAAAATAAATATCCACTAGTTGTACTAATAATGTGTATAACTGCCTTCATAGTTTCAAAAATTGGATTTTCAAATTTAGTAACAAATCTTTACCCTCTATTTGGTTTTCTAGGTTTAATTCAATTAACCCTTTTAGGAATCTTTTAGGGACGTGTTAAAATGACATTTTCATGTCATTTTAACACGTCCCTAAAAGATTCACTATTTCTTTCTTCTTCTCAATTGCCATACAACTATTCCTGCAATTATTATTAAACATGGAATAACAAAGATTATAATTCTAATTATTACATCTTGTGTTTGTGTTGCTGTATATTGAACTATATCTGTTGATTTCCTTATAGTAATGTCTTCATCTCTATCTGTAAGAACAGCCATTGAGTTTAAAACTAAATCTTTATTATCATATACTAATAAAATAGGAGTTGTACTGTTTTCCATAACTGTTGTATTAGATACAAAATAATTATCTCCATATATTATTAATATCGACTTTGTATCATCCTTAATTGTTTTTGTAAGTTTAGCACCTACTAAAAAGTTGCCTGCAGTATCTGAATCTGTTTTAGCTAAAGAATTTTGTTTTATATCTGTTCTAAAAAAAGATTTTTCACTTGTTTTTAATAAGTCAGTTTTTTCTACTTTTAATTCTGTAAGTTTAGATTCTTCCTGTATATTTAATTTTGTAGGTTCTAAAAATAATATTGAACTTGTCTTAGATGTTACATCTGCATATTCTACATCTGGTAAAACCATATATGGTGCATTTGTTATCATCTTATTTGCATCTGTTTCCATTATATAACCAGTATTAAAAGGATTAACTCCATATATAGCTAAAACTTTATTAACATTTGGTAAGCTTACAGCTGTCCCATATGAAGAATTTAGCCATAATATGTTACCACCTTTATTAATGTATTTAATAATAGCATTTGAAACTACGTCAGCAAAGTCCTTATTAGGTGTAGTTATTATTAAAGCATCACAATCATCAGGGACATTTCCTTTTGCAACCAAATCTAAAGTATTAACTTTCATTGTTTCATTTTCTAAATATGCTGCTAAATAACTCATTCCGCCTTCTAAAGAAAAATCACTATATCCAGTTAAGAAATAAACATTTGGTATTTTATCTGCTGTAACTGTTAATATTGATGAAGTTAGTTTTTCTTCAGTTACATCTGTAGACTCATAAGTAGTCATGTCATAACTGGTTAAGTCATTAGCAGTCAAAACCTTGTACTTCTCGCCACATTCTACAATAATACCACTTGTCTCATTACTATCAATACCATACTTCTGCGCTAAATCTGTTCGTTGTGTAATATTAATAGCTTCAACATTAATATTGCTGTTTGATTTATTATATTGTTTTGCAAGCACAGTTGTTGTGTCATCATCAGTATATCCAATAAGATAAATATTAACCTGTTTTTCAATATTGCTGATCTTATCTTTACTCTCGTTTGTTAAAGTATATGTTTTTCCAGGAGTTAAATCTATTGGAGTTAAATCTAATTTTTGCATACCTAAATTAATTAATATAAACACAGATACTATAATAAGTACTAGTGCACATGTTGTTGTTCCATCAAGTAACATTTTTTTTATATTTTTCAATCTTTTCACCATCCTATCTTACACTTTTTCTTCTTTGTAGTACCATTATTGTTAGTAATATACACATTACTGTAAAACTAATAAATGTTACAGTATCTGCAATGTCAATTTGTCCATAAACAAATTTAGAAAACAAATTTATTAAAGAAAAGGAAGTAAATACTCCACTAAAATTAGGTAAAAACCAACTAAGCACAAAAAAACCTATTGTTATAATTCCTGCTATAATTTGATTTTCTGTTAAGCTTGATGCTAACATTCCAAATGATATGTATGACATAGCTAATAACAAAAAACCCAATAACGTTATAAGTGATGTTGCAATATCTGGTATTCCAAAAAAGCATAAAATACCAAAATACATAAGTGTGCATAATTCTGTAATTATAATAACAAATAATGCAGCAATAAATTTAGCTAGAACAGCACTTGTTATGCTAAGAGGAGAAGTCATTAATAATTGCTCTGTTCCAGTTTTTCTTTCTTCTGCAAAAAGTCTCATAGTTAAAATTGGAACTATAAATGTTAATACTGTTGCTCCAGAATAAAAAATATATTCAAAATTAGTTGAACCATATTCTACAACATCTGTATAAAAGAATATACTAAACATTAATAAAAATAGTCCTATAAATACATAGCCTACTGGTGATAAGAAATAGCTTTTAAACTCTTTTTTTATAACAGCCCACATTACTCTTCTCCTCCTTCATCAATTAATTTCATAAACGCTTCTTCAAGAGTAGCATCAGATTTTTTCATCTCAAATATTGTTATATTTTCTTTTGCAAGTGATGCAAATATAACTTTTCTTAAGTCCTTGCCATCGTTTCCAGAAATTAAGTACTGTTTTGTGCCATCTTCATTTTCTGTAACTAGCTTAACTTCTTTAACATTTTCTATACCTTCTACTATTTTTACTAGCTTATTATTTGCATCTTCTACTGTCACATATATTGAATTATTATTTAATGTTTTGTTTTCTAGATTACTTGGCGTATCTATAGCAATTAGTTTTCCCTTATTTATAATAATTACCTTATCACAAATTTGACTAACTTCAGATAAAATGTGTGAACTTAGTATTACTGTATGGTCTTTTCCTAGTTTTTTTATTAAACTTCTAATTTCTGTTATTTGCTTTGGGTCAAGTCCAACCGTTGGTTCATCAAGAATTAAAACCTTTGGTTCTCCAACTAAAGCTCCTGCCATACTAACTCTTTGTTTATATCCCCTAGAAAGATTTCGTATTAATTTGTTTTGAACATCTTTTAGTCCTGTTTGCTCAATAATGTTATTTACCTTTTCTTTTAAAGACTTCTTTTCAACTTTTTTAATTCCAGCCATATAAGTAACAAACTCTTTTGCAGTAAGATCTCCATATAGAGGTACTCCTTCTGGCATATAACCTATATTTCTTTTAGCTTTTTTAGGATTTTTTAACATATTTATGCCATCTATAAAAACTTCTCCTTCTGTAGGCTCAATATACCCTGTAATAATATTCATAGTTGTACTTTTTCCAGCTCCATTTGGTCCTAAAAGGCCTACTATTTCCCCCTCTTCAATTTTAAAGCTAACGTCATCTAAGGCAATTGTGTTTCCATACTTTTTGGTAATATTTTTTACTTCTATCACAAATGTCTCCTCCTATCTTTTTTCACTTTTAAAAATATATCACTATCAAAGTTTATTGTAAATAAATTTCACACAACTTTCACAATTCTTACGGAAATAACGTTTAGAGGAAAGCTGCATATCAAAAAAAGAAGCTGCATATAATTAATAAGACTTACCAAAGGGGGCACTATTTACATGCATGCTCTTTATCCTTTTTTTATATCTTTTATTATGATATTTTTGGCTGAACTTGGTGATAAAACACAGCTTTTAGTCCTTTCTTTTGCATCTAAAAGTAGAGTACGCAACATTCTAGTAGGTATAGCACTTGGTTCTCTTTTTAGTCACGGAATTGCAATTGCATTTGGAAGCGCATTAGGCTTACTTAAAAATGCTTCTTTTGTACATATGCTTAAATATATTACATATATAACTTTTTTAATTATAGGTATATTAGGCTTTATCCCTAAAAAGCATAACAATAATGAAAACAAGTTTCTTAAAAAAATAAGTAATAGTTCTTTAAACTATGTTTTTATAATTGCTTTATGCATTATAATTGGCGAAATCGGGGATAAAACATTTTTAGCTTCTGTTGGACTCGGCGTTGAATACCCCAATTATAAAATATCATTAATCGCTGGTGCAGCTCTAGGAATGGTTTTTAGTAACTCTATGGCTATTATATTTGGTAAAATTTTGGAAAAATATTTTTCTAATAAAATCATTGAAACAATATCAAATGTTATATTCTTACTCTTTGGAGTTATAGGTCTAGTTTTTATTTAATTTGTACTTTATATTTATGACAAAAAAAGAACCAGTTACATTAACTGGTTCTTAATAATGTATTACATTACATATTTTTTTATAAGTATAATTCCACCTGCAAGAACTAATAATACAGCTCCTCCAAGTAATATGTAAGTTTGTGCTTGACCTGTTTTTATTGATAGTAATACATCTGCAATGTCTATATCATCTTCACCATCTTTTTTATTATTTGGTGTTGAGTCTTTATCTGGTTTATGTTTGTCATTGTAATCTTCAGATATTTCTGCTGTATTTCTCTTTAAGTTTAGATTATTTGCACCATTTATCCATCTGAATGTTACCGTAACAGTTGCACTTTCTCCAGGTTTTAATAAAGTATTTTCAAGGGCTCTAGTTGCTATAACACCATCACTCTTAACTGTCCAATTTGGATTGTCCTCTGTACTAAATGATAGTCCTTCTGGAACATAATCTGATATTTCTTTTGCATATCCTTCGATGTCTCCTTCGTTAGTAATCTTAATTGTATATTCAAATTTTACAGTTGTAGAGTTAATTTTCTTTTTATGAATTTCTACTTTTGGTATTATATCTGTTTCATTATTTCCTGTATTCTTTGTTTCTGTTGTCTTTGTTTTTCCGTCTTCTGTTACTATTACCTTACTTACATATTTTAATAAACTTAAGTCAAATTCTTCAACTATTACTGTATCGTAGTCATCATCATCTTCTTCTCTAGTCTTTTCATTTTTGTTCTCTTTGTTGTTAGATTTTGAATCTATATCTTCTTCTATTTCATTACCATCTTTGTCTTCATATTTTGTTATTTCTGCTGTATTTACTAATTCTTTTGCTGTAGGTGTTTTACTATTAACTTGGCAAAGTATTGGTAAGTCTTTATAATCTAGTCCTGATCCTTCACCATCATCTGTAGTGCTGTCAAATGCTTTAAGTATTTTGTCTTCTCCATTTGCACTTGACAAATATGTTGTTTTTACTGTTTGTCCTTCTGCTGTCCATCCATATTCTCTATTGAATTCGCCATCAACAAAGTCAAGATTTTCTGGTAAGTAGTCTGTTACTTCTCCTGCATATACATCTACTTCTCCTTCATTATATACTCTTATATTATATAGTATATATGAATTTCTATTAACACTTAAAGTGTCTTTTACTTGTGTATATACTGCATCATGTTCACCTTGTTTTAATGGGTTAGTATCTACTGCTGTTTGTCTATCATATGGATTTGTTTTGCTTCCTTCTTTCTTATCAGGTGTTAAATACTCTCCATCTTCTATTTTATCATCATCACTAACAGCTGTTATGAATTTTGTAAGAGCTAAATCGACTTTTTTAATAAGTATAACTTCGTAGTCGTCATCGTCTTCTTCTCTAGTCTTTTCATTTTTATTCTCTTTGTTGTTAGGTGTTGAGTCTACATCTTTTGGTAAGTTATTTCCGTCTTTGTCTTCATATTTTGTTATTTCTGCTGTATTTACTAATTCTCTACCTGATGTAGCTGTACTGCTAACTTTACATAGAATTGGTAAGTCTTTATAATCTAATCCAGAACCTTTTCCATCATCGTTTTCTTTATCAAATGCTTTTAACATTTTATCTGTTCCATTTGCATGTGACAAGTAAGTTGTCTTAACTGTTTGTCCCTCTGCTGTCCATCCATATTGTCTATTAAATTCTCCATCAACAAATTCTAAGTTTTCTGGTAAG
>JAFWIH010000002.1 GCA_017533795.1 Clostridia bacterium | reverse complement strand
TGAGAGAAGAAGTAAAATAGGAACAGGGGATAGATCAGAGAAAATAAGAACATACAATTATCCTCAAAATAGAGTAACAGACCATAGAATAGGGTATACGACTAAAAATTTAGATAGAGTAATGGAAGGAAATCTAGAAGACATAATAAATGCATTAATAATCGAAGATCAAAATAGAAAACTAAGGGAAAGTTAATGACAGATATAGAATATTTAAAAAAATATCTTCCAAAAGAAAACTTAAAAGAAGGACTAAAAAAACTAAAACAAGGTTTACCTGTCCAGTATATAATAGGAAATGTAAACTTTTATGGAAATACTTTAAAAGTAAATAAAAACGTTTTAATACCAAGATTTGAAACTGAATTTTTAGTAGAAAAAACAATTAATTATGCAAAAAAGTATTTAAAAGAACCTATAAAAATAATCGATTTAGGAACAGGAAGTGGAGCAATAGCTATAACTTTAAAAAAGAAATTAAATTCTATTGTAGATGCGGTAGATATATCAGAAAAAGCATTAGAAATAGCTAAAGAAAACGCAAAAACAAATAATGTGGAAATAAACTATATCCACAGCAATATGTTAGAAAAAATAAATGATAAATATGACATCATCATAAGTAATCCACCATATATTTCTTATAATGACGAAATAGAAGAAATAGTGAAAAATAATGAACCACATATTGCCTTATACGCAGATAACGACGGATTAAAGTATTATGAAGCAATACTAGAAAAAGCAGAAAAAAATATAAAAAGGCCAGGTATTATAGCATTTGAAATAGGAATGAATCAAGGAGAAAAAATAAAAAAAATAGCCGAAAAAAATTTAAAAAATATAAAAGTAAAAATAGAAAAAGATTTAAATGGTAAAGATAGATACTTATTTATATTTACCAAATAAAATCTTTTTTTTTACATTTCATTGACACGCATAACTATTGGTGATACTATTATTATAGTAGATAATAGGAAGTGTTAGAATGAGAGATTTTTTTAAGAAAGTAGTAATCATTTTTCTTGTTTTTTTCGTGTCACAAACACAAACAAAAACAATAGAAGTAAAAAACATTGTACATAAAGAAGCAGATCCTTCACAGTGGGTTGCCGTTGATGGACTAGGAAGAACAGTTAACAGTAATGATGGAAAAAGTACAGTTGGAAATGTAAATAATAGCAAAGAGGTAGGACTGTTCTTTTGGAATTGGCACGATACAGAAACAGTAATGTATTTAAGAGATGGTTGGAGCAAGCAACCACCAGAGATAGCTTTCAATACATTCTTAAAAAAAGAACCATATAATATTCAAAATGCATTAGATAGATACCCAAATGAAAACCCATTTGATCCAAATAGTAAAATGTGGGAAAATAATCTGGGTTACTTATGGTGGAATGAACCAATTTACGGCTACTATGTAAACAATGACAACTGGGTTTTAAGAAAACAAGCAGAACTATTAGCTGATGCAGGAATTGATTTTATTTTACTTGACTATACAAATAATGCTGGGTCATCAACTGGATATTTAAATTCTAGAAGAAAAGAAGATGGAAAATACATTGGAAATGCAGCTGCAGGATCGAGACAACTATATTCAGAAAATAGATTTAGTTACTGCTGGGATTGGCACCCATTATTTGCCGCATTTGAACAAGCAAAATCCGAAGGAATAAAAGTTCCTAAAATAGGATTTATGCTTTCATTCAGTGAAACATTAACAACAGAAGAAGGAATAAAAATAAAAGGAGTTGCAAGTGAAGGAACAAATAATATGCTTTTGTGCTTATATGACTCTTTATATAAAGATGGGAAATATGAAGATTTATGGTATAAGAAAAATGGAAGCAATAAACCTTTAATAATGTCATATAAAACAGATAAAAAAAGTTATAAAAATTTTAGCTCATCAGATCAAAACAAATTAAAAACAATAGAAACATATTTTGATTTTAGAAGTCCTGGATCAACTGATGTTGGTTCAGTTATAGATGTTCAGCCTGTAGAAAAAGGCTGGATGTGGGAAAGTATGTACCCACAAAGTTATGGAACATTATCAGGAAAAATAGAAGAAGTTGCAGTGTCGCCTGCTCAAAATGCCGGATATGATAGTAATGGAAAATACAAAGGAGCACCTATGATTAACAGCAATAGTAGAGGCAGAGACATGCCAAGAGATGATAAAACTGTAACAGGAAATTCAAAATACAAAAAATATACCGGAAATTATACATATAAATATAGAAATAAAGAAATAACAGTAAATGAAAAGACAAGCAACAATCTTTTGTATGGGAGAAACTTCCAGCAGCAGTGGGACTATGCAATAAGTTTAGATCCAGATGTTATATTCCTAACAGGATGGAATGAATGGGTCGTAGCAAAAGGAAAAGATGATACAGGAAAAACACTATTTGTTGACGAATATAATGACCAGAAATCAAGGGACATAGAACCAAGTAAAGGAAAATTAAAAGACTATTATTATTATCAGATGGTAGATAATATAAGAAAATTTAAAGGAGCAAATAAATTAACTATTCAGTCATATAAAAAGACAATAGATATAAATAATAAAGAATTATGGAATGATAATAATATAATAAGTTATAATCATTACATAAAAACAAATGATAATTCAAGATATAGAAACACATGCAGATGGGGATCAGGAACTACCTGTACACCATACAACAATAATACTTTTAACAACGATCTAAAAACCGCAAAAGTATCATATGATGGAGCGAATATATATTTTTACATAGAAACAGATACAGCATTTAAAAATTATAAAAATAAAACAAGATTACTTATAGATACAATAGATCATAAAACAAGTACATCAACAAAAAACTGGGAAGAATTTGAATACATATTAAATAGAGAAGGTTCAACAAATTCAACACTAAGATTAGAAAGAAGCAAAGGCGGATGGAGCTGGGAAAAAGTAGCCGATGTAGAATATACAGTAGATGGAAATGTCATGCAAATATCAATTCCAAGAAAAGATTTAGAATTAACATCAAATAATATAAAGTTTAATTTTAAATGGGCAGATAATAACTTGACAAATGGAGACATAATGACAGTATACACTGATGGAGATACCGCACCGGGAGGAAGATTTGCTTTTCATTTTGAAGGAACTGCTCCAATTAATAGTGTAAATATAAAGTATCACGTTAACAGTGGAAGCTTGTCAAATACACATGGAAGTAATATAGGTAAAACTGGAAATTATATTACTGTGGATAACTCTGACATAGTTGAAAAACTTTACTATAAAGAAAAGACAACATCTGATGGACTTCCAAACTATAATAATAAAGACTATATAAACATAGAAAGAAAAGGATATAAAGCAGTAACTGGGCAAGAATTTATCGACGCAGATGGAAAAACCTTTGATCAATCAAAAGAATATTCATCAGAAGACTTCTGCGATATTCTTCAAGAAAGCTGCACAAAAGAATTAAAAGTTAATTGGACCCCAATAACATACAAAATAGCATATAAAACAAATGGTGGAACACTTGGATCATCACACCCAGCTACTGGAAAATACAACTCAGTAATCAATATAGATAATCCCACAAAAGAAGGGTATACATTTACCGGCTGGACAGCATCAGGCATCAATAATTCCACATCTAGAATAGGAAGTACGAAAACGACAGTATCAGATAACTGGGATGGAACACAGCCAACGAAGAATAAATTCTTTAAAAATCTTTCTACAACAGATAATGGAACAGTTACAATGGAAGCTAACTTCTCTCCAGTGACATACAATATTACCTATAATTTAAATGGAGGAACAAACCCAAATAATCCAAAAAGTTATACTGTAGAAACAGCTAGCTTTACACTAAAAAATCCAACTAAAAAAGGCTATACATTTACAGGTTGGACAGAAGGAAATTCAGAAGAAAAAATAAAAAGCGTTACTATAGAGAAAGGAACAACAGGGAACAAAACATTTACAGCTAATTGGACTCCTACTAATTACAAAATAACTTACAATTTAGATGATGGAGAAGATCCAAATAATCCTGAAAAATACACAATTGAAACAAATACATTTACACTTATAAATCCAGAAAAAGATGGCTATACATTTACAGGTTGGACAGGAACAGGACTTTCAAAAGAAACTAAAAATGTAGCCATTTCAAAAGGAACAACAGGAAATAAAGAATATACAGCCAACTGGGATATAAATACATTAATAATTAGATTTATGATGAATGGAGGAAGCCTTTCAGAAAGCCACGGAAGTACTATTTCATCATCAGGAGATTATATATTATTAAATGGCTCAAAAAATATTCAAATAGTTAATTATAATTCAAAACTTCCATCAGCAGGACTATCAAACTATAATAATTCAAATTATATTAATATAGAGAAAAAAGGATATAAAGCTGTATCAAAAAAAGAATGGATTGACAGTAAAGGAAATACATATGATCAATCAGTTCAATATAATCAAAGTGATTTTTGCGATGTATCTAAATCTAATTGTACTTTAGACCTAAAAGTAAACTGGACACCAATAACATACAAAATAACCTATAATTTAAATGGTGGAACAAATCCGAATAATCCAAAAAGTTATACTGTGGAAACTGAAACATTCAGCATTGATAACCCTGTAAAAACAGGTTATACATTTGCAGGATGGAAAGATGAAAATGATGTAGTTAAAACAAATATTACAATCACAAAAGGAACAACAGGCAACAAAACACTAACTGCAACATGGACACCTAACAAATATAAAATAACATATAATACAAATGGAGGAAGTGTAGTACCTGCTCAAACAGTAGATTATCAAGAAGAAATAGAAGAACCTGAGTCTCCAACAAAAGCAGGATATAAATTTACAGGCTGGTACTCTGATTCAGCTTTAACAGAACTTTACACATTTAATCAAATGCCAAATGAAAATATAACATTATATGCCGGATGGACAGCAAATGCAAACGTAATAACATATAAATTAAATGGTGGAACAAACAACAAAAATAACCCATCAACATTTAAAACAGGAGAAGAAAAAACATTACTCGCACCAACAAAGACAGGATACACATTCAAAGGATGGTATACAGATAGTGCACTTAAAAACAAAATAGAAAAAATCACAAGTCAAATGAATAGTAACATAACACTATACGCTGGATGGGAAGCAATAGAATATCAAATAACATTTAATTCAAATGGAGGAAGTGCAGTTAGT
>JAFWIH010000001.1 GCA_017533795.1 Clostridia bacterium | reverse complement strand
TAATGTAAAAATAAGTAAAAGAATAATTGATTTTTTAATTTTATTCATAACGAATAACCCCTTTCTCATTTAATTTAACAATAATATATAATTTTTTTGAATTCATGTCAAGATGATTTTTTTAATTGGGGCCTGTCCCGTTTTGAAAATAGGGAATACTGTAATTCTTTTGCTAAAGTTTAATCTATTTTCAAAAGGGGACTGTACCCAATTAAAAAAAAAGAGTGTAACAAAAATGTTATAAAAAAGTAATAAAAATGTAACAAATTCTGGAATTCTTGTGGCTGTAAAACACATATATACACACGCAGAGTTCTAGCTATTGACAGAAAAAATACAATTTTATAAAATAATAACCAATGAAGAGTGACAAAAAGAACCGGTACCGTTGTCACCAAATGAGAGGAGAAAAACATGTTTAAACATAAGATAAACACAAAATCAGGAATTACTTTAATAGCACTTGTTGTAACTAATGCACTAAATTGCTACCGCGTAGCAATGGAACTAATGTTGAAGTAAGAAATAATATTGAAAATATAGAAGATCTCTAGTATAATGTATTATGGTAACTAACAGTTGCCAAATATATTAGAAAGGGGTCTTTTTTGAAATGACAAACAATGAATTGCTCAAAAAGATGAGTCAGGATATGGAGATGAGAAATTTCTCTTCATATACATATGATTTTTATCTAAGAAAAACAAAAGAAATGATAAGATATTTTGATAAACCTATGGAAGAAGTAACAATAGAAGAACTGAGAAACTTTTTGTATATACATTTGCTACAAGAGAAAAAAGTGGCAGACAAAACAGTTAATCATTACAATAGTGTAATAAGATTTGTAGAGGAAGTAACATTAGATAAATTAATAAATAAAAAACAGCTTCCAATGAGGAAAATAAAGAAAAAAGTATTTAAAGTACTGACTAAAGAGGAGTTAAGTACTTTTTTTAATTGTGTAGATAATTACAAATTCAAAACAATATTCATGTTAGTATATGGGTCAGGGTTACGAATAGGAGAAGTTACAAATTTACATATAAGTGATATAGATAGTAAAAATAGAAGAATATTTGTAAGAGAAGGAAAAGGAAATAAAGAAAGATACGCAGTATTGCCAAAAAAGAGTTTAGAAATGTTAAGAAAATATTGGAGAAACTATAGACCTAAAGTAGATACAGACTTTTTGTTCTTAAATGAATGTAACAAGCCAATAAATCAATATGTAATAAGAACTCATTTTAGAAAATACAGAAGAAAAGCAAAATTAGATGAAAAGGTTACAGTCCATACATTGAGACATAGTTTTTGTACATCATTAATAGAGAATGGTGCAACATTAATACAAGCAAAAGAGTTAATGGGACATAGCAATATTCGTTCAACGATGCATTACGTGCATATTGCGAATATAGACTTAGATGTAAAAAGTCCGTTAGACGTATTTTTGGAAGGAGAAGAGAATGGAAAAAATTCAAGAAATATTAAATAAAGGTTGGAAGTTATATAATCAAAAACATAAAGTGGTAGCACATAAGAAAAAAGCTATTACAGCAATTGCAGATTGTAAAACAGGAGCTATAGGAGCCCATAAATATGTATGTGATGAATGTGGATATGAAGAAATAGCATATAATTCATGTAGAAATAGACATTGCCCCAATTGTCAGGCAGGAAAGAAACTGCAATGGATAGAAGCAAGAAAAGAAGAAGTATTAAATATAAAATATTATCATGTAGTATTTACAATACCAGATGAATTAAACTTGATAACATTACAAAATCAAAGTAAGGTATACAAAATACTTTTTAAAGCATCAGCAGAAACATTACAAGAACTAGCAGAAGATAAAAAATATTTAGGAGGAGAACTAGGATTTTTTAGTATATTACATACTTGGGGACAAAATATGATGTACCATCCACATGTGCATATTGTAACAACAGGAGGAGGTTTAACGGAACTTAACAAATGGGTAGAAAAAGATGAGGACTTTTTCATACCCGTTAAAGTTATGTCAAAAGTATTTAGAGGAAAATTTTTGTATTATCTAAAACAAGAAAAACTAGATTTCTATGGAAGAAACAAATATTTAGAAAATCCAGCAAGTTACAATGACCTAATTCAAGAGTTGTATAACAAAGAGTGGGTTGTGTATTGTAAAGAGCCTTTTAATAATGCAGACTGTGTTATCCAATATTTAGGAAGATATACGCATAGAGTTGCAATATCGAATGAAAGAATATTAGATGTAACAGATGAAACCGTAACATTTAAATGGAGAGATTACAAAGACAATAACAAAATGAAAGAAATGACTGTAACAATAGATGAATTTATAAGAAGATTTTTATTACATATACTACCACCACATTTTATGAAGATAAGGTATTATGGAATATTAGGAAACAGAGGAAAGAGAAAAAAATTATTAAAATGTAAGATACTAACAAGAACAAAAATATACAAAAATAAAAAGCTCCCAGCTTTAGAATTACTAAAGCAAACTTTAGGAAAGGATTTTAACTTATGTCCATCCTGCAAAAAAGGTCATATGTTAATTCCAAATACCACCTAAAGCTCCGCAATTAAATACATTTACAAGTGCCTCTTAATTGGGGAGGGGGAAACTAAATCTATTTTACAATGAAACAGACAAAAGTGCAACAATTTTTGTAAAAAAAGTTTGAAAGAGTGGTGAAATTTAAGTGAGAGAAAAGTATAGAAACCCCATAGCAAGTATAAAGAAGTTTCCGCAATTTACTATTATGAATGTTATCGATGGTCAGGCTGGTCTAATAATTTGTGCCAGTCTGATTTTCTACAGCCTAACCACCGATAACATACTAAACATTATAGTGCTTTTGTTGTTAGCAGGAATATCAATTCAAATGCTAAGTGGGGATAATGGAATCTTACAAAGAGCAGGGCAAGCGAAAGAAGCAACAAGAGGAGGAGAGGTAAAAGAAACTGTAACTTTAGAGATTATAAATAATAATAACATGAGTTATATAGGAGGAACACAAAAAACAAGAACACAAGTTATAAATGAATTATACGAAAAAGGTAAGTTAACAAGTGATGAAGTTAGCTATCTAGAAGAAAATGATCTTATAACAATAGGTGGTATTACAACTGACTTCAGTTATTTTAATAACGACGAAGAATTAAATGTTGCATATGAAATTCATGGAAAAATTATATTAATAAATGTAGACTATACAGAAAATCAGCTTGAAAAAATAATTGGAGAACAAGCTGAAATAGCTTTAAATTCAAATTCGGAAATAATTGGAGATGAAGAAGATATAGAATTTCTTGAAAAGATTAGATACCTTCCTATAAACGAAGAGACAAAATCAGAACTTAAAGGAGAAGCTCAAGAAAATGAAATAACATATAAAGAATTTTTGGCTGATTTGTTAGGATTCTTTTTTAATTTTGATCTATCAGAAATGGAACTAAAAGTTATGTTAAACGGAGACTATATAAATGAGAGTCAAATAGATGGAAATGTGATTACTGCATTAGAAAGTGGGACATATAATATTGAAATAACCACATTTGATGGAAAAAAGAAAAGAATATCAGTTCTTATGAATGATGTTGAAAAAATCGTTACTATATTTAATCATTACAATGCTTGTATTGATTTTATTCCCAAAGAAAACCAAACATGGTATGAAGCAGCGTGTGACAATAGTATAGCTGCATTAGATACAAATTTAAATATAAGAAGATCAGGCGAACAAACTGAATCGCTTAGAAGTATAATAACAAATTGCTACAATTCAGGAGGCAATGAATCAGCAATTCATATTACACTTTCAAATGAAATAGAATATGGTTTAGAGCATATAATACATAAAATAGCATCAATAAATAATAATTTAAAAATAGCTAAAATGCAAATAATATATAGTAGCTTAAAAAATTCAAGAAATGAAATTCAGAACTGTAATTCAATTATTGTTCCAGGAGAAACATATTATTGGAGTGAAGATAATTAGTGCCAGTGTCAATGGGGACGGTTCTCTTTGACAGAACCATTGAAAGATGAAAAAGAACCGGTCCATTTGTCACAAAAAGAGAGGAGATTAAAAATATGAGAATACATAAGATAAATAAAACATCAGGAATAACATTAATTTCGCTTGTTGTAACTATAATTGTGCTATTATTATTAGCAGGAATAACAATCCAAACAATAAGCGGAAATAATGGCATATTAGAACATACAATAAATGCAAAGGATGTAACAGAACAAACACAAGAAAAAGAAAATATTCAGTCAGCATATTTAAATGCTACATCTAAGGATAAATACGATGTAACTATAAAAACGCTGAATAAAGAATTACAAAATAATTCAATTAATGGAACAGCTACTAAAGCAGGGGAATCTATAAAAGTTAGTTTAGAAAACGGTAATACTTATTTAATTGATCAAGATGGAAAACTCAGTGAATATAAAAAAAGCGAAATTTCGCCTGTTTATGTAGTTATATATAGTGATGGCGAAATGGTATTTAATTCAACAAGAGAAAAAGATAATACAAGAACAATTCTATATGATGGAACTAATAATGATATCGGTCATACGGAATTTACCAGTTCAGCTGAACGTCCGTGGTATAATTATAGAAGTAATGTCACGAGTGTAACATTTAAAAAATCTGTTGTTCCTAAAAGTACTGCCTATTGGTTTAACAACTTTTCTAATTTAAGTTCTATAAATGGTATAAAACTATTAGATACCAGTAATGTGACTAGTATGTATCAAATGTTTCCAGGATGTTTATCTTTAACAAGTTTAAATTTAAGTTCTTTTGATACTTCTAATGTAAATAATATGCAACAGATGTTTCAGCAATGTGAAAATTTAACAAATTTAAATATAAGTAATTTTGAAACAAAGAATGTTACAACTATGAGAAGTATGTTTAATAGATGTTCATCATTAGAATCATTAGACTTAAGTAGCTTTAATACACAAAATGTTACAACTATGTACGGAATGTTTGCTGGAAACCAGACTGTAACAATGAATTTAAAATCAATAAAAGGATTAGAAAATTTTAATACTAAAAAAGTAGAAGATATGGGATCAATATTTCAAGCTTGCCGCTATTTAGAAGAATTAGATTTAAGAAGTTTTAATACCGAAAATGTATCTAATATGTATGTAATGTTTAATTCTTGCAACTTATTGAAAAAAATATATGTAAGTAACAATTTTGTTACAACATCAGTAACTGATTCAAGAGGTATGTTTCAATATTGTAATTTGCTAGTTGGAAATAATGGAACTAAATTTATTTCTTCAACCGATGATGCATCAATGGATGCAACAATGGCAAAAATAGATACAGCTGTTTATGATAATAATAACTTAATTAGTGGTACACCTGGATATTTTTCTACAAAGTAATGTTAATGGTGCCAATGAGGAAGACTCTGTCAAAGAGAACCGTCCCCATTGGCACCCATTGGCATTTTTTATAAAAAATGTATTGCTATTTTTAGTATGTTATTATATAATTTTTCCAAGGAGTGAAAACATATGTCACATAAGAAAATAATTCAATTAATTTCAGCTAATTCATTAATTGCAGCAACGAATATTGCTGTGTTTTCAAAAGCTTTTTTAGGATTTTCGTTATTTGCAGGAACAGCATTAACTATGAGTACAGCATGGTTTACTGTTATAGCAAGTTTATTTTCTTTTACATATTTTAATAAAAAACTATTAGCATCACCAAATTCATATTCTATTATACCTAATAAAATTGGCTCACTAGATGAGTGTGTTGTTTATTTTGAAGAAGCAATACAAAATGGAGATGTTTTTGATAAAGATATATTAAAAAATCTGGAGCAGTTAAAAAGATTTAAAAGAAAAAGAAATATAATTAACAATGTTTTACTGCAAAAGTTTTCGCCACATGAATTAACATATAAAAAATTTGATAGTGTATTAAATGAAGTAGAGAGTATAATGTACTTAAATATGCAAAGTATTTTAAACAAAATAGCGGCATTTGATGTTGAAGAATATGAAAACTTGCAAAAAAGAGGTTTTCCAAAAGAAGAAGTATCTCAAGACAAAATGGATTTATATAACGAATATATTGATTTTGTAAAAAAAGCTACAATAATGAATGAAGAAATATTATTAAAATTGGACAAGATACTATTTGAAGTATCAAAATATAACAGTTTGGAAGATGGCGAGGTTAAAGAATTACCAGCAATAATTGAAATGGACGAACTAATTAAAAATGCAAAATTATATAAATAGGGGGATTTTGAAATGAAAAAGAATAACACACTTTTATTTGTTCTAATTGGCTTAATTGTATTTGGAGCAATATATTTAGT
>JAFWIH010000023.1 GCA_017533795.1 Clostridia bacterium | reverse complement strand
GAACTTGCGAATGCCAGAGTCAAAGTCTGGTGCCTTACCACTTGGCCACGGTCCAATATATATGGGGTGGAAGATGGGACTCGAACCCACGGTCTCCAGTGCCACAAACTGGCGCGTTAACCAACTACGCTACATCCACCACTTTATTGAATGGCTCATTTGCGAGCACATATAATATTTTAAACCATTTTGTGCTCGCTGTCAACCTTTTTTTAATAATTATACATAGAAGTAAAATAATTAGAAATATTGAATGCATCTAAAGTTTCAGGCATTCCATAGTCAATTCCGTATGTTTCTACTCTAATTTGCTTTATTACTGGTGCTGTTTCTGGAGTACTTGCTTCTCCTCCATTTTCTGCAGCTTTCACTTTTACATTCTCTATTTTGTGGACTATATCTAAGCCCTCTACAACCTTTCCAAAAGCCGCATATTGTCCATCAAGAGATGTTGTATTCTTTGTCATTATGAAAAATTGCGAACTAGCAGAATTGTACGAAGCCTCAGCTAATGATGCAGAATATTGTGTATAATCTGCTCTAGCCATTGATATTACGCCTTCTTCATGCTTTAATGTATTTTTTACACTATTAGCAATAAATTCTCCTTTTATATTGTATTCTTTATCTCCTTCTGAATCTTTCTCTATCGATGTATCTAATGCACTCATTGTGACTGTGCCTGTTCCGTCTCCTTTAGGGTCTCCACCTTGTATCATAAAGTCTTTTACTATTCTATGGAATTTTAATCCATCATAAAAACCATTGTTAGAAAGTTTTATAAAATTTGCAACAGTATTTGGTGCCATTTCAGGATATAATTCTATTTTTATTGTTCCAAAGTTTTCTACTTCCATTGTAGCTACAGGGTTTTGTACATTTAGTGTTCCTTTTTTATAATACCCAAAACCTACTAATCCTATTAATCCCAAAATAATTATTAATAATAAAATTGTCACTATCATTTTAACTTTTTTCATTTATTCTTCCTCCTTCAGTTTAAAACAAAACATTATCAAAAATGTATTGTTCTTGCATTCTTTTTAATGATTGAATTATAGTTTGTGCTCTAACCTCTCCTATACCTTCAACTTTGTCTAATGCCTCTGTATCAGCTGCTAATATATGTTGAAAAGACTTAAAAGACTTAACTAGATTATCTACTATGTTACTTGGCATTCTTGGTATTTTATTTAATATTCTAAATCCTTTTGGATAAACTGCAATTTCTTCATAATTATCAAAGTTCTCATATCCTAGAAGTTTTGCTATTCTTTGTTGTTTCATAAGTTCTTCATACTCTAAATTTGAAAGTTCATCTATAATGTCTTCTGCTGTAATTTTCTTTCTTCCTGTAGACATATAGTCTTGAATTATATACTTTTCTTCCTTTTCTAGTCCACCTATTAATTCTTCTAGTTGCATACTAATTAGTCTACCATCTTGTCCGTAATTCAAATATCTGACTTTCTATTTCCTTTACAATTTGCATAACCATTTCTGCTCTTTGAATTGCAGTTATTACATTATCTAATGTAACTATATCATTGAATTCATACTCATTTAGCACACTTAATTTATTATCAAATACTTTTTTGTATCTCTCTAATGTTTGTATTGCTTGATTAGCTTTACTTAGTACTATATCTGTGTCTTCTAATATATATCTTTCATTATCTTTAAATATTGTAATTATGTTTCTTCTTTGTGAAATGCTAATTACTAATTCTCCCGTTTGTTTTGCAGTTCTTTCAGCTGTTCTGTGTCTTGTTCCTGTTTCTACCGTTGGTATTGTATGTGAAGGTATAAGTTGAGCATTAGCTGAAATAATCTTTTTAAAGTCTCCACTTAATACTATTGCACCATCCATTTTTGCAAGTTCATATAACTTAGATGATGTGTAATCTTCATTAATATTAAATCCTCCATCTACAACCTCATGTATAACATCTTTATTGTCTGTAATAAGCATAAGGGCACCAGTTCTTGCTCTTAAAATATTATCAAGTCCTTCTCTAATTTCTGTTCCTGGAGCTATTAGTTTTAGAATCTCTGTTAAGCTACTTTCTCCATTTTTTCTCAAGTTGTTTCACCTCTTTTATATACCCAATTTTTTCATAGCTTCTCTAACATTCTTTACGCCTATTATATCTAATTTAAACTCATCTTTCAAGACCCTTTTGTTACTTTCTGGAATTATACATGTTTTAAACCCAAGTTTTTCTGCCTCTTTTAGTCTTTTTTCTATAAAATTAATTCTCCTAACCTCTCCAGTTAATCCTACTTCACCCATTATAACTGTATCATTTGGAATTGCAATGTTTTTATAACTTGATGCTACAACAGATATTATTCCTAAGTCTATTGATGGCTCATTAATTTTTATTCCACCTACTACATTTAGGTAAACATCTTGTGTTCCTAGCATTAGTCCTGCTTTTTTTTCTAATACCGCAATAAGTAATGCAAGTCTGTTAAAATCTACCCCATTTGCTGTTCTTTTTGGAAATCCAAATACGCTTTGAGATGTTAAAGCTTGAAGCTCTACTAAAATTGGTCTGGTTCCTTCCATTGTAGCTATTATACAAGAACCTGCAGGATTATCATTTCTTTCGGAAATTAAGATATCAGATGGATTTAGTATTTCGCACATTCCCTCTTGTTTCATTTCAAACATACCTATTTCATTTGTTGATCCAAATCTGTTTTTGACGCCTCTTAATATTCTATAAGAAAAATATCTTTCACCTTCCAAATATAGAACACTATCTACCATATGTTCTAAAACTCTTGGTCCCGCGATATTACCTTCTTTAGTAACGTGACCTATAATTATTGTAGTTATCTCTTTTGATTTGCAAATTCTCATTATTTGGGATGTTATCTCTCTTACTTGACTTACACTACCTGCAGCAGCTGTTAGTTCATCAGAATACATTGTTTGGATTGAATCTATTATTACTAATTTAGGATTCAAGTCTATAATTGCATTATTTACTATATCTATATCTGTTTCACCTAGAAACATTATATCTTCATTTTTTATTCCTAGTCTATCAGCTCTTAATTTTATTTGTTCTGCAGATTCTTCCCCAGATACATATAAAACTTTTCCTTCTCCTTTAACTTTATCACATATTTGCAAAATTAAAGTTGACTTTCCAATTCCAGGCTCTCCTCCGAGTAATATTAAAGAGCCTTTTACTAAGCCTCCACCTAAAACTCTATCCATTTCATCAAATCCTGTTGATGTTCTAGTAAACTCTTTTCCCTCATATGTACTTAATGCTTTTGGTGTATTATTTTTATTTTTTTCTATTTTATTGTCCGTATATTTTTCAACTTTTTGCTCAAAAAAGCTATTCCAACTATTGCATGCTGGGCACTTACCAAGCCATTTTGCAGATTCATATCCACACTCATTACACACAAAAACTGTCTTTGCTTTTGCCATTTTCATCACCACATAAAAATATAGCATAAATTACACATTTATGCTATACTTTTTTTAATTTTTTATAAAGTTATTTCTTGCTAGAAAATAATGGTTTTGTTAGAAAGTTACGGAATTTTTCCCATGTAATTTCTTGGTGTAAGAAATCATTAATTTCATTTTCAACTTTTTGTTGATAAGGAGTTAATTCCACCTTTATTTCTCTTTTCCAATCTATTTTCTGGTTCAAGTCTATTTCTTGAAGCCAAAATGCTTTCATATTTGACCAGAAGCTTCTTGTTACAGGTAAGTTTGTAGATGCACTACTAGCTGTAGCTGTTCCTGTAGTTGTACTACTAGTAGTTGTAGTACCTGTAGATGTATTGTTTGTTATTTCTGATTGATTTCCTCCATAAACACTTTCAACTTTTACTTCATCATCTATAGTTGACATTATTATTCCTCCTTTGTGAATCTTAACTTATACTGTTATACTACTACATGCATTTAATAAAATCAAGCTTTTTTGTATTAAAAATTCATTACATTTTAATTACAAAAGTATTACATTAGTTTGAATTCCACCTTTGTACCTTTATATCTTTATATTTGTCTAGTACCTCTGAGTATTTTTGATATTCTTCTTCCCACAATGACGTTGGAACTTTATCAAATGCTGTAAATATTTTTTCTGCCTCTGATAAGTAAATTATTTGTTCTTGTGTACTTAATTTTTCATATTTTTTTGAAAATTTATACAATTTATCTAGAATTTGGTTGGCTTCAATAAAACTCCAAAAGTCTTTTACATTAAGTCCGAAAAGTTTAATTTGTACTACTGCATACCCAACCAGTGCTATTATTATGAATAATAATGTATATATTATATAAAATAAAACCATTTTTTTCACCATTTTCTTTTTTTATTAGTATATCAGATTCTGTATTATATTTCTACCATATTTGTAAAAAAGTTGTTATATTTCATTAAAAAACCTCTGATATAATAATATATTATATCAGAGGTTGACTGTATTTTCAATTGAATCAATTTGTTGTTTTTAAAGTGTTCTATTTCAATTTATTTCTGCTAAAAAATATATTACTCTGTTTCCAATGTGGCACTAGATGGTAGAACTATTATTGGACGAATAGGAACTGAATCTGAGCCACCATAATCATCGCATGAATAAGATCCAGAGTCACAAAAGTCTTTGCCCTCGCTACTCACTTGAGAAAAACTCACATAAGCCACATAGAAACTAGCGCCACCATTACCCACGCCAACATGGCGAGAAGCTACTGCATACTGTGTTCCAACTATTAAAGGCATGTATTGGGATTTTGATAATGTTGTTGTTTGTCTTGACCATGATTTATCTGTTCCTTCCCATTTTACTTTGTAATCGTCTCCGCTATTGTAATAAAAATAGCTATTGCATAGAAATTCATTTGTGCTTACTGTACTGCCATTTAATGTTTCTCCTGCTTTTGCAGAATATGGGTAATCACTTCTGCTTGCCCCTAAAAAACTTGGGTAATAGTAATTCACATTATTATTTTCATAATCATTTGTGTCTCCTGCTATAAATGTATAATTATTAAATTGTAGTGAACTTTCATCAAATCCTACTAATCTATTTATATCTTCTAATGTTATACTTCTTGCTGTTCCTGCTGTGGTTTTTACTGTTCCTGAATATTTGGCACATGCTAAATGTATATTATTGTTTTCAGTAAGTTCACTTGAATGTGCTGCATAATCCTCGTCCCCTTCTTGCATGCAATAATATAGTCAATTTTGTGCTGTATAATTAAGTGTAAATCCATTAGGTATTGGTGCTGAGGTTGTTAGCAATTTATGGCCATTTCCATCTTCTCCAAAGTATATCCAGTTTGTTCCTGTAGGCAGTGCTGTATTTGATGTGTAGTTTGTAACAACATCTCCTATTTCTATTGCACTTGGATCAGTGTTGTTTTTTTCTGCAACTATACTTCCGTCTACAGTATTTATTGTAACTTTATATCCTTTGTATGTTACTTCTACATTGCTTCCTGTTACTTTTACATCTGAACTGTTAATTTTAAGTTCTGTTGCTAGTGCTGTAGCCTTTTCATTTATTGTATAGCCATGTTGTAAGCCATCAATTTGTACATTATTCCATGCTAGGCCTACTTCATCTAATACTGCTGCCTTTTCCGTTTCATCTCTTGCCTCTGTTGCTCTACTTAACAGCCCATTTTCTCCAGTTAAACTTGCAATCGTAATTCCAGCAAGTATAAGAAGTACAATTATAGTAATCACTAAGGCAATCAACGTAATACCATTGCTTTTCCTTAAGGAATTTTTCATATCTAAACCTCTTTCTTTTGTTAATATTTATATAAATTAAATATCATACTATTATTTCCTTGTCAATTAATATAAGCCCGTATATATACGCATATATATACACGGGCTCAATATTTCCCTGGCTTTGTTACAATTTCATATTTTTTTCATTACAAATGCATTACAGTTATTGTTTTATTCTACTGTAATTTTATCATCTTTTGCTGTTATTTTTGCAGGCTTGTTTTTTTGTAAATGTCCATCTAGTATTTCTTCTGCTAAGCTATCTTCAAGAATATTTTGTATTGTTCTTCTAAGAGGTCTTGCACCAAAAGCTTTGTCTATTCCTTTACTTGCAATTAAGTCTTTAACAGATTTATCAATTTCTATTTTAATTTTTTGTTCATTTAATCTTTTGGTTACTTCTGCTAGCATAATATCTATAATTTGGCTTATTTCTTCATCATTTAGTTTATGGAAAACTATTATTTCGTCTATACGATTTATAAATTCTGGTCTTAGTTCTCTTTTTACTTCTTCCATTACCTCTTTTTTAGTTTGTTCATATTCTTTTTGTGAATCTTCTTTAGCTTCTACGCTAGTAAAACCAAGTGATTTTTTATCTGTTATTTTTCTTGCTCCAATATTTGAAGTCATTATAATTACAGTATTTTTAAAGTTAACTGTTCTTCCTTGAGAATCTGTAAGTCTTCCATCTTCTAGTATTTGTAGCAACATATTCATAACATCAGGATGTGCCTTTTCAATTTCGTCAAAAAGAATAACTGCATATGGCTTTCTTCTAATCTTTTCTGTTAGTTGTCCACCTTCATCAAATCCAACATATCCTGGAGGTGAACCTATTAGTTTAGCAACTGAGTGTGGTTCCATATATTCAGACATATCAATTCTTATCATTGAATTTTCATCACCAAATAAGCTTTCAGCTAATGCTTTTGAAAGTTCAGTTTTGCCAACACCTGTTGGACCTAAGAAAAGGAATGATCCTATTGGTCTTTTAGGGTCTTTTAGTCCAACTCTACCTCTTCTTATAGCTTTAGCTACGGCTTCTACAGCTTCATTTTGTCCTACTACACGTTCATGTAGAGTCTTTTCAAGATTTTTTAGTTTTTCATTCTCATCTTCAGTTAATTTTTTAGCAGGAATTCCAGTCCAACTTGCTATAACTTCTGCAATATTATCTTCAGTTACAGTTGTTATAGATTTAGTATTTTTATTTTTCCATTTCTTTTTTTGTTTTTCAAATTCTTCTTTTGCTTCACGTTCTTGATCCCTTAATTTAGCTGCTTTTTCAAATTTTTGGCTTTGTACCGCTTCTTCTTTGTCTTTTGATAGTTTTTCTATTTTTTCTTCTAATTCTTTTAGACTTTCTGGTTCAGTATATGTTTTTAATCTTAGTCTAGATGATGCCTCATCAATTAAGTCAATTGCTTTGTCAGGTAAGAATCTATCATTTATATATCTTACAGACATTTTTACTGCTGCTTCTATTGCATCATCTGTAATCTTTACATTATGATGTGCTTCATATTTATCTCTTATTCCTTGTAAAATTCTAATTGTGTCTTTTTCTGTAGGCTCTGCAACATTAACAGGACTAAATCTTCTTTCTAAAGCTGCGTCTTTTTCTATATATTTTCTATATTCTTCAAGTGTTGTTGCTCCAACTAATTGTATTTCTCCTCTTGCAAGCAATGGTTTTAAAATGTTAGCTGCATCTATTGCACCCTCTGCTGAGCCTGCACCTACAATTGTGTGGATTTCATCTATAAAAAGAATTACATCTCCAGCTTTTTTTACTTCATTTAAAGCCTTTTTTATTCTTTCTTCAAAGTCACCTCTATATTTTGCTCCAGCTACCATTCCCGATATGTCTAGTGTTACAACTCTTTTATTTTTTAATATCTCTGGTACGTCTCCAGTTATAATTTTTTGTGCTAATCCTTCTACAATAGCTGTCTTACCTACACCTGGCTCACCTATTAAGCAAGGATTGTTTTTTGTTCTTCTAGATAGAATTTGTACTACTCTCTGGATTTCTTTGTCTCTACCTATTATTGGATCTAGCTTACCTTCTACTGCTTTTTTAGTTAAATCTTCTCCAAATTGGTTTAATGTTTGTGTTGTATTGTAGCTTCCTCTTTCTTTTGAATTTTTGTTTTTTAGGTTTTGATTTCCAACGTCTTCACCATTAATTACTTTTACTATTTCATTATATAGTTTAGGTATACTTACATTTAAGTCTAGTAATATTCTTACAGCTATACTGTCTCCTTCTCTCATTATTCCTATTAATAAGTGTTCTGTTCCAATATAGTTATATCCTAGCTTTCTAGCCTCTAAAAAAGCATTTTCTATTACTCTTTTTGTACGTGGAGTAAATCCAAGTGTTTCACCTTTCTGTTCTTCTGTGCCAATTAATTCTTGTATTTTCTCTATAATTTTATCTTCAGTAACATCTTGATTGGCTAGTACCTTTGCAGCAATTCCTGCACCTTCCTTAACTAAACCATATAAAATATGTTCAGTACCGATATAGCTATGTCCTAGCTCAATCGCAATATCGTTAGATATTTCTATAGCTTTTTGTGCTCTATTTGTAAATTTATATGTCATAGTTTATTCACCCCTCTCTTTAATTTTCATTAATAATTCTTTTTATTACTTCTGCTCTTTTAATATCGCGATCATATGAATCAAGTTCTTCTCCTACATATTTTTCTAAATTTGCAGGTTTTGTATATAAATATAATTTTGAAATTTTTGAGTCCGTTAGTTCTGTTATAATTCCCATATCTGTTCCTAATTTTACATCTGACAATAGTTTTCGAGTTTCCTCAGAACTAATTTTTCTACTATTTGTTAGAATTCCAAAGCTCCTGTAAACTTTGTCTTCTAGTTCTATTTGGTTGTTTCCTAAGTACTTCCTAGCTAATCTTTCTTGTTCTATTATTTTTTCAGTTATTGCTCTTAAATTTTTTACAATTTTTTCTTCACTTATACCTAACGTAACTTTATTAGAAATTTGATACATGTCTCCACTTACTTCACTCTTTTCACCATATACGCCTCTAATATTCATTCCAAAACTATTTATACTTTCTAATATTTTTCTAATATTTCCCGTCTTAGTAAGTCCAGGTAGATGTACCATTACAGATGCTCTAATACCTGTTCCAACATTTGTTGGACAACTAGTTAAATATCCATACTTTTTGCTTTTAGCTATGTTAAATATATTTTCAATTTTTTTATCTAGTTCTTTCGCTAAATTATATGTTCCTTCTAGGTCTAATCCACAATTAAAAACTTGTAATCGAATGTGGTCTTCCTCATTTATCATTATACAAATATTTTCTTCGTCATTTAATAATATTGCTCCATTTTTTTGCTTATTTAGCGCAAATTCTGGACTAATTAAGTTTTTTTCTACAAGGCTAATCAATGTTGCTTTGTCCATGTCTTTTAATTTTAAAAATTTTAGCCCATAACCTATTTCAGGTGTTTCTTCTTTTACTTTTTCTAAAAAAGCTTCTATTTCTTCTTTTCTTTTCATATTGAATCTAAATTCTTGTAGATTTCTTGCATATCTAATTCTTGTACTTAATACAACATCTGCCTCTTTTCCGCTTTGTAAATACCAATTCATACCTTATTCTCCTTTAATTTCATCTCTAATTTTTGCAGCATCTTCGTAACGTTCTTCTTCTATAGCTTTTTGAAGTTCTAATTTTAGTCTTTCTACTTTACTTATTTGATTGTTTTCTTCCTCTTTTTCAGTATTATTTGTCTTTTCGTCTTTTATATTTTCTTGTACATTTAAATCTATTGCTGGTTCAATTTTTCCAAGTCTTCCTACATGTCTATTTGCTCCCTGTATATTTTTAAGGATTGGATCAATTTTACTTTCAAAAGCATTGTAACAATTAGCACATCCAAATTTACCTGTATTCATAAAATCCTCAAACGTCATACCACAACTATCACATTTTAATGCTTTAATTGGATCAAATTCTGGAAGTAAAGTATCATTCTCAAACTCATCAAAGAAATCTCCTAAAAAGCTTGAAAAACTTATTGGCATTTTAAATTCCATGTTTCCTATTCCTAGTTTTTCGCTACATTCTTCACATAGATGCATTTCTTTTTTCTCG
Organism: Clostridia bacterium; assembly: GCA_017533795.1. Classification (GTDB taxonomy): domain Bacteria; phylum Bacillota; class Clostridia; order TANB77; family CAG-508; genus CAG-269. Next base: position 35,029 of record JAFWIH010000023.1, on the reverse strand, counting down.
CCATTTATAATTTGTGTGTATTTTACATTTGCTTCTCTTTTTCCACAGTTCTCACATAACATAAAAATCTCCTCCTTTTTTAATTATCTACTAAATTAAGTAACATATTTTTAAATATATTTGCTCTTAAGTCATCTCTATATTGATTTGGAATTATTAGTATATTATCACTTGTTGCTACTTTTAAAAGTTTTGCCTCTTTTTTACTAACTATTCCATAAGAAAGTAAGTCACTAATTAAAATGTCTACATCCTGATTTGTTAAACCTCCATCGATATTTTTAATTATATGCATTAAGTAACTGGATTTAGTCATATCAACTTTTCTTATCTTAATATGTCCTCCTCCACCTCGTTTACTTTCTACATAATAACCCTGTGATGGTTTAAACCTTGTAGCTATAACATAGTTTATTTGTGATGGTACACAATTAAAATGCTCTGCTAAGTCATTTCTACCTATTTCTATATAATCACTATCATCTGTAAATAAATCTTTTATAAATTCTTCTATTATATCTGACATTCTCATTTTATCTCACCTTCTTTGACTTTGACTTTCTTTGACCTATAAATATTATATACATTAGATTTTATTTTGTCAAGTGTTTTTTATTTTTTTGTAAAATTTCTTTCTACCAAGAAGGAAGAGGCGGTCAAAGGGGACGGAGGATTTTGACAGATTTTCTGTCAAAATCCTCCGTCCCCTTTGACCGCCCTTGGTTGCCCCTTTGGTCGAACTCTACTCAGATTCTCTTATCATAATTTTACTCAAAAAATCTTTTAAATTCTTCTTCGTTTATTTTTTCCTTTTCTATTAATACTCCTGCTATGCTATCTAATTTATCCATATTTTGCTTTAAAATAGTTTGAGCATCATTATATGCAATATCTAATATTTTTTTAACTTCTTCTCCTATTCTGTCTTTTATTTGTTCACCGAATATTTCTAAATCATATTCACCATTATCTGCCTTTAGAGAAACTGGTCCTATCTTATCATTCATTCCATATACTATTATCATATCTCTTGCAATTTTAGTAGCAACTTCTAAATCATTACTTGCACCAGTTGAAATTTCATTTAATGCTACTTGCTCTGCCGCTCTACCTCCAAGCAATGCAATTAATTTTTCCTGCATTTCTGTTTTTGATATATAATACTTGTCTTCGTCAGATTTATACATAGTATATCCACCAGCCAAACCTCTTGGTACAATTGATACTTCTTTTACTGCTTGTTGTGTTGGTAAAAATTGGCTAACTATTGCATGTCCTGCTTCGTGGTATGCTGTAAGCTTTTTATCTTTTTCTGTCATTACTCTGCTATGTTTTTCTAATCCAACAGTTACTTTCTTTACAGCTTCTTCTATATCGTCGTTTTCTATTTTACTGTGTTCTTTTCTTGTTGCGATAATTGCAGCTTCATTTAAAATATTTGCAAGTTCAGCACCAGTAAATCCTGCTGTATCTTCCGCAATACCTTGAAATGTAACATCATCAGCAAACTTTTTATCTTTTGCATGTATTTTTAAAATATTAACTCTACCATTAACATCTGGTGTTGGAATAGTTATTTGTCTATCAAATCTTCCAGGTCTTAATAGTGCTTTATCTAACATTTCTGGTCTATTTGTTGCTGCAAGAACTATTATAGTTTCTTCTGATGAAAATCCATCCATTTCAACTAGTAATTGATTTAATGTTTGATTATTTTCTGTTTCTGCACCACTATTACTTGTTCTTCTTGAACCTATGGCATCAATTTCATCTATAAAAACAATACATGGTGATAATTTTCTTGCTTTTTCAAACAATTTTCTTACTCTTGATGCGCCAAGTCCAGCAAACATTTCTATAAATTCTGATCCACTCATAGAAATAAATGGCACATTTGCTTCCCCTGCTATTGCTTTTGCAATTAAAGTTTTTCCTGTACCTGGTTTTCCATATAAAAGGATTCCTCTAGGCGTTTTAGCACCCATTTCTTGATATCTTTTTGGTTCTTTTAAAAAATCTACTATTTCAACTAATTCTTCTTTTTCTTCTTCCAACCCTGCAACATCATCAAATGTAACTTTTGTTTTTTGTTCTTCAGCTTCGTACACTTTTCCTTTTTCCCCAAGCCCTTGCATTTTTATAATCATCACAAGTAAAACAACCATTATGCCTGTAGGAAGAAATGATATAATTACACTTGGTATTTGTGAAATAACACTTTTAGGTTTTTGTATAAGCTCTATTTCATTGCCTTCTTCAACTTTTTCTTGGACTAAATCCATAAATGTTTGAGTGCTTGGTACTATTGTTTTCTTTTCTGAATCATTATTTGACAATTTTACTTTTACACTTGTACTACCTGTTGTCATTTCTATTTTTTCAACGTTTCCACTTGATATTTCTTTTATTAATTCTGTATATGGCAATTCATTTTCATTATCCTTATTTTGTTTTCCATTATAAAATATTACAATTGATATAATAAAAGCTGTAATCACTAAAACTGTTGCTATAATTACTAATATTCTTTTATTTGGTTCTTTCTCATTCATTTCTTTTTCTCCTTTTATTAAGCTTCTGAACCATTAGGTTCTTCTTTTTGACCTAGTTCATCACCATTTTTTTCTTTACCTTCTTCAGGTTTTTTGTTTTCTTTCTTTTCTTCCTCTTGCTCATGTTCTTTTTCTTTTATTTCTTTTCTTACCTTTTCCTGTTCTTCCATTATTTTCATAAGTTCTGCTTGTTTTTTTTCAAAATCAATTCTAATTAGGAAGATAGCAGCAACCATATATACATATGCTATTGATATATACATTATTTGAAAATAGCGCATTTCAAATCCTGTAATAGAATTTATAACAAGGTATAAAGCATTTAATATAATTGATAGCGTTAAAGCATATATTGACATATTGTATATTGCTGACAATTTTAGCTTTAATTTTGTAAACCAAACTGTAAAAATTCCTAGTACAGTTATTAACAATGTATCAACTAATACAGAAATTAAGTATACACTAAATACATATAATATCATAAGTATAAAGAATATTACATATATTGATATTGCTCCACCTTCTGATAAATAATTAATAATATCTTGTTTACTAAGAGCATCTTTGTTAATATTTATATTTTCTAAAATATCTTTATAGCTATATTCTACTACTTGGTTTGTATCTATGGCTTTTATAACTGCTTTATTTTTAAGCAATACAATTCCAGTATTATCTTGTGGTATAGAGTTAATGTATTCAACAAGTTGTTCTTCTGAGTCTGTATTAGTATCTATTATAATCTGGTCAATTGAAGGAATTTGTGAATCTATTTTTATAACCTCACTAGAGTCTACGTTTAATTGTCCATCTGTATAATTAACATCTGGTAATTGGTTTTGTAAATAATCTACTCCGCTTTTTATAGTTTTTTGTAGTTCTATAACTAATCCACTAGAAACAATAATGCTAAACACAAGCATTAGCAGTGCAAGATATTTAAAAGCACTCGCTGTCCCTTCTGCAGACATTTCTGGGTATTTTTCAAATTTTGTAATGGAATAAACTATCTTTTTAAAAAAAGGAATATTCTTTTTTTGTTCTTTTTCAGTTTGATTTGACACTTACAAGTACCTCCTTAAGTTATTTTTCCATTATTTTTTTATTTTAGTCTTTAATCCTCTTAAAGTTCTAAAACTCTTTTCCGCAAATTTATATAATTTATATGTAATTGGCTTAAAAGGAATATATATTTCACCAATAAACTCTGTAAATTCTGCTCCAAATCCTTTTTTGAACCTATATAAGCCGTATTGTGGATGATCTTTATCTACCACTCCAGAAACACCTCTAAAGTCATATATATCATCTTTTCTAGCTATTGCCATTTTTATCATTTCCCACTGTAATAAATAATTTGGCATTAAATTTCTGTAGCTATTACTACTTGCTCCATATAAATACCATGTTTTATTGCCATACATTATAGGAATTGTTCCTGCAATAGGTTTGTCATCATGATATGCCATAAGTAACTTCATATGCTCAGGAGCCATATTGTCATACATTCTTTCAAAATAATCTAACGAACGAATTATAAAACCATCCCTTGCTCCTGTTTCTACCATAATTTTATGAAAATCTTTTAAGTCTTCTTTTGTTCCCTCTTTTATTACTACTCCCTTTTTTGTAGCTAAGCGAACATTATATCTAGTTTTTTGATGAAATCCAGCAAATATTTCATCTTCTGTTTTTCCTTTTATATTTAATCTAAATACATATCTTGGTTGAATTTCTTCTCTAAAATTCTTGGCATCATCTTTTATTCGATACCCTAAACCTGTTATTATTTTTCTAAAATCTTGGTCTGAGCTTACTATATCTGGTTCAATTCTTAGAACAAACGCCTTGTATTTTTTGGCTAGTTCTTTTGCTCCATCTGTTAATTGCTTTAGTACTGCCATGTCATGTATATCACAAACAGGCCCTCTTGATGCATACATTATATTTCCAAATATAGGTATTTTTCTAATCCATACACATAAAGAACCTATTATTTTTCCTTGATTATCTTCTGCTAAAATTACTTCTTTTTTCCAGCTGGTTTTTATTTCTCCCCATTCAAGAGATTGTTGAAAGTTACATCTTTCATGTTTTTGTAGAAAATCACTATATGCTTGTTTGCTTTCTTCATCAGTTACAAATTTCATTTATATTCCCCTTTTTAGTATCATATTTTATAAATTTTTGGTGGAGGTGAGGAGAGTCGAACTCCTGTCCATAATACTTTCCATACAAACTTCTCCGAGTGCAGTTTGTTTATTACTATTCATTTACTTTACGTGAACAAACACACTTAAAGCAAATATATCCTTTTAAATACCCCCTACCTTCAAGGAAAAGGTAGCTTTGTTCCCACTATTATTGGCACTTAATTTAAATGAGTGGGCACATATAAATTAAGTGACGCCGCTTTCTTAAGCAGCGTATGCTAATTCTTCGTTATTAGCGTTTATATTTATTTTCCCGTTTTTTTAAGTGGCCAACGAGAATCCACTACTCGCTATTTGTATTTCTAGTATAATGTCGAAACCATTACACCCCCATATTCATACATTTTATATTATACTATATAAAATATTCATATTCAATGAAATTCACAAAAAATGCACAATTTTCATACTATATTTTAGGTGATTTTATGAATACATTAAAATTAGGTTCAACAGGGCCTCAAGTAGAATTTGTCCAAAATATTTTAAAAAAATTAGGATATTATACTGGTCCAATTGACGGTATTTTTGGCGTTAATACCAGAAATGCAGTTATAAGATATCAGCAAAATTATGGATTACCACAAATTGATGGTATTGTTGGAACTCAGACATGGAATTCTTTAGCGCCTTATATTAATGGAGCTTTAGGTTTTATAATTCCTACAAATATAAGATATAGTTCAAAAATTCTTCAAATTAATATTGACTCTTTAAAAAGACTATATCCATTTATTGAAATTGGCTCCATTGGTAGAAGTATTCTTGGTAGGAATATCCCATATATAAGAATTGGTAAAGGCTCAAAAGAAGTATTCTATTCTGCTGCGATTCATGCAAATGAATGGATTACATCACCATTGCTTATGAAGTTTGTTGCAGATTATTGTTATACTTATAAAAACAACTTAACTATTTTTGGCTACTCTACCAGAGAATTATTTAACACTGTATCCATTTATATTGTACCTATGGTTAATCCTGATGGTGTAGATTTGGTAACTGGTGAAATAATGACTAACTCTCCAACATATGCTTTTGCTAAAAAAATTTCTGAAGATTTCCCTGCTATACCATTTCCTAGTGGTTGGAAGGCTAATATACGTGGTGTGGATTTAAATCTTCAGTTTCCAGCTGGTTGGGAACAAGCGCGTGAAATAAAATACTCTCAAGGCTTTACCAGCCCTGCTCCGCGTGACTTTGTTGGTTATGGTGCTTTAATTGAGCCAGAAGCATTAGCAATATATAATTTTACTCTGCAACATAACTTTAGGCTTGTTATTGCATATCATACTCAGGGCAAAGAAATCTATTGGGATTTTCAAAATATTAATCCTCCACGTGGTTTGCAAATTGCAAATCGTTTTGCAGCTACTAGTGGATACTCTGTTGAAAATGTACCTTTTAATTCTAGCTTTGCAGGATATAAGGACTGGTTTATACAAGATTATAACTTGCCTGGCTACACCATCGAGGCAGGCCTTGGAATTAATCCACTTCCAATAGCCCAATTTGATACAATTTATTATGATAATATAGGAATATTAGTGTTAGGAGCAACTTTGGCCTAAAAAAAACAACCAAAACGAACCCGTCCCCATTGGTTGAATCCAACCAATGGGGACGGGTTCGTTTTGGTTTTACAATGACATCTTTATGTAAGCTCAAATTTTGAATTGTCCTGGACTATACCAGGTAAAAGCCTACACTTTTTGTACTTCTCGGGATTAGAAAGAACTTCGTAAATGATTTTTTCAAAAACATGATTAACAGTATTGCTAAGTTCCCTCGCACCAGTATCAACTACCAAAGAAGCTTTTGCTATTTCTGCAAATAGTTCATCATCATATTCTAGCGTAAGTCCCAGTCTTTTAAGCTCTACCTGATACCTTCTAAATATAGAAAGCTTTGACTGTTTAAGGATTTGAACGAGTTCTTGATATCCCAAGTTGTTCATTTCTACAATTGTATCAATCCTACCAACAAATTCCTCAGGTAGACCATATTTTACAAGATCTTGCTTAATGTATTTGGTACTTCCCCCCTGTTTTATTTCTGTCCTGGCGAATCCCATGCTATTTTTATTCAATCTAAGGTCTCGAATTCTTTCAAGTCCTGGGAAAGCACCCATAAAAATAATAACAAGATTATGCGTATCAAATGGTATTAAGTCTCCCATATAATCTGGAGGTGGTACCATCACAGTTGTTCCTTCTATAATCTTAAGCAGACTTTTCAGAACTTCTACTCCAGCAACATCATGTTGATCTCCACTATTTGCTTTTTTATCAATCTCATCAATTACAATAATTCCGTTCCATGCTCTTGCAATATCGTTATCAGCATTTTCGATGAGATTAAAAACCATGTCGGTTACATCTGCTCCATAGTATCCTTCTTGAGTATACTTGGTCGCATCTTCGATAGTACATGGAAGTCCTAGCATTTGAGCAATTTGTTTAATTGTTGCAGTCTTACCTGTTCCAGAATTTCCAATAATCAAAATATTAGATTTAATAGATGGAAATACTAGTGTCCTATATATACTTGTAATAATTTGTCTTACTTGGTCATCTTGGCCAATAATATATTTTAGTACATCTCTTTCTAGCTCCTTGAGCTCTGGAATTTTGTCACCGCCTTTTACATTTTTATTGCTCGTTTTATCGTCTTGTGACCCTCCACCAACTTCTTTCTTATCCTTAGTTTTAACCTTTGGCTTTGCAGGTCTTATGTTCTTCTTGCTCTTCTTTCTGTGTTTTCCATTTTTCCCTTTGTCATAAACCCGCATTTTGTTTGTCATTTTCAACCTCCTTGTCATAACTTACAAGCTATAACTACTTTATAATGCCACACGCTTTTAGCATTATTCATTATTCTATCATGTTTGTTTTTTTATGTCAACAAAAATAGACTTAGTTAGAGTTTTCTAACTAAGTCTATGGTGCAGATACCCGGAATCGAACCGGGACGAGGTTTAACCCTCGCAGGATTTTAAGTCCTGTGCGTCTACCAGTTCCGCCATATCTGCGTGAACATAAGTTATTATAATATGATTATAGTTATTTGTCAATACAATACAGCAAAAAAAGTTTGCAAAAAGCAAACTTTTTTTATTTGTATTTATGCATTATCTGCTGAATCTCCATCAAATGGAATAAACTTGCTTACCACATTTTCTGGTACTACTTCTTCAGATCTAAACATCATAAATGATGTATTAATTTTGTTGTCTATTATTTCTTCTACTTCTGATTGACTAGCATGTTCTGCTAAAACTAATTCGCTAACTAAAATTTGTTTAGCATTTGTTAGCATTTTCTTTTCACCTGTTGAAAGACCTTTTTCTTTTTGCTTAAAACTTAAATTTCTAACTACATCTGCAATTTCATATATACTGCCACTTTTCATTTTTTCCATATTATCTCTATAACGTTTATTCCAGTTTTTTTCCATTTCTGTTTCGTCTTGTTCTAGTATATTAAATACTTTGTCTACTGCGCTTTTATCTATAATATTTCTTACACCTATTTCATCTGCTTTAGCTGTTGGAACCATAACTTTGACTTCACCAGGCATTTTTAATATGTAATAAGATTGTTTTTCCCCTAATATATCTTTTTCTTCAATTGAATCAACCGTACCTGCACCATGCATTGGATATACGATTTTGTCTCCTACATTAAACATGTAAAGTCACTCTCCTTATTAAGTATTTGGTTGTTTTTTCCTATTTTACCAACCACTTCTATTATACTACAAAACCTAGCAAAAGTCAAAGGCTTTTTGCTAGGTTTTTGTATATTTTTTATGTATATTACTTACTTGTAGAGCCAAATCCACTTTCTCTAACACCTGTTGCATTATCATCATCTGTTACTAAAAATTTTTGAAAAATAGCTTGTCCTATAGCTTCTCCTTTTTTTATCTCTATGTCTTCATCCTTAACATTTAAAAATGCAAACATAATATGTCCATCGTTATCTGCATTTCCATAATAATCTTTGTCTATTACTCCTATACTATTTGCTAAAATTAGTCCTTTTTTACCTGGATTTGAACTTCTATTAGCTAATATTAATACTTCATCATCTTGCATATATGCTTTTATTCCTGTTTTTACTAAAGTTGGTTTCATTCCCTTTTTAAAACTTGGTATTATTGTGTCTTCAGCTGCTTCTACATCATATCCTGCTGAATGCTTTGTTTTCCTTTCTGGCAAATTAATACCTGCATTTTCAAATCCCTTTGCAACTTCAAATCCTCTAACTTTTTCCATAACCTATTCTCTCCTTTTTATCTATTATTTGTTGGCATTCTACTTGCATCTTCTTTAATGTCTTCTTCTGCTTCTTCTAAATCTTTTCCTTTATCGTGAGCATGCTCTAACATTTTTATTACTTCTTCCTCTGTAAACGCACTTGAAACTTCATCATTCTCATTTATAAGTTTTCTAGCTCTTTCAATTAAATCATTTTGGTGTTCTTCATCTTTTGTTTGCATATCTCCATCAGAATTTTTATATTCATGATTATCTTTTGAGTCTACCACTCCCTTTTTGCCTCTCTTTAAATTAGAGTTATGTGCAGACTCTAATTTTGCTTCTCTTGCTCTTTCTTCTGTTCCATATATACCATCTGCATATTCTTTATCTCTACTATCTTTTCTTGGTCTCCAGTATACAGTGCTTGTTTCTAGTTGATGGTCATAGCTTATATTTCCTTCTATTCCATCTCCACCTAAAGTTTTTCTTTCAGAGTATCCTACTTCAATATTTCCTGGTCCATTAGAAAATTTGATTGAAATAGTTTCTTCTTTATTTCCAATTCTAAATCTTGAATTTACATCATCTTGTTCTACTCTACCATCTGCATTTACTTTATGGCTAATTTCTCTAGGATTACTACCTTCTGCAGAATCTTGTTCTAGATTTAGTGGAACTACAGTACCATCTGACGCTATAGCAACTAATGAAAATCTTGTGGTATTTGTTTTAGCATTCTTGTCTATGTCTTTTACTCTATCTGACTCAACAATACCAAGCTTTGTAAATGTTTTTCCTTCTACTTTTGGCATTTTCCCTGCTCTTTGTAATACACTACCAATAGTTTTAGTACTTGTAGCCATTGAGCTCATTTTTAACTCTTGCTTTATTTTTATATCTTTAGTAGTTGCTTCTTTTTTCTTTTCTTCAAAATTATTTTTGTTTAAACTGTTTTCATTTTTATCGTTTTCTTCTACTTCTTCATCAAGACTTATTTCTGTTAAGCTTATTATTCTTTTGCCATCAATATGTAAAGCTTCTCCTATATAGTCTCTTGAATTGTTTCCATACTTTTCTTCATCAGATTTCAGTTCTTCAATATCCACTTTTCTTGCTAATTGCTGTATTTGGTCTTTTGCTTCAGCTGATAGTTCATTTGCAATAGTATTATTTCTAAAAACTATCGGATCCTCTATAATATTCATAATATCTGTATCATATACTGCAATACTTTTCCCATTTAGAAAGAACCTTATTTGATTATGACTGTTGTTCCACTCAGCATATAAGCCTTTTCCTTCTACCATGCCAATAAATCTCATATATTATTCCTCCTTACGTTAGCTTTCCTATCAAGTCATAATTTAAATAATCAGTTATTGTACATTTAATAAATGTATTAATCAAATTATTTCCATCCATATCTGATTTAACATTAATATATACAATTCCATCTATATCTGGTGCATCATGTGAAGTTCTGCCTATTAAATATCTTTTATTATTTTTATACACTTCATCTTCTATTAGTACTTCTTCAATTTTGCCCACTTTACTCTTCATAAGTTTATTTGATACTTCCTGTTGTAATTTCATTATTTTATTACGTCTTGCTCTCTTTGTAGAATGATGAATTTGTTCCGGAAGCTTTGCTGCAGGTGTACCTTCTTCTCTTGAATACTCAAATACTCCTAATTTATCGAATTTTGTATCTTCTACAAATTTATATAGCTCTTTAAATTGATTTTCACTTTCTCCTGGGAAACCAACAATTAGACTTGTTCTTATAGTTACATAAGGAATCTTATCCCTGATTTTTTTTATTATTTTTTCTATATTCTCTTTTGACGTTTGTCTATTCATTTTTTTAAGAATTGTATTTGATATATGTTGAATTGGAATGTCAAAATATTTACATATTTTAGGGTTATTAGCAACAGTCTCGATTAGTTCATCTGTAATACCTTCTGGATAAGAGTATAAAAAGCGTATCCATTTTATTTTTTCTATTTTACTAAGTTTTTGTAAAAGCTCTGCAAGCTTACTTTTACCATATAAATCTACGCCATATTTTGTTGTATCTTGTGCAATTATTATAATTTCTTTAATGCCTTGTTCGGCAAGAATTTGTGCTTCTTCTAATATTTCTTCCATTGGTCTACTTACAAAAGGACCTCTTATATAAGGAATAGCACAATATGTGCATTTATTACTACATCCCTCACCTATTTTTAAATAAGCATAATTGTCTCCGGTTGTAATAACTCTTTCAAAAAAATCATTCATTTTAGGCAATGGAAGCTTTTTAACTTCTGAAATTTTTATGTTGTTTTTATGTTTAGAAATTTCTACCTTTTTGTTTTCTACTAAGTCATTTATTTTTTGCCAAAAATTTTTGTATTCATCTAGTTTTATAAATAAATCTACTTCTGGAAGTTCTTTTAATAAATCACTATAATATCGCTGCACCAAGCATCCCATTACAACTAAATATTTACAATTTTTATTCTTATATTCTGCCATTTCTAATATAGTATTTATTGCTTCTTCTTTTGCTTCATCTATAAATCCACATGTATTTATTACAATAATATCTGCATCTTTAGGATTATTTACAATTCTATAATTATGTTTTTTGAAATGGCCAATTGCTATTTCAGTATCTATTAAATTTTTGCTACATCCGAAGCGATATAAATCCTACTTTCATTTTTGTTCCTTTCATATTAGCTATTATGACTACATATATGTTTTCTTGTAAATTCCATTAAATCTAGTTTGGTAAATCCTTCTACTTGTGTTTTTGCCCTGTCTTCTTTTAGTCTATTTTTTAGTAAATTTTCTATTTTTTCTTTATTTTTTTTATTATCCATATCAATGTAATCTATAATTATTATTCCACCAATGTCTCGTAATTTTACCTGTTTTGCTATCTCATATGTTGCCTCTTCATTTACTTTAAATATGGTATCTTCTAAGTTTTTCTTACCAGTATACTTCCCTGTATTTACATCTATTGCTGTTAGTGCTTCTGTTTTATCAATAGTTATAAATCCACCACATTTAAGCCAAATTTTTCTAGCTTGCATTTTTTCTATTTGTTTTTTTATATCATAGCAGTCCATTACGTCACCATTGGTTTGTAAAACAAATTTTATATTTTTATAACACTCATTTTCTTTTTGTATATCGAGTAATTCTTCTAAGTCTTTTTTATTATTTAATGTTACCTTTTCTAGTCCCTTTGAAAATGTATCTATTATAATCTTTTCAACAATATCGGGGCTTTTATAAACTAATACTGGTCCCTTTGTTTTTTCATTATTAAATTTTGTTATTATTTTTTTCCATTTACTATAAAGATAATTAATGTCTTGAACAATATCTTCTTCATTTTTGTTTTTGGCAGAAGTTCTTACAATTGCTCCAACATTTTGTGGAAGATTATTTTTCATAATGTTAATCAATCTTTTTTGTTCATTTTCATCTTCTATTTTTTTAGATATAGTAATAATACTAGTATTTGGCATTAGCACTATATAATTACCTGATAAACTTATATGAGTAGATACCCTTGCTCCTTTTTGAGCATCACTATCTTTTTTTATCTGAACTAGCAATTTATCATTTACTTTTGTTGTTTCTTTTATATCTACGTTTATACTTTGTTTTTCCTCTTTTTCATTTATCTTAGGTAATATATCTTTTAAATGTATAAACGCATTTTTTTCAATTCCAATATCTATAAAAGCTGACTGCATTCCTGGAATTACATCCTTTATAGTACCAATATATATATTATCTTCTCTTCTTCTTTTTGTTTCATCATCTTCATAGTATTCTATTAGTTTTCCATTTTCTATTAAAGCAATACTTTTAGATTTGTTTTCTTTTTTTATTATTAATTCTAGCATTTAAATCCCTTTCTATTAATTATAATTGTTCATAGCAATATCAATTCCATTTTTTATTATTTCTACAACTGCTTCTTTTGCTGTTTCACAGGCTTTGTCTAAAACTATTTTTTCATAATCAGGAACATATCCTATAACATAATCTATTAAATTACTTTTGTTTTCTGGCATGCCTATTCCAATTCTTACTCTTGAAAATTTTTCCGAATTTAAGTTTTCTACAACTGACTTCATTCCATTATGTGTTCCTGCTCCTCCTTGCTTACGAAGCTTTATTGTTCCTTTGTCTAAATCGATGTCATCGTATATTACAATTAAACTATCTAAGTCTATTTTGTAATAATCAATGCATTCTTTTACACTTTCACCACTTAAATTCATAAAAGTTTGTGGCTTTAATAAAATTACTTTTTGCCCTTCTATCATTCCAGTTCCATATAACCCTTTAAAGCTTTTCTTATTAATGCTAACATTGTATTCTTTTGAAATCTTATTTAAAGTGTCAAATCCCATGTTATGTCTTGTACCACCATAATCTTCTTCTGGGTTACCTAAGCCTACTATTAAATACATGTTGTTTTCCTCTTTCTAAATAAATTCCTATATATTGTACATGGTTTTTACCTTTTTTTCAAGTAAAACTAACAAAAAAACGATGCAAAGCATCGTTTTTCTTTTATTATTTATTATTCTGCTGATTCCTCTGTTTCTGGAGCTTCATAAGCTTCTAATATAGCTGTTTGAATTTTCTCTCTTGTCTCAGCATTGATTGGATGAGCTATATCCTTGAATTCTCCGTTAGGAGTTTTTCTGCTAGGCATAGCAATAAATAATCCATTTTGGCTTTCGATAACTTTAATGTCGTGAACAACAAACTCGTTATCAAATGTTACAGAAGCAACAGCTTTCATTCTGTTTTCTGAACTAACTTTTCTTAAACGTACATCTGTGATTTGCATGGTGTGCACCGCCTTCCTCTAGTTTTTAATTTCTGTACATAATACGTTTATTTATGTACAACTATAATATTCTTCATGAAAATATTTTTTCCCCCTTTTTTTTACAAAAAATTTTTATTTAAAAAACCATTGAAAATTATACAATATAAGTATATAATTCATATATTAATAAAAAGGAGTGTTGATTTATGCCTAACATTGATAGCTTAAAAAGCTATAAAAACATTCATATGGTTGGAATCGGTGGCGTTAGTATGAGTGGTATAGCCGAAATTTTACAGAACTGGGGCTTTAGTGTTACTGGCTCTGACAGTACACAATCTGCTATTACTGACGAATTAAATAATAGAGGAATAAAAGTTACAATTGGAAATGATATAGAAAGTGTAAAAAATGCTGATATAGTTGTTCATTCTGCTGCAATAAATAAAGATCATCCAGAACTAGTTGAAGCTAGAAAATTGAAAATAAAAACAGTTGAAAGAGCTGATTTTTTAGGTGAAATAACCAGATGCTATAAAAATACTGTTACTATTGCAGGAACACATGGAAAAACAACAACTACTTCTATGGTTTCTTTAGCATTTTTACAGGCAAACTTAGATCCAAGCATTCAAGTTGGTGCAATTTTAGATGAAATTGGTGGTAATAATAAAGTTGGTAATAGTGAAAATTTTGTTATAGAAGCTTGTGAATATGTTGAAAGCTTTTTAAAATTTAGTCCAAAATCTGCAATTATTTTGAATATAGATAATGATCATTTAGATTATTTTAAGACATTTGAAAACGTTAAAAATGCCTTTATTAAATATGTTAAATTATTGCCTGAAGATGGTTTTTTAGTTCTAAATGGCGATGATAAGAATTGCTTAGATTTACAACAATACACAAAAGCAAAGTGCATTACATATGGTATTACAAACAAAAATACAGATTTTTTTGCTGTTAATATTGTTTTTGATGATAATGGTTTTCCAGAATTTGATGTTTATCAAAATGATAAATTTTATGCAAGAATTAAACTTTCTGTTCCTGGAATGCACAATGTTTCAAACTGTTTAGCATGTATTGCTATGTGCCATGAATATGGAATTAGTTCTGAAGATATTCAAAATGGTTTGATTGATTTTAGAGGAGCAGATAGAAGATTCGAATATAAAGGAATGGTAAACGGTGCTAAAGTATTTGACGACTATGGCCATCACCCAACTGAAATTATCGCTACCGCTAAATCATTAATGAATAAAAAATATAATAAGTCTTGGGTTATTTTTCAACCACATACATATAGCAGAACTAAAAATTTATTAGATGATTTTGCAAAAGCTTTACTTAACTTTGATAATATTATTATTGTTGATATTTATGCTGCAAGAGAAACTAATACATATGGAATATCATCACAAGATTTAGTAAATAAAATACAATCTTTTGGTACAGCTGCAAGGTATATTCCTGATTTTGAAGAATGTGTAAAATATTTAAAAGCAAATGTTAAACCAAATGATATTGTTATGACTTTAGGTGCAGGAACTGTTACAAAAATAGGTCCAATGTTAGTAGAATAAAAGTATTTCGACCAAGGGGGACCCTTGGTCGAAATACTTTTATTCTACTTCTTTTGCTTGTTTTATCATTAAATCTCCAAAAATTGCATAACCCTGTTTTGGGTCATTTACAAGTACATTTGTTACAGCACCAATAAATTTTCCATTTTGTATTATTGGTGAGCCACTCATTCCCTGTATAATACCTCCTGTTTTATTTATCAAGCTTTCGTCTGTAACTTTTATTAGCATACTCTTATTATCATAATTATTATTAGTAAATATTTTTTCAATTTCTATCTCATATTCAGTAACTTTTTCATTATCTAAGCTGGTTAATATTTTTGCCTTTCCTAAATTTATTTCCTCTCTTAATGCTACTTCCATTTCTCTTGAACTATCTATATTTAATGAACTTAAATCGTCTACGATTCCATATATTCCAAAGTTTGTGTTTTTATATATTTTTCCAATATTGTGTTGATTATTTATTGTTCCTTGCATTTTACCAGGTACCCCCTCTTCACCTTTAGAAATAGAAAGTACTTTTGTTGTTATAAATTCTCCATTTGCAATGTTTATTAGTTTTCCTGTGTCTATATCTGTTATTCCATGCCCTAATGCTCCAAATATTTTTGTTTTTGGCTCATAAAAGCTTACAGTCCCAACCCCTGCTGCACTATCTCTTACCCATAATCCTAATTTATACTCTGTTTTGCTTGTTTGCGTTGGTATCATACTGCATTCTAGGGTTTGTCCATCTCTTACATATTTTATTTCAACTTCTTCGCCCTTTGATTCATTAACTGTTTTTACTAAATCTACTGTATTTGAAATTTCTTTTTCCTCTATAGAAATAATCATATCTCCTTCTTTTATTCCTGAGTTCTCATATGGTTTATATTTTATATTGTCTATTCCTTGAACTTCAGTCATTCCCACAACTAATACTCCATTAGTATATAGTTTTACTCCTGCTACTGTTCCTACAGGAATTACTGTAGTTCTTGGTAATACACTTACACTTACTTCTTTTACAGGGACTTTACCTAATAAGCTTATATTTATGTTGTTTTCTTCGCCTTCTTGATTTATGTTTAGTCCTAAAATTGTTTTTATATTAACATTTTCTCCGTCAAATAAAATTAAACTATTTGGAATTGATTCAATTGCTAAAATATAAACATAAAAAATAAATAACACAATCAAAATAGATACTTTTAAAACATTTCTCATTTTAATCTCCTCTATTTTATTGTGTTATTTTTATTTGTTTTTATTCATCTAATTTATTATATCTATACATACCATATCGTTCACGTCCAAGTGCTGTATAATATGCTTGTGCAAGTTGCGGATTTTTCGATTTTAACCATGTTAAATATTCATCTAAGTCATTGTTTGGATTGTTTGGATTTTTATCATACGTATCTATACTTGTTTGATTAATGATACTTGTATAGCAACCTGTTTCTTCTTTAGGATAGTAATAATTAGTTTGATCTAATGTATGTCTTTCAAAATCTAAATTTATATATCCTTTCAGACCTGTTGTCTTAGATTGTAAATCAATATCGCCTATACTATGATATTGCCCATCTGACACTATATATATTGATTCCTTAGCAACAAAATCTTCATTTTTGTTATTAGTTACTACTGCATATCCATTATACACTTTGTTTCCTATTGGAAGGCCTTGCATAAATGTAATAAGTGATACATTATTTATTATTTTATACCAATCTGTTTCACTTAAGTTTGGCATTGCAAATGCAGCCGTACCCTGTGCAAAATTTTTATTATAATTTGCTATAGCTGTTGTTAAATTTTTTTCTATTGCATATCTTATAACTGCTGTTCTGTGTTCTGTAAAATTAGAATTACTATCTTCTGGTTTTATTGTCCCAGATTCATTAAAAATTGTTCTATCTCCTGAAAAGCCATTTGCATTAATTTTATTGCCATCAGCATCTACTGCATCATTATATGTTAATGTTTGTAAATTCTTATTAACATAGTCACTAAATTTAAATGCTTGTTCATAAAATTTATATGCACTATTATTTCTTTGTATTAAATCTATATATTCTCCTTTATTATTGTCAGAAACCTCAAGTTTTTCGCCATTTAATAGTCTAAAAACGTTATTATTATTGTCTAAATAGTATTTTGTACCTTGTATTTTAGCATATGCATAATTCTGTACGCTCATTGTTTCAGAATCAAATATATTCTCGCGAAGTGTCCCTTCGTCTTCAGAGATAGAAACACCATTGTATTTGCCATTAAAACTGGTGCCTTCAAATTTTCCCAAATAATAGCCTGATTTATTTACGCTTTCGCCACCAATAGTTCCCTGTATTGTTATATAGTTATCCAGAGAATATGTTATAACAACATCAATTGCTCCTTTTATATATCTACAGCTATAATAAATATACGGTTTTACACCTGTTAGTTGTTGTCCATCTTTATACGTTGCATTTTCATTCTCTATAACTCCTTGAATGTCATTTGTATATGGAGAATAAATATAATAACCATCATATAAACAATATACTATTGCTGGTACATAGCTTTGTATAGAGTTTCTGCTTGTACCACTATCTTCAAAATTATTTGCAAGTGATGTTAAAAAAGTAGTAGCAGATGCCTCAATGTCTCTAATTTTTGAAGCTGCAATATCATTAGTTGAACTACTTACGGCATTCAATTGAAATGCTCTTACTGCATCATATGTAGCTCCAATTAATCGTGAATCATAAGATGTTTGTAAGTTTATTGTATTAATTTGAGATTGTAAATATTCAGATAAAATTATTGACATTGGTATTATTATTATAATAAAAATAATAGCTAAACTTTGTATTTTCATTTTATATCTTTCCTTTGTGCAATTAGTTAAAAAGCTTGTAACTATTTTTAATTACAAGCCTTTATTTTTTATTTATTTTGTTCCAGTAACTGTTACAATTCCACCATGTTTAGCAGATATTGAATATGTATCATTACCTGTAACTTTATAAAATGCACTCTTTAACTGTTGTGAAATTGTTGCATTAGTATTTTTTGCAGAAGCAGAGAAAAAATCTCCTTCTTTTAATGTATATGTGCCTTTACTATTTTTATTTAGTTCATCCATTATCTGACTTGTATATTGGCTATAATATACATTTTCACCAATTTTGGTTGATTGAGTTTGTGTTGTTTTTTTCCCTGGATTCTCATCTAAAATTTGTGCTTCCATTTCAACTTCATAATTATTTCCTGTTGCTGAAATACTATCCACATATTTCTGGTAATTATTTAAAGATAATACACCGGTTGTTCTAACGTTATCTACAAATTCTGTTGTAGCTGTTTGTACAGATAATTGTGACATATCATCTGTTCTATCTGACATTGCCATTAGTGGAAAAATAAACATTAATATTGCTGCTACAAATATTGCAATAATAGTTATAGTTGAATCACTCATTTCCTACCTCCTAAATTTGTGTATATGTTATTACACGTTTTTTGGTTTTGTTTACATCATCAATTTGACTTTGTTGTAAATCTTCTTGATAGTAAACACCTAATGTTTCTTTAAATTTGTTATTTCCTTTTATTATTGTACCATAAAAGGGATTAGGTTTCAAGTCTTTATTGCCTATTTTAGTATCTTTTCCACTAAAAAGTGCATTTATAAATTCTTTTTTATCATTTGCAGATATATTCTCTAAATTAATTTCGGACATATCAATATTATCATATTTATAAACTGTCATAGCATTACCATTTCTATCACGAAATCTAATTATATAGTTTTCCATAAATATTCTATTTAATGTTGGAATTATTGTTTCCTTTCCAACTATACGTTCTGTTTGTAAATTTCCACTCTCATCTTGGTATTTTACATAGGTATATCCTGTTTCTCTGTCAGAATTATATAAAATAGTATCAGCTGCTACCCTTACTATGCTAAAAGATGACATAGTAATGGATAAAGCTAATACAAATATTAGCACACCAAATGCCATATGTAATGCATCTGAAGCATTTTCCATACTATATCATCTCCTTATTAATTACTATGAATTCTTTTTTACTTGTATTTCATTGACTATACCTTGTTGACTACCAGAATTACCATATTTGCATGTAACTGTGTATGTACTTCCTGTAGCAGCTCTAGCAGTTGGTAAAGATGTAGCCGTAATTGCCATTGCAATGTTTTCTGTTCCAGTACCAGTAATAGTTACCTTTACTTTTCTTGAATCACTATCTACGGACATGTTATTAGATAATACTGCTTGAAGCATTGCATTAACTTGCGCACCTCTTACAGTTGTACCTTCATATTGCGTAAATTTAGTATTAAATTGTTGCATTTCTACCTCACTCATTGCATTATTGTTAACAACTGATGATGCATTTCTGAATATCATTATACCTAATGATATAATCAAGATTGATAAAAGTATAGCTCCTGCTATAATTAACGCTTTTGACGCATTCTCCATTTTTTATTCCTCCTTTAATTTTTTTATTTTATTGTATTTTATTTTTATCTAGGCTGGATAACCTAACTTTAATAACTTAATTAACTACTTATCTGTTCAAAGTATAAGTATTTTATTTTACCTGTTTGAGAATGATATTCAATTTTTGTACATTTAAATTTTATCGTGTTAAAATTTTGAACAAATTTAGTAATATCATTCATATAAAATGTTTCCATTTTATATGTGGTATTATTATCTATAATTTTTATTTCTATTTTTATTGAATTTTGTTCATTTTCTATATAAAATCCCTTATTATCTTTGCTAATATTATTTTTTTCATTGTTTTCTATTGCTCTATTTATAATAGTTGCAAGTTCTGCTCCATATATTTCTTTATTATAACAATATTCAAATTTTAAATTTTCTTTTGCTATGTTTTTTCTTTCAAATTCAAAATTGAAATATCCGTATATCAAAGCAAGTATTGATATTGTTGCAATGATAAATATAACTATAAACTTTTTCATAATTGTTTTACCTTATCATTTATTTGAGGTGAAGTTTACTTGATCAACTCTTTCAGTTATTTCATTTATATGAACTGTACATGTATACCTTTTTAATTCACCATTTTCAAATTCGGATGCCATTAAATTGCTTTTTATATAATTATCTATATTGATTTTCTCCATTCTTATGTTATCTTTCTTTACAGATATATAATAATTACTAGCTCCTGCTTCTGTCAATTCATATGTTTTATTATTATCTATAGCTAAATTTGCAATGGTTAGTATGTCATGAATTGTGGCATCTTTCTTCCCATTAAATTTGGTAAATTGGCTGTTAAACTGGTTAACTTGATTTCTCCTTATTTGTTCATTTACTTCTGCCGCATCACTTCCAAATGAAGCTGCTAGGTATACTGCAATGCTTAAAATCATAATGCCTATCAAGACTCCTGCAGCCATTAATAATGCTTTTGATGTGTTTTCCAAATTATATGCCACCTCTTCTCTTATGTATATTATATTTGTTCATATATAAGTTTTATTATTCTTCCAGTATTTTTGTCATATTCTGTTCCAGTACATTTAAAATTTGCTCTTTTAAATTCTATATAATGTTGATATTTTTTTACTTCTTCTATTTCAGGCAAACTTTTAGGTAAAACATTTACACCAAGTTTTTTGATTATTTCTATTTTTCCTTCTTCAGTTTCTGGATTGTAATCACTCATAGCTGAAAGCTTACTCATTAATGTTGTTCCATAAGTATGTTCCAATGATTGCATGTTACTACGTATTTGGTCTAGTTTATCTTTTTTTGTTGAATTTGCAGAATCATATGTTCCATCTATAAATAATTTCCTTATTTCTGAATCCTTTATAGTAAACTTTATATACATTTCTGTATATCCTTTTGATGTATTATTATTCTCCCAGTCATTACTGTCACTGCTTACTGTATTAAGCTTGTTATAATCTATTATTTTATTTAATAAACTAACCATTTCAAAGCCTGTTAAGTCCCTATTATATGCTTCATACTGTTTATTAAAAGCTACTAATTGTTCTTCCGATAAAGCATTTTGTTTTGTGCGCTGGTAATCTGTTAAACTATTATATCCTATTACTAATAAAGAAACAACCATAATGCTAATTAAAACACCACCTGCTATTAATAAAGCTTTGCTAGTATTTTCCATTTACTCCCTCCTCTATTAACTTAGGCTTGCCATTGAAGATGTCATACTTGTTAATCCTATAAATACAAGTGGTATTATTAGGTATCCTACAAATAAACAAACCATTGGTGCAAATCCTATTAGTTTTCCTATCATACCTTTTCTAGCTATTAATCTTTCATTTGATTCTTTTCTTTTTTCTTTATAATAGTCTCTTTCAGAGTCAAGTTCATCAAATGCATCTTTAATAGGGATTTTTTCTACTGCGGCTTGCAGACTTTCTACTATACGTATAAAGTCTTGATAAGAAACTTCATTTTTTAGTTCTTCTAATGCTTCCCACGCACCAGCTTCATAGTTGTTTACACATTTACTAATTGGTTCATGGAATATTTTAGAATATCTTTCTAGCCATTCTAGTATAATTTCAACATTAACTCTTTCTATCCTCATAAGCATAAGTATAATTGTTTGGAATTGCATTACCTCATCTTCCATCTCTAATTGTCTAATTTTATATTGGAAAATTAATATCCATGTTGGTGCCATATATGCAACTATTCCAAAAGTAAATGATAATAATAATTCAAACCATTTTAAATTTTCACTATTTACTATTTGTAGCTTTTTATATACTCTTTCAGCTGCAGTATTAATTTCCTCTTCTTCAACATCATTGTAATATGGAGAATATTGCATTGCAACCTTTATTTGGTCTATAGTTGTATTATGTTTTCCTCTAAATCTATCTAAGAATACATTATCAAGTTTAGTAAGATCCTCTGCCTTTTTTTTGTCTTTTTCTGACAGTCCTCCTATCAAATCATAGTCTGTCGTAGGATTTGTATATTGATAATCTATTGCTGTTTGATGTAAATAGCCAAATACCACTATAGATATTACAATTGTAGCTAATGAAAGTACTAATTTGTTTATATATAGCCACTCCATCTTAAGTTTTGATGCTGAATCTTTAAGTAAATCTTTTGTTTTTCTATATTCTTTTGTTCCTTTTTTAGGTATAAATAAATCAATTATTTTTTTTGCTATTGTAACTTTATATAGTTTAGCTTGCCAAGGATTTTCTGTGTTTTTTGTACTTACTTGTGTCGAGCCATTGTCTTTAATTGTTTTAACTAATATATACGATAAGAATGTTAGTATCATTAATAAAATTTGAACTATCATTCCACCTTTTCCTAAGTAAAAGTTTGAAGTAAAATCAAAGTTGCTTACAGACCAATTCTTTAATGGTTCTAAGAATAGTACTGGTACAATTGATATTACCGCTAAACTTTGGAAAACGTAATCTAATTTATCTCTTTTTAATATTTCTAGTTGCATCTCTTGTGTAATATTGTTTACATTTTTTAAGTATAAAGATGCTCCATCTACTTTTCTATCTCCAAATTCTTTTGTTAAGTAAGAAACACCTGCAAATTCTTTTAAGTAACTATTTGGTGCTATATCATAGTATTTTTCTAGTTCTGTTTCAGGATCATCTGAAATTAAAACTTCATATATTTTTTCACCTTGTTTTGATACATTTTTTTCATCATCTTGCGAAACCTGATAAATTGCTTCTTCTACCATATTAAATTCGTGATAAGCATGTCTTATTTCTGAAAAGAATTCTATTTGTTCTTTAAGTAGATTGTTATCAATTTTATCAACCATTCCATCTATAAAAGTATCAATCATAAATAATTCAAACAATAGAAGTGTACCTAATAATAAATGGTTACTATGTGCAATTACAATTGTTAAAACAGCAACAGGTATAACTACTAATAATGTTCTGCTTAATATTTTTGCGGCATCTCTTCTTGTTTTATATTCATCTTCTATGTCTATAATCTCAAGTCTTCTTCTTAGTTTTAATATGTATCTTTTAAGTCCAGGTATTTTTAAATATGTCATATATAGCTTTTGATATAGTATTTCCATCGAAAAGCTACTAGATTTTGTTCCCTCTTGTAATCTTTGTATTCTTTTGTATTCTGACTTTCCCATTCTTTGTTTTAATGCAAAATATATTAAAAGAATTACTACAAAGATTCCAGCTGAACCACCCATAATGTAGAACAAAACTGAATTATCCACTATTAGCACCTCCTTTGCATGTTTATTCTATTGTATTACTAGGTCTTCTTCCTTTTTTTTGTGTTCCTTGTGCTACGCCCACTGTTTGTCTGTTTCCCCAATGTCTTTCTATAAATCTATCAAAGTTTTCTGCGTCTGTTTCATCCATATTTAGTCTCATTTCTTTGATATTTTGTTCAGTTATTGGATTTGTAATTATATATTCACCATCAACATATTCTAATATGTTTCTATATATATATAATTTTTTATCTGTTGTTTTTGTAAAGTAATGTGTTGCATTGTCGAAAAATTTATCAAATTTTCCTTCTAATGTTTTTTCATTTCTATGGTCAAATGTATATTCATTTTTTTCCTCTACAGGAATACATTCTGTAATTCTTTCTACATATCTTTTTCCTCTAAAGTCTTTTGTTAAATGAATATCAAAGTTTAATACTTGAACTACTTGTTCTTCTGCTGTTTGTTCATTATTAAATTGTCCAATTCTAAGCATTGAGTTTCTAAGTGCAGTAACTAAGTTTGGAAATGTTTTAGCATGGTGAGTAAATAATGTGAATTTTGAAGCAACTTGGGCTGCTTGTATCATCCATGCAGCAACAGGGTCAGTTGCAACCTCACCTATAATATTTACAGAACCGTCAGTTTTCTTTTGAACGTCTAGTCCTTCTTGTCCAGAAATTGTTTCTGTTTCACGAAGTGTAAGAATATTTCTTGTAGGATATATTCTTCTTAAGTGAAGCTCGAATGCAGTTTCTTGAACACGAATGTTCATTGTTTCATAAATATTTTCTATCATTCCCATAAGCATTGTTGTTTTACCACAACCTTGCTCACCTGTTATTGATGTTATTCTTGCTCCTTTTACAAGATATTTTAGTAACTCTATAGATTCATCTGAACCTGGTTCTCCTTTAAACCATTGTTCAAGTGTAGAACGTTTAACGTCAAATTTTCTTACAAAGAATGCCCATGTTTCTGCCATACTAGGTCTAACTACAACTACACGAGAACCATCTTTCATTTCGTTTATTTTATAACCATTTGTATCTGATAATTGTCCTGGGTTATTGTATTTATAAATATTTTGGCAAACTCTTTTTAGTTCAGCTTCTGTTCCAAATGAAAGGAAAGCTAAACGAATAGATTTACCTTGGAAGAAAATCCATATACTATCACAAGCTCTTGGTACTTTTTGTTCTGCAACTTGTTCAATATAGTCTCCTCCTGTTTGTGCAATTTGACTTAAGAAGCTTTCTGGAAGTCCAGATACACCACCTGATACTCCATCTATGTTCATATCTCTTACTTCGTCAATACTACTATAACCTTTATAATGTTGGTAAATTCTTTGAACTACAACAGATAATTTTCCTTGGAACGAAAGTGCTATATTTTCTGTTTCATATATTTCGTTTATTTCGTCCTCTGTGATAACATATGAAGGTTTTGTCTCTCCATCTACATATTTTAGTTCTGCTAAATTATATTTTTTAATTAGCTCTGTTAAAGCTTCATATCCAAATTCTTGTTTATAAACGTATATTAAAATATCAAATTTGTCTTGAGCTGTTAGAAGTGATGGTGCATCAAAAGGAATTGCAGATGAAATATTCATTTCGTTTACGCCATATTCCTGAGCAAGTAAGTCATATATTAGTTCTTTGACGTATTTTTTGTCATTTACATCTCCATATGTACATCCTTTTAAAGCCTTTTTTAATTCATATTTTTTATTTTTTCTTCTTTTTAATTCTTCTTCAGAAAGACCAATATCATAAAGATTTATTTTTGTAATTTCATCTAGTCTTCTTTTTACAAATTGAGTCATTAGTTCTAGTGTATATGTTTTGTCATCAACATTTACTTCTTCTTCGACTGGTGCTTCCTTTCTTTTCTTTATTGAATAATAAACTACATAAAGAAATAGTAGTAATACAATTATTGTCAATATAATATTACTTAAACTCATTAACGTTCTCTCCTTCCTACCTATTTCTCATTTGTAAGTCTTGTAATCTATATATAATATTTTCTGATAGTCTTCTTATTTCGTTTATAAATAAAACGTTTCTGTCATTCTCATCAGATATTTTTCTTAATCTTAAAAATAAATCTGGTACCTCAGCTTCTTCACATGCTTCAAAAAATAACGTGTTGTATGGCATGCTGTTAACTAAATTTTTTTCTTTTAAGTATCTAGATATATTTTTAGGAGTGTATTTTGAATACCTGTCATATCTTCCAATCAGTATTAGTGTTTTAGGACTATTAAGAATTTGATTATTATTTCTAGCCTCATTAAATTTGTTTATACTTGCTAGTCTTTGAGAAATTGTTGCTACAATAATATTAGAAAGATGTAATATCTCTTTTTGTGTTTCCTCACTAAGTTTAGAG
Source organism: Clostridia bacterium (assembly GCA_017533795.1). Classification (GTDB taxonomy): domain Bacteria; phylum Bacillota; class Clostridia; order TANB77; family CAG-508; genus CAG-269. Next base: position 8,891 of record JAFWIH010000023.1, on the reverse strand, counting down.
TCTACATCTACTAATACTAAATCATAATATTTATTAGCCATTTCAATTATTGATGGATAAATATTTCTTATTTCTCCAGCTAAACTTTCATTTCCATTATATCCTAGTAATATTTCCAATCTATCTTTAAAAACTACTTTTGTATAATTTGTTATAATATCAGGCGAAATCTTATTACTTCGAATATATCTATTTAAACCTTCAATTCCATTTTGCATTGCTACATTTGTATTTGGTCCAAATAGTCCTAAATTTTTTCTTGTGTTATTTTCCTTCCAAAAAGCGTTTTTTATAGTATCATCATTTACACTTGTTGAAATTACTAGTATTCTGTAATTATGTTCTATAGCCATATGTGTAGCTAATGCAATAATCGCAGATGTTTTACCTGATTCTTCTTCCCCCTGATTCCAAAAAGATACTATCGACATTTTTATACTCCTTTGTCTCTTTCAATTATCCTTAGTGCTCTTCTAAGTTCTGAGCCACTTACGTCTTTTAAAATTTCTTCAGCTATAAAATACAAGCTTTCTTTATATTGTTGGCTTAATAATCTAAACTTAATTTTAGCTAATCTTTGGTTTTCTGCTAAAACTGTAGCATCTCCATTTTCTGTAGGAAAATAAATCCTATTTTCTTTCCATACTATTTTCAATCCTACTGAAAGGAAATTCAAATAATCATCATCCTCTTTTAGCATTGTCTTAGAAAACAATACTTTTGTTAAATTCAAAGGCTCTTTTAATGCATTCAAAGCTTCTAATCCTTTTTTTAAAGAATATACATCAAATCCTGTAACAAAATAATTGTCTTCTGTAGGTTGAATTTCGAATTCTTCTATTGCTTTTCCACTGTCTATATCTAATAAAGCATAGTCATATTCTAACTCTTTGTCTTCAGGCATTCCTAAATAGTTTTTTATTTCTTTAAAGTTAGAAAATCCAACTGCTACATCTATTTCTTCGAACTCTGTAATATATGAAATTGTAGGATTTATAGCAGGCACAATATATTTAGCTTTTTGATCTATTGTTGAATCTACAACTAAAACTTTTTTTCCAACAGTTGTTAGTATTTTAGCTAAATACAGTATCATGTCTGTTTTATCATATGCCCCAATAAAGCTTACCTTTTTCATATGTGTATATTCCTCCTATATGTTGTTATTCTTCTACAGTTGCTGCCCCACTTAATGATTGTAAATATTGTTCTCTAGAAGTTTGAGAATTTGTTATGCTTTCTTCCATTTTTGTTTGTTCATTTTCTGTTGCACCTTCTTGTCCAGCAATTGTAGAATTTATATAATTTTCTCTAATATCTCTGTTGTATCTAGCTCTTAGTGCATTAAGCGCTGTGTTAACTATATTAGAATCATTTTCTATTAATCTAGCAACTTCTCCATTTACTGGATATGTTGGAGTTGCGGCTTCTTGATTTCCTGCATCAATATATTTTGCAGCATAAAGTTTTGAACCATTTATCATATATGCTTCAACTATAGCATTTGACATAGATAAGATTTCATCTTCAGAAAGTTCTATACTAATTGTATCTGTAGAATCAACTCCAGCAATTTGTGGAATTTCCACTTTTTTCTTAGATACAACTATAAAATCTTGTCCAGATGGCAATAATAATCTTATATCAACAAAATCGCCTGTTATTAAATCCATTGGCAAAACAATCGTATTGTATTGTTGTTTTCTAACATCATTTCCTTGTGAATCAGCTAATCCCAGCATATCAGTAGTAAGTATTGTTCCTCTAGATATATTAATTTTTGCCACTACGCTACTGTTTGTTTCTTCTTCATTATTGTTTTTGCTTTCTGCTTCTGTAATAGTTGTCATTGATGCTGCATTTGATGGTGCAACACTCCTTGAAACTTTCACAGCTGTTAAATCTCCTGTTGTTATATTGCCGCCTGATTGTACATCTTTATTTAAAACATATACTGTAGCAGCTTGTAATTCTTGTTGTGTGTTTTGCATTTGCATCATCATAAACACTAACCCCGCTATTATAGCTCCTAATACTAGTGTTGTTATTAACATTCCTAGTAAAAATGAATTTCTTGATCTTCTTTGCATTGGATTTGTTGCCATTACAAATTCCTCCCTTAATATATATTTTTTTGTTTTTTCTACAAAATATCATCTATTTTATTTTAGCTTAAATTATTATCAAATGCAATAGAATTATTTATTGTAATTTAAACTTAAAAAAATTGTAATATTTTTGTAATATTTTTGCTTTTTCCCAAAAATTTCTTGTTTATTTTTTGCAAAACTACACATGATATACTTAGAAAAAGCAATAGTTTTTTCTATAAATGTTATATATAGCAGGAGGTGAAAAAACAATGGCAAACTCAAACAGTAATAGAAAATTAGTTCCAGAAGCTATGGGTGCTTTAGAAAAATTTAAATATGAAGTAGCTAGCGAAGTAGGTGTTAATTTAAAAGACGGATATAATGGAGATATATCAGCTAAAGACGCTGGTAGAATCGGTGGTAATATGGTAAGAAAACTTATCCAACAAGCTGAATCTCAAATGAAATAATTATAGCATATATTAACTATTAAAAAGACAGGAAGTTAAGTTTTGCTTTTATACATAATAAAGGCAGGATTTGATTTCCTGCCTTTTTAATAATCGCTTCAATTATCTTTCGAGTTCTTCTGTATTTTCAAAATATGTTTTATTTAACTCTTGTGCTTCCTCATCATTTAAAACTCTTTTTATGTCTTCTCCTTCAAATATTAATGCATGATTTTTCCAAAAATTCACGGATGCTTTGTACTCATCTGTTCCTTTTTTCAAATGTCCTCCCCATGGTGTATTTAGAGCACTATCCTTTTCTCCAACAAAAGCTGTTACAAGGATAACTCCCTTGGTATTCGGTGATTTTTTTAATATCACAATTAAAGAATTACATGGTTGAGGGGTATATCCTTTAACCATCCTACTTGGATGGTCTCTATATTTTCTAACTGCATAAACAATTTCGTCTTGCTCTGAAACTTTTACACAGTTAGAATATCCAATATTACGATCAAATTCAACTACATGAGTTTGCCATTCTTCATCTTCATTTAATGTAATTTTTGAAATTGCTTCTGAGGTAATATTTCTAGAATGATTATGTGTTGAAGCATGATTTATTTTTTTTTCAAATACTGGAACTCCATCAGCTGTTGTTCCTATTTGATGTAATTTTTGCTTCTTCATTTTTTTACTCCTCAAATACTATGCTTCAGGTTCAATAAGACCATAGTTTTTGCCATCTTTTAATGTATAAATAACATTTGCTTTTCCTGTTTCTACATTTATAAATGTTAAAAAACTATGTGTTGGTCTTGCTTGTAGTTCTAAAACTGCATCTTCTGGAGTTATTGGTTTTATTTCGTAATAAGATGTTTTGATTATTTCATTATTTATTTCTTGAGCTGTGTCTAAGTTAGCTTCCATAGTTCTTAATGAACCATCTCTTTGGGCTTTTTCTCTTTTTGTTTTTTCTTTTCTAATTTGTCCTTCTAAAATGTCCATATCTCTATCTATAGAAGCATATAAATCTTTATCTTCCGCAGCTGCCATATATGTATATCCATTTGCTTTTACAAATATTTCTGCTGTTTGTTCATTTTTGTTTGCTTTTAAAGTAACATCTGCAGTAGCATCATCAAAGTATTTTTCAACTCTCTCTAGTTTCTTTTCAACATAGTCTCTCAAAGCTTCTGTAACTGTTATTTCTTTTCCTACTATTTTAATTTCCATAAAAATCATCCTTTCTCTTTTTGTTTTGTACCCTTATTATATATGTTGTTGAGTTTTTTTGCAAGTATTCTAAAATAAGTCCTCTAACTTGTATTCTTTTTCTAGTTTTTCATTCAAATACAATTGTGTAATAATTTTTAACTCTTCCAAACTTTCATCTTTTAGGTTAAATGAAAACAATTTTTTAGGTGGTGCCATAGTAATATATTTTATAGCATTTTGTGTACTCTCTGTTATTTGTATACAGCTTTTATCAAGTTTACTGCATGTAGCACATTTAAATCCGCTATCTTTCATGCTAAAACTTGTAATGTTCTCTGTTTCTCCACAGTTTGTACAACTTTTTATTTGAGGCTCAAAACCTAGATAACACATTAGTTTTAATTTAAAAACACATAGAGTTAAATCTAAATTTTTATCTGTCTCTGAAATGGTATATAAAGTATTTAAATACACTTGTAAAATTTTATAGCTATTTTGATTTTCTGTAGTAACATCTTGAATAATTTTTGTAATATGCATTGCATATTTTAATTTGTCTAGGTCTGTTCTAATATTATAAAAAATTTCTATAGTTTCACATGAATTTATATTATATGTATTTGAACCTTTATACATCATGTATTCTCCAAAGCAAAACAATTGTGAGCCAGCCAAAAGAGCACTTTTTTGTCTTCGTGCTCCTTTAGCTATGCATGAGATTTTTCCAAAGCCTGGAGTTAACATTGTTAGCATTTTATCAAAATCTCCTACATTGTTCTCAGCTATTATTATCCCCTTTGTTTTTATTGTTCCCATCTGGTTCCACCTTTTGTAATTTTTGTTCTAAATTTTGTATTTGTTTTAATTCTAAATAGGTATCTATGTTTCCTGTTTGTTTAAAGGTATTCCATGCAATTTTTTTAATCATATGCCCATCTCCTTAATTTTAAGTTTACCCTTAAATTTATCTTTTGCAATATTTTTTTAATTATGCATCTTAAAATCATTCTTTTTACAATAATAATATAACATTTAAAATGCTAAATTTGTAGAATTTGATACCCTTCTTATATTTTTTTAATTTTGTTTAAATTTATTCACAATTGAGTCCTGATTTTGCCAGTCTTCTTTAACTTTTACCCATGTTTTTAGGTTTACTTTTGTTCCAAAGTTCTTTTCCATATCTATTCTAGATAGTTTTCCAATTCGTTTAAGCATTGTCCCATTTTTTCCTATTATTATTCCTTTATGTGAATTTCTTAAACAATATATTGTTGCTTCTATGTCATATATTTCTTCTTTTTGTTTATTCTTTCTTAGTTTCATTTTTTCAACTTCTATATATATACCATGTGGTACTTCTTGGTCTAATAGCATTAAGGTTTTTTCTCTAATAGTTTCTTCAGCTAGTTGTCTTAGTGTCTGGTCTGTATATTCTTCTTTATCATAATATGCAGGCCCAGCTTTTAGGTTCTTTTCTATCTCTTTCAATATTGCTTCTTTATATTTTGCATCATTAGCTGAAATAGGTATTATAGCTTCAAAATTATATTCTTTTGAATACAAATTTATTAAGTCTAATAAGCTTTCCTTTTCAACTAAGTCAATTTTATTAATTATTAAAATCGTTTTTTTATTTGCTTCTTTTATCTTTTCAAGTATTTTACTATCTCCTCTGCCTATTTCTTTGCTATCTGCTTCAATTAAAAATAGTATAACATCAGCATCAGGTATACTCGAAAATGATGTTTCAATCATTGTATTATTTAATTTTGTTTTAGGTTTATGAATTCCAGGTGTATCAATAAATATAATTTGAGAATTTTCTCTATTTACAATACCCTTAATTGCAGTTCTTGTGGTTTGTACCTTGTTTGCCATTGCAGCAATTTTTTCTCCAACTAACATGTTTATAAGTGTTGATTTTCCAACATTCGTTCTTCCTATAATTGCTACAAATCCAGATTTAAATTCTTCCATTATTCCTCCTTGTAATAAAATTTGCCATCGGTGCCATCGGGGACGAAGTTTTTTGACAGAAAAACAGTCAAAATCCTCCGTCCCAAATGACCAAATGACAAATGCAGATTATTCAATTGTAACCGTTGCATCTTTTGGGCATATATTTACCCATGTATTACCATCATTTACTTCTATTTCTTTACCTGATAAATCTGTATATACTGTTTTTTCACTTCTAGCAGATTTAGTACACTTTATTTTTATAGCTTCGCCGTTTGTAATATAATATCCGTCAAAAGTTCCTATGTTATGTAAGTCTTGTCTTCCTTTATTTTCTCCATCTTTTAGGTCTGTATTATTTATAAATTCTATAATAATGTTTTTAGTTGTAACTGCTTCTTTTGTGTCCCAATCTATTTGTGCTTTTTTTCTTGCATATCTAGCGTATCGCTTTGTTTCCGGATTATATTCATATACTACTGTATGTAATTTTGAGTGTGGAATAGTTATTTTATTTGCTTGTTCTATACTATTTGTTTCTGTTTCTGTTTTTGCTTCATACTTTTCAGCTAAAGTAAATTCATCTGCTACATAGTTTAATACACTTTTTTCGCTTGATGTAGTTTTATATTTTTTGTTATTTGCCATTTCTAGTATCTTACTAGTACTTGTTACTGCATTATGTGGTGCTTTTTTATCTTTAACTCTCCAAAATCCAGTACTACTTTCCGTTATACCATTTATGTTATTTACTTTTAATTTACTAATATCTTTTTCAGCTTGTGGGCTCCACCCAAAATGAACATAAATTGCATCATTTTCAAGAGAATAATCTAAAAAGTAATGTCTAGAGCTTCTAATTGGTCCAATTTTGTCAAGATCCACGCCCTTAAATACTGGCATTAATCTTGTTTCTCCGCCTTCAACAATTATTTCATATACAATATATGCATCATTTAGTCCTGCTTGTGGCCATGCTCCATTATGGTTGTCTATCATTACAGCAATTGGTCTGTCTGTTCCTTTATATATTTGTACCTGCTTTATTTCCGCTTCTATTACAGGTTCCTCTTTATCTTCTACATCTGCAACAATTTCAACATCAACTGTTTTTGTTTTATCCTGATAATATTTATATCCAAGTACTCCTCCTGCTCCTATAATAATGATAAGTAATACCGCAATAAAAATCTTTAGTCCCTTTTTACTATTACTACCTTCTTTTACTCTTTTGCCTTTTGCCATAATTCTTTTTCCTCTCAAACTTAATCTCTTGTTATATTTAATAATGAAAGTATTTTTTCTTCTTTAGGTCTCATTTTTAGCTTGTCTTCTTCTTTTATATGATCATATCCCATTAAATGATAAAATCCATGAACTATCATATATGCAAACTCTCTTTCGAACGAATGTCCATAATCTATTGCTTGTTTTTCAACCTGTTCAAGAGAGATTACAATATCTCCTAAAACATCTTCATGGATAAAATCATTATTCTTTATTTTTAAATCAATTTCTTCTTTTTCAAACATTGGAAAAGACAATACATCCGTAGCTTTATCTATATTTCTATATTCCTTGTTAATCTCCCTGATTCTTTCCGGAGTTGTCAAAGTTATACTTATGTATAACTTTGACCCTATTAAATTCTCCTCTTCAAAACATTTACTTACTGTTTTTTTTATGATCTCTTCATATTTTTGATTCTTTTCTACATCTAAATACTCTATATTAAACATTTTATGCATGCACTATCCTTTTTTTGTATTTTCCTTCTGATTTAAATGCTCGTATTTCTTTCATTGCATTATAGTCAACTAGTTTTCTTTTATAATATTTTATTAATTTACTATAATCGGTTTTTCCTTCACGAAGTTTTGGCATATCTTTTTTTATAAACAATACTTCCTTTTGTTTTATGTATTCAATAAAATCTGTTTCTTTTAAAGTTTCTATTTCATTATACTTTTTTAAAAATTGTTTAAATTCTTCTCTTTCTTGTGGTTTTTCCCAATAAACCTTTGTTGCTAATAATTTTGTATAATATGTTTCCATTACTTTAAGCAACATAGAATATGCTTTTTCTCTTTTTGTTGCTATTTTTGTATCTTGTACTAGCATTCTTGAATCATTTAGTATTTTTTTATAGCATTGTTCTGCAACAGCTAAAGGAATACTATGGGTAAATAGTTTTCTACTCATTCCTATTAGTAGCATACTTTTTTCTATGTTGTCCTTGGTATCTAGCTTTCCAACAGAATATGCCTGATACTTTTCATATTCTGTTTCTATATCTTTATATTTTTCCTCTTTATCATCTGTAATTTTTAATGATAAAATATTATTAATGTATTCTTCAAGTGTTTCAAACATTTCGTTATATATTGATTCTTTTGTTGAATCATATATACTTGTATTGTCTGCAATTTTTATTGAATAATTTTTTAATATTGCTTTATATAAATGATCCATTTTTGCAATATAAAATCCTTGGAATTTTTCAATTGTTTTTTCTTTACCAGATATTTTTATTCCGTCATTATCTAACTCTAACAAGTACTTTTGTTTTCTATATTTATACTCTGTATACTCTGTTTCTTTTAATCTTGTAACATTATAATAATCTGCTAATGCATTTTTTTCAAAATCTGATGCGGTATCATTTTTTACCTTTTTATATATTGAGTCTAAAACATATTTGTCTAATGATTCTAGGTATGCTGTATATGCTGCTTCATATTTTTCTTCTAATGCAGATTTATCTGTTTCTTCAGAATTAGATAAATTTATAAAAGCTTTTAATAATGCATTTCTTTTAACACTTATTCTCATGCCATTAAGACTAATCTGGGTTGGAATTAGTATTTTTGTTAATGTTTTTGTTATTTTATTAAAAAAGTTTTTATCTGCTCCAGTAATTCTTAGACTTTTTTCTTCCATGTATACACGTCCCCCTATAATTCAATTTTTTCATTTGTCCCTATATATTCAAGTACTTCATATGTTACATATACTTCTACATTTTCTTCATTTTGATAAACATTTGCTGTTTTTCCGAAGTATATTTTCTTTGTTAGTAATCTCATTTTCTAATTCTTGTTCTAGCTCTTGTTTTCCAAGTTCAGTAGCTTCCTCTAAAGTATATTTTTTTTGTTTTTTTTCTATTTCT
>JAFWIH010000022.1 GCA_017533795.1 Clostridia bacterium | reverse complement strand
TGTTTCAAAATTCATTCATTGACGTATTAGAAAATAGATGATAATATTTCAGTATGAGCTATTATGAATAGGCGATGGCAAGTAGAAATACGAGCTGTCGCTTATTTTTTATTTTCAAAATTAAGGAGGAGTTATGAAAAAAAGTAGAGTTTATGTTTTAGTTGTTGCAATGATTTTTATATTATTGTTGATTGGTTCAATACTAATTCTATATGGAGGACAAAAATATAAAGAAAACAATAACAATAATATTGTTACAGAAGAAAAAACAATAGAAGAACAAACAGTAGAAGTTCTTGCATTAGATGAATCAGATAAAAATATTATTGGTTATATTTCAATAGAAAAGATAGGTTTAGATAAAGCACCAATAGCAGAAGGAACAGACTTAAAAACAATAGGTAAATATGTAGGACATTTTGAAAATACAAGTTTTTTAGATGGTAATGTATGTTTATGTTCTCATAATAGAGGAAGTAATGCTGCATATTTTGGAGAAATTAAAAGCTTGGTAGAAGGCGATATTATAACATACACTACAAAATATGAAACAAAAGAATATGCAGTTAAAGAAGTTAAACAAATTGAAGAAACTGATTTAAGTGTTTTAAATCAAACAGAAGATAACAGAATTACACTTATAACATGTGTCGAAAATCAAAAGAATTTAAGACAATGTGTTGTAGGTATTGAAGTTTAGATTATGGAGGCAGAATATGAAGTTTAATGAATGGATAGAGAAATTTATAAGCAAGAATAAAATTGATAAATTGGAAGTATTAAAAATAGAAAAAGATTTTAATACTTATTATTTCACGATAGAGCAAATAGTAGGATTTTTGAAAATTATAGAGCCACAAGAACAGCAAGAAATAAAGAAAATGCTAGAAGAAATGGACGAAAACAAAGAAGAAATAAAAGATTATTTAACTTGTTTAGCAGTCGGTTGTATAAATGCAATGGAAGAAGTGGCAGAAGATAATGAGGAAGCTATGTAAATTATTTATATAGATTTAATTTTTGAGGAAGGAGGACCAAACAATATGAATATTAGTGTTAAGAATTTGAATTTAACCAATGATCCAAACAATATTACAAAAGCTATTGGTACAATTTGTATTGATGATGTTTTTAATATTGAGGGAGTTACGGTTAAAAGAAGTAAAGAAGACAATATTTATGTTCAATTACCACAACGTTCATATTATGATAAAGAAACACAAGAAAAGAAATATAAAGATGCTTGTTATCCAACAAATAAAGAATTAAGAGAGCAAATTTCAAATTCTGTGTTAGATACATATTATGAAAAACTAAAAGAACGCGAAGATATGCAAGAAGAATCTCAAAAAAAAACTTCTAAATCAGTAAAATCAAAAGCTAAAAAAGAAGAAATTATAGAAGAACAAGAAGATGAAGAAGTTTTATAGCAAAACAGCAAAGCCGTATGGCGAGCTGGATAGAATCTTCAAAAATGGTGGACGTATTTAAAATAACACGGTATAATTTAGGTAGAGGGGGATGATCTTATGAAAAAGAAAATCTTATTAATATCTAGTATTATACTAGGAGTAGTAATTATAGGCGTTACAATTTTAATTATAAAAAATAGTAAAACAAAAATTAACGAAAGTAAGTTAGAAAGTACATCTACCAGTCAAGAAAGCATAATAGGTCAAAATGATATAAATATTGTTTCAACAAATATTGAAGCACAAACAGAAGATGAGAAAACAAAAGATACAGAAGAAAAAGAAGATATAAAACAAGAAACTAAAGAAGAAAATAAGCAAGAAACAGAAGATAAAAAAATAGAAAATACAAATGAAAAAACTACAAGTAAAGTTACAAAAGATACAAGCGGAACAGTAGCAAAAAATGTAGAAACTACACCTACTGTTCCGACTCAAAATGAAGAACCAGCTCCACAACCACAACAAGTTGTAGAGCCGGAGCCACCAAAATCAGTAGAAGAACCAAAAGTAGAAACAAAGAAAATAGATTTATCTAAATATGATTATTATGAAGAAAGTATAAATGGCTCTTATAAAGGATTTGTTAGAGATGATGCCGAAATGAGTAAGTTAAAATCTTTAATAGATACATGTATTTCAGAGTTTGGATATACTAATGTTAAGGTAGTTCAAGATAGCTCTTTAGCAAGAAGTGGATTAAGAAGTTTTACAGCAAATAAAACAAATGTAGAAAATGCAGTTTATGACTCTGATGGTTTTACAATTTGTTATTATGCAGTAAAAGAATATCACATTTCAAATGACGGAACAGAAAGCCTATTTCAAACAAGATCATATATAAAAGTTAAATAAAATTTCAAAATTGTTTCAAAAAACGTTCATTGACATTGAGTTTTGAAGGTAGTATTATTTTAGTGTGATAAATTTTAAATGAAGAAAGAAATCAGTTTTTCCCCTGCTGGTTTCTTTTTTTGTTTGTCAAATTTAAGAGGAGGTATTTATTTATGTTAAAAAAATTTAGAAAAAAGATAATAGCAACAGTGCTATTAGTATTAACAATGCTATCAAACTTATTACCAATATTTCCAATGGTAAAAAGTTTAGCAGTAAATAACAATGATATAGGAACAACCCTTGATATTGTTAATTTAGGTACAATTCCATATCATTTAAAAAGTTATGGAGTGCCAAGTAAGGGCTATATAATAACACAAACAGTAGGATATTACGATAATGGTACTTTTTATCCAGCATTTTGTATGCACAAAGACAGACTAGGTGTAGATGATGTAAGAGAATATAGTGTTACAATTACAGAGCTATTGGCAGACAGAGAAACTTACAATAAAGTATGGAGAGTAGTTACAAATGGCTATCCTTATAAGTCAGTAGAAGAAATGGGAGTTAGAGATTATAGATATGCTTATCAGGCAACAAAAATGGCTGTATATTGCGTATTAGGGCAATCTAATGTAGATGATTTCTATGCAACCGATGATATAGGACAAGAAATTGTTGATTGTATTCATAGATTAGTTGATATTGGAAATAATGGAAGTGCAACATATAGAACACCAGTAGCAAATGCAGAAAAATCTGGAGGTATGTTTGTAGCTGGAGATTACTATGTTCAAAATTATACAGTAAATGCAAATATTGAAATATCAAGTTATGATGTTGCAATAACTGGATTCCCAAATGGAACAATAGTTACAGATACAAACGGAAATGGTAAAAACACATTTGGTGCAGGGGAGACATTTCAAGTAAAAATACCAAAGAACAATGTTGAAACTGGAGATATTGACGGAAAAATAAGAATAAGTGTAACATCTAAATCTTATGCAGTATTCTATGCTTCAAGTTTTGATGAATCTTTACAAGATTATACAATAACAGGAGATCCACTTGCATTAACAAGTAGCACAACTAATTTAAGTTTAAAAGGAAATACTGCAGGTATTAAAATCAAGAAAATTGATGCTGATACAAATAATCCAATTCCAAATACAACATTCAAAATTACAAAAGAAGATGGAACTGAAATTGGAACAGCAACAACTGGAGCAGATGGA
>JAFWIH010000009.1 GCA_017533795.1 Clostridia bacterium | reverse complement strand
TACTTATACTACTATAAATTACACACTAGAAGATTTAGGAATGCATACATATACAGTAAAGGAAACATCAACAGATGGAAAAGGTATTACTGTAGACACAAATACTTATGAAGTAACAGTAGCAGTAACAGATAATGGTGATGGTACACTTAAAACAATTGTAAGTGATAATAGTAAATCATTAAACTTTGTTAACACTTATGAAGCAGAAGGAACAGTAACATTTGAAGGAACTAAATCTTTAGAGGGAAGACCTTTAACAGAAAATGATGTATTTACATTTGAAGTAAAAGAAGGAAATGAAGTAGTAGCAACAGGAACAAATGATGCATCTGGAAAAATTACTTATACAGCTATTAATTACACATTAGATGACTTAGGAACACATACATACACAGTAAAAGAAACATCACAAGATGGAAAAGGTATAACAGTTGCAACAAATACATACACAGTAACCGTAAAGGTTTCAGATAATGGAGATGGAACACTAAAAGTAGAACCATCAAATAACGCTAAAGCATTAAACTTTGTAAATACGTATGAAGCAGAAGGAAAAGTAACATTTGAAGGAACAAAGACACTAGAAGGACGTTCTTTAACTGCATATGATGTATTCACATTTGAAGTAAAAGAAGGTAATGAAGCAGTAGCAACAGGAACAAACGATCAATCTGGAAAAATTACTTATACTACTATAAATTACACACTAGAAGATTTAGGAATGCATACATATACAGTAAGAGAAACATCAACAGATGGAAAAGGAATTACTGTAGATACAAATACTTATGAAGTAACAGTAGCAGTAAGCGACAATGGAGATGGTACATTAAAAGTAGTTGCATCAGAAAATGCTAAAGCATTAAACTTTGTAAACACATATAAAGCAACAGGTAGTACAGTACTTGCAGCAACAAAATCACTTACTGGTAAACAATTAGAAGAAAATGAATTTACTTTTAGATTATCTGATAAAGACAATAATGAAATAGAAACAGTAAAAAATGATAAAAACGGAAACATTACATTTAGTGAAATTAAATATACTGAAAAAGACATAGACAAAAAATATACTTATTATATTACAGAAATAAATGAAGGTAAAGACGGATATGTATATGATGACATGAAAATAGAAGTTAATGTTGAAATCAAAGACAATAGAGACGGTTCACTTTCTGTAAATGTTTCAGAAATAAAAGATTCAGAATTCAACAATAAGTATGAAACAGTTAAAGTCAATGTATTAAAAGTATGGAATGACAATGATAACCAAGATGGAATACAACCTGATGACATCCAAGTTATATTAAAAGCTGATGGAGAAAAACTAGAAACAGTTACACTTAGCCAAGCTAATAATTGGAGCAAAACATGGGAAAAATTGGTTAAACATTCAAAAGGTGTAGACATTGAATATACCATAGAGGAAATAGTTCCAGAAGGATATGAAGCAAATATTGAATCTATTACAGATAAAGATGGTAATGTTAGTATTTTATTAAGCAATGTTCATCAAGTTGAAACTGTAGATATTACAACTGTAAAAGTTTGGGAAGACTATGACAATAATGATGGATATAGACCAGACTTTGTAAAAGTACAATTAAAAGCAAATGGAGAAGAAGTAGAAACAGTTACTCTTAATGAAGAGAACAAATGGACTTATACATGGGAAGGCTTAGATAAAAATGAAGCCGGAAAAGAAATAGAGTATACTGTAGAAGAAATAGACGTTCCATATATGTATACAGTTGAATATTCAGTTGATGAAGATGGTACTTTAGTAGTTACAAATACACAAATACCAGGTGAAGGCGGATATGAACCAGAAGAAGAAATTACAGTTGTAGATAATCCAAGCACAGGTATGAACATACTAGACAGCTTTAATCTATATATTGCATTAATAGCCGGAGCAGTAGTATTTGCTATAATTGAAACTAAAAGAATAAATAAAGCATAATCTTTATTAATAAAAAGTCTGTTGGCAAGTAATATTGTCAACAGACTTTTTAAATTAATGGGGTTTGCGATTGTATTTTTATAAATAATATGATATATTTATAAATAGATTTTTATTAAGGAGAATATAATGTTTAGTTTTGATAAAAGAACAATGTATATACTTGCTGCAATATTGATACTTGCTGCACTATGGCAATATGGAAGTGAGCCAGGTAGGCTGATGGCACTTTGCTTAACAGCTCCAGGAGTATTGGTTGCAATTACATTTCATGAATTTGCACATGGCTTTGCAGCATATAAATTGGGTGATGACACAGCAAAAAATGATGGAAGGTTAAGCCTAAACCCTTTTGCACATTTAGATCCAATAGGAACGTTAATGTTACTTGTTGCAGGGTTTGGATGGGGAAAACCAGTTGAAGTAAATCCAAGAAACTATAACAGAAATATAACAGTAGAAAAAGCAGACGCAATAGTTTCAATTGCAGGACCTGCTATGAATTTTATATTAGCAGTTGTATTTGCTCTAATTTATTGTGCAATGGCAAAATTTGGAGCTGGATTTGTTATGACTGGTATTGGTACAATTATATTTACAATGATAGGTTATACAATTTCGGTAAATATAGGTCTTGGAGTTTTTAACTTATTACCACTTCCACCATTAGATGGGTCAAAAGTAATTATTCCATTTTTATCATATAATGCAAAAGAATGGTTTCAAGCAAATTCGTATGTTTTTTATATAGTTTTTTTGGGCTTGTATATAACAGGTTTGGCAAGTAGTATTATCTCACCAATCATTGGGGCAGTTACAAGTGGAATTTTAAAAATAACAATGTTAATATTTGGATTATAAAAGGAAGGAATAAATGAAAGATATAATAACACTAGGAATTGAATCAAGCTGTGATGAAACATCTGTGGCTATTGTAAAAAATGGCAGAGAAGTTTTATCTAATATAATAGATTCACAAATTAAGATACATGAAAAATATGGTGGCGTTGTGCCTGAAATAGCTTCAAGAAATCATATTGAAGCTATTTCGCGTGTAACAAAAATGGCTTTAGAAGAAGCAAAGGTTACATTTGACGATATAGATGCAATAACACCAACATATGGACCAGGATTAGTAGGAGCACTTTTAGTTGGATTATCTTATGCTAAGGCATTAAGCTATTCAATTAAAAAACCATTAGTTGGAGTAAACCATATACAAGGGCATATTGCAGCTAATTATATAACATACAAAGAACTACAACCACCATTTTTATGCTTACTAATTTCAGGAGGTAATACTCAGTTAATATATGTAAAAGATTATACAGAATTTGAGGTTTTAGGTAAAACTCGTGATGATGCTATAGGAGAAGCTTTTGATAAGGTAGCTAGAGTAGTGGGATTAGGGTACCCTGGAGGACCAAAAGTAGATAGTTTGGCTAAAGAAGGAAAAGCAAATATAGAACTTCCTAAAACACATATGGACAATTTAGACTTTAGTTTCAGTGGAATAAAAACAGCTGTAATTAATCTAAATCACAACAAGCCTGACATAAATAAAGCCGACTTATGTGCAAGCTTTGAAAAAACAGTTACAGAAATGCTAATAGAAAATACAAGAAAAGCAATTAAGCAAACAGGTTTAAAAACTTTAGCTATAGGTGGAGGCGTTTCAGCTAATAGCTATATTCGAGGTGAATTTTTAAAACTTGAACAAGAAGGTATAAAAGTATATATGCCAGATATGAAGTTATGTACAGATAATGCTGCAATGATTGCATCAAGTGGGTATTATAACTTTATAAAAGGAAAACGTGACAACTTAAACTTAAATGCAGTGCCAAATTTAAAACTATAGAAGGGAGAAGTTGCATGGCAATATGGGCAATAGCAGATTTACATTTGTCTTTTAATGAAAATAAGCCAATGGATATTTTTGGAGACAATTGGAAAAATCATGAAGAAAAAATAAAACAGGATTGGCTAAATAAAGTATCTGACAATGACTTAGTATTATTGCCAGGTGATTTTTCATGGTCAATGCATTTAGAAGATACAGTAAAAGATTTTGAATATATAAACCAGCTACCAGGAAAAAAGATTCTATTAAAGGGAAACCATGACTACTGGTGGACAACAGTTACCAAAATGAGAAAATTTATTGAAGAACATGGTTTTAAAAATATAGACTTTTTACATAACAATAGTTTTGAATATGAAGGTGTAATTATAGCTGGAACTAAAGGATGGGCTTTATCTGGAGAAGAATATGATGAGAAGTTAGTACAAAGAGAAATGTTAAGACTAGAGCTATCAATAGAAGATGGTATAAAAAAATATGGAGAAGACAAAGAAGTAATAGTTTGTATGCATTATCCACCAACAACCAAAAATGGAGAAATGATCTTTATAAACATAATGAAAAAATACAACATAAAGCAATGCCTATATGGACATCTACATAGTACAGCTATTCAAGGAGCGGTAGAAGGAGATTTCTATGGAATAGACTTAAAACTTGTAAGCGCAGATGGAATAGATTTTAAACTACTTAAGGTTAAAGATTAAAAATTTAATTGTACAAGAACAAATTCATAAGGGGGGAAAGTAAGTGTTAGATTTAAACAAAGATGTAAAATACGTAAAAGGAGTTGGCCCAAGTAGAGTACAATTATTAAATAGAGTAGGCATATTTACACTAAAAGATTTAATTACATACTTCCCACGAGATTATGAAGATAGAAGCAAACCAAAAGAAATTTATCAGTGTATAGATGGAGAAGAAGCTTTAATAGAAGCTTTTGTTGTTTCAAGAATGATACAAGTGAGATTAAAAAGAAACACAATGTATAAATTAGTTGTTCAAGATGAGACCGCAAAATGTACAATAACATGGTTCAATCAAAGTTATTTAAAAAATATTTTTAAAGTTGGTAAAAAATATAAGTTTTATGGCAAGGTAAGTGTAAAGGGAAATAAATTTGAAATGACATCACCTGTGTTTGACAATGAAGAAAAAGAAAATAACACAGGTAGAATAATCCCAATATATCCGCTTACATATAACCTTTCACAAAATGTTATTAGAAGAATTATTGAAAATGGGCTAAAAGAATCTGAAGGAAACTTGCAAGAAACATTGCCAGAATATTTACTTAAAGAATATAATTTATTTGGAATAAATGAAGCTATAAAAAAAATCCATTTCCCAGAAAAATTTGAGGATTATAATTTAGCAAGAAAAAGATTGGTGTTTGAAGAGTTACTTGCCATGCAACTCGCTTTACTTGAACTTAAAAATAATTATTCATCAGATACAAAAGGCATTAAGTTTAGCAAAGAGGCAAAAATGTCAGATGTAATTAATACATTACCATTTAACCTAACCAAAGCACAAACAAGAGTATTAGAAGAAATAGATAGTGACATGGAATCCGAAAAACCTATGAATAGACTATTACAGGGAGATGTAGGCTCAGGTAAAACCGTAGTTGCCTTAATTGCAGCATATAAAGCAGTAAAATCAGGATATCAAGCAGCTATAATGGCACCAACTGCAATACTTGCACAGCAACATTTAGAAAGCTTCCAAGAGTTACTAACAGATACAAATATAAAATGTGAACTACTAATTTCAAGCATTACTAAAAAGAAAAAAGAAGAATTAAAAGAAAGATTAGCAAATGGCGAAATTGACATTCTAATTGGAACACATGCAATGCTAGAAGAAAACGTAGTGTTTAAAAAACTAGGTTTAGTTGTAACAGATGAACAACATAGATTCGGAGTAAAGCAAAGAACAACAATAGTAGAAAAAGGAAACCATCCGGATGTTATAGTAATGACAGCAACTCCAATACCTAGGACACTAGCACTTATACTATATGGAGACTTAGATATTTCTATAATTGATGAATTACCACCAAATAGAAAACAAATTGAAACATTTGCTGTAAGAAAATCTTTAAGTGATAGGGTAAATAACTTTATAAAAGAACAAATAAAATCTGGGAGACAAGCATACATTGTTTGTCCATTAGTTGAGGAAAATGAAGAAATGGACCTAAAATCAGTTGAAGCTCTGTATAAAGAATACAAAGAAGAGGTGTTTGCAGACTTTAATGTAGCTTATTTACATGGCAAGATGAAAGCTAAAGAAAAAGATGAAATAATGAATGACTTTAAAGATGGGAAAATAGATATCTTAATTTCTACAACAGTAATAGAAGTTGGAGTAAATGTACCTAATAGTAGTATAATGGTTGTAGAAAATGCTGAAAGATTTGGATTAGCTCAGCTTCATCAGCTACGTGGAAGAGTTGGAAGAGGAGAATATCAATCTTATTGTATATTAAAATATGAAGGAAACAGTGAAACAATAAGAGAAAGAATGAAGGTTATGGTTGATACTAATGATGGATTTGTAATTTCTGAAAAAGACTTAGAACTACGTGGCTCTGGAGATTTCTTTGGTACAGAGCAACATGGACTTCCTGCATTTAAAGTAGCAAACTTATTTACAGATATGCCAATACTTAAAGCTGTGCAAAGTTTAGCTATTAAGATACTAAGTGAAGATCCAAAACTAGAAAAAGAAGATAATAAGCCATTGAAAAATTTGATAAAAGATAAGTTTAAAGAAAGAATTGAGATTTAGAGAGGATGTAGATTTAAATGTGGCAAGTGATTGTAAAACTTATTGCAACAATAATTATTTTGTCAGGAGTGACATTAGTTTTTGATGCAAGATTAATAACAAAAAAATACTTTGGATTTGGAGACCAAAATGAAGCTACTGATGGACTAAAAATAGTAGGGTACATAGTTTCAATAATTGGTGGTCTAATGATGTATTTTAATTGGTGAAAATTTCTTAAAAACAGATTGACATTTAGGTGATAATATTATAATATGCAAATTAGACAAATACAAGAAAATTCGTTCGACAAAAAACGACAAGAGGCTGGAAAGTTCCAGCCTTTTGATTAAAGAATTATACAAATCAATCCACCACTGCCTTCGTTAACAATTCTTTCAAGTGTCTCTTGAATCTTGGCTTGTGCGTCTTCAGGCATTTTTGAAAGCTTGGTTTGCAAGCCTTCATTTACTAATTCATGTAAACTCTTTCCAAAAATATTTGAATTCCAGATTTCTTTAGGATCATTTTCAAAACTTGAAAGTAAATAATTTACGAGTTCTTCTGACTGCTTTTCTGAACCTACAATTGGAGAAACTTCAGTTTCAATGTTTGCTCTAATTAAATGTAAAGATGGAGCTGTTGCTTTTAATTTAACTCCATAGCGTGATCCTTGTTTTACCATCTCTGGTTCTTCTAAAACTAATTCATCAATAGAAGGCGTAACAATACCATAACCAGTTGCTTTGGCTTCTTCTAATGCATAAGCAATTTTATCATATTCTTTTTTAGTCTTTGATAGATTAGAAATAATTGCAAATAAATCACCTTCATTAGAAACTTCAACACCGGTCATTTCTGAAAGTATACTGTAAAATAGTTCTTCTTTAACCATAATAGATACATTTATTTTACCAGTTCCGAGCATTATATCATCTATAAAAGTTTTAGAGATAATATTAGTTTCGGATATTTTGTTTATAGATTCGTTTACTTGTTTTAAAATATTACAATCTGTAAAAGCTTCTTTAACTTGCTCATATAATTCCTTTTTCAAAGGATGAGAACTATCTAACCCGTCAATCCATTTTGGGAAATTAATATTAATTTGCTCAATAGGAAATTCATATAAAATTTTTGTAAACATATTGTTGATATCGTCAATTTCTAATTCTTCACAGTTAACTGGAATAACAGTTGAACTATATTTTTTACTTAATGATTCAGCTAAATCTTGTGTATAAGATGAATTTGGAGTACTTGAGTTAAGCAATATTATAAAAGGCTTATTTAAATCTTGTAATTCTGTAACAACTCTTTCTTCAGCTAATATGTAATCTTCACGAGGAATATCGGTAAAACTACCATCAGTTGTAATTAAAATTCCAATAGTAGAATGCTCTTGTATTACTTTTTTTGTCCCAATTTCAGCTGCTAGTTCAAATGGTATTTCTTCATCAGACCAAGGAGTTCTAACCATTCTTGGCATATCATTTTCAAGATATCCCAAAGCATTATCTACTAAATAGCCAACACAATCTACTAAACGAGTTTTTAACTTTATATTATTATCAATAGTAATTTCAACAGCTTCATTTGGAACAAATTTGGGCTCTGTAGTCATAATAGTACGACCACCTGCACTTTGTGGTAATTCGTCTATAGCTCTTTCTCTTTTATAATTATTCTCTATATTAGGAAGAACAAGCAGATCCATAAATCTTTTTATAAATGTTGATTTACCTGTTCTAACAGGACCTACAACTCCTACATATATATCACCATCGGTTCTTTTGGCTATATCTTGATACAATCCTAGATTTTCCATTAATTAAAAATACCTCCTTTATCTTGTACAAGTAATGTTAATTAATTTATATTGAAAAAAAACTTGAAATATACCAATTTTTTAAAAATTTGCTTTTATTTTTAAATTATGGTAGAATTAGAAAAGTTAAAAAAGTAACATAATTATAAAATGGTAAATAAAATATTGTATGATCAGAAAGGAATAGGGTGAAAAAAATGGGAGATGTAATGGCAATCATAATGGCTGCTGGCAAAGGAACAAGAATGAAATCTAAAAATTCTAAATTAGTGCAAAAGATTTATGGCAAAGAAATGGTCAAAAGAGCCGTAGAAAATGCAAAAAAAGCGGGGATTAATGACATAGTAACTGTAGTAGGTTATAAGAAGGAACAAGTAATGCAAGTACTTGGAGACTCTGTTAAATATGCAGTTCAAGAAGAAATGTTAGGAACTGGGCATGCAGTTATGCAAGCCGCAAAATTTCTAGAAGGTAAAAAGGGAAGAGTACTTGTTTTAAATGGAGATGTTCCAATTTTAAGACCAGAAACAATAAATAGATTATTAGACAAATCAATTGATAATAAAGAGGCTGCAACACTACTTACAGCAATTTATGATGATCCATTTGGATATGGAAGAATAATACGTGATGAAGGTGGAAACATAGAGGGAATTGTTGAAGAAAAAGACGCAACAGAAGAACAAAAAGAAATTTCTGAAATAAATGCAGGAATTTACTGCTTTGACATAGAAGCTTTACTAGAGGCTTTAAAGGAAATTAAACCAAACAATTCACAAGGTGAATACTACTTAACTGATGTTATTGAAATAATAGGAAATAAGGGACTTAAAACTGGTGCTGTAATTGTAGAAGATAATACAGAAATTTTAGGTGTAAATGACAGAATGCAACTTCAAATGGTTACAAAAATACTTCAACATAGAATTAATAGTGAACTTATGATGTCTGGAGTAACAATTGAAGACATTAATTCTACATATATTTATGATGATGTAAAAATTGGAATGGATACAGTAATACATCCAAATACAACAATAAAATCTGATGTTGAAATTGGTGAGGACTGTGAAATAGGACCAAATTCATATATAAGAGAAGGATGCAGAATAGCAAATAAAGTAAAAATAGGAAGCTTTGTAGAAATCAAAAAGGCAATTATAGAAGAAGGAACAAAAGTGCCACACTTATCTTATATGGGAGATTGTGAAATCGGAAGTGGAACCAATATTGGATGTGGTACAATAACATGTAATTATGATGGATTAAAAAAGAGCAAAACGATAATTGGAAAGGATTGCTTTGTAGGTTCAAATGTAAATTTTGTAGCACCTGTAAAAATAGGAGACAATGTATTGGTTGCTGCAGGTTCAACAGTTACTGAAGATGCACCAACTGATAGTTTAGTTATTGCAAGAGAAAGACAGACAAACAAAGAAGGATGGAACGCTAATAAATGACCTGTCAATAGGGACGGTTCTGTTTGACCGCTTTTGAGAATTTTTTCAAAAACGGTCAAACAGAACCGTCCCTATTGACAGGTCATTTTTACATGCTTTGGTTACCAGGAATGAAATAATCAATAACACCATAAATTAGTGCACCAATTATTGCAGCTACCCAAGAAATGCTATAACCAGCAACAAAAAATTGTGTTGCATATAAAGTAATAGCAGCTAATGCAAATCCTACAAATCCTTTACCAAAAGGACTTGCATGTAACCCAGTAAATCTAGTAATTAAATAATCCATTGCTGTTAAAACAACTGCAGCTAATGCTAGAGCCCAGAAGTTATTAATTGTAAAACCCGGAGTAAAAAATGCAGTTATACCTAAAACTACAACAGCTCCAACAAATCTACCTAATACTTGCCATACAGTAGAAGTTGAACTATTTGTATTACTTTGACTGTTAGCCATAATAAAACCTCCTTAAAGTTTAAATTTTTAATGTAAAATAAAAGGTTGCAAAATTATTATTTACAACTTTTTAAAAATTATTCAAATTAGTATAAAATATAGCTTTTTGAAGAAAATAAAATTAAAAATAATAAAGGAGAAAAAAATGTTAATAACATTTTTTAGAGCAATAGTTTTATATATAGTAGTTTTAATTGTAATGAGACTAATGGGAAAACGAGAAATTGGCCAATTGCAACCATTTGAACTTGCAATATCAATAATGATAGCAGATTTAGCCTCAACACCAATGACTGAAATTGGAATTCCATTAACAAATGGAATTGTTCCAATTTTGGGGCTTCTAGTAATGCATCTAGCAATTTCAACATTAAACATAAAAAGCATAAAATTACGAGAAATAATTTGTGGCAAGCCACGTATTTTAATTTATAGAGGAAAAATAGATGAAGAAGCACTTCGTAAAGAAAGACTAACAATTAATGAATTACAAGAAAAACTAAGAAGTAAAGACATAGTAACTCTTGGAGAAGTAGAATATGCAATACTAGAAACTAGCGGAGAAGTGACAGCAATCAAAAAGCCTGAAAAGAGAGGAACAATACCAGAAGACTTTGGAATTGAGCCAGACTATGAAGGAATACCTTATGATTTGGTAGTAGACGGAAAAGTTATGTATAATAACTTAAAAACACTTGGAAAAGATTATGAATGGCTAAAAAAAGAGATGAAAAAATTTAAAACGAAACCAGAACAAGTTTTGATTGCAACAATAGATGGCAAAGGACAAATATTCTGTCAACCGAAAGGAGAAAAAAGTGTATAAAGAAATAATAATTTGCTCAGTTGTAATTATAGCTATTGTTACAACAAATTGGTTCTTACAAGATTATACAAAGAATAGTGTGAGTTTTATTATAAATGAATTAAAAGAGCTAAAAGAAGATATTAAGCAAGAAGACATAGATAAAACTACAGCTAAAATGGAACAAATAAAAGATGAATGGCATAAGAAATTTAAAGTATTAGCTATCTTTATTGAACATAATGAACTTGAAAAGGTTGAAACTGATCTATCTGCTTTAGAAGGATTTATAGAAGTAGAAGACTATAAAACAGGAATAAGTGAATTGAATAAAAGCATATATGTGCTAGAGCATATTGCAGATAAATATGACTTTAGCTTGGTTAATGTGTTTTAAATTCAACCAACGGGGACGGGTTCGTTTTGGTTGAATTTTTGAAATGTAATCTAAAAGTAAAAAAAGGAATAGCTTTAATAGCAAATGTATATTAATGAATAACCAAATAGAATAAAGACTTCACTTAAAGTGAAGTCTTTTATCATCTATAACAATTCTTTCAATTTCTCTTTAACTCCTTCAGATGCAGGAATTAGAGGAAGACGTGGTTCACCAAAGTCATATCCTATAATATTTAATGCAGCCTTTACAGGAATAGGATTAACCTCTGCAAATAAAGTATTAATTAATGGGATAGAATCTAGTTGTAATTTTCTAGCTTCGTTTACTTTTCCATCTAAAAAGTTTTGAACTATATCATGTGTAAGTTTTGGCTTAACATTAGATAATACAGAAATTACACCAAGACCTCCTAAAGAAAGTATAGGAACAATTTGGTCATCATTTCCTGAATAAATTGTTAAATTATCACCACATAAATGAGCAATTTTTGCAATTTGAGATAAATCTCCGCTAGCTTCCTTTATAGCAACAATATTGTCTATTTTTGAAAGTTCTAAACATGTTTCAGGTGCTATGTTTACACCTGTTCTACTAGGCACGCTATATAAAATAATAGGTAAACTTACTTCTTTTGCAATAGCAGTGTAATGAGCAATTAGTCCTTTTTGTGTAGTTTTATTGTAATATGGAGTAACAAGAAGTAATCCATCAACACCTAAACCTTCAGCGACTTTAGACATTTCAATTGCTTGAGCTGTATTATTGCTTCCAGTTCCTGCAATAATAGGAACTCTACCGTTTGATGTTTCTACTGCACATTTTATTGCAGAAATTTTTTCCTCTTTAGTCATAGTAGAAGATTCACCTGTAGTACCACAAACTATAATAGCGTCAATGCCTTCACTAATTTGAAATTCAATTAATCTTTTGAATTCTTTAATGTTTACACCATTTTCATCAAATGGAGTAGCAATTGCTGTACCAGCACCCTTAAACAAAACTTTCTTCATAAAGATCCCTCCAAAATATTATTATTTATCAGTCTATCACATATTAGCAAGTTTTTCAACAATTTGTATAGCATTACTTGCAGCACCTTTTCTGATGTTATCTGCAACAACCCAAATATTTAAACCATACTTAACACTATAATCTCTACGAATTCTACCAACAAAAACTTCATCATGACCATTAGCTTCTGTAGCTAGAGGATATTTATCATTTTGAACATCATCAACAACAACAATACCTGGAAAATCTGCTAATAGTTTTTTTACTTCATCTATGTCAAAATCATTTTCTAATTCAATATTTATACTTTCACTGTGAGAATTGCTAACCGGAACTCTAACAGTAGTAGCAGTTATTGCTAAATCAGGCCTTTTTAGTATTTTTCTTGTTTCATTTATCATCTTATGTTCTTCTTTTGTGTATCCATCATCAACAAATACATCAATATGTGGTAAACAGTTGTTAAAAATCGGATGAGGAAATTTCTTAGGAGGAAGACCTTTTATTCCGTTTTCTAAATCCTGTACTCCACCTCTTCCGGCACCTGATACTGCTTGATATGTAGAATAAACAATTCTTTTTATTTTATATTTATCATCTATAGGTTTTAATGGCACAACTGCTTGTATTGTAGAACAATTTGGGTTTGCAATAATACCATGGTTATTTTTGATTTCTTCTGGATTTACTTCAGGCACAACCAAAGGTACATCTGCGTCCATTCTGAAAGCACTGCTATTATCTACGACAATACATCCTTTAGATGCAGCAATTGGTGCAAAATGTTTTGAAGTTTCTCCACCTGCTGAAAATATAGCAAAATCAAAACCCTCGTCAAAAGAGCTTTCTGTTAATTCTTTGGTAATATATTCTTTCCCTAATAAGGTTAATTTAGTACCAGCAGATTTTTTTGAACAAAACAAAGTATACTCAAAATTTGGCAGATTCTTTTCTTCTAAAACTCTTAAAGCAGTTCTACCAACTAGTCCTGTGGCACCAACTATTGCTAGTTTATATGTTTTCATATAATCACCCCACTACATTATATATGAAAATACTGAAAAATGAAACTATATTTGAAAAAATAATTATGATATTTTGCATAAAATGAATATACACTCTGGCAAGAAAAAGGTTGACTAAAGTCGAAAAAGAGAGTAAAATTATAAGAGTGAGTGTAAAAAACTAACATAGGAGAGATTTATGAAAAATATCATAAAACATATAATAATGTTTATAATTATACTTTTTTCTTTTGCTTTACTATTTACAGTAAACTGGCTATATAAAACATTTGGAAACCTTACGCTTGAGGAAGTAGTATTTCAGTTAAAAGTACCAATGGTAGGAACTAACGCGGATTTTTATTTTGATTATGCTAAAAATGTGTTACCATATATATTAATTAGTACAATTGCATCTTTTTCTTTATTATGTTTTATATTCAAAAAGAAAAAATATAAAAAACCAAAAGCAAAAAGAATGAAGGGATCACACGCTGATCCTGGAACAAGTTTAGTTGTATACAAAAAATTTAGAATTGATACTAAATTTTTAGGAAAAATGATTTGTTCTTTTGCTATTCTTACAATAAGTTTAGTATATACAACTAACAGAACAAATCTTACAGAATTTTTAAAATATCAATGGAGCAATTCAGATTTAATTGAAAATGAATATGTAGATGTTTCTAGTACAAATATAGAATTTTCAGAAAATAAAAGAAATTTAATATATATCTATCTAGAATCAATGGAGGCAACTTTTTTTTCTAAGGAAAATGGAGGGGCTTATGATGAAAGTATAATACCAGAGCTAGAGCAATTAGCTGTAGATAATATTTCTTTTACTTGTTCAGACAAACTAGCGGGATTGTATTCTTTACCAGGAACAACATGGACAACAGGAGCAATGACGGCTCAAACTACAGGACTTCCTCTTAAAATTCCAATAGAAGGAAACTCCTATGGAGAATATGATTCATTTTTACCTGGAGTTACAAGTTTAGGTCAAATATTAAAAGATGAAGGATATAAACAAATGCTTATGATTGGTTCAAATGCAGAATTTGGAGGAAGAGAACATCTTTTTAAGCAACATGGAGATTACGAAATATATGATTTTTCTTCTGCAGTAGCAGAAGAAAAAAGAACTAAGGATGATTTCGTTTGGTGGGGATATCCAGATAGAGACTTGTTTGAATATGCAAAAGAAAAATTAACATTATTAGGACAAGAGGAACAACCTTTTAATTTTACAATGCTTACAGCAGATACACATCATGTTGATGGATTTCCGTGTGAAGATTGTGAAGAAAAATTTGATCAACAATATTTCAACGTTTTAGCATGTTCTAGTAAGAAGGTAAAAGAATTTGTAGATTGGATACAAGAACAGGATTTTTATGAAAATACAACAATAATAATTTGTGGAGACCATCCAAGCATGCAACCAGAAACATTTACACAAATAGAGAATGAGGGATATATAAGAACTGTTTATAATGTTATTATTAATTCTGCTGTAGAGACTGAAAATACAAAAAACAAAAATTGCACAACAATTGATATGTTTCCAACTACTCTTGCAAGTATGGGAGTAAAAATAGAAGGAGAAAAACTAGGTCTTGGAACAAACTTACTTTGCGATAAAGATACTCTTATGGCTAAATATGGATTAGAATATTTAAAAGAAGAACTTAATAAGAATTCAAGATTTTATAATAAGAAATTTATATATGAAAACAAATAGATTCATAAAAAGTACAAGTAATACTTGTACTTTTTATATTTAAATGATATATTAATAATCGTATAAAAGTAATAAAGTTGAAAGGAAGTAGTATTTATGAAAATATTAATAACAGGTAGTAATGGAATGCTTGCACAGGAAGTAAAAAAGCAATTAAAAGATAACAACGAATTGATTTGTACAGATGTAGAAGATTTAGATATAACTAATGAAGAACAAGTTATGAAATATATAACAGATTTAAAACCAGAGTATATAATAAATTGTGCTGCATACACAGCAGTTGACAAAGCGGAAGTTGCAGGAGAAATAGTAGAAAAAATTAATGCGGAAGGACCTGCAAATTTAGCAAAAGCAGCAGAAAAAGTTGGAGCTACGTTGGTACATATTAGTACAGACTATGTTTTTGGCGGAAATCTTAGCTTAGACAGAGACTATAGTGAGGATGATAAAAAAGAACCTGTGACTGTATATGGAATAACAAAACTACATGGTGAGGAAAAAATAGAAGAAAATTGTTCTAAATATTATATATTTAGAACAGCATGGTTATATGGAAAAGCTGGTAATAATTTTGTAAAAACAATGACAAAATTAGGACAAGAAAGAGAAGAATTAAATGTGGTATGTGACCAACATGGAAGTCCTACCTATGCAGTAGATTTAGCAAGCATAATAAAACAGTCAATTGATAAAAAGATACCATATGGTGTATATCATGCTACAAATGAAGGTTATACTACCTGGTATGATTTTACTAAAGAAATATTCGAACAACAAAAAATAGAATGTAAAGTTAATCCCGTAACAACAGAACAATATATAAAAATGATGAAAATTACACAGGCTAAAAGACCTTTAAATTCTCAATTATCTAAGAAAAAAATTGAAGAACAGGGAATACAAATTCCAGAATGGAAAGATGGATTAAAAAGGTATTTAAGAGAAGAATAGACATAAAGCTACAAAATAGTTGAATTATTAAAGTATGTATGATAAAATCAAAATCATAATAATAAAAGATTCTAAAGGAGTTGAAATTGTATGAAGAATAGAAAAGGAATTATATTAGCAGGAGGAAGCGGAACAAGGTTATATCCATTAACAATTGCTATATCAAAACAAATTATGCCAGTATATGACAAACCTATGATTTATTATCCATTATCAGTTTTAATGCAAGCAGGAATAAAAGACATTTTAATTATATCTACACCTAGAGATATTGTAGTTTTTAAAGAATTATTAGGTGATGGCTCACAATGGGGAATGAATTTTGAATATAAAGTTCAAGAAAAACCAAATGGATTAGCTGAAGCATTTATTATAGGTGAAGATTTTATAGGTGAAGATAATGTTGCTATGATTTTAGGAGATAACATGTTTTATGGAAATGACCTAGAAGAAACACTAAAAAATGCAACAGAAAGAGAAGATGAAGCAACAATATTTGGATATTATGTAAAAGACCCAAGAGCATATGGAGTGGTAGAAATCGATGCAAATGGAAATGCTGTATCAATAGAAGAAAAACCTGAAAATCCAAAATCTAACTATGCTGTACCAGGATTATATTTTTACACAAATGATGTTATAGAAATTGCAAAAAATGTTAAACCATCTGCAAGAGGAGAATTAGAGATTACTACAGTTAATGATGAGTATATGAAATTAGGTAAACTAAAAGTTGAAAAACTAGGAAGAGGAATAGCATGGTTTGATACAGGAACACATGATGCATTAATTGAAACTGCAAGTTTTGTACAAACAATTCAAAAAAGACAAGGATTATTAATAAGCTGTCCAGAAGAGATTGCATTTGAAAAAGGATGGATTAATGCAGAAGAATTATCTAAATTGGCAGATAAATTTATGAAGACAGAATATGGTAGGCATTTAAAGGATTTAGCAGAAGGAAAACTTGTTTAAAAGAAAGGATAAGCTATAATGGGAAAATTTAAAAAGATTGAAACATCAATAGATGACGTATACATAATTGAACCAACTGTTTTTGGAGATAACAGAGGATACTTTATGGAAACATATAGTAAGAATGACTTTGAAGAAATTGGGCTAAATTATAATTTTGTTCAAGATAATCAATCAAAATCTAAAAAAGGTGTTCTACGTGGTTTGCATTTTCAAAAAGAAAATACACAAGCAAAACTTGTTAGATGCATTAAAGGTTCTGTTTTTGATGTTGCGGTTGACTTACGTCCAGGTAGTTTAACATACGGCAAATGGGAAGGCGTTATATTAACAGAAGATAATAAAAAAATGTTTATGATACCTAAAGGATTTGCACATGGATTTTTAGTATTATCTGATGAGGCTGAATTTGCGTATAAATGTGATGATATATATAATCATGAAGCAGAAGGTGGATTACAATGGAATGATCCAGATGTAAATATAGAGTGGCCGATGGGAGACCTAAAACAAGAAGATTTACTTACTTCAGAAAAGGATTCAAAATGGCCTACACTTAAAGAATTAAAAGAATCAGATTTATTTAAGAATCTATAAAAAATATTTAAAGGAGAATTTAAAATGAGTAAAAACATATTAGTAACAGGAGCTGCTGGATTTATAGGAGCAAATTTTGCGGAGTATTTTGTAAACAAACATCCAGACTATAAAGTAGTAGTATTAGATAAACTTACATATGCAGGAAATTTAGCAAATCTTGATAATGTAAAAGAAAAGATAACATTTGAAAAGGGAGATATATGTGATTTTGATTTTGTTACGAAAATATTTGAAAAATATAGTATAAATGGTGTAATCCATTTTGCGGCTGAATCACATGTAGACAATAGTATAAAGGATCCATTTATATTTACACATACTAATGTAATTGGAACACATACATTATTAGAGGCAGCTAAAAGAGCATGGGGAGAAGGTAGTGAGAATAAATTTGTACACATTTCTACAGACGAAGTATATGGTTCGCTTGGTGAAGAAGGCTATTTTACAGAAAAATCGCCTATAAAACCAAGTAGTCCATATTCTGCTTCAAAAGCAAGTTCAGATTTAATAGCATTTGCATATAAGGAAACTTTTAAAATGAATGTTAATGTAACAAATTGCTCAAATAATTATGGCCCATACCAACATAACGAAAAATTAATACCTCATATGATTAAGCTTGCTATAAATGATGAAAAGTTACCTGTATATGGTACAGGAAGTAATATAAGAGATTGGCTATATGTTGAAGATCATTGTGAAGCAATAGATTTAGTATTCCATAATGGTAAATCTGGAGAAAGATACAATATAGGTGGACATAATGAAAAAAGAAATATTGAAATTGTTAAGCTAATCCTTCAAAGATTGGGTAAATCTGAAGATTTAATAGAATACGTTGAAGATAGAAAGGGACATGATTATAGGTATGCAATAGATCCTACTAAGATAAGAAATGAATTAGGATGGAGCCCAAAAACAAAATTTGAGGATGGAATTGTTAAAACTATTGATTGGTATTTAGAACATCCAGAATATTTAAAATAAATAAAAACCTTAGAAGGTTCATATACTTTCTAAGGTTTTATTTATGGAGCTAATAGCCGGAATCGAACCGGCGACCTACAGGTTACGAATCTGTTGCTCTACCAACTGAGCTATATTAGCACATTAATATAAATTATATAGTCAAAACAGTTTTTTTTCAAGTACTTATATTTAAAAAATCCCAAAAAAAGATAGAAATATTTAACATTCTATGGTATAATAGTAAAGCAATTATATTAAAAGGAGAAAATCATGGGATTTTTTGATAAATTAAAAAGTGGATTAAGTAAAACTAAGAGTTCTTTTGATGAACAAATAAATAAAGCATTTAGTAGTTTTAGAAAAGTTGATGAAGACTTTTTAGATGAGCTAGAAGAACTATTAATTATGTCTGATATAGGAATGGATACATCAGTAAAGATAATAGATAATTTACGAAATACAATTAAGTTAAAAAACGTTCAAGATGAAGAAGAAGTAAAGGAATTACTTCGTGAAGAAATGAAAACTATATTAAATGAAGTTGATAATGGATTACACTTAGAAACAAAGCCATCTGTAATTTTAGTAGTTGGTGTAAATGGAGTAGGAAAAACAACTTCAATTGGGAAAATTACAAACAAATTGGTAAAAGGTGGAAAAAGAGTAGTTGTTGCGGCTGCAGATACTTTTAGAGCGGCCGCTGTAGAACAATTAGAAATATGGGCTAATAGATCAGGCGCAGAGATAGTTAAAAGAGATGAGGGAGTTGATCCAGCATCTGTAGTCTTTGATGCAATTAAAAAGACAAAGGAAACCAATGCTGATGTTTTAATTGTTGATACAGCAGGAAGATTGCATAATAAAAAGTATCTAATGGATGAACTAAATAAAATTCAAAAAGTAATAAATAAAGAAATGCCAGAAGCATCTAAAGAGGTATTGCTTGTAATTGATGGAACAACAGGACAAAATGCAATTTCACAAGTAAAAGCTTTTAAACAAGAAGCGGATTTAACAGGACTTATACTTACAAAACTTGATGGAACTGCTAAAGGAGGAGTTGTTATAGGTATTGTGGAAGAAAATAAGATACCTGTAAAATTTATAGGTGTTGGAGAACAAATAGATGATATGGAAAGATTTAACTCCGACGATTTTGTTAAAGTAATAATTTAAGGAGGAAATAATTTGAAAGAGGACATGGAAAAGGAAGTAAAAGAAGGTACAGAAAATAAAAATATTACAGAACATAAAGACCCTAAAAAGAAAAGTAAATTTAGAATGATTCTTGTTTTATTGTTTATTGCTCTTTTTACACTAGTAACTTATATTGTATTAAAGGGAAGTTATTTAGAATATAAGGAACTAGGAGAGAAATATATAAATATATTTTGGACAGAACTAAACTATAAATATGGAATGATGCTTATTAATTTTGTATTATTATTTTCTATTATGTACTTTACAAATAGAGGAATAAAAAAGGGATTAAAAGTATTCTTTGAACAAGAAAAAAAAGAAATGCCAAAATTACCAAATAAGTCGAT
This sequence comes from Clostridia bacterium, assembly GCA_017533795.1. GTDB lineage: Bacteria > Bacillota > Clostridia > TANB77 > CAG-508 > CAG-269. The sequence goes on along the minus strand of JAFWIH010000009.1, from coordinate 50,074 downwards.
AGCATTTGTTGTAGCAGTTATTGCTAGTTTGGTTATATCTACAGTATTAACTCCTAAAATTTTGATGCTTACAAGTGGTACTTCTTTTGGAATAACAGACAGAATATTTAATTTAGATATATCATATTATATGTTTATAAAACCGGTAATTAGCTTTTTTATAATATATTTTACAGTTTTAATACTTGCACTAAGTATATACATGGTTTTATATTATGTAATTATATTTAATATGTATTTTGATGGAATTGATAGAGCTACATTAAAAGAAAGTAACTTAATGAAGAAAGTGATAAGAAATGTAAAGCTAATATCTATTGGCGTCTTTATGTTTATCATTCTAGGAACACAGAATGTATTATTTCAAAGATACATTCAGCTAGAAAATGGTGTGGATTTAATAGGTGGAGGTTTTGTAGAATCAACAATAAAGGTATGGGGATATGCAATTTTTGGAGTTGTTATTTTGATTGCTACATGGAGAGGAATAAAATATTTTAAAGCATCAAATAGAAAGAAAATTTTTATGTGTATAGCAAGTATCCCAACATACCTAGTGGCATTGTTTATTATAATGACAGCTTTTGACCTAATATTTGTTAAAACAAATGAACTAGATAAAGAAAAAGAGTTTATATCAACAAGTATAGAGAATACAAGAAATGCATTTAGTATAGATATAGAAGAAAAGAATATAGATTATTCTGGTACAGTTACATTGAAAGAAACTCAAGACAATAAAGAAGTTATAGATAATGTAGCAATAGTAAATAAAGGAACTATTTTAGACACATTAGAAGATAGTAAAACAGAAACAGGATATTATCTTTATAGAGATGCAAAAATTGGTAAATACAATATTGATGGAAAAAATGAGCTTGTATATTTATCACCAAGGGAAATAATAAGTAATAGTAGAACTTATAATAACAAAACATATGAATATACACATGGAATTGGCGAAATAATAACATCAGCAGTAAATACAACTGAAACAGGCAGTATTAAATATATACAAAACGATATTGCCGGAGAAGATAATAGAATAAAAATTAATCAACCTAGAATATATTTTGGATTAGAAACAAATGATACTATAGCAACAGGTACAACAAACAAAGCAGAATATGATTATACTGATGAAAATGGTAAAGAACATACATATTCGTATAATGGAAAAGCAGGATTGAACCTTGGCTTTTGGGACAGATTAATTCTAGGATTTAGAAAAGGTGATGTGAATTTAGCCTTTTCTGGATCAATAAATAAGGAAAGCAAACTGCTAATTAATAGAAACATAATTAATAGGGCTCAAAAAGTCCTACCAGATTTAATTTATGATAAAAATCCATATACAGTAATAGACAGTAAAGGAAATATAGTTTGGGTATTAGATGCATATACTTATTCTAGTCAATATCCATATTCTTCTTACACTACTATAGAGCATAATAACAAAAAACTAAAAATTAATTATATACGTAATTCTATAAAAGTGTTAATTAATAGTTATGATGGAACAATGAACTTTTATATAACTGATAGAACTGATCCAATAGCTATGGCATATTATCACTTATATCCAGATGCATTTGAAGATATAGAAAGTAAAATACCAGAAGATATTTCAAAACACTTTATATATCCAGAATATCTATATAATATACAAGCAGAAATGCTTATTACTTTCCACAATGTAAAACCAGATGTATTGTATAGAAGTGATGATATTTGGAATTTTGCTACATATAATGCAACACAAACAACTAAATCTACAGGAAATAGAATCTCACCTTTTTATACTATGGTTAAACCAAAAGATAGTAGTAGCAACCTAGGATTAGTACAAATGTACACACCAGAAGAAAAACAAAATATAATTTCATATTTAGTAGGTTCATATGAGGAAAGCAATGGAATGCTTAGAATGTATAAATTTTCAACAGATACTAGTGTTTTAGGCTCAATGCAATTGGATAAACAGATTGAACAGGATGAAACCATTTCTGCAGAGCTTAAATCGTTAAATGTTACAGGAACAAAAGTTACAAAGCAAATGATTATTGTACCAATAGAAAATACGCTTTTATATGTTGAACCAGTATATCAAACTATGATTAATGAGTCTGATATACCAATACTAAAAAAAGTAATTGTAGCATCAGGTAATAAAGTTGCCATAGGAGATAATTTAAGTAAAGCATTAAATAACTTACTTTCACAGTATGCTGTTGCAATTGATGTAGAAAACACTGATGATATAGATGGCCTAATTGATGCAATAATAAAAGCAAATAATAACTTAACTGAATCAAATAGAAGTAACAATTGGGAGCAAATGGGAAGTGATGTTAAAAAATTACAAGAATTAATTACTTCATTACAACAATTACGAGAAGATGAAGCAAAGAAAAAAATAGAAAATTCGAGTTCATCAGTAAATACAACAGATGCAGAGACAAATACAAGTGCACAAGAAAAAACAAGTGGAAATAGTATGATTGAGCATATTATAAATAATGTTATACAATAAATCATTGAATAAAAAAAAGAAAATAATCCACCCTAAAAGCAAAAGGGTGGATTTAATGTTTAAAAAATATAAAAAAATTGATATACTTAATAAAAACATAGAAAATTTAAATAATTCGCTAAAAACATTAAGTGTTATTAATAAAAAAAGCGAAATTATAAAAAGAAATATTTTAGCTGGCATGTTTCGCGGAGTTGGTATAGGAATTGGAGTGACTATAATTACTGCAATTATTGTAGTGGTGCTTCAAAGAATTGTTATGCTTAACTTACCTATAATTGGCGAATATGTAACAGATATAGTTAATATTGTACAAAAAAATATGTATAGATGATTTTGGAGATATCTCAACCGTAGCATCTCAGATGCGTACGGATGAGACAGGCAGAGACCGGACTCAAGAATTATCCTTATTGACAAACATATATTAGTAAGATATAATTTGATTGAATATGAAAAATTAATTATACTAAAGAAAAGGAGGAAAATTATTAACAAAATAGCTTAAAATGCTAAAAAAACTACGAAAGAAGGAGAAAAAATGAAAAGAAAAATATTATTAAGTATCTTAATTATTGCATTAATATTATCAACGATTTTAATTAACTTTTCAAATGCAGAATCAAGCGCATTTGAAAAATTTACAGGGATGTTTATAAAAACAGCTGAAGCAAAACCAGGAGACAAAGTATATGTAGATTTATACATGAATTATGACTCATCAACAAAAGTAACTGCATATTTAATGAATCAAAGTGGAAAAAACCAGTATTTTGGATTAAACGTGGAAAGTATTGGAAACAATCCCTATATTGTTTTGCCAAATGATGTGGTACCAGGAGATAGATTTGAAATGACTGTTATAGATGTTTCAGATTCTAAAGGAACTGTAACATATGGAACAAGTTATGGAAATCAAAACTATACTAATTGCCTTGGAAAAAAATATATTACAATTATAGAAAACAAAGAAGAACTAGTACTTAAAAACCTTTCAATAAGTGGTGATTCACAACTCTCAAAAAATGATAAATTGTATTTAAACATCGATACAACTGAAAGTGTAAATTTTGTTACTGTTGTATTAACTAATAAGGATTCAACTAAAGGACCATTGGTTTCTGTTCAAGATTTAAAGGGAAAAGCATATATTGATTTAAGTTATACTGGGACTCAAAGACCACTTTATGATGGAGAATGGTATATTTCTGATTTATGGTTAAACCCAGATAAACAAAACTATGTACATTATAGTAAAAATTCACAAGATGCTTTACCATTGAATTATGACATTAGATTCACAATAGGTGATGGAAATAGTATAAAAGATGATGTATCAGTAGAAACAATTAATTTAAATAGTTTTAAATTAGCAGCAACTTCAGCCAAAAAGTCTGAAAGAGTTAATGTAAATATGTCAGCAAATAAAGAACTTAGTCAAGTAATGCTGTCATTTATTGATAAGAATTCAGACAATACAATGATTGTATATCTTAAGGGATTAGATACAGATAACAAGTATTTTATTGTTCCATATACTACAGAAACCGGAACATATGAACTAAACTATGCAATACTGAAAGATATAGATGGAAATAAAACTCATTATAGAAAAGGTGTAGAAACAGAAGAAATAAAACACTTTGATTTTGATAGCACAATAACAATAGAAAAAAATGATGACTCAAAAAAAAGTTTATTATACCTAGATAATGATAATATAACAATGGATATTTTAAATGAGATATATGAAATGGATGATAACATTTCGATTGAAGTAAATGCGGACAATAATCCGATTGTAGACAAAGCTTTATTTGAGGCAATTAAAGGTGCAGATAAAAATATAATATTACAATATAATGATATTGAGTGGATTTTTAATGGTAAGGATATAAAAGAAGCAAAATCAATAGATGTAAGTACAAACATTTATAAATCTACAAATGAAAAATCAACAGACATTAATACAATGTTAGTAGATACAGGGATAATCCTTGAATTCGCAGAAAATGGTTTTTTACCTGGTAAATGTTTAATCAGAGTTCATTCAACAAAAGAAATAATAGATATATTAAATAAACAAGAAGCTAAAATATATTATTATAATAATGAAGCAAATAATTTTAACAAAGTTAAAATGCAAACAATATTAACAGATGACAATTATTACGAATTTTACATTAATCATAATTCAAAATATGTAATGACAGAAGAAGAAATTAATCCTACATATGTATCAAGCATAACTACAGATTTAGAATTAAACGGCGGATTAACTGATACTTTATCAAACACTGAAACAAAGGAAAAAACATCATTTATAGGCAACATTTTGAATAACAGAAAACTATTAAAACAACTAGGAATAATTTTAATTTGTATAATAATTCTTACTTTAATTGGAAAAGGGGTAATACTATCTAATAAAAATAGTAAAAAATAGTATAAAAAATGGTCAATGAAAAAAATTGACCATTTTTTATTTATTTAAAATTTTTCTCAAAATCTTCAAAACCACCATAACTTAAAAACCTGTTTAAATTAGGTGTAGAAATTCCTGTTTTAATTGAGACATTATTAAGCGATGTTTCGTCTACATTATTTTCTAAATATGATTTAAAAACTGATAATTCCATATTATCTTTAGTAACACAGTTAGGGCAAACATCTCCATCTGAAGTGTAAAACCCTCCACAACGAATACATCTATTGATTTTCATTTGATCTTCCTCCTAATTATCTTTTGCTTATTCTATTTTTCGACACAATTGTATCATAAATTAAATAAATATAAAAGGCTTTTTTTAAAAAAATTGACCATATTTTTTTATAGTGATATAATGCACATTAGAAAAGTGGAGAAGAGGGATATAATGAAACAAATTAATGGAATGATGATGCAATACTTTGAATGGTATTTAGATTGTAATCAAAATTTGTGGAATATAATAAGGGAAAAGGCTGAAAAATTAGCAAGAATAGGAGTAACATCATTATGGCTTCCTCCTGCATATAAAGGAGCTGGTGGAAAATACGAAGTAGGATATGGTGCATATGACTTATATGACTTAGGAGAGTTTAATCAAAAAGATACAGTAAAGACAAAATATGGATCAAAAGATGAATATTTAGAATGTATTGATATATTAAAAAACAATGGGATAGAAGTATATGCAGATATAGTATTAAATCATAAAATGGGAGCTGACGCATTTCAACTTATACCTGCTACAAAAATGGATTTTGGTGACCATAACAGGCCGATATCTGATCAAGAAACAGTAAAGGTAGCAACAAAGTTTACATTTCCAGGTAGAAACAATAAATATTCAGACTTTAAATGGAACTGGACACATTTTACAGGTGTTGATTATGATGATAATACAGGAGAACATGCTATTTTTAAATTTAAAGATAAAAATTGGGGAGGACAAGTTGACGAAGAATTTGGAAACTTTGATTATCTAATGGGAGCAGATTTAGATTTTAGTAATCAAAAAGTTGTAGAAGAGTGCTTAAATTGGGGAAAATGGTATTTAGAAGAAACTGGAGTAGATGGTTTTAGGCTAGATGCAATAAAACATATACCTGCTGCTTTTTATAAAGAATGGATTAAAGCTTTAAGACAGGAATCAGGAAAAGATTTATTTACAGTTGGAGAATACTGGACTTCAAATGTTGAAAAACTTCATAGATATTTAACAGAAGTTGATGGGGAGATCTCTCTTTTTGATGTACCACTTCATTTTAATATGTATAGTGCATCTTTAGACGAAAACTATGACTTAACAAAAATTTTTGATAATACATTGGTAAAAGACAATCCAAACAAAGCAGTAACATTTGTTGACAACCATGATACTCAACCTAGCCAGGCACTACAAAGTTTTGTAAGTCCATGGTTTAAACAAGCTGCATATTCAATTATACTACTTAGAGAAAGTGGATATCCATGTGTATTTTATGGAGATTACTATGGAATTCCACATGATAATGTAGAAAAAGTCAAAGACTTAAGGTTATTAATGGAACTTAGAAAAGAGAGAGCTTATGGAGAGCAACACGATTACTTGGATCATCCAAATGTTATAGGTTGGACAAGAGAGGGAAATGAAGAAATACTTCAATCCGGATTAGCGGTATTAATTTCAAATAAGGAAGATGCTGAAAAAATGATGTATATAGGAAAACAATTCATAGGAGAAACATTTATAGATGCACTAGGGAACTGCTCAGAAGAAATAAAAATAGATGAAACTGGAAGCGGACTATTTAAAGTAAAATCAAAGTCAGCTTCAGTGTGGGTTAGAAAATAAACAGGTCGAAGGAGAAGCATATGTCAAATTTTGTGCATTTACATATACATAGTGAATTTAGTTTGCTTGATGGTGCTAATAGAATAAAAGATTTACCAGTAAGGGCAAAAGAGCTCGGGATGAATGCAATGGCAATTACTGATCATGGAGTTATGTATGGTGTAATTGACTTTTATAAAGCGTGTAAAAAAGAAGGAATAAAGCCAATTATAGGATGTGAAATGTATGTTGCACCACGTTCAAGATTTGACAAAGATCCTGTAATAGATAAGCAATATAATCACTTAATATTACTTGCAAAAAACAATCAAGGATATAAGAATCTTAGTAAACTCGTTTCAATAGGATTTGTAGAAGGCTATTATTATAAACCTCGTATTGATTTAGAAGTACTAGAAAAATACCATGAGGGTATAATATGCTTAAGTGCATGCTTAGCGGGGGCAGTAAGTCAAGCAATATTAAATGGTAATATAGAAAAAGCAGAAGAAATAGCTTTATGGCATAAAAATGTATTCAAAGATGATTATTACTTAGAAATTCAAAATAATGGAATACAGGAACAAGTTATGGTAAACCAAAAACTTATACAAATTGCAAGAAAACTTGATATTCCAATTGTTGCAACAAATGATGCTCACTACTTAAAAAAGGAAGACGCATATAATCATGAGGTCCTTTTATGTATTCAAACAGGTAAAAGAATGAGCGACCCTGATAGAATGAGATTTGATACTGAAGAATTATATGTTAAATCTCCAGAGGAAATGTCAGATTATTTTAGTAGTTTTCCAGATGCAATAGAAAATACAGTTAGAATTGCAGAAAAATGTAATGTTGAATTTGAATTTGGACACACTATACTTCCAAATTATGATGTTCCTGCAGAATTTAAAACCCATTATGATTATATGAAAAAACTTTGTGATGATGGATTAAAACAAAGATATGGAGAAAATTTATCACAGGAAATAATAGATAGAGCAGAATATGAAGTAAGCATAATAAAGAAAATGGGATATGTTGATTATTACCTTATTGTTTGGGATTTTATACATTATGCAAAAGAACATGGAATACCAGTAGGACCTGGACGTGGTTCTGGAGCTGGCTCGATTTTAGCATATGCAATGGGAATAACTGATATAGATCCTATTAAATATGGACTAATTTTTGAGAGATTCCTTAATCCAGAAAGAGTTAGTATGCCTGATTTTGATGTTGACTTTTGCTATGAAAGAAGACAAGATGTAATAGATTATGTATCAAGAAAATACGGGCATGACCATGTATCGCAGATTATTACATTTGGAACAATGTCTGCAAGGATGGTAATACGAGATGTAGCAAGAGTACTTGATGTTCCATATGCAGACGCGGATAAGCTTGCTAAAATGATTCCAAATGCATTGCATATTACAATAAAGCAAGCTATGGAGCAGAATAAAGAATTAGCAACACTCTATAATGCAGACAACAACATTCATAAATTGTTAGATATAGCAATGGCATTAGAAGGAATGCCAAGACAGGCATCAACACATGCATGTGGTATAGTTATAACAAAAGATCCGGTGGATACGTATGTACCTTTGTATGTAAGGGATAATCAAATATCTACACAATATATAATGACAACACTAGAAGAATTAGGCTTGCTAAAAATGGACTTTCTAGGATTACGTACACTTACGGTTATAAAAGATACAATTGATTTAGTAAAACAGAATAGGGGAATAGATGTTGAATTTGATAAAGGTATGGATGACCCAAAAGTATATAAGTTATGGCAAGAGGGAAAAACATGTGGTATTTTTCAATTTGAAAGTCAAGGAATGACAAACTTTATGAAAGAACTTAAACCAGATTGTTTAGAAGACTTAATCGCTGGGGTTTCCTTATATAGACCAGGACCAATGGATCAAATTCCAAGGTACATTAGAGGAAAACAAAATCCGGGTCATAACGAATATACTCATCCAAGTTTGGAACCAATACTTAATGTTACATATGGATGTATGGTTTATCAAGAACAAGTTATGCAAATAGTAAGAGATTTAGCCGGATACTCATTAGGCAGAGCAGACTTAGTACGACGTGCAATGGGAAAGAAAAAGCTTGATGTTATGGCAAAAGAAAGGGAAATCTTTATAAATGGACAAGTAGATGAAAATGGAAATGTAGTAGTTCCCGGATGTGTTAGGAATGGAATTAGTGAACATGATGCTAATAAAATATTTGATGAAATGGCTGAATTTGCAAAATATGCGTTTAATAAGTCTCATGCAGCATGTTATGCTGTTGTAGCATATAGAACAGCATATCTGAAAGCATATTATCCAGCAGAGTTTATGGCTGCAACTTTAAATAGTTTTTTAGGTAATTTAGACAAAATACCACAATATATAGAAGAATGTAAGAAGCTAGGAATAGAAATACAAAAACCTGATATAAACTTAAGTGAAACTAAATTTACAGCAAAAGATAATAAAATTAGGTTTGGACTGGGAAGCATAAAAAACGTAGGGATTTCACCAGTAGATGCAATAATAAAAGAAAGAACAGAACATGGAAAATATGAAAGCTTTACAGATTTTTGTGAGAGAATATCTAACGAAGCGGTTAACAAAAAATGTATAGAAAGTTTGATTAAGGCTGGAGTCTTTGATGAATTTCCACAAACAAGGGCAACCCTTTTAGCATCATTTGAAAATATAATTGAACAAATTCAAAGCACAAAAAAACGTGGGTTAGATGGCCAGGTTACGATGTTTGACATAGGAGAAGAAAAAGAAGATATTCAAGATATAAAATACTATTATACTGAACACGAGGAATTATCAGAAAGAGAATTACTTGCGACAGAAAAAGAAATGCTAGGTATATATATTTCGGGACATCCATTAGAAAAATTGCGAGAACAAATAGATAAACAGACAAATATAAATACAATGCAAATTAGACAAACAGAGCATGATGAAGAAATACAAGAGAAACCGCAATTTATAGATGGACAATTTGTAAAATATGCAGGAATAATAAATCAAGTAAAGAAAAAATATACAAAAACTAATAAGCTTATGGCTTTTGTAACAATAGAAGATTTGTATGGAGTAGCAGAAATAATTGTTTTTGAAAATGCTTACATGCAAGCTGGAAATTGTTTGGTTGAAAATAATATTGTAATGGTTGAAGGAAGACTTAGTATAAGAGAAGACGAAGAAACTAAAATTGTTGCAAATAAGATATATCCATTTGGAACAAAAAAACAAAGAAGTTTACTTTTAGATATATCTAATGCTACAGAAGAAGAAAAGGCAAAATTAAGGGGAGCAATTAAGTTCTTTTCTGGAGAAAAGAACAATTTGCCTGTTTTTGTAAAGATTGTTGAAGATATAAAACCTAGTGGCTCAATTTATTATACTAAAGGAACAGAAAAGGTTTTTCAAGATATCTTAGGAGAAGAAAATACTATTTTCAAAGAAGTATAGTAGATAATTTGTTTGCAAAAAAACATAAAAAGTGATATAATAAATATATTGTTACAATATAACCTTGTTAATCATTATAGGAGACACAGTAGAAGAGAGGAACAAACATGGGCAAAACATTTTATTACATGCAACCTCTTGTAGCAATGATAGGAGTGCTATCACTAACAGTATTTTGTGCTATGTTTGAATATAACTTTAAAGCAGAAAGCTTAATACCTTTCTGCTTTGGAGTTACCTGTATTATCTCAAGCATAGTGTTTAAAATTGCTTTCGCCCCTGTACCATACAGAGGCAGGCATTTTAAGTAATTGCTATTTTAGCAACATCACTATAACAAGGGGTGATGAAAGGAGGAGATTTAAAATCTCCTCCTTTGTTTTCTTAGTCTACTCTAGATTAAAGAATATGTTACTAAATCCATTCACTATATTTCTTTATATAGATTTTTTTAGCAAATAGAGCAACAAAACAATATAAAATTGGGACAATAATTATAATAGATAGATATTTTAAAGGCAAAGAAACTAATCCAATTAAACTACCTATCCAGGTATATGGTACTAAAATTGCTAGTAAACTTATTAAAATTGAGGAAGCATATACCATGTTTGATGCGTGACTTTGTATGAAAGGTAGTTTTGAAGTTCTTATTATATGCATTCCAAGTAGGTTTGATACTATACTATATGTAAACCAAATTGTTTGGAATGTTGCAGCTTCTCTTATTTTAAATATAAACCACATACTTATAAAAACAATTAAATCAAATGCAGAACTAAGAGGACCCATAAATAACATAAATCTTTTTAAACTTTGTGTATCCCAACGTTTGGGCTCTTTTATATATTCTCTATCTACATTGTCAAAAGGTAATGTAAGTTGACCAAAGTCGTATAATAAACTTTCAACTAAAAGTTGTATAGGTGTTTCGGGTAGAAATGGCAAAAATATACTTGCTATAATTACAGAAACAACTTCTCCAAAGTTAAAGCTTGTTGCCATTTTTATATATTTTATAAGATTAGCAAAAGTTCGTCTTCCTTCTGTGACGCCATCTAATAAAACTTGTAAATCTTTTTCTAAAAGAATAATATCAGCAGATTCTTTTGCAATGTCAACTGCTGTGTCTACCGAAATTCCAACATCAGAATTTGTAAGTGATGGACTGTCGTTAATTCCATCACCCATGTATCCAACAATATTACCACTTTCTTTTAAAAGTCTTATAATTCTTGCTTTTTGTATAGGAGAAAGCTTTGCGAAGATATTATTTTTTCTAAGAAGCCTTAAAACACCCAAATCTGGGAGCTTTTCAATTTGGCTACCCAGAATAACATTTTTAGAATTTATTCCAACTTTATCACATATACAACGCGAAACTTCAGCATTGTCACCAGTTAAAACAATAACTCTAATTCCTGAATTATTTAGCTTTTCAATAGCAAGTTTGGCACTATCTTTTGGAGGATCAAGAAATCCTATAAATCCCATAAGAACCATTTTGTTTTCATCTTTAATACTAAAATTTTGTACATTTAAAATATCGTTTTTTTGACATACAGCTACAACTCTTAAGCCTTCTTGATTCAACTTTTTACTTATTTTTAAAATATTTTCTTTTATATCTTTAGTAAGAGGAGAAACTTCACCTTTGTAATCAACTAATGTTGATATATTAAGTATTTCTTCAACAGCACCTTTAGTTATTAATTGCTTTTTTGCTCCATCTGTAACAACAACAGAGAGACGACGTCTTGTGAAATCAAATGGAATTTCATCAATTTTTTTATATTTTTCTGTATATTCCTTCATTCCATTTTCAAGACCTCTTTTAATTACTGCTTCATCAATGTTTCCTTGTAATCCTGTTTGAAAATATGAATTCAAAAAAGCATGTTTTAGCACACGTATATCTTCATCACCATTTATATCAAGATATTTTTCTAAAACAATTTTGTCTTCTGTTAAAGTGCCTGTTTTGTCTGTACATAAAATATTCATAGCTCCAAAACTTTGGATAGCATCAAGTTTTTTTACAATTGTCTTTTTCTTTGACATTCTTACAGCACCTTTAGAAAGACTTGATGACAAAATAACAGGAAGCAAAAGTGGAGTTATTCCAATTGCAACTGCTACGGCAAATGTAAAAGCAGTTAGAACACCTTCTTGTTCTACATTTATAAAGAATACCAAAGGAATTAAAACAAGCATAAATTTAATTAATAACTTACTTACACTCTCTACTCCAGATTGGAAAGCAGTTTTTGGCTTACCAATAATTAATGATTTTGCAACTTTTCCAAAGTAAGTATCATTTGCAGTACGAATAACAATTGCTTTAGCCGTACCGCTTATAACATTTGTACCCATAAAACATATTGTGTTTAAATCTGTTATGCTATCAATTTCATCATAAGACATATCTGTATTGGCTTCTTTTTTTATAGAATCGGATTCTCCAGTAAGGGAAGACTGTCCTACATATAAATCTTTAGATGATATTACTCTTAGGTCAGCAGGAATCATATCTCCGGCGCCAAGTAATACTACATCGCCTAAAACTAGTTCTTTAAGTGCAATTCTTGCTTTTTGGCCATCTCTTATGACAGTTGCTGTTGTTGCAACCATTTCTTTTAGCTTTTCTGCTGCTTTATTAGAACGAAACTCTTCAAAAAACTCTAATAAAGTACTTGTAAGAACTAAAACAATAACAACGATAATATTTGCATAGCTTGGAAAATCAGCTAAAACTACATCTGTATAAAATAAAATGAATACAATTCCAAGTAAAATACAATTAAATGGTGTAAATAAACTTGAAAAAAAGTAGTGATACCATTTTTTGGGTTTAGTTTGACTTATTTCGTTATAACCATATTTTTCTAGCTTTTGTTTAGCCAAAGAAGTAGTAAGACCATCAATATTTATATGATATTTTTCAACAAATTCTTTTGCTTCAAGTGTTGCTTGTATACCATAAGCTTTTTGAACATCAAATTCTTCTTTTTTTGTATTTTGCATATGTATTTAAACCTCCATCTTTTGTAATTTGTAAACATTATATCACTATAAATTTATTTTTAAACATTATATTGCATTTTTTATTAAAAAATATATAATAAGTTTAATAAAAAAAGGAGGGATGTTCTTATGATAAAAGAAACATATGAGGAAATAATAAAACTAGAACAAAATAGACAAGATCATAATGTAGAACTAATAGCATCAGAGAATTTTCCAAGCAAGAGAGTATTAAATGCAGCTGGGAGTATATTAACTAATAAATATGCAGAAGGTTATTCAGGTAAAAGATATTATGGCGGGTGTGAATTCATAGACATGATTGAAACAAAAGCAATAGAAGATGTATGCAAACTATTTAATTGTAAATATGCAAATGTTCAACCTCACTGCGGTAGTTCAGCAAATCAGGCAGTATACAGAGCATTAATAAATACAGGGGATACTGTTATGGGAATGGATTTAGGTTCAGGAGGTCATTTAACACATGGACATAAAATGAGTTTTTCTGGACAAGATTATAATATTGTTTCTTACGGTGTAGATGAGAATGGAATAATAAATTATGATAACTTCAAAAATCTTTTGTATGAACATAATCCCCAAATGGTAATTGTTGGAGCAAGTTCTTATTCAAGGATAATAGATTATAAAATATTTGCGGATATTATTGAGGAGTATGCTAAATCTAATAATGGTGAAAAACCTTATTATATGGTAGACATGGCACATGTTGCAGGACTAATTGCAGGAGGAGTTCATCCAAGCCCATTTCCATATGCAGATGTTGTAACTTCTACAACACATAAAACTTTACGTGGACCACGTGGTGGACTAATTTTAACAAATTCGGAAGATATAATAAAAAAAATAAATAGAGCTGTTTTTCCAGGAATACAGGGTGGACCACTAGAACATATAATTGCAGCAAAGGGAATATGCTTTGAAGAAGCTGCAAAATCGGAATTTAAGGAATATGCGAATCAAATAGTAAAAAATGCAAAAGCATTTTCAGAAGAATTTATAAAAGAAGGATGGAAGGTTATATCAGGTGGAACAGATAATCATATGTTTGTTTTAGATGTATATAATTCAATAGGAATTACAGGAAAAGAAGCAGAGGAGGAACTAGATAAAATTCACATTACTGTAAATAAAAACCAAACTCCAAATGATGAATTACCTCCACTAAAATCATCAGGAATAAGAATTGGAACACCTGCAATGACTACTAAAGGATGGAAAGAAAAAGACTTTATAATGTTAGCAAAAATAATAATGGAGTATATGCAAGAATATAAAAATGGCAATGTAGAAAATTGTCGAGAATTATATATCAATAAAGTTCAAAATATTATAAAAAATATCAAAAATAATTAGTAAAAATACTTGCATTTATATAGCAGTTATGATAATATTAATTTAATAAAAAAAACATAAATTTATACTTATAAATAAGTACCCTGCAAAGTTTGTATGGACAGAATTTTTAGAACCAACACACATTTAAGAGGGGCCGAACTCATGAATATGGCGTGCATGCTTACAGTATATAGTAAGAAGCCCATGAGTATTCAGGTAGGCACCCACCTGTTTTTAGGAGCAGGTCCTTAAAAATTCTTACTCGTCTTACGGCCAAGTGGGGTACTTTTTTTGTGCTTGAATAAGCGCTTTTTGTTGTATCAATACAATAGTTATGATATAATTATGGCGAAAAAGAAAGGATGTGAGTAAATATGATAATAAAAGAACTTTTAAATAGAGCTGTATACAAATTAAAAGATGCAAAAATAGAACAACCTATTTTAAAGGCAAGGATTCTTATGCAATATACACTTAATAAACCAAGAGAGTATTTAATAATTTATGATAAAGAAAATGTTACAAAATATCAAGAAGAAAGATACATTCAAAGTGTTGAAAGACTAATTGCAGGAACACCGTTGCAACATATTACTCAAAGTCAAGAATTTATGAAAATGAATTTTTTCGTAAATGAAGATGTCCTTATACCTAGACCAGATACAGAAATATTAGTTGAAGAGGTCCTTGAAATTACTAAAAGACTTACTAGACCTAATATTTTAGATTTATGTACAGGAAGTGGAGCAATAGCTGTATCAATTGCAAAATATGCTTCAAACGCAAAGCTATTTGCATCAGATATAAGTAAAAATGCAATTACAATTGCACAAAAAAACGCTAAAACAAATGGCGTAGAAGATAGAATAGTATTTATAGAATCTAATTTATTTGACAGAATTCCAAAAATGAAATTTGATATAATAGTAACAAATCCACCATATATAAAAAGAGACGAAATAAAATCTTTACAAAAAGATGTACAGAATGAACCTAAAATGGCATTAGATGGGGGAATAGATGGACTTGATTTTTACAGAAAAATTTCAAGTAAAGCATATGATTATCTTAAATACAATGGATACTTATGTATGGAAATTGGATATGATCAAAAAGAACTAGTTTTAGATATACTAGACTATGAAAAAAGATATAGCAATACATACTGCAAAAAAGATTTATATGGAAATGACAGAATAATAGTAACAAGAGTAGGTGATTAAATTGTCTTTTTCTTCGGAGATAAAAGAGGAATTAAGTAAACTAAACAATTTAGCAAATAAAGAACAAGTACAAGCAGAGCTTATAGGCTATTTGATTAGTAATAATTGTAGTGTAGCAGATGAAAATATAAAGTTTTCTACAGAGAGTGAATATAACATTAATAGATTTTCAAAATTATTAAACAATATGAATATTTTAGATTATCAAATAGATTTACAAGGAAAAACATTTATGATTACATTTAAGCAAAATAGAATAGACTATTGTACAAGATTGAACAATAGATTATATATTTCGGAAATAGAAAATGATGAAGAATATATAAAAGCATTAGTTAGAGGAATATTTTTGGGTTCAGGCTCTATGAATAATCCAGAAAATAAATATCATTTAGAAATAGCTTTATCTACTAAAAATAGTTCAAATTTAGTACTTGGTGTACTAGAAGATGCTGGAATAAAATTAAAAGTTCTAGATAGTAAAAACTCATATTCTTTATATATAAAAGATGGAGAAGAAATTTCAAAATTTTTAGCTTTTATTGGAGCAAATAGTAGTGTTTTAAAATTTGAAGAAGTGCGAGTTGTAAGACATATGAATAACAAGGTAAATAGATTAGTAAATTGTGAAACAGCTAATATGAACAAAACAATGAATGCTGCTGTTGAACAAATAGAGGCAATAGAGTACTTAAAAAAAGTAAAAGAATATGAAAAACTAGAGGATTCTTTAAAAGAGATAGCTCAAATAAGATTAGAGCATCCTGACAGTCCACTTTCAGAACTTGGTAAATATTTAAAAACACCAATTGGAAAGTCTGGAGTAAATTATAGATTAAAAAAAATAATAGAAATAGCAGAGGAATTGAAAAAGTAAGTTATGGGGAATGATAAAGAGCTAGGCATATATATACACATACCATTTTGCAAAAAGAAATGTTATTATTGTGACTTTACCTCTTTTGCGGATTGTGATGAAATTCAAGAAAAATATATGGATTGCCTAAGACGAGAATTATTATATAAACTTGGGAAAATAGATGATAGCTATGATATAACTACAGTTTATATAGGTGGAGGAACGCCATCTTATATAGATAGTAAGTATATAAAAGATGTAATTGGAATACTTATGAATGAGATAGGGAAAAAACAAAGCGAAAATCATCAATTAAACAAATGTGAAATAGAAATAACCATAGAAATAAATCCAGGAACTGCAACTGAAAAAAAATTACAAGATTATATGGAAGCAGGAGTAAATAGATTAAGCCTAGGACTGCAAAGTACAAATAATAATTTATTAAAAGAAATAGGAAGAATTCATAATTTTGAACAATTTCTAGAAACATATAGTTTAGCTAGAGAAGTAGGCTTTAAAAATATTAATATTGACTTAATGTTAGGATTACCAAATCAAACAATAGTAGATTTAAAGGATAGTTTAGAACAAGTAATTACTTTAGAGCCTGAGCATATTTCTGTTTATTCATTGATTTTAGAAGAAGATACAAAACTATATAATATGGTACAAGAAGGTAGGGCTAAGTTGCCAGATGAAGATACAGAGCGACAAATGTATTGGTATGTTAAAAATACATTAGAACTACATGGTTACAAACATTATGAAATTTCTAACTTTTCTAAGCCGGGATATGAATCTAGGCATAATGTTAACTGCTGGAAACAAAAAGAGTATTTAGGTATAGGACTTGCTGCATCATCTTATTTGAAAGGAGAAAGGTATTCAAATATCTCCGACTTAAATAAGTATATAGAAAATGTAGAAGCGGGTAAATATGACAAAAATTGTATTGTAGAAGAGATTCAAAATTTAGAAGATAAGCAAAAAGAATTTATGATGCTAGGCTTAAGAACTATAGATGGAATAAGTATAAGAGAGTTTAAAAATAAGTTTAATCAAAATCCATTATATTTATTTAGAAATGAACTAGATAAACTTTCAAAAGAAAAATTATTAACAGTTGATGAAGATAGTATAAGACTTACTAATAGAGGAATAGATTTAGCAAATAAAGTATGGATGGAATTTGTGTAAAATTGACAAAAGGCTGGACTTGAATGACAAAAATAAATGAGCAAAAGCTGGTAATTTAATAGTTACCAGTTTTTTATGACCTTTTTGTGAATTTTTAGCAAAAAGTATTGACAGTAGCACAAAATGGTTATAATATATACAAAGATTAGCAATCTGATTAAAAGAGTGCTAAAATAAAATATTTATTCTATAAAAAGGTGGTGAATACTTTGATAGACGATAGGAAAAAACGTGTTTTACAAGCCATAATAGAAGAATACATAAATACAGCAGAGCCAGTAAGTTCTAAAGCAATTGTTGAAAACTATGGGTTAAACTACAGCAGTGCAACAATTAGAAATGAAATGGCAAGCTTAGAAAAAAGCGGATACTTAGAAAAAACACATACTTCGTCTGGAAGAATACCATCAGAAAAAGGATATAGATTATATGTAGATGAGTTGATAAAAGATGATGATATTAGTTTAGAGGAAATAAAATATATTAGTTCAAAACTTGAAACAAAGGTAAATGAAATTGAAGACTTAACAAAAATTGCAACAAGTACTATATCAGAAGTAACTCATTATACAACAGTATCAATTGGACCAAGTGTTAGTTATCAAATAATTAAAGAAATAAAATTTGTTTTATTAGGAAACAGAATGCTTATGGCTGTAATATTAACAGATACAGGAATGGTAAAAGAGACAATAATAAAATTTGACGAAGATATTACAGAAAAACAGGTAGAAACATTAAACTATATGTTTAATAATAAACTAAAAGGTGAACCAATTGAAAAAATAGATAGACCACTTGAAGAATACTTATTTGACGAAATGACATATAGTGTAAAAGTTATAAAACCTATAATAGAGCAAATAAAAAAAGTATTAGCAGAAGACGAAACACTATACTTAGAAGGAGCAAACAAGTCATTTGAATTACCTGAGTTTAATAGCTTAGAAGTTGCAAAAAATTTTATAAACATACTAGACACAAAAGAACTAATGTCAGATATGTTGAATTCAGGATTTGCACAAGACATAAATGTGTATATTGGTGAAGAAAATGAAAAAGATGAATTAAAAGACTTTAGTATAGTAACATTTAAACATAAAGTTGGAGATAAAGACTTAGGAACAATAGGAATTATAGGACCAAAAAGAATGGACTATTCAAAAGTAATCTCCGTAATGAAATATGTTAGTAAAAAATTAAATGAAAAGAGGGATGAAAATGGAGAATGAAGAAAATGAAGTCCTAGATGAAAACTTAGAAAATGAAGCAGTAGAAACAGAAGTAGAAAATGAAAAAATAACCAAACAAGAGGAAGTAGTTCCTAAATCAGAATATGATGAATTAGATGACAGGTTTAAAAGAGTATATGCTGAATTTGAAAATTACAAAAAAAGAAGTAGTAAAGAAAGACTAAACCTTTATAATTCAATCTTAGGTGATGTAGTTGAAGTAATGCTACCTGTTATTGACAACCTAGAAAATGCCGTAAAAGTTGAAACACAGGATGAAAATTATAAACAAGGTGTTGAACTTGTACTTAAACAGTTTAAAGATGTACTAGCATCAAAAGGAGTACAAGAAATACCAGCACTTGGCGAAACATTTGATCCAAATCTACATGAAGCAGTAAGCAGCGTGCAAGATGATACTAAAGGACCTCAAGAAATAGTTCAAGAATATAGAAAGGGCTACAAGATTGGAACTAGAGTAATTCGTCATTCTATGGTAGTTGTGGCAAACTAGTATGAAAAAAGTATTAAAAATAATAAGTTTAGTTTTAATAATTATAACTATTTTTATAGGTTATTTAATTCTTCTTAAATCAATAAGAATAAAGATTTTAGAAAAAAATGCAGAAATTAAAGTAAAAGTAGTATATAATAAAATATCTGTAAGCCCTGATAGCATGCAAGAAGAAAATCTAAACAACGCGGAACTGTGCTATTTTCTTGATATAGATCGTAGAACCCTTTATAGAGTTGACTATTATAAGATTGGCTTTATAAAAAACTACAAAATTTTTAAAGCAGAAGTTAGTCAACAAGACATTAAAAATACTATAGATTATATAGAAAAAAGTAAAAATACTGAGATAAGAAGGAAAAGAGGATTTAGAGCATCAACAAAAATAATTGCTGTATATAATGATGAAGAAATTTATTTAAATAGTTTACCATTTAGTTATTAATTTTAAAAATATATAAAAACACGAGGTAACCCCTCAAAAGAAAGGAAGTAAAAAATTATGGGAAAAATTATTGGTATCGACTTAGGTACAACAAACTCATGTGTATCAGTTATGGAAGGAGGAGAAGCTGTAGTAATACCTAACGCAGAAGGAACAAGAACAACTCCATCTGTAGTAGCTTTCTCTAAAAATGGAGAAAGATTAGTAGGACAAATAGCAAAACGTCAAGCAGTTACAAATCCTGATAATACTGTTATATCAATTAAAAGAAAAATGGGAACAGCAGAAAAAGTAAAAATAGAAGGTGATGAATTTACACCACAAGAAATTTCTGCAATGATTTTACAAAAATTAAAAACAGATGCTGAAAATTATTTAGGACAAAAAGTAACTCAAGCAGTTATCACAGTTCCAGCTTATTTTAATGACAGCCAAAGACAAGCAACAAAAGATGCTGGTAAAATAGCAGGTCTTGAAGTTTTAAGAATTATAAATGAGCCAACAGCAGCTGCTCTAGCTTATGGAATGGATAAAGAACAAGATCAAAAAATAATGATATACGACTTAGGTGGAGGAACATTTGACGTTTCTATTCTAGACATTGGTGATGGTGTATTTGAAGTTTTATCTACAAGTGGAAATACTCACTTAGGTGGAGATGACTTTGATGAAGCTATAATTAATTACTTAGTAGATGAATTTAAAAAATCAAATGGAATAGACTTAAAAGCAGATAAAATGGCAATGCAAAGACTAAAAGAAGCTGCAGAAAAAGCTAAAATTGAGCTTTCTGGAGTACAACAAACAAATATTAACTTACCATTTATTACAGCAGATAGCACAGGACCTAAACACTTAGATGTTACATTAACTAAAGCTAAATTCGACGAATTAACACGCGATTTAGTTGAAGCAACAGCTGGACCTGTAAATCAAGCACTTAAAGATGCTGGATTAACAGCAAATGATATTCACAAGGTATTACTTGTTGGTGGTTCTACAAGAATTCCAGCTGTTCAAGATGCAGTTAAGAGAATCACAGGAAAAGAAGCTGATAAAGGTATAAATCCAGATGAGTGTGTTGCAATTGGTGCAGCAATTCAAGGTGGAGTTCTTTCAGGAGACGTAAAAGACTTAGTATTACTTGATGTAACACCTCTATCACTTGGTATTGAAACATACGGTGGAGTATTTACAAAATTAATTGAAAGAAATACAACAATTCCAACAAAAAAATCACAAGTATTTTCAACAGCAGCTGATGGTCAAACAAGCGTAGAAGTACACGTTCTACAAGGTGAAAGAGAAATGGCAGCATATAACAAAACTTTAGGTAGATTCCAACTAACAGGAATCCCTGCAGCACCAAGAGGTGTACCACAAATAGAAGTTACATTTGATATAGATGCAAACGGTATAGTTCATGTATCTGCTAAAGACATGGCTACAGGAAATGAACAGAATGTTTCTATTACAGCTTCTACAAACTTGACAGATGAAGACATAGACAAAGCTGTAAAAGATGCAGAGGCTCATGCAGAAGAAGACAAAAAGAAGAAAGAAGAAATTGAAGTCAAGAATAATGCTGAAAGTTTAGTATATAACAGTGAAAAAACATTAAATGAACTAGGCGACAAAATTAGTGGAGAAGAAAAATCTAAAGTTGAAACTGAGATTGAAGCTACTAAAAAAGCATTAGAGACAAATGACACTGAAAAAATAAAAGAAGCTACAGAAAAACTTACAAAAGTATTCTATGAAATGAGTGAACAATTATACAAAAATGCAAATCCAGGAGCTAATGCTGATCCAAATGCAGCAGCAGGAGCTGAAGGAACAGAAGCTGGAACAGACACTAACACTGATGGTAATGACGGAAATGTTTATGATGCTGATTACAAAGTTGAAGATGACGATAATAAATAAAAGAAGGCGAGGTTGGAATTCCAACCTCGAGCTTTAAGTGGAGGAAAAAATGGCAAAGAGAGACTATTACGAGGTTTTAGGTGTAAGTAAAAATGCAACTGATGATGAATTAAAAAAAGCATATAGGAAACTTGCAAAAAAATATCATCCGGATGCAAATCCAGATAATAAAAAAGAAGCAGAAGCTAAGTTTAAAGAAGTAAATGAAGCTTATGAAAACTTATCAGACCCACAAAAAAGAAAAATGTATGATACATTTGGACATGATGGCCCTCAGGGTGGATTTGGTGGAGCCGGTGGAGCCGGTGGCCCATTTGGTGGTCAAGGCGGATATTATTCATATTCAAGCTCTGGCTTTGATGGCTTTGGGGATTTTGGAGACCTAGGAGATATTTTCTCTTCGATATTTGGTGGAGGAAGGAGCACTAGGCAAAAAAATGGTCCAATAAAGGGTGCAGATATTGAGGTTGGCCTTGACATTACATTTGAAGAGGCATTCTTAGGTGTTGAAAAGGAAATTACAATATCTAGAAATGATACTTGTGATACATGTCATGGAACAGGTGCTAAACCGGGGACTTCTGTTACAAAGTGTTCAGTATGCAATGGTACAGGTCAAGTAAGGCAGGTGCAGAATACTATACTAGGACAAATGCAAACAACTAGAACTTGTAATAATTGTCATGGAACAGGTGAAGTTATAAAAGAACCTTGTGAAACTTGTAGAGGAAAAGGAAAAGTTAGAAAACAGCCTAAAATTAAAGTTAAAATACCAGCAGGAATTGGAGATAGACAAACTGTAGTACTAAGAGGTGAAGGAGAACCTGGCGAAAAAGGCGGAATGCGAGGGGATTTATACATAACACTTAGAATAAAAAGACACAGAATTTATTCTAGAGATAGAAATAATGTATTATGTGAGATTCCTGTAACAATTACACAAGCAACATTAGGAGCTGACTTAAAAATACCTATGGTAGATGGTACAACTGAAGTTTATAGGATACCTGAAGGAACGCAAACAGGAACTAAGTTCACAATTAGAGGTAAAGGATTTAGGTCTGTTAATACATCAGCACAAGGAGATTTTATATTTACTGTTATAGTACAAACACCTAAAAAACTAACCCAAGAGCAACGTATTTTATTAAATCAACTAGCTAAAACAATGAATGAGCAGCCTCCAGTGAAAAAGAAAGGATTGTTTTTTTAAATGAACAATGGGGACTCAACCAAAGGGGACGGGTTAGTTTGACAGATTTTCTGTCAAACTAACCCGTCCCCTTTGGTTGGACACTACATTTTTCCAAAATCTATTAATTTTACCAAAAAATGTTGCAAAAAAATTTAAAACATAGTATAATAAATAAGTGGGAAAAATAATATAATATAAATTAAAGAGAGGTAAAAAAATGGAGTATTTGTATATACTAAGAGAAGCTTTAGTATGGATAACAACACTTTTTTGGATATACCAAATATTAATAAGTTTATGCTCACTTGTAAAACTAAAAGATAAACCATTATTAATAGATAAAAAACACAGATTCATGGCAATTATACCAGCCCATAATGAGGAAAGTGTAATTGGAAATTTATTAGATAGTTTAAACAATCAAAACTATGACAAAGATTTATATGATGTATATGTAATTGCAGACAATTGTACAGATAATACAGCTAAAATAGCAAAAGAAAAGGGAGCAATTGTATATAAAAGATTTGATGAAAAGAATAAAACAAAAGGTGCAGCGTTAGACTGGTTTTTACAGCAAAAAATAAAAGAGAATGCTCCATATGATGCATTATTTATATTTGATGCAGATAATATAGTAGATAAAAACTTTATAATAAATATGAATAAAAAGTTGTGTCAAGGTGAAGAAGTTGTTCAAGGATACAGAGACATTAAGAATCCAACAGACAATTGGATTGCTGGTGGATATGCATTGTTCTATTGGTCAATGCACAGATTCTATCATCTAGCAAGATATAATATTGGATTATCACCAAATCTAAATGGAACAGGCTTTATGGTAAAGTTTGACATAATAAAAGAAGAAGGCGGATGGAAAACAGAAACATTAACAGAAGATATAGAGTTTTCTTTACAAAGAATTGTAAAAGGCAGAAAATTAGGGTGGTCAACTGATGCTATAGTATATGATGAACAGCCAACAAGCTTTTCTCAAAGCTGGAATCAAAGAAGCAGATGGTCTACAGGACATATACAATGTATAGCCAAATACACCAAACCATTAGCAAAATCTGTAAAAGAACACAAAACATGGCTAAATTTTGATGGATTACTATACTTACTTGGAACATTTCCAATGTTAGTAATTTCTTTAGTAGTATTACTTTCAAACTTTATAATGTATTCTGCTAATGTATTAACTCCTATGGAATTTGCTGTTAATATATTAATGTATTTAATACCAACATTTCTATTCCCAGGAGCTACTGCAATTTTCGTAATGTTCTTAGAAAAGAGACCTATTAAACCAATGGCAAAAGTGATACTTTGCTATCCATTATTTACTGCTTCATGGTTATTAATAAATATAAAATGCTTAATCAAGCAAGAAACAACATGGAAGAAAATAGAACATGTAAGAGACATAAAAGTTTCAGATGTAAATGTTATAGAGTAAAAAATAGTCAATAGGAATTTTCCTATTGACTATTTTTTTTGTTTCTCTTGACAAAAAGAAAATATCATAATAAAGTATAGACAAGAATTTTGTAAAAATGGACATCAAAAATCTGATTAGAAAGGGAAGGACAAAATGAGTACAAATCTTAAACGCTGGCTTGGAAGAACTGCATACCAAATTATGCCTGATAGATTCTGCAAGAAAGACGAAACTTTAACTGCTATTCAAGGAAGGAATATTAAGGCTTGGGATGACAGAATGCCAAACTGGGAGCCTGGCATTGATGGCGAATATGCAAATGACTACTTTTATTGTGGAAATCTAAGAGGAATCACATCAAAACTTGAATATCTAAAAGAGTTGGGCTTTGATATGATTTATCTTAATCCAATAGAAGAAAGCTTTTCATATCATCATTATGATCCGGGAAACCAAAGAGAAATTGATCAATGGCTTGGAACGTGGACGGACTTTGCTAAGTTATGTGATAAAGCACATGAACTAGGAATCTTGATAGTTGTAGACTTGGTATTTAATCATGTTGGAATTCGTAGTATTTATTATAACAATCCACAATATGCACACTGGATAAAAAGAGATTCTAATGGAGAACCTATATTTTGGTGGGGATTTAAAGATCTACCAGAGTGCAACACAAAGGACACTAGTTATCAAGATGCAATGACCGATGTTGTTAAGAAGTACCTAGGTTTAGGTGCGGATGGTATCAGACTAGACTTAGGTGAAAATCTTCCCAAAGAATTCCTTGATGCAATTGGAAAAGTTAGAGAAGAGTATCCAGAAGTAATCATCATTGGAGAAATGTGGGGAATAGCTACAGACAAAAATGATGAAGATGCAAAAATATTTGATGGACAACTCGATTCTGTAATGAATTATCCACTTGCAGATAGTATCCTCAGGTGGACAAGATGGGGAAAGGATGGACACTTTCGCTACAATTTTGAAAGAGTCTATAGAGATTATCCTGTAGCCGTTCAAAATGTATTGCTAAACAATATTGCAACACATGATACACCTACAACCATGACAATGATGGTAGGTGAAATAATGAATAGCAATGTATTTGATAAACAAATATGGGATATCGAAGCTCCTTGGCGTTCAGAGGGTGGATTTGATACTTACGGTTTTCGTAAATATGAGATGGAACATGATGAAATGACAGAAGAAGAGTACAAAAAAGCGAAGCAGCTTACTAAAATAGCAATTGCAATTTTGTACACAATTCCTGGAATTCCATGTATCTATCAGGGAACTGAAATAGCAGATATTGGTTACAAGGATCCGTTTAATCGTAAGCCTTATGATTGGAACAAAGATGAAGAAGATATGAAACAATTTGTTAAAAGAATGGGGACATACAGATCAGAAAATAAAGACATTCTTGCAAATGCACAAGCAAGAATAGTACGAGTTGATTCTGATGTGCTTATTCTAGAAAGATATCTTGAAAATGGAAGTAAAATCTATATGGCAGTAAATAGAACTGATATGGTTCAAAATATTTCATTGCCTAATGATAATCCGGAACTCAAGGTTATCTTTTCAACAGATAGTAAATCTTCTAAATCTGAGCTTAGTAAGTTTGGCATTATAATTGCAAGACAGTAAAAGAGAAAAGAAGCACTACAATTGTAGTGCTTCTTTTATTTTAAAAAAATTTTTACAAAATATTGCAAAAAAGCATTTACAATTACATTTTTTTTGTATAAAATAATGAGGAGAAATTTTGAACAAAAGAAAGGGGCCATTAAATTGAAGATATTAATGTTAACATGGGAGTATCCACCAAGAATTGTAGGAGGAGTAGCAAGAGTTGTACATGACTTATCACATAGGCTAATAAAAGATGGACATGATGTAACAGTTATTACATATAACGAAGGAAATTCACCAGAATATGAAGATGATAGAGGCGTTAATGTATACAGAGTGAATAATTATATGATTAATGCAAATAATCTTATAGACTGGGTTATGCAAATGAATTTTAATATGATAGCAAAAGCTAATCAACTTATAGCTGAAAATGGAAACTTTGATGTAATACATGCACATGATTGGCTAGTAGCATATGCATCAAAAACGCTAAAAAATTCATATAATATTCCAATAGTTGCAACAATACATGCGACTGAAGCTGGAAGGAATGGCGGAATACATGATGAATTACAAAGATATCTTAATGATACAGAATGGCTTTTAACATATGAAGCAGCTGAAGTTATAGTAAATAGTAATTATATGAAAAGTGAACTTCAAAGACTGTTTGGCTTACCTTATGAAAAAATTAATGTTGTTCCAAATGGAATAAATACAAACAATTTTAATGGAATAGAACGTGACTATAATTTTAGAAGAAAATATGCAATGGATAATGAAAAAATAATATTATATGTTGGTAGACTAGTATATGAAAAAGGTGTGCAACACCTAATTGCAGCAATGCCAAAAATATTAAATGGATATCATGATGCAAAACTTGTAATTGCAGGAAAAGGCGGAATGATAGATGAACTTAGAGGACAAGCTGAATTTTTAGGACTAAAAGACAAAGTTTATTTTGCTGGATACTTAGGTGGAGATGACTTGAAAAAAATGTACAAAGCAGCTGATATATCTGTCTTTCCAAGTACATACGAACCATTTGGAATAGTTGCATTAGAAGCAATGCTTGCAGAAAACCCTGTTGTTGTTTCTGATGTTGGAGGATTGGATGAAATAGTAGACCACAGAGTAAACGGAATGAAGAGTTATGCAGGAAATAGTAATTCAATAGCAGATTCTGTCTTAGAATTATTATTTGACAAACAATTAGCTTCAGAATGTGTAAAAAAAGCTAAAAACAAAGTAAGAAATAATTACAATTGGAATAAAATAGCACAAGATACACACTTTACATATCAAAAGGCAATTTGCCAATCAATGGCAGAAAAACAAAAAAGAGAAATCGAACAAGAAAGAGTGCGTAAAACTAGAAAAACTAGAAATGGTGAAGGCGAACTTTCAAATCTATTACCATTTAGAAAACGCGAAAGTTATGCTTAATACTAATGGAGGAAGTTAAAAATGAATGTATATGATACTGCAAATAAATTAGCTCAAGAAATTAAGTCTTCTGATGAATACACAAATTACAAAAAAGCTAAAGAATCAATAGATTTGAAACCTGATGTAAAAACAAAAATAATGGATTTTCAAAAATTAAGATATGAAGCTCAAATTGCTGCTATGCAAGAAGGAAAAGAAGACACAGAAAAATTGGAACAAGCTCAAAAAATATATGCTGAATTAATAGAAATACCTGATGTTAAAGATTATTTTAATACAGAATTAAACTTTAATGTAATGCTAGCTGATGTTAATAAAATAATTAGTGAAGCTGTAGAAGATGTAATAAAGTAGGCGTAGTATGAATTATATATGTATAATAATAACCGCTATCGTAATTGCTATTATGTTAGCGGTTATATTTAAATTAAATCCAAAAAGCAATAAAGAATTAGCTCAAAATGAAGAATTAAATATCATAGCTAAAAAATTTCCAACAAATAAAGAAATTTGTAAAAATATCCTAAAAAAATTAAATAACGAAACAGTAACAATTGAGGAAGACAAAAATGCAAAAGATTGTCTTTACATTGCTATTACAAATAAAATAATAATTGCTGGGATTCAAGACAACTTTACAAGAATTCAAACAATTGCACATGAATGCTTGCATTCAGTGCAAGACAGAAGAGTCCAAATAGCAAACTTTATAATTTCAAATGTATGTATTTTGTACTATGCAGTAGCTATTGTTTTAGAAGTATTTAACATACTTCCTGAAAATATGGAAATTACTCTATTGACAATTTATGTTTTACTAGGGTTTTCAAGTTATGTAATAAGAGCTTATTTAGAAAATGATGCTATGATAAAAGCGAAATATTTTGCAAAAGAATATATGGAAGAACAAGATGTATGTAGCAAAGAAGAGATAGAAAAAATAGTAGATGGATTTGAACAAATAAACAGCAATGGTATAAAAGGTGTAAATTTTAGTTTAATACTAGGCGTAATAATTAGAATAGTAATTTTAGCAGGAATCTTTATGATTAGATAACTTTTGTAATATATTTGTAACTAAAAAAACAATAAAATGTAATAAAAGATGCAAACTACAGCAAGAGTATATATATGTATATATCGGATTTAAGGTTGATTGATTTTTAACCCAATATGTGATAAATATGTTATATATATAAATTTACAAATGAAGGGGAGAATTCACTTATGAAAAATATGATAAATAAAAATAAAGGTATTACTTTGATAGCTCTAGTTATCACGATTATTGTACTTCTAATCCTTACAGGAATTACAATTGCAAGCTTAACAGGAGAAAATGGACTGTTAAGTAGGGCAGCAAGTACAAAAGAAGAAACAAGAGGAGCAGCGGTAAAAGAAGAAATAGATTTATGGAATTTATCTAAAATAGTAGATAGTAAAACAGGAACAACAACAGCAGAAGGACAAGCAGAGTTTTTAAATAGATTACAAAGTCAAAAACTCATAACAGCAGATGAAAGAACGAGCCTAGAAGCAGGTGAAACAATAACAATAGGAAGTAAACAAATATCACTTGAAGTATCAGATTTACAGAAATTACAGAATTATTTTACACCACAAAATGGTACAAGGTCTTGGGATGATGTATGGCCAGAAAGTGCAAGCACTTGGGTGACTTTTGAAGGGGAAAATATGCCAGATTTAAGTATGTTAAGTTCAGGGCCTATAACTTATGGAGATAATGAAGATAGTACATACTATGATGTATATCAGTATAATAATAGTTACTATAAAATAAACTATGATGAAAATGGTGTATTTACAAATGTTGAATCATATACATTAAGTGACAAAGAACTTGGAAATATAATAGTCCGTGATGGACAAAGAATCGGCGAAGATATTGATAATGAAATGCTTTATTATTTATATGATGGTAAATATTACAAAATAAAAATTGATCCTAGCAAAGAAAGGTTGACAATAGAATCAGTAGAAGAATACACACCTAAGGATGTAACATATGCACAAATTCAAGGTGATTATATAGAAGTACCTTACAACGCAGCTTCTCCTTTTGGTGCGTATGAAATAGCTCCAGCTTCTGTTGGACCGCTCATAAATGATTGTATTACAAATATACATGAAATAGAAGAAATAGTAAATGTTATATCTAATGATGAATCATTAGTAAAAATAGTAGATAGTACTGATAATCCTACAGCTATATTTAATGTGAATATACCAGGAATAAGAGAAGAGTATGGGCTATATCCTCAAGGTGTAGTTGGAGAAACAACAATAACAATAGTTGGAAAATCTGGAAAAACAAAGAACATAGTTGTAAAACTAGTAGAACCATAAAAAGAGTATACAATTAAGAGACCTGTAGAGGTCTCTTTTATATATTACCATGAGTATTTAAACAAAAAATTTACCAAAACAATTGATTTTTATAATAGTATGTGTTAAAATATTCTAGTATAAAAAAGAGAATAGCAAACGCTGTTAGGAGGAATAATAAGTGAACATAGTAAAAATAATATTATCAGTAGTCTATTTTATAATTTGTTTTATATTAGTAATATTAACATTAAAGCAAGATAAAGGTGATGAAGGATTATCATCTACAATTACAGGTGCAGGTTCAGACAACTTCTATGAGCAAAACAAAGGCAAAACTAGAGAAGGTCGTATGCAAAAATGGACAATTATACTAGGAATAGTATTTGTAATTTTAACAATTGCACTTGGAACTATATATGTAATGTAATAAATAAAAATGGACGCGTTGATTATTACACGTCCATTTTTTATGAGGAGAAAAAATGAATTTTGAAGAAAGTTTAAGTAAAAGAGAAGAAAAGGGTATGCAAGCAGATACTGTTGTTGGTACCTTTCAATATAATAAAAGTTTCGGATTTGTTGTTCCAGATGATAAAAGTCTAGGGGCTGATATTTTTATACCCAAAAGTGGATTTGGAAAAGCAAGACACAATCATAAAGTTTTAGTTAAAATAACAAAATATCCTAAAAAAGGCAAAAAAGCTGAAGGACGAGTAGTTGAAGTAATTGGTGGAGTAAACCAAGCTGGAATAGATATGTTATCTATTATTAAAGAATATGGATTACCTGCAGAATTCCCTAAAAATGTAGTTCAAGAGGCAAAACGTGCAGGAAGAAGCATAGATAAAAAAGATATTCCATATAGAGTTGACAAAAGAGAAGATGTAATTTTTACAATAGATGGTGAAGATGCAAAAGACCTTGATGATGCAGTAAGAGTTCAAAAATTGCAAAATGGAAACTATATATTAGATGTACACATAGCAGATGTAAGCTATTATGTTAAAGAAAACAGTTTACTTGACCAAGAGGCCTTGCTTAGAGGGACAAGCGTGTACATGCTAGGTAGAGTAATTCCAATGTTACCTCGTGAATTATCAAATGGAATATGTAGTTTAAATGCTGGAGAAGACAGATTTACACTATCTGTATCTATGGAAATTGATAAAGCAGGTAATGTGATTTCTTCTGATGTATATAAAGGAATAATTAATGTACGTGAAAGAATGAACTACAAAGATGTACAAAAAATATTAGATGGAAGTAATAAGAAAGTACTACAAAAATATGCAAATTATATAGAAGATTTTAAGACAATGGCTGAACTTGCTGAAATACTAAAACAAAAAAGAAAGATGAATGGATATTTAAATCTAGATATTCCAGAAAGTGAAATAATACTAGACGTAGATGGAAATGCAATAGATGTAAGAAAATATGAAACATCATTTGCAAATGAAATTATAGAGCAATTTATGCTTACAGCAAATGAAACAATTGCAGAAAAGTTTTATTGGCTTGAAGCACCATTTATATACAGAGTTCATGAAGATCCAGACATAGACAAAGTAAAAGAATTAAACAAATTTTTATATAACTTTGGACTAAAGGTAAAAACTAAAGATGATAAAGTATATCCAACAGAGGTCGCAAAGGTATTAGATGAAATAAAAGGTAAAGAAGAAGAAAAAGTAGTGTCAACTTTAGTTTTAAGAACAATGAAAGTTGCAAGATACGAGTCAGAAAATAAAGGACACTTTGGTATTGCTGGTAAATATTATTGTCACTTTACCTCGCCAATTAGAAGATACCCAGACTTATTTATACACAGAATTATTTCTAAATATTTGGAAAACAATTACGTAGTTGATGATGATTACATTGAAGAACATAATAATCAAGCTAAAAAAAGGGCAGAACAATCATCAGAAAGAGAAAAAGTTGCAACAAAAGCTGAAAGAGATGCAGAAAAACTTAAAAAAGCAGAATACATGCAAAGTAAAATAGGAGAAGAATATGAAGGAATAATATGCTCTGTTACACAATTTGGAGTATTTGTAGAATTAGAAAACACTGTAGAAGGTTTGGTAAGATTCGATAATTTAGGCGATGAATACTATGAATATGATGAAAATAGAAAAATTTTAATTGGAGAAAAA
Organism: Clostridia bacterium; assembly: GCA_017533795.1. Taxonomy (GTDB): domain Bacteria; phylum Bacillota; class Clostridia; order TANB77; family CAG-508; genus CAG-269. The sequence continues at coordinate 17,706 of JAFWIH010000009.1, read as the reverse complement.
TCAAGAGAAACATTTAAAATTGGTGACAAAATGAAAGTACGTGTTATAAATGCCAGCAAAGAACTTCGTCAAGTAGATTTTGAAAGAATTGAGTGATGATTATTAGCCACTAAATTGCTAAAAATCATTACTCAAAACTATTGATTTTATATGTATATATCAAGTATAATATAAATACAAAAAAGGAGAAAATCTATGAAGTTCAAAAAAATTTTAGAAATACTTTTTACAATTTTTTTAATTATCTTAATTTTTTTTGTATTTAATTTTTATAGTGTTAATAATTTTAACGATTTTTATTTGAGTAAAAGTCATTTAAATATTTCAAAATTTACAAGAGATAAAGAAGAAAAGTATTCTAATAATCCTAGTTATAAAATAACGTCAGAAGACTATAATGATGCTATGTTTTCTCAAACAGTAAAAGTAAAAAAAGATACTTCATATAAAGTTACATGTATGGTAAAAACTAAAGATGTAGTATCTAAAAATAACTTAACAGGAAGTGGAGCACAAATATCAATAGAAGAAAGTACTGAAAAGTCACCATCAATTTCTGGTACTTCAGACTGGCAAAAAATTGAAATGATTTTTAACTCAAGAGGAAGAGAAGAAGTAAACATTGGATTTAGATTGGGCGGATATGTTGATGAATGTAAAGGTGAAGCATGGTTTTCAGATTTTAAGCTAGAAGAAGGAACAAAAGAAAAAAATGCTGATTGGAGATTTGCATGCTTCATATTTGACAATGTAAATGCAACTGTAAATGGGCAAAAGATAGATTATACACTTTCACAACAAGACATTATAGATATAAATAATACTATAAAAAGATTTGAAAGTTCAATTACAACAATGTCAAATGGATTAATGACATCTGCTAAATGTGATACATATAGAATAGATACACCAATTACAGAACTTACATATGACGAAACATATGGATATTTTGTAGATTCTTCATCTGTTGAACCACAAATAAAAGAATACATGAATGGTAATAATTATGATTATGTATTTATAATTTTCAAATTAGATGACCAGCAAGTAAAAGATTGGGTCGGTCTAGGTGCAATGGAATACTATGGACTAGGGTACTCTAATATTAGACTATTAAATAAAGATAACAATTATTTATATAGATATAATGCACGAGTAAATACATTTCCAGAAGAAGTTTTTGTACATGAGTTTTTACATACATATGAAAGAATTTTGCAAGAGTATGGGTATAAAATACCAGAACTTCATGATTACTCAAAATATGGATATACCAATAAAAGTTTAGAAGGTTTAAAACAATGGTATGCAGACTATATGACATGTAATATAAAAACTAATAAAGGCAATATCGGACTAGATCCAATAGTGTACACAATAAAGCCTACAAAATCAACAGATTTTCAAAATAGCACAGTAATTGAAAATACATTTTATGAACCACAAAATGTATTTGAAAAAATAGTTCAAATATTTAAAAAAGCAGGAAAGAATTTATCAAATATTTTTAAGGACTAATAGAAAGGAACAGAAATGGACGTAAAAGATTTTTATTATGATTTACCTCAAGAACTCATTGCTCAGACTCCACTTGAAAAAAGAGATGAATCAAGACTTATGGTATTAAACAGAGAAAAACAAACAATAGAACATAAAACATTTAAAGATGTAATAAATTATTTAGAACCTGGTGATTGCTTAGTAAGAAACAATACAAAAGTATTACCAGCAAGACTATATGGAAAAAAAGAGACTGGTGCAAATGTTGAATTTTTATTACTAAATAGAATTGAAGGTGACATTTGGGAATGTATAGTAAGACCAGGAAATAAACTTCACCCAGGAACAAAAGTTATATTTGGTAATGGATTGTTAACAGGCGAAGTTTTAGAAGTAATGGAAGGTGGAACAAGAAAGGTTGAATTTAAATATAAAGGTATATTTAACGAAATATTAGACCAAATTGGTCTTATGCCACTTCCACCATATATACATGAAGAATTAAAACAAAAAGATAGATACCAAACAGTATATGCAAAGTATGAAGGCTCTGCTGCAGCTCCTACCGCAGGATTACATTTTACTCCAGAACTATTAAAACAAATAGAAGAAAAAGGAATAGAAATTGCAAATGTAACATTACATGTTGGAATTGGAACTTTTAGACCAGTAAAGGTAGAAAAAATAGAAGACCATCATATGCATTCAGAACATTACTACATAAAACAAGAGGACGTAGAAAAAATCAATAAAGCAAAGAAAAATGGTAAGAGAATAATATCTGTTGGCACAACATCAACAAGAGTACTTGAAACAATAGCTGATGAAAATGGATATGTAAAAGAACAAGAAGGAGATACTCAAATTTTTATTTATCCAGGATACAAATTTAAATGTATAGATGGATTAATTACAAATTTCCATCTACCAGAGTCCACATTACTAATGCTTGTATCAAGCTTAGCAGGAAAAGAGTATATAATGAAGGCTTACGAAGAAGCCGTAAAAGAAAAATATCGTTTCTTTAGCTTTGGAGACGCAATGTTTATCATATAGGAGGAACAATGAAACAACCAATAACATATGAATTATTACACGAATGCAAACAAACAGGAGCAAGAAGAGGAATAGTGCATACTCCACATGGTGACATACAAACACCAGTATTTATGCCTGTTGGAACACAAGCAACTGTAAAATCTATGACACCTGAAGAATTAAAAAATGAAGTAAAAGCAGAAATAATCCTTTCAAATACTTATCACTTATACTTAAGACCTGGAAATAAAATAGTAAAAGAAGCGGGGGGCTTGCATAACTTCATGAAATGGGACAGACCAATTCTTACAGACTGTGGAGGATTTCAAGTATTTAGTTTAAGTGACTTAAGGACAATTACTGAAGAAGGAGTGGAATTTAAGTCTCACTTAGATGGAAGCAGGCACATGTTTTCACCAGAAAAAGTAATGGAAATAGAAAACGATTTAGGTGCGGATATAATAATGTCATTTGACGAATGCTGCCCATATCCATCAACTTACGAATATACAAAACAATCCATGGAAAGAACAACAAGATGGGCAAAAAGATGTAAAGAAGCACATTCAAGACCTGAAGAGCAAGGACTTTTTGGAATAATACAAGGTGGCTTTTATGAAGATTTAAGAGAGCAATCAGCTAAAGATCTTATAGATTTAGACTTTCCAGGATATGCAATAGGCGGAATAAGTGTAGGTGAACCAAAGGAAGAGTTTTTAAAAATGCTAAAATATACAGCACCTTTAATGCCTAAAAATAAACCAAGATATCTTATGGGAGTTGGAACACCAGATTATTTAATAGAAGCGGCTATGGCTGGAATAGATATGTGTGATTGTGTACTTCCTACAAGAATTGCAAGAAATGGTACTGCAATGACATGGAATGGAAAAGTTGTAGTAAGAAATGCAACATATGAAAGAGATTGGGGACCACTTGATCCAGAATGTGATTGTTATACTTGCAAAAATTATTCAAGAGCTTATATAAGACATCTTGTGAAAGCCAATGAAATACTAGGAATAAGACTTCTTTCAATACATAATTTAAGATTCTTGACTAATCTAATGGAAAGAGTTAAAATAGAAATAGAGCACGATAATTTGCTTACATTCAGAAATGAATTTTATAAAAAATACGGTTATGAGAGATAAAGGAGGAAAGCTACAAATGGAGCTATTCGATGAAGATTTAATGAAAAACGAAAAAACAGATAACAAAAAAGTTACAACAATAATTATGGTAATAATTATATTTTTAATAATAATGATGCTTTTAGTAATTGGAGCTATGGCATACATAAATCTAACAACACTTAAAGTTACTTTAAATGGACAAGAATCTACAGTAATAAAAAATATGATAAAAATAGATGAAAAAAATCCTCAAAATGTATATGTACCAATAAAAAAGATTTCTAGTTTATTAGGGTATGACTATTATACAGGTGATTATACCATGAAATCAGAAGAACCTAATCAATGCTATGTAGAATGTGAAAATGAAGTAGCAATGTTTACTTTAAGCTCTAAAACTATATATAAAACTTTAAAAGATGATAATAATAATTATGAATATTTTACTATTAGTAGTGATGATAAAGATGCTGTAATATCATTGGATGGAGAGATGTATACAACAATTGATGGAATAGAAAAAGCATTCAACGTACAATGGGATTATAACTTAGAAAACAAAACAATGGATATATATACATTACCAAATTTAGTTAATTATTACAGTCAAAGGCTATTAAAATCTGGAACAGAAACTATATCAGAAGATTTCAATAACCAAAAAGCTGTGTTAGAAGGAATGCTAATAGTAGAAAAAAAATCAAATTCAAATACAACTGTTGGAGTGATTGATGTATCAACAGGGCAACCTATATTAGAAACAAAATATGAAGGAATAGAATATTTAGAGCATACAAAGGACTTTTTGATTACTTCAGAAAATAAAAAAGGTATAATATCAAGTAATAGAAGAACTCTAGTAAAATTACAATATGATGATATTGAATTAATGGATTATGAGAATAAACTTTATCTAGTTAAGAATGGTAACAATTATGGAGTTATAGATTTTAATGGAAAAAATGTTATAAGTACTGATTATTCAGAGATAGGTATAGATAATGGAAAATTTAAAGAAAACAATATAAAAAGTAAGTATGTAATAGCAGGAAGCTTGATTCCAGTAAAATCTGGCGAGCGCTGGGGATTCTTTAATGTAAAAGGTAATCAAGTTACAGATTTTAAATATGATAGTATAGGATATGTTACTTCAAACAACAAGGCAAATTCAGGATTTAGTCTATTACTAGTTCCTGATTACGATGCAATAGTAGTAGGACAAAATGAAAAATATACAGTTATGTTCACTGATGGAAAAGAAGCTATGCCTATGGCATGTGATAGCATTTATATGTCAATCTACGGAGGAGAAACAACTTATTTGTTTGAATATGATTCTAATGTATATAGTGTAACCGAACAATTAGATAGAATGGGATATGGTAAAAATACAAACACAATAAGCAACAGTAATCAGCAAGAAGAAAACAATGAGCAAGCAAATAATGAAAATGCAGAAGAAAATAATGTACAAGAAAATAATGAAAATGTAGAAGAAAATAATCAACAAAACAACGAACAACAAAACAACGAACAACAAAATAATGAACAACAAAATAATGAAGAATAAAATGAGTAGCTATTGTAATAGATATAGCTGTTACAATAGCTATTTTTGGTAGCAAAAGGATAAAATGTATGCAGAAATAATGCAAACAAAGATAATACAGGAAAACCAGGAGAATAAGAATGATTTTATACCCAAGAGCAGATTTTAAAAAAGTAAGTGATATATCAATTGAGTTCTTGAAAGAAAATAATATACAAGCATTAATTTTAGATGTAGATAATACACTAATAGATTATTATAAAAATCTATCAGAAGAAACAATTAATTGGGCAAAAAAAATAAAAGAAGAAAATGTTAAACTGTATATACTTTCAAACTCTAATAAAAAAAATAAAGTTGAAAATGTTGCAAAAACATTGGAGATACCATATAAATTTTTTGCTAAAAAACCTTTAAAGACCGGATTTATAAAAATACAAGAAGAATTAAAGCTAGAACCGGAGAGAATAGCAACTGTTGGTGATCAATTATTTACAGATATTATTGGTGGTAATAGATGCAAAATGTTTACAATATTAGTTGAACCAATTAACAAAAAAGATATTTGGATTACAATGTGGAAAAGGCCAATTGAAGAATTTATTATAAAAAAATATAAAAAAGCAAAAGCTAAAGGAGAACTATAAATGTATTTTAATGATGTACATATTTTATATTACTTAATTCTATTTATTGCAGGATTGTTTGTAGGATTATTTATAGATTGGGCAAACACGAGACTACCTGAATATAAGAAAGTTATTTCATTGGATTTTTTTAAACAGTATAAAAAAGTGTTTAAACCAAATTACATATTGGTTTTACTTATTCCAATAATTTTTATTGGTTTATTGTATAGATTTGGAATTCAGAAAACCTTAATAGCAAATTTAGATTTAATTAAATATTTAATCTTAACACCTATGCTTATATCTGCTTTTATAATAGACTATAAGCTAAAGATTATTCCAAATAGATTAACACTAACAATGTTTGAAGTAGGTTTAGTATTTACATTTTTATATGGATTATCAAATGTTGCTATTTCAATTAATATGATACTTGGTATGCTTGCAGGAAGTGGAATATTTTTACTTATAACATTACTTGGAGGCTTAGCATATGGTAAAGAAGCTATGGGTCTTGGGGATGTTAAACTGATGGGTGCATTAGGTTTATACTTTGGACTATCAAATATTATCGTTATTGCATTAATATCATTTTTAATTGGAGCAATAATAAGTATAATACTACTTGCTACTAAAATTAAAGGAGCGTCTGAATATATTCCATTTGGACCATTTATAGTTATTGCAGCATTTATAAGTATGGTTATTCCATTTGACATATTATTAAATATATTATTAAATATCTTTACATTGGGACTGTATAAAAGATAAAAACAAAGCATATGGGGTGTTAATATGAATTCAAAACTAACATGGCTTAGAAATACTATGACAAGTTTAAACTTACAAGGAATGATAATATCAAATCCTATTAATATTAAATATTTAACTGGAATTGATGCAGAAGGGATACTTTTAATTACAAGAAAAGAGAATGTCTATATTACAGATGGCAGATATATAGAGTATGCTCATAGTGTACTAACATTATTTGACGAAATAATTGTTTATAATATAACTGATGTGTCACAAGAGGATTATGAGAACTTTTTTATGTTTTGCGAAAATGTAGGGTTTGAAGAACATTATGTAACTTATGCAAAATATAAAGAATATATGCATAAATTTAAAATAAATAGTTTAGTAGAAACTGAAAATATAATAGAAAAACAAAGAACAATAAAAGACGAAGATGAAATAAAATACATAAAAACTGCATGTGAAATAACAGATAAGTGTTTTTCATATATGCTTACTTATATAAAACCTGGAATGACAGAAAAAGAAATAGCAAGAGAAATAGAAAAGTTTTATAATGAAAATGCAGAAGGAGTTTCATTTGAAACAATAGTTGCTTCAGGAGAAAACAGTTCAAAACCTCATACTGTACCATCAGACAGAAAAATACAGGATGAAGATATTATTACAATAGATATGGGATGCAAATATAAAGGATATTGCTCAGATATGACAAGAACTATATTTGTAGGGAAGGTTCCAGAATATATAAAACCAATATATGATTTGGTTTTAAAAAATCAACAGCAAGTTTTAGACGAAATGAAGGATGGCTCAAATACAAGAATGTTAACTAAAAATGTAGAAAACGATTTTCGCTTAAACAACTATGACTTAATACATGCACTTGGACATGGAGTGGGTATGGAAATACATGAAAGACCATTTATAAGCAGTAGAAATGATAGCATACTTAAAGAAAATATGGTTGTTACAGATGAGCCCGGTATATATATTTCAGGTCAATTTGGTGTAAGAATTGAAGATACAGTTTTAATTACAAAAATTGGTTGTATAAGCTTAACAGAATCTGCTAAAAATTATACTATAATATAAAACTTGATTTTTAGTTAAAATTCGTTTATAATAGTAAGGATTTATAGAAATTGAAAGGAGAAATGAATATGGCAGCAGTATATTCAGCAGGAGATTTTAGAAATGGAGTTACATTTGAAATGGATGGAACAGTTTATAGAATAGAAGAATTTCAACATGTAAAACCAGGAAAGGGACCAGCTTTTGTTAGAACAAAAATTAGAAATATAAAAACAGGTGCACTTATAGATAAAACTTTTAATCCAAATGACAAATTCCCAGCAGCAGAAATAGAGAAAAAAGTTATGGAATACATATATAATGATGGAGATTTCTATTATTTTATGGATAAAGAAACATACGAACAAATTCCTTTGAATAAAGAACAACTAGAAGATTGTTTAAAATACTTAAAAGAAAATACAGATGTAACAATTCTATCAATAAAAGGAGAAATTTTTGCAATTGAACCACCAACATTTGTTGAACTTGAAGTTACATATACAGAACCAGGATTTAGTGGAAATACAACAACCACATCAGGCAAACCAGCAACATTAGAAACTGGACTTGAACTTATGGTTCCATTATTTATAAATGTAGGGGATGTATTAAAAATAGATACTCGTACCTGTACATATATGGAAAGAGTATAGAGGAGATAGAAAATGGCTGATTTAGACAATATTGAAAAAAAGATGGATATAATCTTGCAAAATCAACAAGAGCTTATAAACAAAATGAATAAAATGGAAAAAACAATAAAAAGAATAGAAAATGATATATATCTTGATGAAGGTTTTGATTTTGAAATAGTATGCCCATATTGTAACAATGAGTTTATAGTAGATATGGACGAAGACAGAAAAGAAGTAACATGTCCTGAATGTGAAAATATAATTGAACTAGATTTTACAGGAGACACAGATGATGATTTTGAATGTGGAATAGAAGGTTGCTCAGGATGTCATGGCTGTGGACATGATGAAGACGACGACATGTAAATAACTTCGACCAAGGATGACTTTGGGGACGTGAAAACGGTCAAAGTCATCCTTGATTATTTTATGGAGCTTCCAGCCGGAATCGAACCGGCGACCCCAGCCTTACCATGGCTGTGCTCTACCTACTGAGCTATAGAAGCATAAACTTTTTTTATTATACAGCACAATTATACTTTTGTAAACATCTTCACAAAAAATATTGACTATTATTAAAAAATATGATTTAATAGTACACATAAAGTAATTATGCAAAAACAAGTAGGAGACAAAGTAAAACAAAGATTGCTTATAAGAGATAATTGGTCAAGGGCTGAAAGCCAATTAAAGTAAATGTGTTTGAAAAACTACCTCCTCAAGTTCCTGGTGAATAAGCTAGGCGTGTAAGATACGTTATAATCTAAATTAAGTAAAAATTAGGATGGAACCGTGCGCAAAAGCACTCCTAAGAGTATGTGAAAAGTACTTTTAGGAGTGCTTTTACATGTAAATAAAGGAGGTTTTATTATGATTAAAATTACTTTAAAAGATGGAAATATAATGGAAGTAGAAAAAGGAACAACCATTATAGATTTAGCAAAAAAAATAAGTGAAGGACTTGCAAGAGTTGCTACATGTGGATTAGTTGATGGAGAAACAAAAGATTTAAGATACGAGCTAGAAAAAGACTGTAATGTTAGCATTTGTACATTTGAAAGTGACTTAGAAGGAAAAAAAGCATATTGGCACACAACTTCACATATAATGGCTCAAGCAATAAAAAGATTATTTCCAGAAACAAAACTAGCTATTGGACCTGCAATAAATGAAGGGTTCTATTATGATTTTGATGTAGAAAATCCTTTTACTGATGAAGATAAAGAAAAAATAGAACAAGAGATGAAAAAAATAATAAAAGAAGATTTGCCTATAGAAAGATTTACTCTTCCTAGAAAAGAAGCAATAAAACTTATGCAAGATGCAAAAGAAAAATATAAAGTAGAGCTAATTGAAGATTTACCAGAAAATGAAGAAATATCTTTTTATAAACAAGGAGAATTTACAGACCTTTGTGCTGGACCTCATTTAATGAGTACAGGTAAAGTCAAAGCTGTCAAAATATTAACATCATCTAGTGCATACTGGAGAGGTGATGAAAAAAGAGAAAGTTTACAAAGAGTGTATGCAATTTCTTTTCCAAAAGCAAGTCAAGTGGATGAGTACTTACAAATATTAGAAGATAGAAAGGCAAGGGACCACAGAAAAATTGGAAAAGATTTAAAACTATTTATGACACATCAGCTAGTTGGATCTGGACTTCCAATGTACTTGCCAAATGGTGCAACAATAAGAAGAGTTTTAGAAAGATATATACAAGACAAAGAGTTAAAATTGGGTTATAGTCATGTATATACACCAAGCTTAGCTACGACAGATTTATATAAAATAAGTGGACATTGGGACCATTACAAAGATGATATGTTTCCAATAATGAAAATGGATACAGAAGAATTTGTTTTAAGACCAATGAACTGCCCACATCATATGTTAATATATAAAAGTGAATTACATTCATATAGAGACTTACCAATAAAAATTGGAGAGTTAGCACATGACTTTAGATATGAAGATTCAGGAGCTGTTTGCGGATTAGAAAGAGTTCGTCAAATGTGCCAAAATGATGCTCACCTATTTGTAAGACCAGACCAAATAAAAGAAGAAGTAGGAAAAGTTATAAATCTTATTTTTGAGGTATATATAAAAGACTTTGGATTCTCAAGAGATAACTTTAAGTTTAGACTTTCTTTGAGAGATAAGAATAATATAGAGAAATACATCGACAATGATGAAATGTGGGAAACAGCAGAAGAACAACTAAGACAAATTTTAAAAGAGTTGAATATAGATTTTTATGAAGCTGAAGGAGAAGCTGCATTCTATGGACCTAAAATAGATATACAAATAGAAACAGCATTAGGCCATGATGTAACAATACCTACTTGTCAATTAGATTTTGCTTTACCTGAGAGATTTGACTTGAAATACATAGGACAAGATGGAGAAGAACATAGACCGGTTGTTATTCATAGAGCAATTTTAGGTACATCAGATAGATTTATATCTTTCTTAATAGAAGAAACAAAAGGTAATTTACCAACATGGTTATCACCAGTTCAAGTAAAAATATTACCAATAGCTGATAAACATATAGACTATGCTAAGTCAATTGAAGAAAGACTTATGGCAAATGGTATAAGAGTAAAAACAGACGACCGCTCAGAAAAGATAGGCTATAAAATACGTGAAGCGCAACTTGAAAAGGTCCCATATATGTTAGTTATAGGTGAAAAAGAAATAGAATCTAAATCTGTTGGAGTACGTTCAAGAAAAGATGGTGATATTGGAGCTATGAAAACAGAAGAATTTATTAATAAAATTAAAGAAGAAGTGGAGAATTATAAATAAATGAAAAATATAATAACTATTTCAGGGGATCCTGTAAGTGGAAAAGGAACTGTAGTTAATCATTTAAAAAAATATTACGAAGAAAGTGGATATAATGTTCATGTTATTTCCGTTGGGCATTTATTTAGGGATATTTCATTAGAAATGTATAAAAGGGAACATCCAGAAATAGATAATCCAACTATAGAGCAAGTAAATAATGATGAAAGATTTGCAGAAAAAAGAAAAGAAATAGACCTTAACTTAGATTCATATATAGCTCAAAAGGGTAAAGAAGTTAATGAAAATGCAAAGGCAAATGATGTATATATATTTGATTCTAGGTTAGCATTTAGTAATATTGAAAATGCTTTTTCAATAAGGTTAACAGTCGATGAAAAAGTTGCAGGGGAACGAGTTTTTAATGATATAGATCGTGGGAGAGAAGACTCTTATGAGACTGTAGAACAGGCAATAGAAAGTACAAAAAGAAGAAAAGAGGGAGAAATAGCAAGATATATTCAAAGATACGGAGTGGATTTAACTGATGAAAACAATTATAACTTAATTATTAATACTTCATATGCTAGTCCTGATGAAATAACAGAGGTTATAAGAAGATGTTTAGATTTACAAAAACAAGGTAAACCATTTGCTAAAACATGGGCTAATCCTAGATGGTTTTTACCACTACAAAACATAAGAAGTACATGTGCTCCTGCAGGAATCGGATTGGACCTTGATGAATTTGAAAAAAAGATTATAGAAGAAGGATATAAATATGATTGCCCAATAAAGGCAATACAGGTCGATGGATATTATTATATAATAGAAGGACATCACAGAAACTTTGCTGCAGGTAGTGCTGGACTAGATTTAATACCATATGATTTAATTGCAAAAGATGATGAGCTTATTCCAGGAAGTAATAACACAGCTAGAGAACGTATAGAACCATTTATAAATGAAGTAAGTAGAAGAAGGTATTTAACTATGGTATATGACCATGAGGAATTATTCCCTAAAGTAGAGGTAGATGGAGAAAAGCGTTCATATTATTATACAGATATATATGGTAAATATCCTGAAGAAAAAGCAATAAAAAAGGATGATGATGACGAAATAGAAAGATAATCCGAAATTTGAAAGGAGAACTGAAATAAAATGAAAATAGGAATAGTTGGTCTTCCTAATGTAGGAAAAAGTACAATGTTTAATAGTATAACAAAAGCTGGAGCAGAATGTGCTAATTATCCTTTTTGTACAATAGAACCTAATGTTGGCGTTGTTGCAGTACCTGATGAAAGACTAGACAAATTAGCAGAAATGTATAAACCAGAAAAAGTTACACATGCAATTGTAGAATTTGTTGATATTGCAGGCTTGGTAAAGGGCGCAAGCAAAGGAGAAGGATTAGGAAATAAGTTCTTGTCACATATTAGAGAAACAGATGCAATTTGTCATGTGGTAAGATGCTTTGAAAATGATAATGTTGTACATGTAGATGGAAACATAGATGCTATAAGAGATGCTGAAACAATAAATTTAGAATTAATTTTTGCTGATATTGAAACAGTTGAAAAGAGAATTGAAAAGGCAAAAAAACTAATTAAGGCAGATAAAAAATATCAATTTGAATTAGAATTATTAGAAAAAATAAAAACAAAACTTGAAGAAGGGATTTCTGTAAGAGCTTTGGATTTTAATGATGAAGAAAAAGAGATTATTAAAGATATGTTTTTGCTTACTGACAAACCAATTATTTATATTGCAAATATATCTGAAGAACAAATCGAAAATCCAAATCAAGTGGAAAATGTAAAATTACTTAAGGAATATGCTAAAGGGGAAAACGCTGAAGTTATTCCATTATGCGTAAAAATAGAGGAGGAACTATCTGGACTGGAAGATACAGATAAGAAAGAGATGCTAGAAGCTTTAGGACTTGATGAGTCTGGATTAGATAAATTAATAAAGAAAAGTTATGACTTATTAGGATTGATGTCTTTTTTAACGGCAGGAGAACCAGAAGTGAGAGCTTGGACAATAAAAAAAGGAACAAAAGCACCACAAGCAGCAGGTAAGATACATTCCGACATAGAAAGAGGATTTATTAAAGCAGAGATAGTATCATATGATGATTTAATAAAAGAGGGAAGTATGTCTTTAGCTAGAGAAAAAGGGCTTGTCCGTTCAGAAGGCAAGGACTACATTATGCAAGATGGAGATGTTGTATTGTTTAAATTTAATGTGTAATATAATAGTAATAATTTAGTAACACAATTTTAATATTAAATATCAAAAAAACTATTGACTAAAAAATACAATAAGGTTAAAATTATAAGTAGATAATACAAAAGAATAATATATATTTAAAAAATGCTTGCAAAACCAAAAAAGGTATGGTATAATATTTTACGTTAGTTAGATAATATTAAATATATGTTAATAAAAAGGAGAGATTATAACATGAAAAAAACAAAATTAATTAAAATATTATTAGTAATGGTAGTAAGTTTAATGCTTGTATTAACAACAACATATACTTTTGCAGCTGAAAACACTACAAATTTTATAGATGTTACAAACACAAATACTTCAGGAAACACAAATAATACAAACACAAACACTAACACTAATACAAATACAAATAACGCTAACTCTATAGCTAATACTACAAATACTAATACAAATAGCAATACAAACAGCAGTAATTACAATACAAATACAAATCTTCCTAAAACAGGTATTGCTGAAACAGGATCAGTTGTGTGCATTGTATTTGCTTTAGCATTATCAGCAGTTTATGCTTACAAAAAATTAAGAGATTATAATGTTTAATAATTTATATACTAGAAGCTTTTATTATAATTCTAGTATTAGAATTGAAATTATTGCAAGTAACTAAAGTTACTTGCTTTTTTATTTTTGAATCATCATTTAAAGGTGATAAATCATTTGCAGAAACTTCGTAAATACTATAAACTTTATATATAAATTTATAACCATTCATATTATAAATTATAATTTCATCATCATTCGTTAAAGAAGAAACTTTACTGAAAAATTTATAATTATCATAATTATGCCCTGCAATGCATAGGTTACCGTCTTCGTTTGGCATTGGACCAGATATCCTACATGGAGAAATTTTAAGAAATTCATCATTAGATTCAGATATTATAGGATAGTAAATATTAATTTTTGGAATTTCTATCATTCCTATAACAGTAAAGGTTTGACCGTTTTTATTATAAACTTGACCATCTAAAGAAGTATTATATAGTCTTAATATGTTATAATTATTAGCTATTACTTGAGAAGTATTATCTTTAGAATTAAGTAATTGTAGATTTAATAAATAGGAAGAGATAATAACAAAAAGCAAAAAACTTGATCCAAAAAACAATAATTTAAAAGCTATTTGCTTTGAGCTTTTTTCTTTTGACTCATGCGAAGTTATTTTGTTATATAATATTTGATTCATTAAAATCTCCTAAAACATGTAATAATAGTTTAATAATTATTTTTAACAAATTATCAAAATTTGATTAAATAAAAATTTTCAAAAAAAGGAAAAAAATTCTAAAAAAGCTTGCAATTACAAGGAAAATTGGATATAATATATAAGGCATAATTAATAAGGGAGTGGGTACAAACCCACTCCTAAGTTTTAATATAAAAGTAAAAGGAGAGAATGAATATTGTCTAAAATAGAAGATAAAGTAGAACATCTTGTTAAAAACAAAATTGAAAGTTTAGGATATGAACTTTATGACGTAGAGTATTCAAAAGAAGGAAAAGATTATTATTTACGTATCTTCATAGATAAAGATTCAGGAATAGATATAAATGACTGCGAACGCGTAAATAACAGTATAACAGACATGCTAGATGAAGCAGATTATATAAAAGAACAATATTATTTAGAAGTATCATCACCAGGTATTGAAAGGGTATTAAGAAAAGATAAACATTTACAACAAAATATTGGAGCAAATATAGAAATAAAATTATTTAAAAAAGATGAAAATGGTAATAAAGAATACCAAGGTGAACTTAAGGAATATAATAAAGAAACAATTACAATAAAAAAAGAAAACAAAGAATATATAATAAACAGAAAAAATATTTCACATATAAAAACAATTTTTAACTGGTAAAGGGAGGAAATAAAATGAAAGAAGCTATAAATAATAAAGAGTTAATATTAGCATTAGAGGAATTAGAAAAAGAAAAAGGCATAAAAAAAGAATATGTTTTAGAATCAATTGAAGCTGCTCTAGTACTTGCATATAAAAGAAATTTTGATTCTTTGGAAAACGTAAAAGTTGCTATGGATAAAAAAACAGGAGCAACTCATCTATATGCTATAAAAAAGGTAGTAAAAAGAGTAACAGATAGTAATTTACAAATAAATGTTAAACAAGCTAAAGAAATAAACAAAAATTTAGAAGCAGGAGACGAAGTAGAAATAGAACTAGTACCTAAGGGATTTGGAAGAATAGCTGCTCAAGCTGCTAAACAAGTTATAGTACAAAAAATTAGAGAAGTTGAAAGAGATGTAGTATACACAGAATTTAATGATAGAAAAGGAGAAATAGTTTCTGGGATAGTACAAAAAGCAGATAAAAATATAGTAGTAATGGATTTAGGCAAACTTGAAGGTGTTATGCCAGTTAAAGAACAAATTCCTACGGAACATTACAGAGTAAATGATAAAATAAAGGGTTATGTTCTAAATGTTGAAAGAGGAGAAAAAGGAGTACCACAAGTATTAGTTTCAAGAAGTCATCCGGATTTTGTTAAAAAATTATTGGAGTTTGAGATTCCAGAAATATATGAAGGCGTTATAGAAATAAAAAGTGTTTCTCGTGATCCAGGGTATAGAAGTAAAGTTGCAGTATATTCTCCAAACGAAAATATAGATCCTGTTGGTTCATGTGTAGGGCAAAAAGGAGTTAGAATTCAAAATGTTATAAATGAATTAAATGGTGAAAAAATTGATGTAATAGAATGGAATGAAGATCCTGCAATCTTTATTGCGGCTGCACTTCTTCCAGCACAAATATTAGCTGTAGATGTAAAAGAAGATGAAGAAGGAAAATTTGCACAGGTTATTGTTCCAGATGATCAATTATCGCTAGCAATAGGTAAGGGAGGCCAAAATGCAAGGCTTGCAGCAAGACTAACAGAGTGGAAAATAGATATAAAATCTGAAAGTCAGTTTAGAAAAATGTTAGAAGAAGGAAAACAAGCGGAGCAATAAACATATATTATTAAGGAATGTGATATATAATGAAAAATAAACCACAAAGAACTTGTATGGGATGCTTTCAAAAAAAGGATAAAAACGAATTAATAAGAATAGTAAAAAACAAACAAGATGAAGTCTTTATTGATAAAACAGGTAAAGCACAGGGAAGAGGAATATATGTATGTAATGATATTGGCTGCTTTGAAAAGTTAGTAAAGAATAATAAATTAGAACATATTTTACATGTTAAAATTTCAAAGGACATATATGAAAAATTAAGAGGTGTAATTATTGATAAATAGAAAAATATTAGGAATGCTTGGATTAGCAAGCAGGGCTAGAAAGATTACATTTGGGGCTGATAGTACAGAACAGGATATATTAAAAAACAAAGTAAAACTTGTCGTTGTTGCAGAAGACGCTTCAGATAGAACTAAAAATAAATTTATAGAGATTTCGAAAAGGGAAAATATTCCAATAATTATCTTTGGAAACATAGAAGAACTTAGTAAGACTATAGGTAAACAAAACAAAGCTATAATCGGGGTAAAAGAAAACAATATAGCACAAGAAATTGAAAAATTATACAGGGGTGATGTTAATGGGTAAGATTAAAATACATGAAATAGCAAAAAAATTAGGATTAACAAGTAAAGAGGTACTAGAAAAAGCACAAGCTTTAAAAATAGAGGTTAAAAGTCATTTAAGTGGTGTCGACGAAACTCAAGCTAAAACAATCGAAGATAGTTTTAGTAAAAAAGAGAAAAATAACAATCTAGAATCAAATAAGAAAAAAAATGAAAAACAAGCTAAAGAATCAAAAAAAGAGTCCAAAAACGATACTCCTGTTATTATTAGAAGAGAGGTTATAATATCAGAAGAAAAGAAAAAACAAGAAGTAAATAAAAAACAGACTGGTAGAAAAGATTCTGTAGGATTTGTAGAAAGAAAGCAAAATTCAGATTATAACATAGTATATAGGAACAAACAAACAAAACCTATGACTGTGAGTGAATTATTTGGATTAAAAAAAGAAGAACCAAAAAAAGAAGAAGCCCCAAAATCTATAGAAAAAGAAGAACCAAAAAATAAAAAAATGGATGAATCAGATAATAGTAGTTTGCCGGATAAAAACAAAGAAAATGTTAATAATACTGATAAACCAGATACAAATATAAAAACTAATAATGTAGTTAGAACAGGTAAAGATAATAGATTTGATAATAAACAATCTAGAAATAGCAATTTCAATAAGAAAAATAATGATTTAAGAGAAAAAAATAATAACTTCAATAGACAAAACAATTATCAAAATGGAAGATATAATAACAATAATAAT
>JAFWIH010000021.1 GCA_017533795.1 Clostridia bacterium | reverse complement strand
TATACCCATTTGTATTTGAATTACTACTTGATAGTGTTGTATAATCTGTCATTTGAGTATGTCCTGATACTGCATTCCATGATAGTGATAACATTTCTATTGTTGGTCCTCCTATTGCATATGCTCCACTTACTCCATCTGCAAAACTTGACCATTTATTGGTATCCATCATATATGCTACTGAACATATATTAGTATTTGTACTGCTTAAATTTGCTGCTACCCATTTTAAGTAATTTGTAGTTAAATATTGGCTTCCTGCTGTTGCTGTAAATGCTGTAGAAGCTGAGCCGTTCTTATATATTGTTCCAGCTGTTAATACTCCATCATTGTATGAACTACTACTTGCAAATCTAGCACAATATGTTGCAAATTGATTTGTTGTACTCGTTGATTTTACCAAGTCTGTAGCTGTATACCCTGAATTTCCATTACAAGGTAGTTCTGCATTTGGTACATAGTCACTTGCTATTACGTAGTAATTGCTACTGTCAGCATAGAATAATTGCCAATCTATGTTTGGATGACTTTTGGATTTATAGCTTGTTATTTCTCCATACTTAGTGCTTATATCACTTACTGTACTTATATCTGCGTTTCCAACTTTTAGTGCTGTTTTTTCAGCAACTTCTCCATCTGCACTTACAGTATATACTCTTCCACTTTTAAATGTAACTTTTACTCCACTACCTGCAGCTTCAGTCCCTTGTATTTCAGAATTATTTGCAAGTGCTGCATCTAAATATTGTTTTTCTACGTCTCCACTTTTGCTCTTTCCCATTGCTTGAACAGCAGCTTGTTGTAGTATCTCTGTCTCCTGTGCTGATTCTGTATTTTCTTTTGCTGTTGCAGCTTTATTTATTAATCCATTTTCTCCCGTTAAAGTCGTAACTGATACTGCTGCCAAAATAAGCAGAATTATTACAGTTATTACTAATGCTATTAGTGTAATACCTTTATTATCTTTCCTCATAATATTCTTCTCCTTTGTTCTTTTGATAGTTTTAATTTTATCAATACGTTTTTTTCTTGTCAATTATTTTGTATAAACTTCCCTACTATTGATTCACAGTCTATTCCATAATACTTCATCAATTCTTCTGCTTTACCTGACTTACCAAATGTATCATTTATGCCCATTCTTTCTAGTTTCTTAGGGCATTTGTTTGTAAGCACCTCTGCAATTGCAGAGCCAAGCCCTCCAATAATGTTGTGGTCTTCAACTGAAATTAGTCTATCAGTTTCTTCTGCACATTTTACTATCATTTCTTCATCTATTGGTTTTATAGTGTGCATATCAACTACTCTTACATTAATGCCATTCTCTTTTAGCTTTTCTTGTGCTTTTATTGCCTCTGCTACTGTTACTCCAGTTGCAAATATTGTAGCTGCTGTTCCATCTCCTATTTGATTTGCCTTTCCTATTTCAAATTGTGTGTTTTCATCATAAATTACAGGTGTTGTAAGCCTACATAAACGTAAATATACTGGGCCATTTAGTTTTGCAATTTCTTTTACTGCCCATTTAGTTTGTATGTCATCAGAAGTGCACATTACAGTCATATTAGGTAATGTCCTCATTAAAGATAAGTCCTCTAGCATTTGGTGTGTTGCTCCATCTTCTCCAACAGTAACTCCTGCATGTGTTGCACATATTTTTACATTAAGGTTAGGATAGCATATACTGTTTCTAACTTGGTCATAAGCTCTTCCTGCAGCAAATACTGCAAAAGTGCTAACATATGGCACTTTGCCACATGTTGACATTCCTGCAGCTGTGCCCATCATGTTTTGCTCTGCAATTCCCATGTCAAAAAATCTATTTGAAAATACTTTTGCAAATAAATTCGTTTTTGTTGCCGTTGATAAATCCGCGTCAAAGACTACTACATTTTCATTTTCTTTACCAAGTTCTACTAATGCTTTCCCATAACTTTCTCTAGTAGCTATTTTTTTATCTATGTTCATATAATCACCTCTAATTTAATATACAATTATGTTTTTTTAGTCCGTCCCCAAAAACATCATTGCCTCATTGTACTCATGTTCATTTGGTGCTTTTCCATGCCATTCTACTTTGTTTTCCATAAAAGGAATTCCTTTTCCTTTTATGGTTTTTGCGATTATACATGTTGGTTTGTCTTTTATTTCTTTTGCCTTTTTTAATGCAAATAATATTTCATAAAAATTATGTCCATCTATTGTTAAAACATCAAAGCCAAAACTTCTAAATTTTTCATCTATTGGATAAGAGCTCATAACTTCTTCTATTGTTCCATCTATCTGAAGATTATTGTTATCTACTATTACACATAAATTATCAAGTTTGTATTTAGCAGCTGACATTGCGGCTTCCCAAACCTCGCCTTCCTCAATTTCTCCATCTCCTAAAATTGTATATACTCTATACCCTTTGTTATCTAGTTTTCCTGCTATTGCCATTCCAACTGCTGCAGATATTCCTTGTCCTAATGACCCTGTTGACATGTCAACTCCAGGTACTTTTTTCATATCTGGGTGTCCTTGTAACTTACCATCTATTTTTCTGAATTTATCAAGTTCTTCTATTTCAAAAAATCCTCTTAATGCTAATGCTGAATACAATGCTGCTACACAATGTCCTTTTGACAAAACAAATCTGTCTCTATATTCCCAATTTGGATTTTTTTCGTCTATATTTAATTCGTTAAAATATAATACTGCCATTATGTCTGCAATCGAAAGTGAACCTCCTGGATGCCCAGAATTTGCTGTATATACTTGTTTTATAATTGCCTTTCTTATTTCATTAGCCATTTTTTTTAGTTCTTTTGTTTCTGTAATTTTCAAAAAAATCACACTCCCTTATGTTGTTATAATACCACAAGGAAATGTGATTTACTATACTTTTTTAATTTTTATTTTTTCTTTTTTTATTATCAGTTATATTCTCTAATTTCTCAGCTTTTCTTCTTTGCCCTTCTAATGTATTCCACTCAAAAAAACTTGAAATAAACTCACCATATTTTGTTGCATCTTCCCCTACTTCCAAAGATGATACATCCATTGTTTTTTCATTTTTATTTTTATTTTTTTCATCCATAATATGCACCTCTTATTTATTTTGTGCATTTTTTATTTTTTAATTCATACATTTATTCTAAGAGGTGCTTAAAGCTAAAATGTTTAAAAAAAATTTTTATATAATAAAAATTAAAAATTATATTATACCTTTTTTATTTCTTTTCTTTACTATTGGACTTGTTTTGTTCTCAAATAGCAACCTTGCTGCTGCAAAATCAGGACTTTCTCTTTGGGCAAATTCTGTTGTTCCTTCACTACTTCCCTTTTTTATTGCAACAGAATTATTATGTAGTACAAATCTAGTTCAAGCTATTGGAAATATATTAAATCCTTTTATTGAGCCTCTTTTTAATATAAGAGGTGAAGGTGGTTTTGCTTTAATTATGGGAATAATCAGTGGTTATCCTACAGGTGCAAAAATAGCAAGCAGATTTAGAAAAGATGGAATATGTAGTAAAGAAGAATGTGAACGTTTACTAAGCTTTACAAATAATTCTGGTCCACTTTTTATTATAGGAACTGTTGGAATTAGTATGTTTGGTAATACTACGGTTGGTTTGTTACTCTTTATTACACATATTTTAGCATCTCTTACTGTTGGGATAGTTTTTAGATTCTGGAAATATAACGCTAGCCCTAAAATAATAAAAAATAATAAACAAGTTTTTTCAAAGAATTACTCAACAAATCACTTAAAATCTAAAAATGTTAGTTTATTAAATTTAGGTGAGATTATAGGTGCAAGCATAACAAATTCTATTTCTACAATTCTAATGATTGGTGGTTTTGTTGTGCTATTTTCGGTTGTAATTTCCATATTAAAAGCAAGTAATCTTTTACAATTACTTGCCTATATAGCATCTCCTTCGTTACATATTTTTAGTATTCCAGAAGAATTGTCTAAATATTTAATTACAGGCTTTTTAGAGATTACAAATGGAATAAATGGAATTGCTAGTGTACATATAAAGGAAATTTCAATTAACATTATCTTAACATCATTTCTACTTGGTTTTGGTGGAATATCTGTAATGTTACAAGTACTTAGCATAATTTCTAAAACAGATTTGTCCCCTAAACCATATATAATTGGCAAGCTGCTTCATGGAATTATTGCAGCAATTTATACTTATGTTTTTATTAATACCTTCCCAATGTTCAATTTTGATCTATAAAAAAACCGGTCAGAGGAAGGCGGTCAGAGGGGACGGAGGATTTTGACAGGAAAGCGGTCAGTAGGGACAGAGGTCCCCCCAAAATGTAGGCTTCACGTTTGATTGAATGAGAATTAGAAATTGTTAAATAAAAAAATGAGGAACGTTCACGGTACTCACGAAGTGAGGGCTTAAGTGAAAGAGGCTCATTTTTTTATATTATAATTTCTATTCGCAATGAATGAAAAGTGAAGTTTACATTTTGGGGGACCTCCGTCCCCTCTGACCGGGTTTTATTTTCCCAGCATTTTTTCCATTACAATTATAAACATTGCATGTGACCAACCTAGTCCTAGCACCCAACTTGGTTTTAATGTGCTGTTGTCTATTTGTTCACCAAGTAAGCTGTGCTTTCCTACTGTTTTTAGTACAAAGTCAAATGTTTCTTTTGCTTTTTTCTTTTCTCCTTTTTCTAAGTAGTAAAGTGTCATCCATAGGTTTGCTATTGGCCATGGATTTCCATTCATGTAGTGATCATTTTCAAATCTTTGGTATCCTCCAGTATATGTTCGTAAAGTTAAATTGATTTTTTCTACAGTATTTTGTATTTTCTTTTCTTTAGGGGTAAATACATTAAATGGTACTACACTACCTATAATGCTTACATCCATCCTTCTGTCTTCCATGTTTCTTACATATGAGTTCTTTTCTTTATCAAACAAATTATCATTAATAAACTTTTTAATATCCGCTTGCAATTGTTCCAACTCTTTTACTGATTTTGCAACTTTTTCTTCTTTTAATCTATTTCCTTCAAAATTTGAAACATCTTTACCTAATACTTTATAAATCTTTTGTATACATTCAAAAGCAGCATATATACTTGCTAAAGAATACAAGTGAATTCCTTCATACATTTCCCATAAGTCATAGCTTATATGTATTTTTTCTTTATTTGCATATTTGCTGTTTTCTATTTCTTTTTTTACAACATCATTAGTTAATTCTTTAGTATCGATATTTTGCTTAACATATTTCTTTAAAAATTCTACTGCTTTTTCACACATACGTAGATTGTCTTTTAAAAACTTTTCATCTTTCGTGTACTCATAGTGTGTATATACTCCATATACAACACTTGCAGTTTCATCTATTTGATATCCCCAGCTTGGTGCTAACCTTCCATCTGTGTAAAAGCGTTGTTCCCACATTCCATTTTTACTTTGTGTAGTTTTACAGAAAATTTTATAATACTTTTCTGTTTCTTTTGTCATTTTTAAAATGTCTAAAGCTCTAGTTATAAATACTGCATCTCTTGGCCAACAATATGCATATCTACCACTAAATGAACGTTCTTCATCAACTTCCGGTGCTGCAACTATTCCTCCTGTGTCTTGATTTGTTAACAATGGAAATAGTAAAATACTTCTAATATATACTTCATACATTTTTTCTTCATATGAATTTTTTGGTTCTTTTAAGTTTAATCCATTATGCTCTTTTACATATTTTCTCCAATATGATTTTGTTTTAGAGTATTCTTTGTCTAGATCAATCTTTTTTATTCTTTCTATTTCATCTTCTGTTTTTTGAATGCCTTTTGTATTTTCTGCAAACGCTATACAAATTTCTATTATCTTTTTTTCTGATGGCTTTATTGTGCCTAAGTCATATCTTATGCTTGACTCTTTTGACATTCCAATATAGTCTTTGTCATTTATTATGCCACTTCTAATTGTTTCAAAACTTCCATTTATTTGATGACTGTCTATTTTACAGTCTTTAGCAAAAGTACTTACTGTAAAATCATGTGTATATTGTATCATACCATTATCAATAATTTTTGCAGACACGTAATTATTAAAGTCGGATAAAAGTTCCGAATGAATTAAAAACTTTAAATCTAAGTCTATGTTATTATTATTTATAAATTCATATCTTCTGACTATTATTTCTTCTTTTAAAGGAACAAAGTCTGTTTGCAAAATTTTGAGTTTAAAATATGTATTTGTTACTTCTGTATTTAGTATGTTTGTATCAGTATCATAATACTGTTTATATGTATTATTCACGTCTTCATGTAAGTAAATTAAATCTGAATCATTTATTTTAATTCCAGTATGATAAAAACTAATATATTGTTTATTATCTTTTCCTGGATAATATGCTCTAAGTAGTTCTCCTTTTTGTGTTAATGTTGCTAACATATTTTTGTTTCCAATTATTGCTTCATTTAAATATTTGTTACTCATTACCCCTCTTACCCTTCTATAATGTATACAATTTGTTTTTCTAAATCTTTTATTTTTTCATTTATTCTAAACATATCTTCATCTTTAAGATTGATGTCTTCAACATCTTTTCTTACATACTCGTCCATATCTTTTAATTCTTCTTTTAATTTGTTTAGTCTAGTTAATATCTCTAGCTTAATCTTTTTAGTCTTTCTTATATTTACTTTTCCAGTCATTTGTATTTCTTCATTTAGTTCATATGTTTCTCCTAAATCTGGAATTGTAACTCCAATATCTGTATTTTCTAATATTTTGTTTTTAAGTACTTCTTGAGATTCTTCTTCACCATGGACTAAAAATATATGCTTTGGCTTTTCTATAAATGAATATACAAAATTCATTAGCCATTCTTGGTCAGCATGTCCTGAATATCCTTCTAAATATTCTATACGAGCATTTACAGCAATTTCTTCGCCAAATATTTTTACTACCTTCTCACCATTTACTATTTTATATCCTAATGTTCCAGGTGCTTGATATCCAACAAATAAAACTGTGTCATTTGAGTTCCATAAACTATGTTTTAAATGATGTTTTATTCTTCCAACTTCACACATACCACTTGCAGATATTATAACACATGGTTCTTGACTTTCATTTAGTGCTTTTGATTCATCTGCTGTAGCTGTAAATTTTAAGTCTGGAAATTCTAATGGATTATCTCCATCTGCAATTATTTTTTGAGTTTCTTCATCGAATAAATTCATATTTTCTTTAAATACTTCTGTTGCTGATATTGCTAAAGGGCTATCCACATATACAGGTATTTGCATTATTTCTCTATATTTTTTTTGAAATTCTTCGTCATCTTTATGTTGTTCTTTTAATTTGTTTATTTCATACAGAATTTCTTGTGTTCTTCCTACTGCAAAAGATGGTATAATAACTTTTCCACCTTTTTCTATAGTTTCTGCAACAATGTTTAAAAATTCTTCTGCTTTATTCTGACTTTTCACATGAAGTCTACTACCATATGTTGATTCCATTACTAAGTAATCTGCACTATTTATCATAGTTGGAGAATCTAATAGTGGTATATCGTTATTTCCTAAGTCTCCTGTAAAAACTGTTTTAGTTTCTTTACCATCTTCTTTTACCCATACTTCGATTATTGCAGATCCAAGCATATGTCCTGCATCATTGAATCTTACATGAATATTTTCATCTATCTCAATAACTTCATCATAATTAACTGGTTCAAATAGTTCTAAACTTTTTAGAGCATCCATTGCTGTATATAGTGGTGGTAGTGGTTGTAATCCTAGCCTTTTTCTTTTTTTATTCTTCCACTGAATTTCCATTTCTTGAATATGGCCACTATCTGGTAACATTATGCTACATAAATCACATGTTGCTTTGTGTGTGTATATTTTATTTTTAAATCCTTCATTATATAGTTTTGGAATTCGTCCTGAATGGTCTATATGTGCATGTGTTAATAACATAAAATCAATTTCTGCAGGATTAAATTCAAATGGTTCATCATTTTCTAACTCTAATTCTGCCTTTCCTTGAAACATTCCACAATCTACTAAAAATTTTTTGCCTGCTGCTTCAACTAAAAAATTTGATCCTGTAACAGTCTTTGCAGCCCCTAAAAAAGTAATTTTCATTTTAACCTCCTAATTTTATACTAATTATTCAAAAAATTTGACCTTTTTATTTATCTTTATATTTAGTATTTTTTTATCCAATGAATCAACATTTAGTTTGCATTTTTGGTCAAATGCTTTATCATCAAAAAATTGTATAAAATATCCTTCCTTTTCTTTTATTATTTTAATTGATAGATCTTCTAGTTTTATTATTCTAACATGAAAGACATTTTTTACAATTTCATAGTTTATTTCTTCGTTTTGTGCAAATGGTATTATTAGTTTTGCTTTTATAGCTTTTCTTATAATATTTTTACCTGTTTCTTGTAATGCATTTTGTAATTTTCCTACTTCAAATATATTATTACTTAAACTATATGGCAATAAGCAATAATATCTATATTGATATATTAATTTTATTATTTCACTTTTATCTTGTGCTTTTTTTATTTTAATTTTAAAGCATTCTAAAAATACTTCTTGTAGCTGTATTAAATAATTTTGTAATTCTTCTTCAACATCTTCTATTTCTGTTAATTTTATTGTTTTATAATCATTCTGTAATAGTTCCTTTTTCTCTAAAAATGCTTTCGGCTTAAGTAATTCATTTGTTTTTTGCATTTCTTTAAATAGTTTTTCTCTTTCTTCTATCATTATTTCTGCTAATACTCTCATACTAAAAATTTTTTCTTCTAGTGGAAGTTTTGCATTTCTTTTTACATATTCTTCTTGTAATAATTTTTTATCACTTATAGTCGAATCTATTTTCATAATTTTATTGGCTAGCTTATTTTTTTTAGCTGTTAGTTTTTTTATATATTCTTGTTTGTTATCAAAATTTGCTAATTCTTTTTCTGTTTTTATCTTTAATTTTTCTATTTTGTCCTTTATATCTGGATTTACTTTTAACTCCATAATTATTGATAATTTATTAATAATATAAATTATTTTTTTAGCTAATTCTAATCCATAAATATTTGCTAGAGAGTCTCCTAACTCCTCTAAATAATCTATTATTGTGTCTCTATTTTTTGTCCAATCTGATAATAATTTCTCACCAACTAATATTAAAAGATTTTGGTAAATTAAGTTATATTCTATGCTTTCATATTCTCTTGATACAGATGTCCATGACCAACCATTAAAATCCCTTAAAGGTTCTACCATATTAATATTACTACCAACATTAATCATATTTGATATAGTTGTACTTAATAATGAATACTTTTTGTTTACAATTATATCCTTTTTTTCTATTTTATATATTGCATATAATAGTTTTCTTGCTATTGGCAAGCATATTATTTCTCCTCGTTTTTTATTTACATTAAATGTTTTATTATCTAGTATTTTACTTTCTTCAGAATTGGGTTTTACAATTTTTATTGTTTTACATTGATTCTTTATAATTTCTATAAAGTTTTCAATATAGGCTTCTCTTGTTTTTGAATCTTTTTTTATATATTCATAGTCTTTATAAGCTGTTTCAATTTTATATAATATCTCAAGGAGAAGACTTTTTGCATTTTCGCCAAAGTACTTGTCTTCTAAGACTTCTTCTAATTCATTTTTGTAGTCTTTTTTTACAATCTTTTCGAACAAATTATTTTCTTTGTTTTTTTGCAATGTACTTCTCCTTTCTTATTAATTAGCTGTTTCTTCACTCTTTGCTGTAGTACCCATTTTTAGTTCTTGTAACTTCTCTATTCCCATAAGAACTTGTCTTGGCTTACTTCCTTGATAGCCAGATATTATTCCTCTTTCTTCCATTTGGTCTATAATTCTTCCTGCTCTAGCATATCCTACTTTAAGCTTTCTTTGTATAAAAGATGTAGATGCTGTTCCTGTTTCTACAACTAAATCTATTGCTTCCATTAATAGTGGATCTGTATCATCATCTTCTGCTGATTCTGCTAATTCTTTATCTGTTTTGTTATTATTTTCGATTGATTCTAATATGTCTTCGCTATAGTTTGCCGTTCCATTTGATTTTACAAAATCAACAATTTTTTCTACCTCACTATCAGAAACAAATGCACCTTGTACTCTAGTAGGTTTTGGTGCTCCTGCAGGGAAGAATAACATATCACCTTTTCCTAAAAGTTTTTCTGCGCCTGCACTGTCTAAAATTGTTCTAGAATCTACTTGAGATGATACTGCGAAAGCAATTCTAGATGGAACATTTGCTTTTATTAAACCTGTTATTACATCAACCGATGGTCTTTGTGTTGCTATAACCAAATGCATTCCTGCAGCTCTTGCCTTTTGAGCTAGTCTACATATTGATTCTTCTACTTCTTTTGCAGCAACCATCATTAAGTCAGCAAGCTCATCTATTATTATAACCATTTGTGGTATCTTTGTTGTTTCTCCATCTTTTTCTACTGCTTTGTTATAACCACTTAAGTCACGTACTCCTTTACTTGCAAAAAGCGCATATCTATTATCCATTTCTTGTACTGCCCATGCTAATGCTCCTGCTGCTTTTCTTGGATCTGTAACAACAGGTATTAATAAATGAGGTATACCATTATATACTGAAAGTTCAACAACTTTTGGGTCAACCATAACTAATTTTACTTCGCTAGGCTTACTGTTAAAAATTAAACTTGTAATTAAAGTATTTATACAAACACTTTTACCAGAACCTGTAGAACCAGCAATTAATACGTGTGGCATTTTTGCAATATCTGCAACTACAGTCTGTCCAGCAATATCTTTTCCAAGTGCTACACTAAGTTTAGATTCTGAATTTAAGAAATTATCACTTTCTAATACCTCTCTTAAATGTACTGCTTGTTTTTCTTTATTTGGAACTTCAATTCCAACTGCTTGTTTTCCTGGAATTGGAGCTTCAATTCTTAATGTTTCAGCAGCTAAGTTTAATGCAATATCATCAGCAAGATTTGCTATTTTACTTACTCTAACGCCTTCTGCTGGTTTAAGTTCATACCTTGTTATTGCAGGTCCAACAGAAACATTTTCAACTTTTGCTGATACTCCAAAGCTGTGTAATGTTCTTTGTAGTTTTGTAGCTGTGTCAGTTAGTGCTTTAGCACCACCTTTTAGTGATTTCTTTTTTCCAACACTTAGTAATGTAAGTGGAGGATATTCGTAATTTTCATCTTCAACTGTAAGTGTATGTTCAAGTTGTAAAACTTCTTTTGTTTTATCTTCTTTTTTCTCTTCTTCTTTTTTAAATAAATTGCCTTCAATATAGTCAGGATTTAAATCATCCACATTTGATGACTTATTTTGCTCATCTTTCAACAATTCATTTACCTTTTGTGTAAACTTCTTTGGTTCTTCACGTGTGTCTTCTAAAACAGTTCCATTTAAGTTTATTTTTATTTGTTCATTTTCTTTTGCTTGTGCTTCTTGTATTTTAGCTAATTTTCTTTCTTCTCTCTCACGTTTTTTTCTTTCTTTTGGTGATTCAACATTGCTCTCATTTTCTTGCGCTTTCAACAATTCGGCTTGTCTTTCTTCTCTTCTTTCCACAATTTTTTCTAACAATGTTCCTAATTTTTCAGATAAATCAATTCCAAATGTAATAGCAAAAAATACAATAGCAAGCAAGCTACTAATTATAACTGCAGCAACTTTTCCAAACAGCTTTATTAGAGGAACTGAAGCTAGTGCTCCTAATGCTCCTCCTCCTACATTTGTAACTCCCAAATCATAAGCATTTTGCATTATTATTTGTAAAGTATCATTTAAATTCAAACTACCATTTCCAAATTTATAAACTGTAATAGCAACAGCTGTGCATATTATAAATAATATATATTGTGATAATTTTACAGATAAGCTTTCTGTTTTATCTCCTACAACTTTTATAGAAATTGCTAGTAATCCTATTGGAAAAACATATTTTAGCCATCCCATCATTCCACCAAAAATATCACTTAGAGTTTCTCCAAAGTATCCAGATTTTGTATAAATAAAAGCTCCTATTACAACGCTTAACAAAGCTGATGTAACAGACAATATATCTATATTGGGAGTGTTTTTTGTCTTTCTATTATACTTTCTCTTTTTAGCCATTTATAACATCCTTTCTAATCTTTTTTTAAACTATAAATCGGAGGTCTGACTTTAATTTAAAGACCTCTGACCTCCGACATTTATTTTAGTTCTTTTCTGCTATTTTGTATTGTCTTTATTGTATCTTCTAGTGATATTTGCATTAGATTCAAGGCTTCGCCCATGTTCTTTTCTAAGTTAGCTAATGTATCAGTTAGAACTGTCTCTGTTTCTTGAAGTAAATTGTCAGCATAGTCTTTTGTTCCTTTTGATATTTCTCTTGACATTTCGTTCGCAGTTTCAATTATCTCTGTCTTTTGATCATAAGCCTTTCTTGTTATTTCATGCTCATCAATCATAGATATTATTCTGTTTTCTGCTTCTTTAACTATTTCATCAGCTTCTTTTTGAGCTTCTACCAGTATACGTTGTCTTTCTTCTTTAACCCATTTAGCTTGTTTTAATTCATCTGGTAATTTTATTCTAATTTCTTTTATTATTTCCAATAATTCTTCCTTATCTACTATTCCTTTTGCAGTAAAAGGAACATTTTTTGCATTTTCTATAATATCCTCCAAAGTTTCTAATAACGTAAAAATCTCCATGATTTTACTCCTTCCTTACTGGTTTAGCCTTTTTTATGAAACTAATAATAGCTCTACCATATTTCCTTTTGTCTATTATTTGCATATCTTCATCTTCAATTTCTTTTAGAATTTTTTCTTCATCTGTTTCCAGTATTATGATTGTTTCATTACTAATTAAATCCATATTAATTAATTGTCTTAATGCTTCTATAGCATAATTTGTTTTATATGGTGGATCCAAATAAATAAAATCAAATTTATTATTTTTTATTTTTTTTAAGCATTCCTTATAATCTAAATTATATACTTCTATTTTTTCTTCTAAATGTGTTTTTTCAATATTTCTTTTTATAATTTGAACTGCTTCTTTTGATTTATCACATGCTATAACTTTAGTTGCTCCTCTGCTTGCAGCTTCTATACTTATAGCACCACTTCCAGAAAACAGGTCTAGGAAACTTGAATCTCTAATATCATTTTGTATTATATTAAAGATTGATTCTTTAACTCTGTCTAATGTTGGTCTAGTAAGATTTCCTTCTAGCGTATATAATTTTGTTCCTTTAGCTGTTCCACTTATAACTCTCATATGCTACCTTTCTTTTATTATATTTTATAAAAATAATTTTTAAAGTCAATAGTATTAACAGAAATGTAACATATATTTAACAGTTCTGTAATATTATTCATAAATTGTAATATTTTTCTATGTATTTTTATTAAATTTGACAAACACAAACAAAAAGACTATTCTTATAGAATAGTCTTTTGTAAAATTAATCTTTGTTTACGTCTTTTAAAAGTTCTAATTGAGAAATCAGTAATGATTCCATTTTAGCCTTATAAACGTCAAATTGTTTTTTTATTTCTTCTAGTTGTTGTTGCTTTGTAATTAATTCCTGACTGATTTGATTAAGTGACTCTTGAGCTGAAGCCTTTGCTTCATTCACTATTTGATCAGCCTGTTGTTTTGCAACATTTTTCACTTCTTCTGCAGTAGATTGAGCCATAAGTAAAGTATTTTGAAGAGTTCCTTCAATATTTTTATATTTACTTAAAGATGCCTCTAATTCTTCTATTCTTAATTTTTGTTCTGACAAATCCTTGTACATCTTAGAATAATCTACTGATAAATCATCTAAAAAATCATCAACATCTTCTACGCTATATCCATTCATCATTTGTTTAGAGAATTTTTTATTTTCGATATCTAACGGTGTAATCATTTTGTTTCCTCCTTAAGTGCAAATTAATTAATGTTGTTGTTTTTCAACCATGACACTGATAATTTGCTTTTTATTTCTTCTCTAGCCATTTCATTTGTAATTTCATAGTTAACTGGAGCAACCAAGAATATAGAGTTAGATATTTTTTGAATATGTCCATCTAACGCAAACACTCCACCACTTATAAAGTCAACAATTCTTCTTGCAACTTCTTTATTTACATATTCTAAATTAACTATAACAGATTTTTTTTCTTTTAGGAAATTGCATATTTCTTCTGATTGTTCAAAAGTAGTTGGTTGAGAAATAACCATTCTTACTGACTGTGTTTGTGGCATAGAAACTACTTTTTTGTTTCCTCTAATTCCTCCAAAAATTCTCTTGTTTTCAGTTGTTTCTTCTTCATCTTCTAATTCGTCTTCTATATAATCTACCTCATCATCATATTCTTCTCTTTCCGCATTGTCCATTCCGAACATTCCCCAAACTTTGTCCATTATTGCTCCTGCCATTTAAAAAACCTCCTAATATTTAAATCTTTTGTTTTGTTGTCTATAGTATCTACCTTTTTTCGTTTATTGTCAATAGTTTTTTTAATTGTATTTAATTTTTAATATTTTTGTAACATTTTTGTAATATTAGTCTATATTATCTATGTTCGGATTTAATAATATTTCATCATATAATGTAATCTTTTTTAAGCTTGATATTTCCTCTGGAGTATAGCCTAATTCTTTAAGCTCGCTTGTTGAATAAGATGTAACAATAGAAAATTTTTCATTTTTTCTTAAGACTTTTACAAGTATTTTATTTGAATATCCTACTCTGCTTCTAACAACATAATTTAGCCCATCTTTTTCTTTTATGGCTTGGTTTGGAACTTTTAATCCAGAATAGCTCCACCAAATTAAATCAAATGTTATTTTTCTATAGTTTACAAGTTCCTCAGTTAGTTCACTAGTTTCTATTACCACTAGTCTATTATCATTTTCTTCTTGTTTTATATAAGCTATTTCTGCATTTAACTCTTTATCTCCTGATAATGTTACTTTTATCTTATCTCCTACTTTTGCTTCTTTTGCTTTTTCAGAATTTAATATTGTAACTATATAACAAGAAAAATTATCTATTACTTTTCCACTCTCATTGCTTACAGCTACCATCTTTCCTGATTTTAGATTTAGATTTTCTAAATAATCTTTACTTAAAGAAGAGAATTCAACATTTCCCAGTGTTTCTTCTAGTCCATCTACTCTATATGAAACTATTCCACTTATTGGAGCCTTTACATATTCTGAACCAGAATTTAATTGGCTTTCATATTTTCCTCTCTCTTCTATTAATTGTTTAATATACGAACCACTAGGGCTAAGTTCTCCTGCCATTTTAGCTTTTTTTGTAACTAAATCACTTATTTGTTTTTTATAATCTGCTATTGTACTTTCATCAGTTAGTCCACTTAAATTTTTAATTTTTTCGTCTATTTGTCCCTCTAATATCTTTAAATCTGATGAATATATACTTGTATTATCCTTTTCTAATGCTTCTTGTATTTTTGTGTCTAATTCTGCAATTTTTTCTTTAAGATTCTTTTCGTTATTACTGTAATACCTAAAAACAGATTCATTTTTTGCAACTTTTTCCCCTTCTGCTGCAATTTGCTCCATGCCATTTTTATAATTTTCGCCTTTTATTACACTTTCTTTTCTTATTATGTATCCTTGTACTGTTTCTTCTAAATATAAAGTTCCATTATCTACAGTAAAAGTATCTGTTGGCTGTTTTACAAGTAAATATGTTACATATGCTACATAAGCAAAAATTAGTGTAACTGCTATTTGCACCCATATTCTATTTCGTATTGCATTATTCCTTATTTTCAATTTATACCCTCCAAAATAATATTAATATTATTTTGCATATCATTTGTTCCGTCAAGCCAAATTGTTTGTTTGTTTTTTCTAAACCATGTTAATTGTCTTTTTGCATATCTGCGTGTTTGCATTTTTATATTTTCTACCATTTCTTCCTTAGAACACTTTCCATCTAAAAATTCTACTACCTCTTTATATCCTAATCCCTGCATTGCAGTAGGAAATTTTGAATACTTTCGTAGTAGATTTTCCACTTCTTGAATTAGACCATTTTGTATCATAATGTCTACTCGTTTATTAATTCTTTCATACAAAACTTCTCTATTTAAGTCTATTGCATATACCTTAAAATTATATTCTATTTCTTTTTTTCTAGATTCCTCTTCTTGTTCAGTTTTTGTTTTGCCTGTAGCTTTATAAATTTCTAGAACTCTCATTATTCTTTTTTTATCATTAGCACTTATTTTTTTCATTGCAGGTTCATCAATTTCTTTTGCCTTTTCATATAGTGGTTTTAATCCCTTTTCTTGTATAACTTTTTCTAAATATTTTCTGTACTGTTCATCTATTTTTATATCACTATATTCTATCCCATTAATTAAGCTATCTATATAAAGTCCAGTTCCTCCAACCAATATTGGAGTTTTGCCCTTTGATAGTATTTCTTCTATTGCATTTGTTGCATCTTTTTTAAATTCTGCAACACTATATCTTTTTTCTGGAGAAACAAAATCTATTAAGTAATGTTTTATTCCTTGCATATCTTCAGACAATGGTTTTGCTGTACCTATTGTCATATCTTTGTATATTTGCATAGAGTCAGCTGATACAACTTCACCATCTATTCTTTTTGCTAACTCTACCCCTAAAGCAGTTTTCCCTGATGCTGTTGGTCCACATATAACAATAACCTTAGGTTTATTCAACTTTGCTCCTCCTTTAAAAATCAGTTTTGATTTACAATATTTATAATTCCTATTTGTGTACTTTTAAAATATGAACATTCAAATATTAGCACAACACAAAAAACTGCTACAACTATTATAGCTCTTTTTTTAAAATTTTCTTGTGTAATTTCATTAGCTCCTATTTTGCTTAAAAGATTTGCTAAATATGGCATTACTATTAATCCATTTACTGGAATAAATACGGCTAACATCATATGTCTAACTTTAATTAGCATATCTGAATTTTTATACTCTACTCCTGCTGTAGAAATATTAAATACTATAAATGTGCTTATTAGTATTACTATTGTTCCTACTAATATAAATAATACTTTTGCTTTATTATTAGCAACTGAACTCAAATTGTGCAACGTAGAAGTAATAAATATTATATAAAGAATAATTGTTATTGTTGCTATAAGTATTATCACCTTTTGTTCCTCCTATTTTCTAGAAAATCTTCTTTCTAAATCATATTTAGTCATTTTTATTGCAGTTGGTCTTCCATGTGGACATGTAAAAGGATTTGGTAATTGTAACAATTCATTCATTAACTTATGTACTTCTTCCTCAGATAGATTCATTCCTGCTTTAACTGCTGCTTTGCATGCGATTGTTGCAATAAATCTTTCTTCAATTTCTTGTTTTGCAGTTCTTGCTACTGTATTAATCTCATCTAATGTTTCTAAAAATAATTCTTTAGTATCCAAATCTAGACATATGTCTGGAACTCCTGAAAGTTTGATTGTATTTTCTCCGAATTCTTCAAGAACAAACCCTGCTTTTTCAAACATATCCATATTATCTTTTGCAATGTCCATTTCCTTATGTGTTAAATTTATAACATCTGGTAATAACATTAACTGAGAATTTTTAGATTCTTCTCCATTGTAGTAATTGTTCTTAACTTTTTCATATAAAACTCTTTCATGTGCTGCATGTTGATCAAACATATAGAATTCATTATTCATTTCTAAAATAATATATGTTTTAAATACTATTCCAATAAATCTATATGAAGGTTTTGTGTATTCTTCATCTTTTTCAAATAAAGACATTGTGCTATCATCCGAAATAACATCTAAAGCACTATTTACTTCTTCTTCCTTTTCTTTTTCTGCTTTTGTCTCAGTAGGTGGCATTATTCCAAATGTCTTTAAATACATTTCTGTAAAATCACTTGGCATTTCCTGATTAGAATTGTCAAGCATTTCATCTATTTTATTTTTAACACTGTCAAATTCATTTTTTAAATTTTCAGAGTTTATGTCATATTTTGTTGTCTCTTCTGCAACATCATTATTTTCTGCACTTTCTGTTGTTTCTATTGCTTCTGTATTTTGAATATCATCTTCTTTATTTGGTTGTATTACATTCTCTTCAGTTTTATTTTCTATATTCTCAGTCTCAGATGTCTCCGGCTCAGATGTCTCAGATTCATCTCCTTTTGCCATTTTTACAATTTCTTTTTTTGCGTCTTCTGCATCTCTTTGCAACTTTTCTTGTAGTTGTTGTAATTGTTCTAGTATTTCAGATGTATCTAATGGTTGTCCAGGTCTTTTTGGTTCTATTGTTTCTGGTTGCTCAATTTTGCTATTTTTTAAAGATAGTGGTTCTTCAAAATTATTGTTCTCCTTGTGTCCCATTTTGTCATTATATATTTGAGAAATAATGTTGTCTCTTTCTCCAATTCTTTCTATTGCATCATCTAAATCTTCTTTTTTATTCTTTTTCCAATTGAACAATCCTCCAGCCCTATCTTTTTCATAAGATTCCTTTTTTGGTGGTTCTATTGATGTCATATTAAAATCTAATTTTGAATTTTTGCTTTCTTTTTCTTTTGCGGTATTTGCTACAAGTTCACTCTTTAATAGAGCATCTTTTATGGTATGATATATTGCTTTAAATACTTTGTTTTCTTCCTCAAATCTTACTTCTAATTTTGCCGGATGAACATTAACATCAACCTTGCTAGGATCCATTTCTATATCTAAAATTACAAAGCCAAATTTTCCTAGTGGAATCATTCCCTTAAATGCTTCTGCAACAGCTGCTGATAATGTTTTATCTTTTATAAATCTTTTATTAACAAAAAATATTTGTCTACTTCTATTTGATCTTGCTACTTCTGGTTTTCCAACCGCTCCTTTTATTGTTATGTCTTCATATTTATATTCAGTTGTTATAATTCCATCAGCTACGTCTTTTCCATAAATACTATATATAACACTTGTAAGATCTCCATTTCCAGTAGTTTGTAATATAGTTTTTCCAGTATTAATCAATTTAAAAGATATTTCCGGATGAACTAGCGCTATTTGCGTAATTACATCTTCAATGTATCCAGATTCTGTATAGTCCTTTTTAAGGAATTTATATCTTACAGGAGTATTATAAAATAGGTTTTGAACAGTAATAATAGTTCCTGTTCCACATGCTGCTTCTTCTTTGCTTAGTATATTGCCACCTTCAACAACAATTTTATTTCCCATTATTTGGTCTTCAGTCTTAGAAACTAGCTCAACATTTGCTACTGCAGCAATACTAGCTAGAGCTTCTCCTCTAAACCCCATTGATTTTACAGTTTGAAGGTCATCAGCATTTCTTATCTTACTTGTAGCATGTCTTTCAAATGCCATTTCCAAATCGTCACTGGCAATTCCTTTACCATTATCTACAATTCTTATGTATGAAATGCCACCATTCTTAATTTCTACAGTAATATTACTTGCTCCTGCATCTATTGAGTTTTCTACCATTTCTTTTATTACTGATGCTGGTCTTTCTATAACTTCTCCTGCTGCTATTTTATTTATAGTAAGCTCATCTAATAATACTATATTCCCCATTTCTACCCCTCGCTTTTGTATTACATATTTCAGTATGAATTATATCATTAACTTTTCTTTTTTGTATAGGGTTTTTATAAAATTTGTAACAAAAATTTCATCAACTCATATTATATATCATACAAAAGATTTGCAGGAAGTACTTATCAATTAGAAAGGAGGTACGTTTTATGCCTGAGAACAGAGGAGGATGCGGTTTTGGTTTTGGTGATGACTGCTGCTGGATAATTATTCTTATAATCATATTATTCTGCTGTTGTGGTAACAACAGAGGATGTTGCTAATTAAAGACATATGTAAAAATGACGGGAAACTTTCCCGTCATTTTTATTTGTTTAGTTTATAGTAACCTTTCCTCTATTATTTATTT
Organism: Clostridia bacterium; assembly: GCA_017533795.1. Lineage (GTDB taxonomy): Bacteria > Bacillota > Clostridia > TANB77 > CAG-508 > CAG-269. The sequence continues at coordinate 56,948 of JAFWIH010000021.1, read as the reverse complement.
CAAAATTATAACCTTTATATGTACCTTGAATTTTATAATTTTCCTCTCCTAGTGTACCTGTTGTAGTAACATTTGCTGCCCCTATGTTTTCAACTTTATTTTTAACATAGCTTAGGTCATGATAGTTTGCAAAAGATTCAATTACTGCAAGTTGCAGATCTTCTAATGCTTGAGCCTTTCTTGTAACATCTCTAGCTTCTGTAGCTCGTATTATTACACTATTTTCTCCTACTATACTGGCAGTTGTTACACCTGCTAACAAAAACATAACAATAATTGTTATAACAAGTGCTATTACAGTAATACCATCATTTTTAAATACTTCATTCTTCATTACATTTCCTCCTTCGTATATTAAACCGCACTTTTACCCTAAATTATATTTATATCCTATTAGAACCAATAGAAAAATTATAACATTAATTATAGATATTAGTGCTAAATGTTTTTTCTTTTGTGAAAATAGATTTGCTACAAATTCCCTTATTAAAGCATTTGTATAAAAATACCATTTTGTTTTGCTTCCTATCCCTTCACAGTCTATTCCTTCACTATTAGCTATTACCCCACTTCTAAACACATGATAGTTCGTAGTAGAAAATATTATTTTTCCATTTTTATTAATGTCATCTATTATTTGTTTAGAAAATTTCATATTTTGTAATGTACTTGTTGATTTGTTTTCTATAACAATATCTTTTTCATCAATTCCTTGTTCTATTAAATATTTTTTTATTGCTTCCGCTTCTGAAATAACTTCATTTTCTCCTTGTCCACCTGATGGAACAAAAATAATACTTTTACCTTCCTTCTCTTTTTGTTCTTTTGCAAATTCTATTGCTTTGTCAACTCTTGCTCTAAGAATTGGTGTTAAACTGCCATCATCTTTTATTTTACACCCTAAAACTATAACAAAATCTTTATCTAAATCTGGCTTATGATTTGCTGCCATTATGTTTGCATATAAAGTTGCAAGTGTTAAACAGTAGAAATAGCATAACACTGAATTAAGTCCAATATCAACAAATCTTTTTATATATATTTTTGAGTTAAGTAATTCAAAATTACTAATAATCTCAAATATAAATTGACTTGTTAGAGCCCCAAGTATAATAAAGATACCAAATATTATTCCTAATAAATTATGAAGACAAAAGCCTTCTTTTATAATTAAAAAAATATTTGTTAGTATACTATAAATTGCTATAGTCGCAATTAATGGCAAAATAAAGAATGCAAAATATGAAAACGAGCTTAAAGTATTCATATATATGTCATTAATACTAGTTGAACCCCAATCTATTATAATTAGATTTATTTGTCTTAAAACATTGATTACTAAAAATATTAGTAATCCTAAATTCATTATTATAGAATAAGAATACTTTTGTTTTTTATATTGTTCTTTTATATATATGGCACATCCCCAAGCTGTTTTTGATAGATACAATATAAGTAGTACTTGAATAACAAGACTTAGCTTAATGCTATTAGTTTTATCTATTATTGAAAGAACAACTATAGCTATTAAAAATAATAATACACTTACTATTCCGTAAATTCTTTTTACCATTCATTCGTACTCCACTTTTCCATTTCTTATTCTATTTAACTTGCTCACTATAATATATATATTTGTATTTTTAAAAATAAAAAAATCAACCTTACTGATTGATTTATTAATACCCTCTGTTCATTAAAAGTTCGAACAGATATGTCGTTGGTGCGGATGAGAGGACTCGAACCTCCACGCCAATGGCACTGGTTCCTAAGACCAGCGCGTCTGCCAGTTCCGCCACATCCGCATCTATTTTCTTGTAACAATTATTATAATAGCACATTTAGTAATCAATTGTCAAGAATTATTTAAAATTACTACCCAATCTTTTTAAAAAATATAGCAGCAAATACAATATATGCATATTTCAGAATTTTGTTTTGAGCTAAATGTTCTTTAAATTCTGCCATTGCGCAATGTTTATCTACAAAAGTCAATATAACTCCCTCTATATGTTTTGGAGGAATAGGTGTAACAGGCCACATATGTCTTAATATCATATTTTTTTCTATTTCATTTAGTTCAAATAATTGTGTAGCATTCTCTAAAGCATATCTTCCATGTGTAAAGGCATGTAACCCCTTTCTATCACTTTTTTCTCTCCAATCATATAAAAACAAATCGTGTAGCATTGCTCCTCTTGCTGCAGATTTATAATCTAGTTTTAGCTTTTTACATATTTTATAGCAATAGTAAGATGCTCTATAGCAGTGTTCAAAGCAATCAGTTTCATAGTGCTGTCTGTAATTTTTCATTTTAAGAACAGTTTCATTTGTTATTAAATCTTTTATTATATTCTGAAATTCTATATTGCTATCTATTTTTTCTTTTAAATCTTTAGTCATTTTATATACCTCTAATAATAGATTATTTATAATCATAGTTACTTATACTTGGATAACTATATATTTTGCCGCCAGTAGTAAATTGTCCATTTGCAATATGGTCCTTAGCCATAGTTTGTGCACCTTTTAGATAATATTTATATTTATATGTTGAAGTTAACATTCCCCCACCTTGTATTACTGGGTCATCCCATGTTGAATCTACTGCATACCATGCCCCATCTATAGCAACATAATTCCAAGCATGGTTCTCAGTTTCTCCTTTTGAGTTTGAAGCTGTTCCTATTACTATAACACTATCAATTCCCGCTTCATCTAACAAGTATTTAAATGCTTTTGCATATCCTTCACAAACACAAGATTTATTAACAAGTGCACCATATAAGTTATATATGTTATTTCCAGATAATGCTTGATCATAACTTAAGTTATCTACTAAATAATCGTGTATTTGTTTTATCTTTTTTTCTGTTGTTCCAGGTAATCCATATAAGACTTTATTTTTAACCTGTTCTATTTCAGCTTGGCATTGTTCAATTTGTTCTCTAGAAGAATACCCCTTTGCTAAATAATTACTTCCCTCTGAATTTGATATGTATACATTATATGTTTTTTTGTTGCCCTTAGTTGTAGTGCTTATATTTAAATACATTTTTGTTGGATCTAAATAAAAAATTTCTGGGTTGTCATATGTAAATGCTTCAACTGCATTCTGATAATAGCTTCCAAGTAGTTCCTTTCCATTAGCTTGTGACAATATATCACTAAACGCATTTCCAAATTCTAATTTATATGTTCCACTTTTCATGTTATCTTTGTTAGCAACTATTCCGTCATATATACTTTTAGAATAACTATCTAATTGATTATAAAAGTAATGGTTTTTTGAAGCTGAACTTTGATATGTTATAGTATTTGAAGCTGGTGTTGATTCAATATTATCAATTGGTTGTTCTACAACTTGTGGTGTTGATATTTCTTCCTTTTTTTCTATCACTCCATACTGATTTACATTTTCATCACTATAAACGGCATTATCAAGCTCTTTATATGCTTCTATTCCAAATACTAGCATGCAACCTAATAGTCCCACTATTAAAATTGTTAATACTACTGTAATAAAATTATTATTCATTCATTTTCTCTCTTTCTATTTTTACAGAGTTATTATTATTATAACATTTATTTTTTTCAAAAGATAGATATGAGTATAAATTTCTAAAAAAAGTAGATAATACTATTAATTAACAATGATAGGAGCATTTTATGAATTTAAAAAATCTCACAAAAAAATTAGCTAAACAATTATTTGAATATAAGCCTGAAGAATCTTACGATTTTTCTATTAATAATAATAAAGATAATAAAAATCAATCTATACAACTTGCAGATAATACTGTCAAATATGAAAAAGATAGAAAAAATCAAACTATTTATACTTCTTTAACTATTAATAAAGAAAATATCCAATCTATTTTTAATACCTTAATTAATAGTGACATTATTATAAGAGATTTTATACTAAATGCTAGAGGAAAACAATATAGTGCATTTTTACTTTATATTGACGGAATGGTAAATGTAAATGCAATTAATGATTTTGTTTTAGAATCTTTAATGTTGCGAAACAAAGCCAATACTTATGATGGAAAAGAAGAAAGAATTATTCATGAAACTACAACAAATAATATAACTGTTAGAAAAATTAAAAAGTTTGATTTGTCAGAATATATATATAATTCACTTATTCCTGAAAATAGTGTAAAAAAATGCACAAAGTTTGAAGACATCATTTCCGGTGTTAATTCTGGTAATTGTGCACTTTTTATTGATACAATAAACATTGCATTTGATATTGACGTAAAAGGATTTAACCAAAGAAGTATAGAAGCTCCAAATAATGAAGTTATAATAAAAGGTTCACAAGAATCTTTTGTTGAAAACATTAGAACAAATACATCCCAGATTAGAAGAGTTATAAACAATGAAAACTTAATTATAGAGAACTTAACAGTTGGAGAAATTAGCAAAACAAAATGTGCTATTTGCTATATGCAAAATATAACAAATGAAGATTTAGTATCTGAAGTAAAATTTAGAATAAATAATCTGTCTATAGATACTTTACTTTCTTCTGGTCAATTAGAACAACTAATAGAAGATAATAGTAGGTTTGGAATACCCCAAATATTGTCTACAGAAAGACCAGATAAATGTGCTAAGCATTTAATGCAAGGAAGAGTTGTTGTTTTGGTAAATGGTACACCTTATGGATTGATAATGCCTGCAACTTTTGTTGACTACATGTCATCTCCTGAAGACACAAATATTAAGCCAATATTTTCTAACTTTTTGAAGCTTCTTAGATTTATAGCTTTAATTATAACACTACTTCTTCCTGGAGGTTATGTAGCTATTACTAGCTTTCATCAAGAAATTCTTCCGACAGAATTATTATTCTCTATTTTAGCAGCAAGACAATATGTCCCATTTCCGATTATAGTTGAAATAGTTACTATGGAATTATCTTTTGAATTAATAAGAGAGGCAGGTCTTCGTGTTCCTTCTCCAGTAGGTCCTACTATAGGAATTGTTGGTGCTTTAATATTAGGAGAAGCAGCTGTTAATGCAAATATTGTAAGCCCTATATTAATTATAGTTGTTGCAATAACTGCCATTTCTTCTTTTGCTATTCCTGACTATTCTTTTAGTTTTCATGTTAGAATATATAGATTTTTCTTTATTGTGTTAGGTTTTATGGCAGGATTTTTAGGATTAGGATTTGGTATATTTGCTTATATTTTAATAATGTGCAGTTTAAAATCTTTTGGTGTCCCTTATACAGTTCCATATGTTCCGTCTAGTAGTACAAGAGGTCATGGATACCTTGTTTCTCCTATCTGGAAGCAAGATACACGTGCGGATTACTTAGGTCCTAAAAAGGAGAAATCTCAAGATAAAATAAGTATGAAGTGGAAATACGAAAATAAATAAACTAGAAAGGATTTGTCTATGAATAGTATTAAACTAGGTAATTTTGAAGCAATTGCAATAATTGTTACAATTACTATTACTCATTCTATTTTAACTTTGCCTAAATCAATTATGGTTCCAGTAGACTCTGCAGCCCTTTTAAATTTAATATATGTTAGTATTTTAGCTCTTTTTTTAAGTATCATTATTTATAAGTTACTAAACAATTTTCCTGGATTGGATATTATAGATATTTCTGAATTCTTAGGCGGAAAAATATTACAAAGAATTGTAGGACTCCTTTTTTTAATTTATGTATTATTTGTATCTTCCGTTCTTCTGAGAACTTTTGCACATTGTTTAAAAATAGTATATTATCCTATGACTGATTTAATATTTATACTAGCTATATTTGCTGTATCTATACCTATATCATGTACATTAAGTTCAGAAACCATATTTAAAGCAAATTTAATTATTATTCCGGTTGTTCTTTTGGGCATTGTTTTTCTATTTATAGCAAACACTAAGTATTTTAATTTTGAAAATATTTACCCACTTTTTGGAAATGGAATTAATGCTACATTTATAAAAGGAGCTAGTAATATCTTTGCATTTGGTGGAATTACAGTTTTATACCTCCTTCCTCCTATTCTTAAAGACAAAATGCAGTTTAAAAAAGTATCAATACTCTCTACTGTACTTTCCTCTATATACTTTATTTTAACAATCGCAACAATTCTATTTATGTTCAGTTCTGTTTCATTTACAAATGAATTGATGCCTTTATATTCATCTGTAAGATATATAGAGTTTGGCACATTTTTCCAGAGATTAGATTCTGTTTTTCTTCTAACATGGATACTAGCATTTTTCTGTTACCTAGGAATCTCTTTTAGATTTTGTACAAGTATATATAAAAAAATAACAAATATCAAAAGTAATAAAATTATTAGTTATCCACTTACCTTATTAGTTCTAGGATTAAGTTTGTTACCAAAAGATGAGTCAATAACTAGTTTTTTAGAAGGAACTGTTTATAGGTATATATTTTTGATTTTTTCAATTGGAATTTCATTATTAATTTTAGTATTAGCCTATTTAAAGAAAAAAGCCAAAACAATAAAGGAGTAAATTTGTGAAAAAATTTTTACATTCTATTTTAATAACTTTTATATTAATTGTAAATTTATATGCATTTTCAGCTTCATATACTTATGACAATATAGATAATTTAGCTTATGTAGTTGCAATTGGTATAGATACCTCTAAAAGCAATAATCTTAAAATAAGCTTTCAATTTACAGATACATCTGCATATTCTAATGACAGTAGTTCAGGAAGTAAAGGCACTATAATAAATACAGTAGAGGCTCAATCCTTGGAGTCTTCTGTAAATATTTTAAATTCTTATATTGGAAAAAATGTTAATTTGGCTCATTGTAAAGTTATTGTTTTTTCTGAGGAAATTGCAAAGGCTGGACTTTCAAACTATATATATAGTTTAATTAATAATTCTCAAATACGTCCTACGTCCAATATAGTCATTAGTAAATGTGAAGCAAAATATTATTTGGAAAACTCTATTTCTGAATCGGAAAAATTAATAACAAAGTATTATGATGTATTTCCTAATTCTTCTGATTATACAGGCTACATTTCTTATGTAACTTTAGGTGATTTTTTTAATCAAATTACAGATAAAACCCGTAGTCCTGTTGCTATTTTAGGTGGTGTTAACGCAAAAACTTCAGACATTAATTCTGGTAGTGAAGATGCTTCAAGTATTCTAGCTAGCAAGTCAACCGTTGTTGGAGAAAGAGGAACAGAAAATTTAGGACTTGCTGTTTTTAAAGAAGACAAACTAGTTGGTGAACTTACTGCATTAGAATCTTTATGTCACTCTATAATAGATAATGAAGCTAACACTTTTTTAATTTCTATTGCTAATCCTAGAAATAGCGAAAATACAATTGATTTATCTGCAAGTGAGTATAAAAAAACTTCTATTAATGTTGATGTTAGCAATGGCTCCCCTTATATTAATATTGACGTTTACTTAAATGCTGAAATAATGTCAATTGATACAAATACTGATTATTTAGATGAAGCTTATTTAAATGAAGTTGCTACATCAGCAAATAACTTTTTAGCTTCTCAAATTTCTAAATATTTATATAAAACATCCACGGATTTCAAATCTTGTATAAATGATTTTGATAAATATGCCTCTATTCATTTCTTAACAAACAATGATTGGGAAAACTATGACTGGGTTTCATCCTATGAAGATGCATTTTTTAATGTTAATGTATATACCAGTGTTAATTCTAGTATGCTTTTGACAGAAAGCTAAAAAAGAAGGTGAGTTTTTTATGAATGTCTTTTTTGTTGATGCTGTTTTTTTTATTTTTACAGTTTTCATTTTTTTTAAACTAACCGTATACGCATGGCACGAAATAAATGTTGAGCACAACCTTTTTGGCGGTGTTTCCACAATTATTGTTACTCTTATTGCAGTTATTTTCGTAAATGTAATGATATGGCTTAATTAATAATAAATTATTTTTAAAATTTCGCTTACACTTGTTTACAAATTATTTAAGTTAATATAAAATGTACATGAGAACTTAAAGATAATTTTAGGAGGAAACTAATGAAAAGAAAAAATGAACTAAGCTATAGAGATTTAAAAGTAACATGCAATACCAATGTTTTCAACTTTGAAACTACAGAAGAATTAGAACCAATTAGTGCTGGACTTGGTCAAGATCGAGGAATTAAAGCTTTAGAATTTGGAATTAATGTTGATGTTAAAGGTTATAACTTATATATTGAAGGTCCAATGGGTGTTGGAAGAACAATGTATACTAATAACTATCTTAAAAAAATTGCTGCTAAAAAAAGAGTCCCACATGATTGGTGTTATATTTATAACTTTGACAATCCAAACGAACCAATTGCTGTAGATTTACCTGCTGGACAAGGTAAAGACTTTAAAGAAAGCATGGATGGATTTATTAAGGAAATTAAAAAAGATATAAAAAAGACTTTTAATGCCGATGATTTTGAAAAAGAAAAAGCTCTACTAAAAAAAGATTATGACGAAAAGCGCTCAGTTTTAATGGATAAATTAACTGAAAACTGTTTAAAATATGGGTTTCAAGTAATGTCTGCTCAAAATGGTATTTACATGATGCCTGTTGTGAATGGTAAAGCAATTGAAGAAGAAGAATTTAATAAGTTGGACGAAAAAACAAAACAAGAATATGAAGAAAAGTCTCTTATAGTTCAAGAAGAGATTATGAAAACAATAACACAAATTAAGCAATTAGAACGTCAATCAGATAAAAAAATTGAAGAGTGGCAAGCAAATGTTGCTCTACTTACTGTTAATGCTCACATTAACTTTATTAAGTCAAAATATAAAAGACACAAAAAAATTAATAAATTTTTAAATGACGTAAAAACTGATGTATTAAAAAACATACCAATCTTTTTGGAAGAAGACACTCAGCCTTCAAATATTAATCAGCCTTCTTCTAAAGCTCCTGACCCATGTTTAAATTATAGAGTTAATCTATTTGTTGATAATAGTCATTTAGAAGGTGCTCCAGTTATAACAGATACTAACTATACTTACCAAAATATATTTGGTAAATTAGAATACGAAAATTACTATGGAGCATTAAAAACTGATCATACCATGTTAAAATCTGGTCTTTTGCAGCAAGCAAATGGTGGATATATTATTTTTCAAGCTAAAGATTTATTAGCAAATGGTATTTGTTATGAAACATTAAAAAAAGCACTTCGTGTTAAAGAAATTGGTATAGAAAATACTGTAGATCAGCATACTCAAATGGTTATGGTTTCTTTAAAGCCTGAACCTATCCCTCTTAATTTAAAAGTAGTATTAATTGGTGATACGCAAATATATCATGGACTTTTAGCAATGGATCCTGATTTTAGAAAACTATTTAAAATCAAAGTAGAATTTGAAGATGATGCTCCCCTAAATTCTGAAAATGTAAATAAACTAGCAAGAATTGTTCATGGATACTGTGCAGATGAAGACTTACCTCATTTAGATAAAAACGCTATGGCCAGAATTGTAGAATATTCATCAAGACTAGCTGGAAATCATTCTAAATTATCTACAAGATTTAATGAAATAATTCAAATTATAGGTGAAGCAGCTACTTGGGCTCGTTTAGATAAAGCTAAAATAGTTACAGAAGATTACATTACAAAAGCTTTATCTGAAAGAATTGATAGAGTTAAAAAATATGATTCTAAATATATAGAGATGATTCAGGATAATTCTCTTTTAATTAATACATCTGGTTCTAAAGTAGGTGAACTTAATGGACTTACCGTTATGTCTATTGGTGACTATATGTATGGAAAACCAGCAAAAATCACAGTAAATACTTACACGGGAAAAAATGGTATTGTTAATATAGAAAGAGAAGTAGAAATGTCAGGTTCCTCACACTCTAAAGGAGTTCTTATTCTTACTGGATATTTGGGAGAAATGTTTGCACAAAGTATTCCTCTTTGTTTAACTGCAAGTATATGTTTTGAACAATTATACAATGGTGTTGATGGAGATAGCGCCTCAAGTACTGAACTTTATGGATTGCTTTCTAGCCTTTCTGAAATACCAATTAATCAATCTATTGCTGTTACAGGGTCTGTTAATCAAAAAGGAGAAATTCAACCAATTGGTGGAGTTAACGAAAAAATTGAAGGCTTCTTCCAAATATGTAAATTACGTGGTTTAGATGGAACACATGGTGTTATGATTCCTGTTCAAAATGTTAAAAATCTACAATTATCAGACGAAGTTGTTGAAGCAGTTAAAAATAATAAATTTCATATTTATTCTGTTTCAACTATAGAAGAAGGAATCGAAGTTTTAACTGGAGTTCCAGCAGGTAAAAAAGATAGTTTAGGAAGATTCCCTGCAGGTACAGTTAACTATTTAGTTTCAAAAAAATTAAAAAGATATGCTGAAATAAGTAAAGATATGGATTAGAATTGAATTTTTACAAAAAATGTGATATTATATTATTATGTAGCAATAATGCATAAGCAGAAAGGATTTTGCGATGTTGCCATTAAAGAAAGATATCTTTGAGCCAAAAGAGCAGCAAGATCCATCCATCACGAAAGTGATGGATTCTTCTGAAAAGTATAGCATAACTATAATGTCTTGCTATCCTTTGACAGAAGAACAGTTAGAAGTAATTATCTCTGTTGTAGAATCTGATATCGCATCACATTGTAAACCTTTTGATATTTCAATTGATATCTCTGTTTACACTGGTTTTTGCAATGTTAGAGTTTTTAAAACGCCTCTTGGCGTTAAGGTAATTATCGACTAGCTGAACAACGAATAGTTGTCAAAAAGGACAGACTTTAACTTAAGTCTGTCTTTTTTGATAACTTCATACTATTAATCTCTGTCTTTTTTAGTAGATTTTGCAGCTTTTACTAGTCCAACAAATAAAGGTGCTGGTCTATTAGGTCTTGATTTTAATTCTGGATGAAATTGTCCTGCAATAAAATATGGATGTTTTTTAATTTCTACTATTTCTACCAGCATTCCATCTGGTGATGTTCCAGAACATATTAATCCATTTTTTTCTAATTCTTCTTTATATTGATTGTTATATTCAAATCTATGTCTATGTCTTTCTGAAATGTTTTCATCGCCATATATTTCATATGCTAATGTGTTTTTCTTTATTGTACATGGATATGCCCCCAATCTCATAGTGCCACCCATTTTGTCAATATATTTCTGGTCTTCCATAATATGAATAACAGGATGTTCAGTCTTTTCGTCAAATTCTGCAGAATTAGCATCATTATATCCTAGTACATTTCTTGCAAATTCTACAACGGCCATCTGCATTCCTAAACATATTCCCAAAAATGGTATATTGTTTTCTCTTACATATCTAATTGTTTCAATTTTTCCTTCTATTCCCCTATTGCCAAATCCTCCAGGGACAACAACGCCTTGTATTCCTTTTAGTTTTTCTGATACATTTTCTCTGTTTATTGTTTCAGAGTTAATTAGTTTTATTTCCACATTTATATTATTTGCAAATCCTGCATGTCTTAAACTTTCTATAACTGATATATATGAATCTTCTAATCTAACATATTTACCAACTATTGCTATTTTTACTTTGTCATCTCCAATGTTTCTGATGTTATTAATCATTTCTTCCCATTTGCTATTATTAGGAACATGTTTTTCTAAATGTAAATGATTACATACTTCTACCGCTAAACCTTCTTCTTCTAGCATTAATGGTACTGCATATAAGTTATCTGCAGTAAGATTTTGTATAACACTTGTTTTTCTTACATTGCAAAAAAGTGCTAATTTTTCTCTTATCTCATCAGGTATTTTAGTTTCTGTTCTGCAGACTAAGATATCTGGTGTTATTCCATAACTTTGTAATTCTTTTACTGAGTGTTGTGTAGGTTTAGATTTTATTTCATTGGAACCAGAGATATATGGAAGTAGTGTTACATGAACATATACTACGTCTTCTTTGTTTTTTTCAAGTCCTACTTGTCTTATTGCCTCTATTATAGACAGTCCCTCTATATCGCCCACTGTTCCACCTATTTCAGTAATTACTATATCCGTATCTGTATTTTCAAAACTATATATTTTTTCTTTTATTTCATTTGTTATATGTGGAATTACTTGAACAGTTTTTCCTAAATAATCTCCTCTTCTTTCTTTTGAAATAACATTTGAATATATTTTTCCCATTGTAACACTTGAATTTTGTGTTAAATTTTCATCTATAAATCTTTCATAATGTCCTAAGTCTAAGTCTGTTTCTGCTCCATCGTCTGTTACAAAAACTTCACCATGTTCATATGGGCTCATAGTTCCTGGGTCAACATTAATATATGGGTCAAATTTTTGTATTGTAACTTTATATCCTCTATTTTTTAGCAAACGTCCAATAGATGCAGCTGTTATTCCCTTTCCTAGTCCTGATACAACTCCACCCGTTACAAAAATATACTTTGTATTCATATTTTACCCCTTTCAAAACAAAAAAAGATTAAAAACAAAAACCAAAAAATGCGGTTTTTTTTTAATCTACATTTATTATAATAACATATCTTATATCCTTTTGCAATATTTTAGCTAAAAAATTTAAAAATCACTTGACAATAGCCAAAAAATCTAGTATACTTGTTTTTGTCAATGAGAAATGGTCGCTTAGCTCAGCTGGGAGAGCATCTGCCTTACAAGCAGGGGGTCACAGGTTCGAGCCCTGTAGCGACCACCACTTTATGGCCCGGTAGTTCAGTTGGTTAGAACGCTAGCCTGTCACGCTAGAGGTCGACGGTTCGAGCCCGTTCCGGGTCGCCATTTTTTTATATAGAAAAAATGGTCTGATAGCTCAGTTGGTAGAGCAGAGGACTGAAAATCCTCGTGTCGGTGGTTCGATTCCACCTCAGACCACCATAGTAAAAGCCTTGATTTCAATAGATTCCAAGGTTTTTATTTTTTGTTTTTGTTTGTCTATTTTGTCTATTTTGTCTATATTTTCTATAAAAAGGTGTGTCAAAAGTGTGTCAAAATTATCTTTAATTTTTATAACATTCTTTTGAATTAATAAATCCTAATAAATATATTTTTTTTATAAGATTTCCATGCTTTCTTATAAAATCTTTTTCATCTTTATTAAATAAATTTTTGTTTTCCATTATTCTTTCTTCAATAAATTTTTCTACATCATTCATTCCATATAATCCTCCATATAATTATTAAGAAGCTTCTATATGGAAGATATAATCTAATAAGTTTCCTTTGAGAAACCATTTTATAAAACGCAAAGAATAATGTATAAATGTAAAAAAATACACTTTTATGTACTTAAAAGTGTATTTTATATAATTCTTTTAGTTCTACTTTTAATGCTAGAGCAATAAGTATCATTGTTGATAATCTAGGCTCTACTTCCTGCCTTTCTATCTTGCTTAGTGTACCCTTAGAAATATTAGCTTTCTTGGCTAATGTTTCAAATTTCATATTCTGTTTTTTCCTTACCTCTCGGACTAATATTTCTATTCTCATTCTTACCTCATCTTTAGTATGTGCTTATTTATAATAATCATACTTTAGATTTGGTTTCTTATGAGAAACTAGATCAATATTCCTCTGCTAATTTTATTATTCCTTTAAAGTTTTTCCCTGTTATATACTTTAAACTTTCTACATTCAATATTGCAAAATACTCTAACATTGCGTTATAGTCCTTTACACTTCTTATTTTGCTATACTTAATTATACGTAAAGATTTTTCATATAATTCCTTCATACGATCATCTCCTTTAATTAAGTATAGCAGATTTTGTAGAAAAAGTGTGTCGAATGTAGTCGAATGATATAAATAAAATTTTTATTGAAATATAGCCAAAAATCGAGGCTTTAAAATCCATTCTAAGCCTTTTATATTTTTTATCCAACAAGTTATATGCCATAAAAAAAGAGGTAGGCTGTTATACCTACCTCAAACTTATCTGACTCCACCTTTCCATTTAGCAAAGCCTATCTTATAATCATTCTTTCCATCTACTTTATATCTTACCATTGGTCTGTCATTAAATATTCCTAAACAGTCACATCTTTCTCTAGGATTTAAACTACCTATTCTTTTTGTTAAGCTAGTATCAGCATATATTACTTCTGTTGTACTTCCGTTTTGATATGTTTTCACTTCTACTTCACTCCCATCATTATTTACATTATTATTTATTGGTGTTGTTCCGTTTAAGTAAGAACTTACCATATTTAAAAATCTTTGCCACCCCATGTCTAAGGTTCTATGTGGACAATATTTACCTGACCAGTCTTGATGTTTCTTTACTCTGTCTAATCCCCAGCCAAATTGTTTTAATAGCATTGCTATATATTCAGCTGCTAACTTTTCTGCATTAATAAATCTATCTCCACCTGATTTAGAATAACATATTTCTATACCTATTGACTTCATGTTTCCATTTCCTCTGCCATCTCCTGCGTGCCATGCGTTCCTATTAAACGGTATACCTGTTACTACTCTTTCATCATCTACTGCTACATGGAATGATGTTTTTAAATTGTTTCCTAGCATATATGATATTTCTGACATTGCAGAAGCATCATTATAAGTGTTATGTACTGTTATATATTCAGGTGTCATTGCATAAGGACATTTTATTGAATATTTACTTTGTGGGCATATTACGTTAGTTATCTGCATCAATATCCCCTCCTTCATATTCTATGTCTAAACTGTTTTCAGCTATGTTCTTTTGATATAGTTCTTCACTAAAATCTACATTCTCTATTATCACATTATCTTCCACGTTTACTCCCCCTTTTCTAAAGTTTCAACTGCTTTATTTCCTAACAAGTATGTTCCAATTACCCCTTGTACTACTGCAATAATTTGTACTATTTGTATAGCATAAGGTATTGTTATTCCGTCTACTCCATTAAGCCCTGCAACTAAGGCTGATATAATTGCTAATATATTTGTTGTGTATTTAGCTATTTTTTTAATATCCATCTCTATTCCTCCTTTGCAGATGGTAAATCAAACGTTTTATACACTAGCTTTTCTATACCGTGATTACCACCTAAGTTTTGATAATTCTTAAATAAATCCTCTAAGCAGTATCTTGCATATTCAGGTAAAAATCCTTTCTTTTGGTATGATTCACACTTTGATACTATTTGACTTCTTATCAATGACAACATACTTGCTTTCATTGCTTTGTTATCACTAATTAGCTTTTTCATAAAAGCAAGGATACCTGCTAATAATACAGGTATCCCCCAATTAATTGCTATGTGTATATATTGTTCCATTATTTCTCCTTTCAATATAAAAAGACACCTACTTATGTAAGTGCCTTTTTAGGTTTTGAATTTAAAATTATTATTTGTTTACTTTTTCTTCAAGTTTTGTTGTTATATATGATAGCAAAAATGCTACACCTATTAGTCCCAAATATATTAAAATAATTATGCAATACTCATTAAATAATCCATAAAAAATTAAAAACAGTATAAACATTATTATTTCAGAAATTATAGGAGCACAAAAAGCAATTATGCCTAAAAATGTTCCATAGCTTAAGTATACTACATATGCCGTATAAACTTGTATTAAAAAAGCTCCTAAATAAAATATTAATAAAGTATAAATATGCGTAATAACATTCATTATTTTATAAATGGTTTTCATTTATTATACCCCCTTTGAGAAGTATTATAACATATAAAAATAAAAAAATTGTCAAATCTTGTCGAAAAACATAATTATTTATAGAAAACTTTCCCATTTTTTATAACATAATTTTTATTTAATTTTTCATAGATTTCCATATAATTATCTAATGTATTAATATATTCAGCTAAATTTTTTCTATCATTATTTGATAATTTATAATTATTCGCTAATATCAATAGTCTATCATTATATTTTGAAATATTTTTATTAACATACTCTACTACTTCTTCTTTTTTGCTTTTATTTGTGATTGTTGTTTTATAATTTAAATATTCATCTATATTTATATTTTTACCTGCCATATTATAAAACTTGTCATCTTTCCCTGTTCCGTTACTATAAATAATTGACTTTGTTTTTGCAGAATATTTTGAATCTGCAAGTATTTTATTCTTATCTGTTTCTTTTTCCATACCTTTTGTTTTAGCTATATAATTCAAATAAGAGCTTTGATTTCCGCCTTTTGTTTTCAAATCTTCCATTGTATTGTAAAGTGTTGATGGTTCTACCTTTAGCTTATTAGCTTTAGCATAATCGATCTTATTCTTTTCCTTTGCATAACTATATACATTTTCTATTGCTTTTTCTTTTTGCTCGGTATTCATACTCTTATAATCTTCATTACTTATTAATTCTTTTATTAGGTTATATGATGTGTTTCCATAATTCTTATAGTATTTTGCATATTCTTCGTTGCTCATTCTATAATCAGTTCCATCTATAGTAAACTTGTTTTCTATTGCTTTAGGTATTATAGCACCATTTTTTGTTTTAGAATATAAACTGTTTAATTCTTTATCAACTTTATTTGTTGAAATATCTTTTACCGTTGAAGGATTTATGAAATTGTTAAATGCTTTAAATGGTAAGTTCTCGCTCTGCTTAATTTCTTTCCCCCAAATGTCGGTTTTTATTGGAAGTGTTTGTCTTAATCCTGGGACTTTACTTTTAATCTGGTTCATTGTACTATCAACTGCTTTTTCAAAAGTTCCTGTTTTTGTTGATTTTGTTGTCCTCTCATATTGGTCTGTTGTTCTCGCTAACTGTCCTAATGCAGTTGGTACAAATTGATTTATATAAGATTTCCCTGTATTTACTATTACGTCTCCTACAGCATTTTCTTTGTTGTAAGATGATAATATACTTGTCAACCCTGAAACCATAGACATCTCTGTCATTGGATTCATAATATTTGATAATCCAGTACCAATACCTCCAACTTTTCTTATTATTTGGTATAGTGTTTCATTATCATCTGTACTTTTATTCGTTTTTTCTTTTTTAGTTTGATTGAATTGTTGATTTATTTCTGCTCCAATAAATAAAGGTATTCCTGCTGGAGATAACCAATCCAAGGTTGCTGTTTTTCCTCCAATTTCTATTGAATATTTTTGTTTTCCTTGTTCTTCATCATATTTTTCTTTTTTATCATCATCTCCGCCAGATGCTTTTAGTATTCCAGCTTGAGCTAATGCATATCCTAAAAATGTTATTCCTGTTCCTGTTAATCCTTTTGAAATATTATCTATATATTCATTTACCGAAATATTTCCTCTACGTACCTTTCCTATATCAAACACTGCTGATTTTATCAATCCAACAGGACTGTATTGTACTCCTGTTTTTGCTACATTTATTGGTGTCTTTTTAAATGGTACTGCTGCATCTAATGCGAATTTTTTTATATTACTTGTTCTTCCCATTTGATTTAATGCTGTTGCCAATGCACTTGCTTGATGGAAGGTTGCTTCTTGTGCTTCTTTTATTGCATGTTTTCTAGCCTTTTGTAACTGTGCATCGGTAATATTATTCACATCAATATTATTTGCTGTTATATATTCTCCTAATGCATTTACATACATAGATTTTAAGCCTATATTATCTTCTACTTCCAGTAATTTTGAATTTAAGTCGAATAGTTTTCCTAAAGAATTATTTAATGTATCACTTTTAAATGTTTTCCTAGCATTTTGTAATCTTGATTGAGGTGTATATTTGTTTTCATTCATTCCCAATTCTGTTTGTACATCAGCATTTAAAACATCTTTTTTTGCAAATTGTTTTACTTCTTTACTTGTTGGTCTTAGAGTATGTGTTCTTTCCATATTAGGATTAAATTGTGCTGCTGTTCCTTCTATTGCTCCTGCTACTTTGTTTTTCACTCGTTGTGTTATTCCCATAGCAAAGTTACCTATCATATTTCTACCATGAGTTTTAATATTTGCTAGCATTGAAAAATATCTCCACTCATCTATTTGTTCTGCTAAAGTTTTAGGAACTTGTTGCCCTAATTCTTCATATACTTCATCTAATGCTTTGGTCATTTCTTCTTGATTATTTGTCTCCATAATTTTTTGTTGCATTTCTGGAGTTAGTTTAAACTGAGGTACATTTTGTCTATTTTTATACTTTTGTTGTAATTCATTATTCATTTTATTTATAGAACGATCTAGCCAAACAACTTGTCCTTGAGGTGTCATATGATTTAATAAAGCCATTGCCTGTACTGTTCTACCTGCTTGTGTACCAGCCATGGCTGTTGCATGTATTGCATCTTGTAAATGTGCTTTATCTCCTATTTTTGAATAATATTCTATTAATCTTTCGCCAACAGCAATGTCAACATCTTTAATCTTCTCATTATTCATTGCTTTGCTTAATAATTTATTTAATTCTGTATCAGGTTCTGCTGTATTGATTCTTCTATCTGCTTCATTTAATAATTCATTATTACTTCTTGCAACATAGGTATCAGAACCCATTAATTCTCTTGCTATTTTCTTTGCTTCTGCTGTTGTATTAGAACTTTCTATTATGCTCTTATAATGCTTTCTTATTTTTCCTTCTGGTCTTTCTATTTCGTTCCAGTTTATTGTTTCTCCTTGTGTATTATTTATTGGAGGAATTGGTTGATTTTGTGTGTTTTTTGGAATCACTTGTTCATTCTCTGTTATAGTATTTATATATTCTTGATTTGGAGCTATTCCTTGTCCAAGTGCATTAGTATAACCATTTCTTAGTTGTTCATCTATTACTAATTCAATTTTCTTTGATATAGCATTATTTTCTTGTCCATTATCATTTATAATATTCTGTAATCCTTGTGCTATTTGATTATATGAATATCCCTGTTCGTTATGTAATATATCAATAGCTTTCGTTGTTCCACTTAGTCGTGTTCCTCCACCTTTTTGAGTACTTCTATTATCAGAGCTTGAAATATATGATAAATCTTCTCCAATCATTTGTGCCATTTCTTGAAAATATGGTTTTACTTTTGGATTATCATATTGGTAAGCATTTGTTTTGGTTTGTTTCCCTATAGTATTTATATTCCTATCTTGCAATGGACTTTGTGTTTCCGCATCATCTTCGTAATTATCCATAGCATCAAATACAGCATCTTCAAAAGATTTGTTTTGAGCTTGCATATTATTGTTATTTTGTGGTATAATATTATTAATAGGAGCAGATGTTGCATTCAAACCGAGGGGTCATATTATTTGATGAATCGGTCGCAACATCTGCTCCATTTATTTTATACACTCTTTCTAGCCTAAAATGTCTTTGTCCGTCTTTCATTGTTGTGTCAAATTCGACTACATATGGATTTCCGTCAATGTTTACATTTGAAGCATAATACTTCCAATCTGAGAATTTATTTCTCCCTTTGTTTTCTGTATCTTCGCTTATTTGTGTTGCATTCTCTATTACTTTGTCTAATTGAGAATAGACTGCTAAATTTTCATTTAGTAATTTTTTCTGAGTGTTATCCTTTAAAGTATGATGAATGCTTTCTTTAATGTCTGAATTATCTACATAAATATCTGTACTCCCATTTTTAAAAACTCTTTTTTGTAATGTATTAAAAATATCCTTTGCCCTTCTAAATACAGTTGCCTCTGTTTGTGCTTTATAATTAATAGGGATTCTATTGTTCTGTTGTACTACATTGCTATTTATATCTATATTGGTTGTGAAATTATCTTTTACCCCTTCAATGTAATTATTAACCTTTTCTTCTATTTTGCTTGGTTGTGTTTGTTCTATACTCTCATTTTGAACTATATTATCTTGTTGTTGGATAAGTGTATTTATTGGTGCTGTTGGTTGGTTTTGTGTTTGATTGATTGGTGCTGTTGCTATATTATTTATTCTTTGAGTTATTGCATTTCCACCTATTCCTAATCCATTTAATGCTAAGGTTGTTAAAGCTGTTATTCCTTGAGTTTTTCCCCAGTCTTTAAGTGAATATGATGCATCTCTATCCGTAGTGCCTTTGTCTATTGCTGTGTCAACTATGTCTGATACTGTTTCTTCTAAGCCTTCTCCTGCTATATCTAATCCTGCATTTGCTATACTTTGTAAAACTCTATTTCCTACTTTGTTCTTAATCTGATTTCTTAATGCTTCCTCTGCAGTTGTGCCTCCACCAAATAGTTTAGCGCCACCTGTCATTTTCTCTGTTCCAATTTCTACTAGTGCTTTTGTATCTCCAATTTTAACTGCTTCGTCTAAGTCTGCTCCTCTGTCTATTGCTTCATTTGTTGACTGCCCTTTTGCACTTAATCCCATAACTCCTAGAGCCATTTCAGGATTTTTAGTTATAGCACTTATTGCTAATGATGGAGCCATATTTCCTATTACACTTGCACCTTCGCCTAAAAATCTTGTTACTCCGTCATAGTTTTGTCCTTCTTCTGCTATTCTTTGTTGTAAATCTTTTATTGGTGCAGATATTTTATTATTTAAATCTAATGCTACATTACTTGCTTGTGGAGCTATTTTACCTGCGGATTGGTTTAATGCAGAGAATATTGAATAACCAGGAGTAACAGCTTTTGAACTTTCACTTACATGGTTTGTTGTAATTCCTACAAGTTTTTCCCATAAATTTTTATCTTTATTCTTTATAGTTTCTAAATCACTTTTTGTTATTCTTATAGTATCATCAATTATATTATTTGCCTTATTATTTACTATAGCTTTGCCTATTTGATTTAAGATTCCGTTAGCATCTTTTTCTTTGCCTTTTCGCATTTCGTTTGCTGATTCTGTTATAACAGCTTGAGGTATTCCTGCTGTTCCTTGTAATATATTAGCACCCAAACTTTTACCGATGTACTTGCCTCTATCTGTTATATTTGTAATTTTATTTAATAAACCTCGTTTTATACCTGTTGAAGCAGATTGTCCCATGTTTGAAAATCTACTAACTACATTTTTTATGGGTGCTATTTGTGTCTTCCTGGTATCAATATATCTAGTCAGATTGTTAAATTCTTCATTTGCTCTATTCTGTAAATTTAAGCTTTCTTGTTTTCGCTGTTCCAAGTATTCGTTTTGCTCATTTAAAACTCTATTCTTTTCTTTTTCTGATAAATTATCTAAATCTATAATTCTCATAAATTACTCCTTATTTAGCAGTAGCATATCCATAACTATTTAATAATGCTTCTAAATTAGCGTATTTTTTACCTGTTAATCCATCTACAACTTGTCCTTGGTTTCCTGGAGCTTGAACTACTTTAACATTTGCCAGAACTTCTTTAGAACTTGGCTTGCTAGTATTCTGAGTACTTACTGCAACTTCACTACTACTGCTTGACTTTTTAGAAGAACTCCTTGATGAGCTTCTTGATGAACTTCTTGCTGCAGCGGCTCTTTGTAATGCTAGTTCCTCTTCTCTTTGTCTGTCTGCTGTATATAAATCATTTAATCTATATAAGTTATCTAGTAATCTATCTTGTTCGTTTTGTGCTATTTTAGCAAGCTCTATGTTAGATGTTTCTCTTGCTTTTGCTATATTATTATTTATGTTTGCAAATATATTGTCATAATTTTTCTTTGTGTCTGTGTAACGGTTTTGATATGCGTTATTTGCTCCAATCAATGAGCTTTCACTATATCCACTATTACCTAAGCCAACTCTATTTGCTTGGCTTCTTTGTGCTGAGTATGGGTTTATAGCTTTTGCATAATCTACATATGCACTTTGTGCATCTTTTATAAAGTTTTGGTTTTGATCTTGTCTTTCTTTTTCGTAATCAGACAATGTTTGTTTTAACTGTGCATTAATTTGGTTTCTACTTTGATTTGCACTTTCTGTTATATATTGATTACTTGCTCTTAACTTATTAAGGTATGTATCGTTAAATCCCATTCCTCTTGCCATTTCTTCTATATTATAATTACTCATTTTATCCTCCTTAATCTTTATAACCTACAACTTTATATATTCTTGTAGAACCATTTGCTCCTTCTGCGTTTATTGTTTTATCGAATAAATTTGCAAATGTTCCTGAAGAAAGAGCAATACTTGTATTGGACAAATTATAAATACTTGTTTCAATTCTTAGCATTCTTCCATTTTGCCAGCCTAATGCACTTGTTATTTCGACTTTCTTTCCATTTGGGTTTTCCACTTCAACACTATTGTATACCCTATCTCCCGTTGTACCACTATAATAAAAAATCTTCACTCTGTCGAAATTTTCTAAACTGTCATTAAGAGTTATATCGTTATTTTGTCCTTCTGAAGTATTATATAGTACTGTTCCTCCCACGTCCTCTTTTGTTGCAAGTGTTGTTATAAAAGCATTTAAATCATCTACTAATTTATTGAATTTTGTTTTTATTGTTTTATTGCCTTTATCAAATTCTGCTTTTAACTCTGTTGATGTCATTGCTGGTGTATCAGCTAATAATGATATATTCTCGACATTCTCTGTTATCTTTTCAAATGCCATCTCTGTTCCTCCTTATAAATAATTTACTGATTTTACATATCCACCTATGAAGGCTTCTAATGTAGAACTAAATATTCCAAATGGTTTGTCAAGTTCGTCTGAGTAAAATGTCATTGATATTTGACTCCATTTCTTTTGTTTGATTTTGTATTTCATAAAAGACTTACTTGAGGTCGTAAATGCAAAATCTATAAATGAAAAATCCTCAAAAGAAAAACCACTAGATACATATCTAGTGACATACGTTTCATCTATTTTGTCTGTTTTAACTTTTAATTTACAAACACTATTTGGAAGTGTTTTTAAGTTTGCTATTCCACCTCTTTTATTGGTGGTCTTTAAATGGTTTTCTGATGTAAAGCTATCATCTGGAGTTTGCCATTGACAATATATTACTCTTCCATTGTCGTTGTATCTATTTTCTATGAACTGTGCTACTACTCCGTTCTCTGTCCCAAAGAATAAGTTGTCATCATATTCTTTAAGCAATGTAGCTTTATGAAATACGTTATCAACTACATCTCCAATGTTATCCCAGTAGTACCATTCATATTCTTGCTGTTGTGTTCCTCTATTTACAAATTTTTGTCTGTTGTCTGCTAAGTATATATGTCCATTTATCAAACATAGTAAATAGCCTCTCCATTGTTCTAAGTGGACATTTTCTAAATCTGCTTCATTTACTAGTTTACTGTCTACCATCGTTGACTTGTGTTCAATACTTCTTTCATAACCTAGATTCAACTTAGTAAAACTCTTTAATCCTAATCTGCTCATAAATACTGGTTCATCTAAAAAGTTCTTACTTCCCCAGAATGATATACATCCGACTCCTGCTAAACCTTGTTTTGTTGGATATACTGTTTCTGTTTCATCATTTATTTTTGTTTCTTGTGGTGTGTGATAATAAACAACTGAGTCTTGTTGATCATCTTTCTTTATAACTAGTATGCTGTCTCCTACTCTCATCAAAGACGTTATCGAAACATTATCACTTCCGTCTTGATAATATGCTGTATCTGAAATATACGTAGGGTCATTTAGCATGCTGTGGAATAATGCATTTGGGAAATCTGAGTTCCCACTAAAGAATACTCTATTGTCGAATATACAACTTAATATACATTTGCTTATTCTTGTTCCATAATCACTAACTGTTTTAGCAAATGTGATTACTACGTTGTCTTGTCCTGCTGTACCTGGTGCTGCAGGTGCTGTATTAAATGTTACTACTCCTGTTGACCTGTTTACTGTAAAGTCTGTTCCTTCTGTTTTGTCTACTCCATTAATAGTTGCAGTTACTGTTGTTGAATCTAAACCACTTGAATCTAGTGTGTAATTCTTGTCTGTTCCATTACCTAAGAATGAGTTCTTACGTTTAGGTTGTAATACATTTACTGGTTGATACAAAGTTCCCCCACCTGATGGTGCTCTTGCAATTGTTGTTGTAGGAATGAAGGCATCTTCTGATACTGCTTTAATTGTAGTTCCGTCATAGTATATATAATTAGTTCCATCGTTTATATACATCTTGTTATTATAAACAAATGATACTGACTTTCTTTCTGCCATTGATGAATATAGTTCTGTCATGCTTGATTCTTCTTGCTCACTTGGATAATTACTCCACAATAGAAGTTTAGTTCCAGTATGTACTATTACTTTTAGGGAATCTGTTTTGATAAAATGTATTCCAAATATTTCAGAACTAAGCTCAAGTAAATTAATAAATCCTGGTCTAGTTTCAATTGCTTGTCCTAAGCTAGACTTGTAATCTTTGTACATATTTACACAATTTGGACTTCTATTAAGTTGTACTTGAGAACTATCAGAAGTAAAATCTACCCCTGCAAAATTATTGTATACTCTTACTTTAGGGGTTTTAGGTGTAAAACTTGGTATAGTTGCCATGTTTCCTCCTTTCTACAAATTTCCTATTATTTGATTTATTGTTATTAGTCCGTTATCTTCTTTTCTAACACTATTCATTAATATTTCTAGCTTAGCATTATATTTAGCTTCAAATGCAGTATAATTTGCACTAACATCACTTTTTAAAATGTCACTTGCTACATAGTAAGGTAATACTTGTTGTGCTATTAAATCTATCTCTAGCTCGTAGTCGTCTAAGGTTTCTTCTGTTATTTCTTGAGGCTTTGCAAAATATTCAAATTCAAAGTTTCCTAAACAATTACCTGCAATTTTTAGATTATTGTCTTGAATGTAGTAACTTAGAATACTATTATTGCTTGAATAATATCTTAGTCTATTTTCTTCCATAAAATCCTCTGGAAGTGTTATTACATTGTAATTGTCTGATTCTTCATCAATGCTAAACTCATAAGTCTTCTTTATTTTTTTTATTAGTGAAAGTTCTATTTGTCCTAAGTTACATAGTCCATTAAGTTTTAGTCTGATGTCTTCATCATCTGTTAAGTTTGCATTGTTAGAGTACTCATCTATTAGCTTTACTGCTAGTTCTTTAATTTGAGAAAGTTTCATTTTACTTTCCTCCTATTTTTTCTATTTGACTTTTTATCTTTTCTATGTCTTCATATGCTCTTATTGTTATGTAAGTGTTATCCTTAAATACTACTCCTATTGCATAGTCTTTTATTGAGTCTACAAATACACACTCTATCTTTGAGACTTCTTTGTCGAATAACTTTTTAATCTCTTCTAGTTGTTCGTCTGTTTTCATCTCTGTTTTGTATTCGTCTTTGATGTTCTTTTCTGTTTCTTTGATAAAATCTACTATTTCATCTTCTGTTAGCAATCCCTTATGTAGCATTAAGGCCATTGCATAAAATCCTACACTATAACTTATTTTTGTGTCTTTTAATCTTTCTAGTAAACTGTCTATCATTTTTATTCCTCCTTATAGGCACATTAAAAGGTACTCTCTATACCCTTTAAGCTACCTATAAAAGGTAGCTTTTTCTATGCAGATACAGAACCACTCTCTTTTACTTTGAATAGTACTAATTCTGCAGGTTTGATGATTTTAGCACCGAATACGTGTAAAGAACTATATAGTCCTTCAAATGCGTTTTCAGCTTCTGCTATAAATCTTGATTTTATAATTTGGTCAGCATATACGATTGCATTGTAAGAACCTGCTAAGCAGTAGTGAACTCCACTTGTTACTTTTACGTTGTTACTTACGAATGTTTTCATTCCTAAGTAGTCAGCCCACTCTAGACCACCTTCAAATCCTTTCATACCTTCGTTAACGCCGAATTTTAATCCTGCGTTTGTCATGTATTCTTGTACCATTGGATCAATTACAAAGAATCTTTGTCCTGATGGTACGTTTGCTTCATTAAGTTTTCTTGCTACTTTTGAAGCATATTGAAGAGCATTGTCCTCAGAGATTTCATCTCCTGCTCCTGTTGCATCTACTACATTTGTAATAGAGTTGTCAGCTGCTAATGCTAATACGTAAGCATCTGCTTTGTCTTTTAACATATAAGCTGATTTTTCAACTTGTGTTCCTTTAATATCAATAGCACTTTGGAAAGCTTCAATATCTGGAATTTTCCATGCTACATAGTTCTTTTGGTCTATTTTTAATGTTATTCCTGTGTCGTTTAGGTCTTCGTATGTAATAGTTCCTGCGTATGTTTGAACTGTTGGATTATCTAATGCTGCGAATGTTACTTCATCTCCCACTTTTTTGATTTGTGAACCTGTGTCCATTGTACAGATTCTCTTTGCTACTAGATTTTTATTTAATTCTTTTAATACCTTTGCACTTACTAGTTTAGGTATTGATACTGTTATTGCATTATTTGCCATAATAAATTCCTTCTTTCTTTTTAATTTAATCCAGCTATTTTACGGAACTCTGGATCTTCCCATGCTTCCGCCATTTCTTGAGGTGTCATGTTGTCTATCTTTGCTTGTGTGTATTTGTTCGTTTCACTCTCGTTATTTTTGACACTTCCAGCACTAGCTGGTTTTTGTACTGGCTTGTCGTTTAATTTTTTATAGGCTTGGTATATTTCTTTTACTGAAACATCACTTGACCATTTCTTTGCAAAGTCTTTGAACTTACTGTCATTTAAAACTTTGTCAGGGTCTGCCCCTAACTCAAGCAAGTCTTTCTTTGCCATTCTCTTTGAGTGTTCTTGTGAGATTAGATACATAAGTTCTTCTTCTCTTACACTCCTGTCTTCTTTTGCGTATAGCTCTGCAAAAGTTTGCTTCATTACTTCCTCGCCTAAATCAATGACTTCTTCTGCATCTGCTTTTGCTAATGCTTTTTGCTCTTTTTCTGTGAGCATTTGGTCATATTTTGGAATGTTAATTCCTTGGTTTTCATAGCTTTTTTGGATAGAATTAGTTAAAGCAGGTAATGTATCTTCTTCAAATCCTCCTGCCTTTAAGGTGTTAATTAGAGGATTGATTTGTTTTTCATACCTACTTCTTTCTCTTGCTATGATTTTGTTAATAGCTCTTTGATACTCTTCCTCTGTATAAGTCCTTGGCTCTACAGGTTCTTCTGTAGTTTCCTCAACAGGTTCGTCTTGAGCTACTTCTAACTCTGATTCTTCATTTGAAGTATCAACTTCTACTTGTTCTTCTTGAACTTCCCCAACGTTTACGTCGTTGTCATCGATAGCTTCTTCAACTATGTTTTCTTCCATTTTGTTTCCTCCCGTTTAACGTCCGTCGACTAATTCCCAGTTGTTCTTTTAAGCCTGCAATCTGTAAAAAGGCATAAAAAATAAGAGCCTAAGCTCTTAATATAAAAATCTTATTTTATTGGTTTTCCCTATCATTTATTTCCTGTTCTTCCTCTACACTTATTTTTGCTATGTCTTTACATTTAGGGCAGTAATAAACTACTTCTTTATCGTTTCTTACCATTACTACCATTTCTACTAAATTATCATTCTTACACTTCATATTATTCCTCCTAACCTGCTAAAACTAATTTCATACTTTGATAAGCCTCAACACTAAATATAGGATTAGCTTCATCACTAGAACCTGATATATTAGTTTGTTCCTCATAAGATAGAGCTTGTTTTATTTCATTATAAGCTTGTTGTTGTTCTGTAGTATATGGGGTTATTTCTTCTTCTGCTAGTTCGTATTCTGCATATACGCTATTATCATTTAAAAATTGTTTAAATTCTGCAAGTGTTGAAAAATCATTTGTATTTATAGAAATTCTAGTTTTATCCCATGAAGTAGCCTTATATAATATAATAGTGTTGTTAACTGATGAAGTATGCTCAGTCCAGTTACTAGCTTGTGTAAAATGCGTACATATAATAGAGTGTAATCCATCTGAATATCCATCTAAATCTAATTCATATCTAGTTCCATTTTTAATCCAATTATCATTAACTGTTAGTCTTGAATATATTTCTCCATGATGAATACCATCATCAGCTAAGTAATCTCCTAACATAAGTCTTTGTGTTCCTAGTGGGAATGTATAGGTTTGTTTTTTGTGTGGGGTATAGGCTGTTGCTGTTGTGCCTTGTTCTAGTTGAATATTTTTAAATATTACTTGCCCTAATGTTGTTTGTCTATTTGATAAAGTTATTCTAGCTGTGTCATATAGACCGTTCTCATTATCAATAACACTAGTTGTACTTACAACTCTAGTATCTATTATTACATTATCTTTTAATAACCTTAATTCTAATCTAGCTGTATCAGTTCCAGTTACTTCTTTTTCATATGATACTATATACTTTTTATTATCTATTTTTATATCTTGTGTTCCACCATCTTGAAAAGTTCCAGTAAAATTAACTATAAGTTCATTATCCGTTATTGTATGTTCTAAGTTAGTTACGAATTTGTTATAATCTACTAAATTCTTATTCTGTACTAATACTTCTACATCTCCTGTAACATTAGTTATTTCTTGTGGGTAAGATGGATTTGGTGAGGCTGTTCCTCCTACATATGGTTCGTAGGCTGTTGCTGTTGAGCCTTCTTCTAGCATTGGTTTAATAATTTCATTATTTAAAGTAGAACCACTTAAAACTTGTATGAAATAATTCACTATTCCTATTTGCCCTGTAAATGTAGGAGAAGTTTCTATATTATGTGATGTTAATGCGTTTCCGTCTGTTGTTCTTATAAATATTTGTATATTCGAATTATTTGTACCACTTATGGTATAAGTTTTATTACTATTTAATGCTTGATATATTGTTGTTCCGTTCCATTCTCCATATATTGTTACTAAAGCATTTGCAGTAGCAGTTCCATTACAAATTATACTTCCATCTTCATTAACAGTAAATGTTATACCATTTATTGTTTGGGTACTTTCCAAATTCTTCAACAAATTCTTCCCACTATACTGTACCTGTTCACTATTTCCCCTAGGTAATGGAGGCTGTATAAATTCTAGCTCTGCTGTTTTAGATAGGGTTATGTTTTCTCCTGAGCCTGTGGTTGTTGGCAGGGTTGCTTTTAATCGTGTGTTTTCGGTTTGTAAAGCTTCTATTTCGTTTCTTATTTCTGTATCATCATACTCTTCAACTTCTACCCATTTTTTATTTTTTCTAGCATACATTTTATTGTCATTCTTTACATCACTAAAAGCTCTTAAACCTCTTAGCTCAATGTCTTGTCCATCTTTACCATGTAAGCTCTTTATCCATTCTTCCTTTGTGCCTTTAAATCCTAATTCACAAGCTATATCATAAGCTGACTTTCCGTCATCACCTTTTTGTAGTTCTAGCTTTCCTACTAGATCTTTCAATGCTTTAAGGTCTTTATTTAAAGCTGTGTTTTCTTTTTTTACTTCTTTTAGCTCTTTATCCTTTTTATCAAGGTTTAATAGTATTTGATTATTCTTATCTTTAATATCCTTTAGGATGTCTTTTTGTATATCTTCAATAGACTTGTTTATACTTGTTGATACATTTAATATATCGTCTTTGACTTTGTTTAGTTTAGCTTCTAAGCTATCTATGTTTTTCTTATTAGCGGTATGTTTTTCTGTTTGTTCTTTTTGAATAGCTTTTAACGAATCTTGCAGTTCTTTTTTAGTGTTTGATATGTAGTCTTTATAAGCATTAACTGTTTCTGCTATAGACTTTCTATATCGACTACTCATATCACTATTTGCAAGCAATAGTCCGTCAAGGTCTTTTATTTTGGATATCTTGTTTAATTCATCTTCTAAGGTTTTTACTTTTCTTGCTAGTCTTATTAGTTTATCGTCCATCTTAACCTCCCATCAATTGATTAAATTCTTCTTCCTGTTGTGCTTCTTGTATCATTTGATTTAATTCTTCTTGCTGTGCTTCAACTTCGTTTGCAGTATCTTCTACTTCTTGTTCTTGTTGTCTTTGTTGAATAATTCCATCAGCTTCTATTTGCTTGTTCTTAATGTCTTCTTCTATGTTCATAAGTTGTCTTTCTTTGTTTCTTCTGTTACGTACTATTTCTTCTAGCTTAGCTTTGTTATATTTAGAGTTATCACTTAATCCGTCTACCCATTCTTCAAATGTTATTGCTTGTCTTACAAATAAATTATCCCACATTTCTTCTTGTGCATAAATTGAATAAGGGTCTGTTTGTGCTACGTTTACTTTTACTTTTATTTTTAATTGTGTCATTACATCATGAGGAATTACTTCAACTGATACGTTTGTTTTTCCTGTTTCTTCATCTGTTTCCTCGATTATTATTCTCTTGCCTTCTACGTCAACGTTTTGCCAAAAATCAAACAATATTCTTGCTATGTCTTCAAAAAACATCTTATAACGTGCTACATGGATATTAAGTGGTACTGCAGCTGCATCTCTTACTGCTATTACAGAACGTCCACTTGCTTTCTCTGGATCTATTGTTCCTAGTGCTGCATCAGAAGCAGAAGCATTATCCTTAGTCTTTGATGATAATTCATCACTAAAGTTCTTAGCATCAGGACTAACTTGTGTAGGGTTAAGATAGTCTATTGCATTTCTTATATCTTGTACTGCCTCTCCTTCTACTGCTATTGCTACACCTACTTTGTTTAAGCTACCAGGATTTTGTATTCTCTTTCTTAAATAAGCTAGTTTAGGATATGCAGACATTTGAATTGCTATATCTCTTCTTGCTAGTGTTTGATTTATTTCGATTTGGTTAGGTATCTTATCTTGAGGTTCTCCTCTTCCTCTTGCATTGTTCTTTTCTCTTATCCATATCATCTTTGATAATGGATATAGTGTAAGTCCTAAGTCTGTTTCTTTTACATAAACTACATTCTTTGTAGATTTAACCATATGTACTGTTGTTCTTGTTTCTGCTCCAACTTCTACCTCTACTTCTATTTCGTTTCCGTTTTCATCTTGTATTGTTCTTTTTTCTGTCTTCTTTACTTTCTTAGTTTTCTTATATAGTTTTAATATACATAAAACTTTACCCGAACCTACTTCTGTTTCTTTCTTGTTGCCTATTTGCTCATCTGTGTCATTATCTGCTGTTATTTGTTGTATCTCATCTTCACTCAGTCCATTTCTTCTTGCTTCTTCTCTTACTTGTTCTACTGGACGTCTAAATGTTATTAATATGAACTCTTGATTTTGTATCTCTGGGTCATTTTCATCTGCAAAGTATATATTGTTGCCTTCCACCATCTCGGCTCTCTCTAAGTCATTCTCGTCTTTGTATATATACATACAAACCATACCACTTATACAGTTCTCTGTATTGTAGTCCCATATCTCTGTTTCTAGGTTGTTTGATTCAAAGAATGTATTAGCATTCTTATTTAACAGCTCTACAGCTTTTTCATATATCTTACGTTTAGATGTTGTTAGTACTTCTCCAGTTTCGTCTGTGTATTCAAATTCTTTAAAATCTTCCTCATCTACATTCTCAGAAGAATATACTATAGTCATATTATTTTGATTTACATTACCTATCTTATAATTACATATTGAAGCAATTATATTATCTACAGGCATTGGTTGGTCTCCGCTCTCTAATCCTTTCCATTGGTCACCCATGAAAAAGTTATAGTTCTTCTCCAACTGACTAAAATATCCTTTAGAGGTTAAATAATCTTTTATCTTCTGATACTGTGCAAATATTGTTGTTAATTTGTTTTGTTCTTCCATTATCTAATCCTCCTTTGTCCTTCATCGTTTCCTTTATAGTTGTTGACGTTTTCTAGTAATTGGTTTAATGCGTTTATTCTCGCTTCTTCTTCCTTTGCTTCTTTATATTCCTCAGTGAATGGTATTTTTTCTTTGATTCTCTCTTTATTTATCTTAGGCTGTATTTCTTCTTTGTTTGCTACCTTGTAACCTAATAAAAAGCCAAAATAAAAGATAGTCGCTGTGACTATCATCAGTATTATATATAACATTGTTTCCTCCTATATTATTTTTATAGTTCTTCCATAATCTCCTTTTGGTTCTTCTTCATCAAATTCAAATGTAAATTCTTTGCTTAGCCTTTTTTCTGTTTCTGTCTTCTTGACTTTCATGTCTTGTTGTGTTCTTATATGGTATGCTATTGCTAAAGCCATTACTAAGTCATCATGGCAACCTTGTTGTGCTTCTGGTCTTCCTTTTTCATTCCTAACAAACACTAACATTTCTTCTAATGTGTCTTTGTCATTCATCAATTCAACATGATCATTTATTATTGCTTGCAATTCACTTAATATTAGTGGTCTTGTTATTCTGTCTGTTTTAAATCCATAAGCTTTTACAATGCTTCCTGTAAATGTATCTTCTTTTTCTCTTACATATTGTTTTGTATATCCTAACCTTTGTAATTCTTTAATAGGGAATGTATCAAAGTTACTCTCTATTCCTATTAGTGCATTCTTATAATACTTACCCAAACAATACATTTGCCTTGTGTATTCATCAGCATCAAATTCTTTTCTTAATACTGCTACTTGCTTTCCATTTGTGTTATCTAATACTTGTCCTGTGAAATAATCGCTGCCCTCTCCTGATGTATCTCCACTTAATACGTAAGGATAATTGTCTTTAGGTGCTTCATATATCTTTATAAATCCGTTTGTGTCATGTTTAAATCTTACGTTGCTTATCTTGTTTCCATCATAGTCATAAATAAAAGAACCCACTTTTAAAGGCTCTTTAAGTTGTTGTATTCTATTGCTTATATTCTCTGCATTGAAATATGTCTTTCCTAGTACTCCCCATTGTCCTAAACAGTATACTTTGTAATAATACTCGTCTATAGTTTTAAATCCTTCTAATGTTTGAATATCATCTTTTGTTAAGAACTTATTGTCTTTGTATGTACTATGGCATACTGTCGCTAGTCCGCTATCAATAAAATGTTTCTTTATCCAATGATTTATATTAACAGGGTTGAAGCTTAATACCATTTGCTTTTTAGATGTTCCACCTCTTAAACGTACTTTAAGTTGGTTTATATCTTCTTCTAAAGTTTCTGTTGCTTCTTCTACCCATATATCTGTTAGTTCTCCATTTTCAAATGTAGTTGATTTTATCTTTTCTACATCGTCTAATCCTCTAAATATTACTTCATTACCGTTCTTACATTTTATTCTTAAGTCTGTTATGTCAAATAAACTGTCTACTTTCCATTGTCTTATTACCTGCTTAAATAATGCAAATGTACTATCTCTGTTTGTATTTCCTGTTTGTCTTACTACAAGTAAATTCATTTTTGTTCTCATTAATTTATATATGTATCGCTGTACTATATAGTATGATTTACCACTTGAACCTCCACCATAAAAAAGCAAGTACCTGTCCTCATTATCTAAATAAGGCAAGTACTTGTCATTGAATACCTTTTTACTTATACTAACATTAATCATCTATTGTTACCTTTATTTCTGTATTTACATTTGCATCTACTTTTGTAGTGTACTCTCCACTCATTTTATTTAAAGTATCTACTGCTTTTAATTTATCACTTATATATGCTTCGTTTTCATATTCTTCACCATTGCCTCCATAAGAGATGTGTTTTATGTTTCCCTTTACTACATCAGATAACCAAATCATTCTTTCTTTAGCTGTCATTATAGATTTATCTTGTAACTCTTGTAATAGCTCTTCATACCTTAGTTTCACCTTAGCCGAGTTAAATAGCTTACTAGCATTTATATCTATTGCATTATCATCATAATCTACCTCATATGCTTCTTTATACGCTTGTCTTTGACTTAAGCCTTTTATTATTCCCTGTATAAACTTTTCTTGTTTTACATTTAGCTTATCACACATTCTCTATCATCTCCTCTACTTAGTGTCTATCTCCTCTATTACTTTAATTAATCCTAAATCGTTTAAATACTCCATGCGTAAATAATCTACTTCCCATTGTTCTCCTGGCTCTATCCATTTATTCTTTACTATGTCTGTGTATGCTTCTATACATTCTACTAAATATGTTTTCTTCCAGTCTTGTTTATAGTTACTTCTTCCTTTAGCTAATATGTTGTCCCAGTCATCTTTTAAAGGTTTATACTCAAATGGTTTTACTTCTTTCTCGAATATTTGTCTTGCTACTTCATCTACGTTTTCGCAGTCCCAATCTAATACTATATGCTCATTATCTGTTATTGGTAGTTCTTTTAATATACTTAAAGGTGTTGTTACTATTGGTACTCCATATCCCAGTGCTTCATTTATTGTATAACCGTATGTTTCCATATCATTACTTAATTGTACTACATAATCTGCATCTGCTATAAATGGTCTTACATCTAATCTAGGTTGCATTTGTATTACGTTTGGAGAATTTATCTTTATCTTTGTTGGATTTGTAAATATCGTCCATATGTAATTTCTGTTATTCTCTTCGCAGTATCTGTCTAATGCTTCTATTAGTTTTAGAGTTCTGCCTCCACCTTTTACTTTGTCATCTAATCTACAAGCACTTACTAGATGAATTAGCTTTTGTTTTGGCTCTAGTGTTAATGGATTATAACATTTAATTGTCTTTATCTTTTTACCTATTTTCTTTCTATACTCTTCTAATTTGTCTGTTGCAAATTGTGATACTCCTATATAGTGTGTTAGCTTCGGATTGTCTATTGGTGGTATATATCCTCCATGTACTCTATGTAGTTCTTCATAATTAGCATGAGATACAAAATAATATTCTTCTGCTTCTATATCATCTATCATGTCTAGGTTAAAATTTAAAAAAGCTTTTTCACATTTTACCTTTTCGCCTTTTACGTGTTTTTTACATCTTACTAATTCTCTTAATCTTTGTAATTGAGTTGCATCTGCAGAATCGTAGTAAATTGTTATATCTTTATTTTTATACTTCTTTGCTATCTCATAAAGGAATTGTTCCGTTCCTCCGTATTTTACTTATCTTACTAAAATAAAATATATTCTTCATCTTTTCTCCTCTTTAACAATTCCTGTTTTATTGTCCTTTAACTTCTTTAGCTCATACTTTTTTCTCATATACTCATCATGTCTATTTTGTAAGTCTATTATTTTTGCATTATAACTACCTTTACTTTTCATTCGTTATCTCCTTTTATATAAACTCTACAAGAGATATATTCCCTCAGGTTTATATCCCCCTGCTAAGCAGAATTTTATTAATATCCCTTGTACAATTTATATTCAGAACTAGCTAGGATAGTTCCTAGGTCTTTATATTGGAAGTTGTTAATGAAATCTATTATTAAGTTGCCTAGCTCAACTTAATATACAAAATAAAAAGAACAGATTTTACTCTGCTCTATACACAAACAAACTAATGTAGTTCTGGGCAAGCCTATCAACCTAATGATAAGCAACTACTCTTTTACTTACTAACATTTTATCATGTTGTATCGTCACATTTGTCACATTTTAAACTTTTTCTAAAAATCTTTTCAATTTCATTTTTGCTGTACTTTCTGATTTAAAATTCATTAAAAACATTATTTGTAACCATGTCTTGTTGTCTATGTATTTGTACCTTATTATATCTCTTATTACAGAGTCCTTAACATAGTTTAATTCATACTCTACTTGTAATTTTAATTTATCAAGTTTGTGTTTTTTATTCTTTATCATTTTTTTATATTTATGTTTTAGGTTTTTATCTTTAGGCATCCATATTCCTTCTATTTTTACATTATGTTTTACATATGGATAACTTCTACTACTACCTTGTACTTGGTCTGTATATACTGTATTTTCTTTTTGTTCTAGTTTTTCTAGTCTATTTTTTATTCTTTCTAGTTCTTTGCTAGTATTTTCTACATTATCTAGGAACTCCTTTGTCATTGGTCTTCCTCCTCTAATCTTAATAAATTATCTAAATCAAATAATACATCAAATGCTTCATTTAATCTTCTTTGTTTCCATTTTGTATTATCATAATTATTTAAGTCTATATTACCTATTAAGTTCATTGCTTGTTTTAATTGTTTTCTTATGTATTCTGTATTCATAGGTTTTATCCTCCCCTATATATTTTTTCTACTAAATCAGCTTTAATTAAATCGTATAATACATCTAATTCTAAAATACTTCTATCACTTGTCATTGTTATAACTCTTGCATTATTTATAAAAATTTCTAAACTATCTTTTAGATAATCTAAACACCCATATCTATAACTTCTTACATCATTAAAATATTTAAACCCAAACTTTTCTAATTCTTCTAACTTTACATCATCTTTAATTTTTAGCATTACTATCTTCCCTTTCTATACTTTTTCTACTAAATCAGCTTTAATTAAGTCATATATCGTATCATCTAGTTCATTATGTACTGACATTGAATTGTAATGTATTATTCTATCCGTTCCTACAATATAATTATTTACTACATATGCTCCTGCTCTTATGTCTTTTTTATACTTAGTTTCTACTTTACCATGTTGCATTATTTTATATTTTAAGAATCCAAACTTTTCTAATTCTTTTAAATCTATATCATCTTTAATTTTTAGCATTACTTTCTTTCCTTTCTATTTCTCTTCTAATAAACTTATACTCATTACATTCTCTTATTTCTTCACTTGCTATAGTGCATTTCCCACCAAGATATGCACAGTCTAAACATATATTAGTTGCCATCACTATCACAGCTTTCATGTCTATAATCTAATTTTAGTTCTTTAAAATTTCCATGACTATCTGTATAATCAAGATATAAATAATTGATTTCATTTATATTTAATGTTTTAAATAATTCTTCCATCTTCCCTACCCCTTATCATATTTTTTTCTTACAACTGGATTATTTATCACTTTCTTTATATCTACTAACAATTCTTCTAAATAATCTTTTATTATCTTATAATTGTTTTTATAAGATTGTAATGTTAGATTATCTTTATCTTCCATTGTAAGTACTTCATTAAATCTATTTATTTCACTTTCAATTTTATTTATTATTAATTGTTCCATCTTTTCTACTCCTTATCTTTTAATTCTTCTAGTGTCGTTATTGTCCATAATCTACAACTTGCTTCCCATTCACTATTTACTTCTATTGAATTTAACCATTTTATTGCATCTTTTAATTCTTGCTTATCCATTTTCCCTACTCCTTATTTCTCATTCCATTTTGATAGGTTTTTAAACATCTACACTTACTACCATAAGGATACCAAATATCACATAATCTACTTAATATTTCTTCTGGTAAATCTGGACAATCTTTATTAGTACAAGTTTTATAAGTTTCCATTTTTCCTACTCCTTATCTTTTATATTTCTGTCTAGTTGCTTAACTGCTTGTACTAGCTGATTTATTTTTTCTGCCATTTCTAATCTTTTGCCTTCTTGTTGAGTTACTTCTCCATCTCTCCTTGTAGTCCATTGTGGTAATTCTTCTATTTCTTGTATATCTATATCTTGTTGTTCTTCTATTACTGTAAATTCATTATCTATAAACATTGAATAATCTGGTATACTTTCTCCTTGTGGTTCTATTTTTACTAAATCTAATTCTTCTAAACTGCCATAATTTTTATATTTATATTCATTATTATAATTATCAAAAAATCTTGTTCCTTTTTCTATCTCCATATTTTCTATTGCTTTTATTAATTCATATCCTTTATATACCATTTTCTTTTTCCTCTCTTTCATGAATTGTATTCATTGTATCTTTTATCATTGCTACTAATTTATTTGTATCTTCATAAGGTATTACTTGTTCTTCTGGAAAATCCCATCCTTCTTTTACATAGTACGCTAATCCTTCTTTATCTATATCAATAGATGTTATTATTGTATCAAATAGCTGTACAGTACCTCTATCTTCATATATTACCCATATATGTTGTCCTATGTTATACTTTGTTTTTATTTCCATATTTTACTCCTTTACTTTATATGCTGTTTGATTCCATTTTTCTTTTGTTAATATTTCTAATATATGATAATCTTGATTTTCTTTTATGCTTTTTAACATTTCTTCATCTTTTATATCTACAATACTTTCTATATATCCTTTTGTTTCTAATGTAGTAGATATATTGTCTATTCTATAATGGATTACATCTTTTATCTCTAATAAATCTTTTATGTCTTCACTATGTTTTGTTATACTATCGTATCTGGTAGAATATTTTAATCCGTCTGACTTTGTTGTATACAAACAATAAACATCAGGACTTTCACTTGCAGATCTATAAAACTTTCCTATGCCTCCAAATTCAGTTCTTATCAATTCTCCAACTTTAATTTCATCATTATAATAACATCCGTTCACAACCTCTTTTTTCGCACTCTGCTGTTTCTTGTTCTTTATTAGTACAGTTCATTTGTTTTCCTCCTCCAATTCATATTGTTTTAATTTTTTTTCATTTGCTTCAAAAAAATAAGCTTTTTTTCCTTTAATTGCTACTATCCCATGTCTTAATGCTCTGCATTGTTTTCCCCCAATTTCAATGCTTGTGGCTTCATCTAAACATTCTTGAACATCTTGAATATCCCAATCTGCACCCAATAATCCAAATCCTGCCTGTATAAAATTATGTACTTGTCTATCTTTTATTTCTAAACAATCAAACGCTTGTTGCGGTGTTAAGAAAATTCTTTTTTCTTCATTTTCCATTTTATTTCCCCTCTACTTTCTTTGTAAAATAATCTATTTTTTCTTGCTTTGTACAACCTCTATCTCCATTCATAAGAAATATAGACTCTGCCATTTCATTTATTATTTTGTCTTTATTATCTGCAATTTCTAATAAATCGTTCATTCTATTATTAACTTCATATAAGTCTGATTCTTTCTTATCTATTTCGTACTCTCGTTTTTCTATTCTATGTATTAATTCTTTAAACAATAGAATCATAGGTTGCTCTGCAGCTACAATTGCTGTTGCTGTTAGTGGGAATTTTCCTCTAACTAACAATTCTAAATTTCTTTCAAATTGTTTTTCAATTGTTTCTTTTTCTTCTATATCCATTTATTAATCACCTAACTTTCTTCCACACATAGGACAGTAATTTATTCTAATGACATCTTGTGTTTTGAATAATCCTGTGTTATCAAATATTGCTCGAACTCTAATTCCTTTAATAGCAGTATATAAAGATATTTCAATATCTGAATATTCTTTTGTTTTATTTAATACTTTATAATCTGTATTACAATATTCACACATTTTATTTTTCCTCCTTACCTACTATAAATAAACACATTATTACTATGCCTATCCATGTACCGTAGTATTAATCCTATAATAAATCTTAACATCTTCTAATGCCATTTTATCCTTCCTACAAGTTCATTAATTTCATATAAAGCCTTATAACAATCTTGTCTGCTTGTATTCTTTACTGGTCTATAATAATCATTATTTTTTTCATTAATGTCATGAATTATTGCCATACCACTTAAAATTGTTCTTATTTCTACTAACTGTTTTATTTGTTTAATTTCATATTCTTCCATTTATTTCCTCCCATATAAGCAATAAGCTTATAGTTTATATTTGTAATATGCTATATTACAGGTATGTATGTTTACATACTTACTATTTTTAAGTTTTTATACCAGTTGTTTCTTCTATCTCCATCAATATAAGTTACTCTTTCATTTTCTTTTACTGGTCTAATAAATAAATGTGCTTCCATTCTTGGAACATTTATTGTATATCTTTTACCATCTTTGTATATGTCTACCTGTATTATCCATCTGTGATTTCTTGTGGCTTTTAATTTTTCGTTTTTGTCATTTCTTACGCGTCCCCAGTTACTTAATGAATATGTAAATCCTGGTATCTGTTTCCATTCTTCATCATATATAACTTGATTTACTAATCCTTTAAGGTGCCAGTTAAATTCATCAAATACTTTAAATTTTGCTATTTCTTCCTCAGGTGTAGAATCTATGTAACCAAAAGCATTTAATATATCTTGCCATATTTCTTCATTAGTCTTTTGGGGTGGTTCTTCAATTTCTGTTTCTTCGTTTACTATTTCAACCAAATCATATTTATGTTTTAATAACTCTTGTGTTCCATGTTTCTTTCTTGTGAGATAACTTCCTAGATAGCTGTAACTCAACCCTAAATATTTAGCAACTTCCCTCTTGGTTCCAAAGTATTCACATTGTTCATGGTCTTTTATATTATATAAACCATATTGTTTCATTTTTCTTCTAGCTCCTCGTTTTCTGTTATCATTTTTGATATTTTCCTGTCACTATAATAACTGTTATATAATAAAATCCAGTCTTCAAATCTCATTGTAACCATAAGCCCTTGATAATTCTTTTTATGAAATACTGTAGGCATTGCTTCTCTATCACTTGCTAAACTATCTCTTATTGCCTGATTCATTGCATTATCTAAATTAAGCCTTTCAACAAATTTGACTTCTGCATGTATGTAATCTATTCCCTCTATGTCATCAGCTCTGCCTGTATTTCCTTTATACTGTGCTGTTCTATTACATTTATATCCGTACTCTTTAAATTTATTTACAACATATAATTCTCCATTTTTACCGTTTTCTTTTACTGTTTATTGGCATTCTTTTGTTTCCTCCTCAACACATTTTAAATTGGTTATCATTCTAGGTCTGTATTTTCTTTCTTCCAGTTGTTTCTGTAACGTTTTTAAATTTTTTAAAGCTTGAATAATGTCTCCAACTATAAGCTTATTGTTATACTTATCTGTGAATCCTTTTAATGTCATTACTTTTTTAAGTTCATCTTTATATTGTCTACGTTCCTGTAATACCTCTTTTAATGTCTTTGCTACTTTCATGATTTCTATTGCATTTAAGTTTCCTAATTCTAATTCGTGTAGTAAATCATTTCTTGCTTTTTCTGTTTCACTTATTTGTTTTTCTAAGTCTAATTTGAGCTTATCTATATTTTCAAAAAAGTTTTTCATTTCAATTAGGAACTCTTCCTCTTTTGTCATCTTTAGCCTCCTTGTAATAATCACATCTCCAAATTCCTTTGAAGTTTTCCTGCTCTAGCCTATAACAGCCTAAGCATTTTACACATATTCCGTTCTAATGGTGAATAATTAAATTTCATAATCTTACCTCGTATATTTATATAACTGTTCTTTAGGATATATCTTTTTAAGCTCATAATCATTTACATTTTTCCAGCCTCCATATCCCCCATTCCAACTGCCTATTCCCCATAAGTATAAATTCCCATGGTAGTCTATCTGCGTTATTTGATAAGCAGGTTTTTGACAACATTGCCAATGTGAAATTATAAAACAATTATCTTTTGTAATTTTTTTCATTTCTTCTGACAAATTCCAATTAAAACCTATCATCGCATTAATAAAATTTAAATTGAATCCATCTTGTAAGTATTGATTTGCCAATCTTTCCTTAGCATGATTAAATTCACATTCTAATGCTAATCTTTCAAGGTCATAACTTTTCCCACAGTCTTTACATTTATACATAACAACTTCTTTCATTAATTACCTCCTGCTATATTCTAAATAATATTCTTGTTCTTTCTCTCTTCTAGCTTGTTCAGCTGTTTTTACTCTTAACTCAGGATATTCTGTAAAAAAGCTTCTTCTTGCTCTTGTTATCCCCTCTAAGCTTATTCCCTTATAAGTTAAGTTCTGCATTACTTCTACAAATGTTGTTCCTGCTAAATTTGGTTCTAGCCTTTGTACTACTCGCATTATTAAATAATTATCATCTTGTCTTGCATATTTATCTTTTTCTAATATGCTATATACTGTTTTCTTTATTGGTCTTTTCATTTGCTATCACTCCTAATATCTAATTTCATGTTACGTATTAATTCATCTGTCTTTTTTATTTGTTCTTGTAATTCTTTCATTGTGTTAACTTCATCTTTGCCTACATATTCTCTTGTCATTGTTTTTAACATTCCTCTTATACAGCTTTCTAATGTTGTATAATATCCCAAATCTTTAAATATTTCCTTGCCAAAGTTCTTGCTATTTTCATCTTGTACTTTTGTTTTTTCTTGTAGCATATAACAATTACTGTTTGCATCTATGTAAAATCTTTTTGTTACTTGTATCATACCTTTACCTCTCTTCCTCAATTTCTTCTCCAAGCATTACTTGTATTAGTTCTGCAGTACTAAGCTTTAAAAATTCTTCATCTGATAATCCATGTACTCTATTTGGTTGTATTTCATAGCATCTTGTCTGTAATAAACTACGTTCTACTTGTCTAAAATCTGCTCTGTTTCTGTCTATTACATAAAACTCTCCGTCCATATAAAACATATACATATCATTGAATTGATTGCTTATTATTCTGAATAAATCATAATCTTCTATCATTCCTAAGCTCTCTAATTCTCGTAGTAGCTTATATGATACTCTTTGTCTGTTTTGTACTAATGCTTGGAATTTATCTTGTTTTTGTTTATCTTCAAACTTTTTCATTGTATTACCTTTCTTCTTTGATTTTAGCTTGTAAGTTTTCTTTCTGTTTAGCTCTGTTCCATTTATGCTCTTTATCTACTCTTAGTATTATTGGTTTTACTTCATAGCCTAGTTTTAGGTTATCTACATAGACTACTTTTAATTCTTTACTCATTTGATACTCCTTTGTTTTTGTATAAAAAATCTAAATTGCTATATTCTCGTTGTTCATAATTAGATTTTGATGTTTGTTTATTTCTTTGTTCTTTTACTCTGTCAATAACCCAGTTAAGGATAGCTCTATAATCACTTTTATATTTTTTTCCACTAGAACCTTTGTAGTTATCAAGTACAGTAATACATTGGTCTGCAAAATCTTTTCCATAAGTGCTTACTAATTTTTCATATTCAGCATTGGTCATAGAAACAAATTCAGCAAAGTGTATTTTGTTATCCTTCTTTGGCTTTTCTTCTTTAGACTCTTTACTATCCTTACCTATACTATCCTTACCTAACCTAACCTGTGTTTCCATTTTGTATCCATCTTGTATACATTTTGTATACATACCGTTTTCTTCTTGATTTAACTGCTTTTTCTCATCTGTATAAATTGTTTCTCTGTATCTATCTTTTTGTATGTAATTATGTAATTTCCAATGTCTTATTACAACAACTCCTGTATCAAATGGAATAATAAATTGTTTACTAATTAAAACTTTGAAATCATCTTCACTACAACCTACCATCTTTTGTATTTTTTTAGGACTGCTCACAAAACCGTCATCATCTGCCCTCATACATAATTCATAATATAAAAGTCTGCTTGTTTGTGGCATTTCTAAAAATAAATCAGTATCTATTATGTCTAAATTAAACATTCTTCTTCTAGCCATATTTCTTTCTCCTTTTGTATAATTAAAGGGCAACGTTTAGTCATTGCCCTTGATGTAACTTTTTCCTATTAGCCTTATAAAATCTTCTCTAGTATGATTCTGCTCATACTCTTTCTGTACGTCTATTCTTAATTGATTTATTATCTTTTCGTTAGAATGACATTCTCTACATAGCATTTTTACAAATCCATTCTTGATACTTATTTGTCTATTACTTCCACCGTATACTTCGTGTGGATCTAGTCGCTTTTTTACTTTATGACAATAATCACATTTACCAGACTTAACTATGTCTTTGTCTCTCTGTCTTTCTAACTTTGCTAATTTACTACTTTTCTGTTTTATCTTTGTTGGTTCTTTCTTTTCTTTTTTAGGTTGCTTAGGTACTGGATTGAAACTATTTGATAAACTTTTTACTATCATTTAATCCACTCTCCCAAAATTCTTTAAATCTTCTTTACTGTCTTTATAAAATACTCTACAATCTGTGTGCATTTCTTGTAAGTTTCTGTAACGTTGATAAGCCCAGTCTCTAAAATCGCATTTCGATATTTCATAAGATTTAGCGTATAAACTTGAATTGCTCGCTATATCAGACCATCTTTGAGCTAACATTAAGCTTTCTCTTGTCAACGTATACCATGTCTCTATATCTTCTGGCATTATGTTTTTATATTTTTTAAATAGTTCTCTGTATTGTTTACAGTCTTCTTTTAACATTGTTTCAAATTGACTTTTCATAAGTTCCACCTACTCTTTATTAGGTAATTTCTTTATTGCATTTAATATACTTGCATATTGTCTTTTAGTTAGTTCATTTGTGTTAGATATTCCATAATTACTTTGTAATTGTTTTTCTACATCTAGTCCTTTTTGTTTCATAATTGCATATATTGTTTTAGCTTGTGTGTCTGTAACTAATTCTTCTAGTTCTGCCTCCTCTTTCTTTTGACTTTCCTCAGGTGTTTCACTATCAGGATCTTTCATTTCTTCTGTTGGAATACAGAATACTTGGAATAATGCGTATTTCATTGCAATTGCCATTGCTTTATTTGTTGCCTTATCTCCACTGTCCATTCCTTCTCCAATTGTTATAGCCTCTATAAAAGTTCCATCTTCTGCAAAAAATTTGTATTTAATTTTACATATTGAATATATTAATGTTCCACCTTTAGAGGTTGTCCTTTCTTCTCTTGTTTGTTCTAATATTTCAGGTACTATAAATACTTTATTCTTTGATAATAAAGGTTGTAATGCGTTCATAACATCATCTATTCCTCTAAATTTAAAACCTTGTGTCTTGTTTGTTTTTGTTTTACCTATTGCAGGTACTTCTTCCATTATCTTTGTAATACTTTCATATATATTCATTAAGCAATACCCCACTTTTTTTCTAAATCTCTTTCATATATAATGTCTTCCATTTCAGCTAAGTCATCACATACACTGTCATCTTCTACTTCATCTAGAATCCAGTTGC
This sequence comes from Clostridia bacterium, assembly GCA_017533795.1. Lineage (GTDB taxonomy): Bacteria > Bacillota > Clostridia > TANB77 > CAG-508 > CAG-269. Next base: position 12,334 of record JAFWIH010000021.1, on the reverse strand, counting down.
CACTAAAATACCAGTCTGTAAATTCTTCTATAAACTCTAGTTGTTCTTCTGTCATTTCTCCATTCTTGCCTTGTGGTTCTATTGTTATCCCTAATTTCTCCATTGCGTATTGTTCCCAGTCTTCTTCAAATACTTCTTCATTTGTATTAAAATGTCTATAAACTTTATATTTCATTTGACTTTCCTTTCTATTCCATGCTATAATATAGACATGGAGTGCATATTTATGTATTTTATAAGTTGAGTTAGTTTTGAGATTGGTAGTCACGAACTAACTCTTTTAATTTTTCTAGTCTAAGTTCTGCATTTCCATAGTTGTTGCTTGTTATATAAGCTTCTAAAATAGTTAGCTTATTTTTTAATTTCTTGATTTTGTTTTCTTGATATTCTAATAAATCGTTTCTTTGTGATATTCTGTTTTCTGCATCTGCTAAGTTTCTTCTACTAGCATTAATTAAGCTTTGTTGTTCTTCTATTTCTTTTTCTAAATCATCATTTTTATAAATGAATACTAATAATATAAATGCTATAACTCCTAGTAGAATTAAATAAAACATAAACATGTAATAACTCATTTGTATTTCCTCCTTTCCTAATAATTAACTATAAAGAATAAAAATCCTGATGTAATAACTCTGTGAATAAACATTGCTGTTGTTACTATAAATGCTATTGCTTGTCCTACTTTAAATAGGTCTAGTTTTCTTTTCATTTGTATCTCACTTCCTTTCTAACTAAATACCTGTTGCATTAATTCAAAAGCTCTATCTAAATCTACACTTTTTGACCTTTCGCCTGTTTTTATTATTGCTTCTTGCATTTCTGGTCTTGCTAAAACTTTATATGCTTGTGCTCTGCTCATTCCATATTGCTCTTGAAATACTTTTACAGGTACATATTTTTTTCTTGCTCTTTCTTGTAAAAGTGTCATTGGCATTTTAAGTCGCCTCCTTTAAATTTGTTGTGGTACTTTTCGTGTCTTTGTCTGGTAAAAAAAATTTATCTTCTGTTACTCCTAGTATCTTTTTTAGCTCTATCACTATTTCTAAGCTAGGATTCCTATAACCTGTTTCATAATTTGCATATGTTGCTCTCTTTATCTTTAAAAGTCTTGCCATTTGCTCTTGTGTAAATCCTTTATCTGTTCTTAATTTTATCAATTTTGTTCTAGGGCTATAACTGTTCCTCATTATATAATGCCTCCTTTCTCGATACTTTTCGTATCATTGTTTGTATATTACCACATGTTACTTTTCGTGTCAAGTCTTTTTCTAAAAATATTTTTTTATTTAAATATTAATTCTTGCAAATTCAAGAATATCAACACATTTCAAGTTTTAAAAATTTTAAAAGCTAAAAAAAATTGACACTTTTAATACCGTTTTATGTAAATTGTTTCATTTCGTATCTTTTTATGTTATAATGGATATAGTGATATTTAAGAGGTGTAATAATGGAATTTAAAGAAAGGTTAGTTTATCTGAGAAAAGACATTTTTAAATTAACTCAAGAAGAATTTGCAAAAAAAATAGGATATACGAGGTCAGCTGTTTCAGCCTGGGAAATTGGCAGAAACGAACCATCAAATGATGATATTGTAAAATTGGCTGATTTCTTTGGTGTGTCTACGGATTATCTTTTAGGTAAATCAGATATACGAAACCCAGAAAAAATAGATGCAAACGAAATGGATATAGCATTTGCAACAGGAATAAAAGGATTAAACGAAGAAAATAAAGAAATTGCAAAAAATATAATTGAAGGATTACTTGCTAAACAAGAAAATGAAAAAAAAGATGATAAGAAAGAGACAAAAGAGGAGAAAAATAATGCAAGAAAACATATTTAGTAGTAATTATTTTTTTGTTGATGAGTCTGGCGATACAACTTTTTATAATAGAAAAGGCGAATGGTTAGTCGGCAGAGAAAACGGTTCTTCTAAAATTTTATTAATGGGTTTTATTAGAACAACTGAACCAGAATATTTAAGAAAAAAATTACTAGATTTGCAAAATGAAATACTTAATGATGATTATTTAAAAGATATACCATCAATAAAAAAAACTGCAACAGCATTTCACGCAAAAGATGACTGTCCAGAAGTAAGATATAAGGTTTTTAATTTGTTAAGAGACTTGCCCTTTTCTTGTAATATTGTTGTATGTAGAAAAACACAAAAAGTCTTTAATAAACATAATGGGAATACGCAAGAAATCTATGACTCTTTAATCACCCATCTGTTTAAAAATATACTGCAATTGTCGTCTAACAACTATATATATATTGCAACAAGAGGAAATAAACAAAGGCAAATACCTTTGGAAGAAGCAATACACAATTCATTAATATATACAGAAGCTTCATTAAAACATGAGATAAAATCCAAACAAAAAGTATTGCCACAAACTCCATCTGGAGAAATGTGCTTACAGATAGTAGATTATTGCAACTGGGCAATTCATAGAGCTTTTATTTTTGGAGAAATGCGATATTATAACTTTTTAAAAGAAAAGTATGGATTAATTGTTGATTTAAATGATTTCAAACCCAATTGGGGAAATTTCTATAGTAAGAAAAATCCTTTTGATGTAAATAAAATAAGCCCTTTACGGCTAGGCATTACTGCACACAGCATGGAGCTGACTTTCGCTCATAAAGGACTTATAATATATAGCATATGTAATATTTTTAATAATTATACCATAATTATGTTAATTTGTCAATTTGTTAATTTGAGTATATACTTTTTTAAAGTAAAATTCAAGTATTTTTTATAAAATGTTAACAAATTTAAATACTTTTGTAACATAATTGTAATATTAATACGGAGGATAAAATGAATACAACATCTTTATATAATATACTAGAAAAAGAAAAAATCAATTATTCAAATCATCAACTACTTAATAGTGGTGGTATGATAGCACATTATAAAGATATAACAGCAATAATAGTAGATGAACAAAAAGCTGACACAACTGTTTCTAGAAATACCGTATTAATTCAAGAACTAGGGCATTATTTTTCTGGTAGTTATTATAAAACTGATTCAGATTATGAAATAATTGCTAAAGCCGAGTTTAAGGCAGATAAAAGAGCTTGGAAAGACTTTTTTCCATACGAAAGAATAAAATTACTTATGAAAAAAGGCTACACTACAGCTACACAACTTGCAGAGCAATTTGATGTTGAAGCTACTTATATGGCAAGGTGTTTAAACTATTATTATGATAATTCACATGGTTTTACAGATGAAAAAGTATCAATTTAGATACTTTTATTTTTTAAGGAGGTATGTTATGGCTTTTACTTACACGATAAGAAAAGATGGTAGACTTATGAAAAGAGTAAGTGTAAACGGGAAATTAAAAACATTATATTCTGATAGTCCTAAAGACTTAGAGGATCAATATATAGAAGCAAAGTATTTGTCTAAAAAAGGAATGATATCTGATAACGAAAGTCTCACACTGGAACAATGGGCTAATCAATGGATAGAAATTTATAAATCAGACAAATCAGACAATACTTATAAAATGTATAAAGAAGCTATTAATATATATATTACTCCCTATCTTGGAAAATACAAACTTAAATCATTGAAGCAAAAAGATGTGCTAAATTTACTTAATATTATGACTAAAAAAGGAATTACAAGAAGAAAAGATATTGTTTTAATGACAATTAAACAAATTTTAGACAATGCTGTAGAAAATGATTATATAAGTAAGAATGTATCTAAAGGAATTAAAATAAAAAAGCATAAATCAGCTGAAAAAGAACCCTTGACAGATAACTTGATAGATGAAATAAAAAAACTTGCCTCAGACAATCCTCGTGCGTTTATGATACTGTTTATGATTTATACTGGACTAAGAAAGCAAGAAGTTATCCCATTGCAATATAAAGACATTGATCTAAACAATAAATATATTAGTGTTAACAAAGCTGTAGAGTTAATTCATAATCAGCCTGTTATAAAAAAGACAAAGAATGAAGATAACAGAAAAGTACCTATATTGAATGTTATATATGATAAATTGGTAGAAATGAAGTCAGACCATAGTGATAATGATTATGTATTCCCTAACACATTAAATAAAATGATGTCAGATACAACTATGAAAAGACAGATTCAATATGTTATAAATGATTTAAATAAAATATTAGATTATGAAGTATATTTTACCTACCACCAACTTAGACATACTTATGCTTGCATACTTCATAAAGCAGGTGTAGATTTAAAAGAAGCACAAAGTTTTACAGGACATAAAACACTGCAAATATTATTAGATGTTTATACACATTTAGATGAAAGAGATAAACAAAATGCAGTTAATAAATTAAACAACTTTTTGTCTAATTAATCTTAAGGTTAGTGTGTCAAAAAGTGTGTCAAATATTTTTAAAGTGTCGTGTAGTCGTTTACATAGTAACACTTATAAGTTTTATGTAAGAATGCCTGAAAATCCTCGTGTCGGTGGTTCGATTCCACCTCAGACCACCATAGTAAAAACCTTGATTTCAAGGTTTTTATTTTTTTATTTCTACTTTAAATTCTTTCATCGTAGCAATATCCATTATAATAAAAAGCAGGTTCTACAATGTAGAACCTGCCAGACCAAGGTATAAATGGCTAAAGAGCTTCCACCACAACCTCAATCTTAATAACCCTTTCCCAACCGGCATGTTCAAAGCGATATTCTGCTTCTTCCTTGCCAGTTGCCGGATTAACAATCGTATTGCCTGTAGCAACACGATTGGCTTTTGCCCTAATAACAGGCCTGTTGTTGTTACGAGGGTTGGTAAGATCCGCCAAGATGGCTGGCGGAAGTACAACTGCGAGCACGTCGCAATCTTTACCTGCCTCCACAACATCTCTCCAGCTTTCCACGGTCTGGTCAAAGGTCTTCACCTCAACCTCGCCATAGATTCGCTTAAGATCCGAAAGCTGTTCATTGGTCATGGTGTGACGGCTGAGCCACAAAATTTTGGTCATGATTCCTCCTAAATAATCATTTAACTATGATGTCTTAATCCTCCTGAAAAAGCGAGGAAGTTTCAAAAATAAATCTATATTTAGTATACTATATTATGTAAATTATGTCAATTAATTATTTAGTTTTCTCATTACAAATCCATTACATTTTTTTGACAATTTTGTAACTTTATTGAAAGGTGTATTTTATTGTGAGATAATATTAATATAAAAATTACTACTTTTGAAAGGAGTCTTTACAATGGATGAAATAACTTCTAGAGATGATGTATCTATAGAAAGAATAATAAATGAAGCACAACTTATTCGTAACCGTGAAGATAAATTAGGTCTAGAAATGGATTTAGATGTTGCAAAACGTGAACTACAAAAACTACAAAACATAGAAAAAGAAAGATAAAAAAATGAGGTATAATAAAATGAGTATATTTTCTAATTTATTTAATTTGATAAAAAAATGGTTTAAACCAAATAAAGCACTTCCTGCTCCAATAAATATTAATGAAGAATTAAACGAGACAGCTCCTGTATCATCAGAAGATAGAGATATTTTTGTTAATGAAATAAAAGTAAAAAAACATGAAGAAAGCCAAGAATTACTTGAATTGCAATCAAAATTTGAAAGCAATCAAATTCAATTAACTGATTTAACTGATGAAGAATTAGACAATTTAAACAGTTTATATCAAAGACAAATTGACGAACTAAAAGAAAAAGTCAATAAAACTAAGTCTGAAATAAATATCAACATGAACAAATTAGAAAGCACATCATTAAGTGCATAAAAAAAGCTCATAACTGAGCTTTTTTTAATATTCCATTGCATCACTATTTACTGATGCTGCTTCTTGTAAAAATTCTTTATTTTTTCTTAGATCCTCACTTGCATATGATAATGCATGTCCATTTTTTTCAACTGCTTTTAATACAACTTCTTTATCATTTTTTAATTCTTCACTTGCACCTTCAATTACTAGTGCATTTTTTTCTATTAATCTTAAAACATATTTTCTATCTTGTCTTAAGCTTATATCTGCTTGCCTAAATACATACGGATTTATAGTTATAGCTTCTTCTATAAATTCTTTGTTTGCTTTTAAATCTTTACTTGCATATTTTAGTGAGTGTCCATAAACATCTTGTTTTATTGCAGCAAGAACTACATCTTTATCATTTTTAAAATTTTCTTCTACATATTTTAATGCATAACCATTTATAGATACAACTTGTATTATAAAGTCCTTATCATTTTTTAATTCTTGACTAGCATTTTGTAATGCTTCAACATCACTTTTTACAGCTGCTAAAATTTTTTCTTTTTCTTCATTCATTTTACATCCCTCTTTCTTATAAATATTTATTAATCTTTTTCTTCTAACATAGTTGCATTTAATTTTTTTTCTAAATTGATAGTCTGAATTAATAATGTAACTAGATATACAAATAATACTAGTGGTAATGTATATCTTCCAATTGGAAATCTTATAATTGCCATTAATGCAAATAATATTATTTCTGTTAAAAGTATACTTCCTCCGGTTTTTAACATACTTTTTACTAATCCTATTTTATAAAATCTGATTCCAATATATATTAATATGATTACTGTTGAAATAACAAGTGGTAATATATATGGTTTTATTATATCTCTAAATTTTGTATGTGGTAAAGTGTTAATACTAATATTTTCTGCCTTTAATTCTGTTTCATATTTTTCATTTATTTTATTTACAATATTTGATTTTTGCTCATCTGTTATTTCTTTAGTTGTAATAGCTACCTGATCTTCATATACTTCTACTTTTTGTATTGTTACTGGTTGTTTACCAAATACCTCATTTGTTATTGGTCTAATATCTTCTATTTCAAATTTTTTTCCTATATATAATTCAATTTCTTGGGTTGTTTGATTTCTAATATCAAAGTTGAAGCCCTTTATTCCAATAACAGCTGCACCAATAACAATAATTAAAATAAGAATTGCAACTATTATTTTGCTTTTTGATGATACTTGTTTCATTTATTTATACCTCCTATTTGTTCCTATTCTTTTAAAAAGCTCTTTGCAACTGTTATATTATATAATGCTTCTAAAACTAATCCCCAGAACATAGTCATTCCAAAGCTACTTATTGGTTGCCAGCTAACAAAGCAAAATACAATGCTTAATATACATACAGGAATAGCTTTTAGAGAAAATTCTATAAATTCATCTGTAATTGCCTTTTTTCTGTCCTCTCCTGTTTGATTTTTTATTGTATTCAATAATCTATAATTAAATATATAATTCATTACTATTATTACTAGTATAGCAGCTATTCCTTCAAGTGTAATTGTAACATTAGTATATCTTAAAAGTAGCGAATATAGTGCTATAAAACCTATAAATTCAACCGCAGCCAATAATCCTAGTTTTTTATATTTTATTATTAATGTTAGTAAAGCAACTAATAGTAGCGCTACAACTGCTATTCCAAATTTTATTAATGAAGAAGTTAAAATATCAGTTGATACATATTCATTTGATTCTATTTTATATTCTACTGGCAAATTACCTGTATCAAGAAGTGTAGCTATTGTTGCTGAACTCTCAACATTATCATTTATTTTTGTTTTGTCTTGGCTTGCTTGTCCCATTGAAAGTTGAATACTACCATTTTCCATAGTTTCATCAAAACTTGTAGTAATCATTTCATTATCATCAATTTTCATTGTTATTTTTTTCTGCTCAGTCTTTTCTTCTTTGTTTTCCGTATCATTATCATTTTCCGAGTCAGTATCAGTTTCTATTGTTTTATAATCATTACTGATATTTTTAAGTTTTTCTTTTCCTTGCTTATTAAATTCTATATTTAAATACACTGCTGTTCCTGTTGTAGTTGTATTATATAATACATTTGCACCTTTTATGTCATTGTTATCCATTAAAATGTTTTCTACATTTTCTGAATCAACAATTTCAAATTTTCCTGTTTCACTAACATTACTTACAACATGGTCTGTACCGTCATTTTCTGGTATTTCTAGTACTATTGTTCCAGTGCTCTCATCTAGCTTTACAATATAATTATCAACATTTAGTTTTGAAAGTCTTTTTTCTATTATACTTTTTGATTTCTTATAGTTTTCAGTTGTCTTTACCTCATCTGAATTTAAAGGTTGTTCTTCTGTTTTATAGTCTTCGCCTTCTTTTTTATCGCTTTCTTTTACTATTTTACCATCTTTGTCTCTTATTATTTCTTTAGTTTCATCACTAACCTTTAGTTCTACAACTCTTGATCCCTTTAAGTCCATTCCTAAAGAATAATCTTTAACTATATTTTCCATTCTATTTTGCTTTTGAACATAAATTCCCACAAAAGCTATTGCTGCTATTAATATAATTACTAATATTTTTACTATTAATTGTATTTTTTTCACTTTTACTTCCTCCATTTATAACAATTTTGTACCATTTATAATTAGTTCAAACCATATTTTTAAATATTTAGCTGCGTATTTGCTCATCATAGTTCTATCCATAAAAATTTCAAAATAATCAAGTACTGGGCAAATTTTTGTATCTATCTTTAAATCTAGTGTAAGTATCCTTTTTTCAGCATCTATGTGTAGATTAGCATCTGTTACAGCGTAATTTACTCTGTCATGTATGTCAAATACTGACATATTTGTTTTGCAAACCCTATCTCTATGAACATCTGACTTATCTGCTAAAATTAAAGCTGCAGATATCTCACTTACCGCTGTTCCTGTTTTTTCATCATGGTTTCCTATTGCCATCATTATTTCTGTTCTATCTTCAACTGGCATTTTCATATCTTTTAAAATGTTATATGCCATTATTGCGCCACTATGTGCATGATCAACTCTGTTCACACAGTTTCCTATATCATGTAAGTATCCAGCAATTCTTGTAAGCTCAATGGTATGTTCATCATAACCAAGTTCTTCTAAAATATCGCCCGCTCTTTTTGATACTATACCTATGTGTCTATATGAATGTTCTGTATACCCTAATTCATTTAGTTGCTTTTGTGCTCCATTTATTAAAGCTTGAACCTCCAAATTGTTTTTGACATCTTCTAAAGTAATCAAATTTTAGCCTCCTTTACTCAATTGTCATTATAGATTTTATCATAAAATTTAAAAATATCAACTGTTTTTGCGTAAATACTTTTATTTTTTGTTGACCCCTATTATTCCTCCTAAACCGCCACATATAATTCCTACAATAACTATTATAATCATTTGCACATTAACAGAAAAATCCATTTTTATTATACTTGATATTAAATACATTACTAAAAAATATATGCATCCAATAATAGAGCCATTTAGAATACCATTTTTTTTAAGCTGACTATTTCCAATTGAACTGCCTAATAGTAGACTTATTCCTGTCAACACAATGATTACAGGTGATATTAACTCTTCACTTGTATTAGTATATGTAAGAATTAAAGAAAATATAAATAATAATACTAATGTAAATCCTAAAGATGAACCTACTCCTTTAACTATATTTATCATTTTTATCCGCTCCTTTTGTTTTTAATATATGCCACAAAAAAAAGTAATAGAACTCCATGTTCTATTACTTTTTTCTTTAAACAATTTTGGACTCGTTCCCAAAAGTTTCTAATGTAAGTTAAATTAATAATTAGCAAGTACTAATAATAGTGTAAGTGATACATATGTAAAAACACACAAAGCTACACCAACTATTCCTGTAATTAAGCCTGCTTTTCCCATTTTACTTTCTGTTCTTTTTATTGATTTTACTCCAAATACTATTGCTAAAATTCCTGTAGGTATTGCTATATACCAAAAGAAGTTTGCAACTATTGATATTATTCCTAGAACTAAAGCTGATATTCTTATTGCAGAACCATCATTTTTATTTTCTTCCATATATAAATTCCTCCAATTATTCCTTTATTTTTAATTCACTTACCAAATCTAAAGTATCTAAGTTGTTTACTTTTACTGCAGTTTCAGATACTGTATATAAATTGTTGTCTATATACATTCCTCTAAGTAACTTTGATGCATTATAATAATAGCTATATGTTGTATTTTTCTCTTTTACTTCATGTGTTATTACACCTTTTAAATCAAATCCATCTTTTAGATTTATTTTATATACAAAATATCCTTCTGCAGTACGTGGTTTGCTATAACTTGTATATGAACTTACAAGACTTGAATATGAACTTGTACTTCCTGTTACTTCAAAGTCTTCTGCGTAATTGTTTACTGGTATTGCAATTAATTCTTTTTCTCTTGAAAATAGCAATGCTTTAGGATTTGTTAGTATTGCAGATGTTGTTCTTCTATCTCCTATTACTGTTTCTGAAATTTGCTTTGGTTTATTTACATTTGATACATCAAATAATGCCATTTTCATTCCAACAATTTTCGCTGTTCTAGATGTTACAGCTCCCCTTGAATCTTTTGTAATAGTCTCTTGTGTTTGCATACCAATTCCTATTAAATGATTTTCATCATATGGATGCAAATATGTGCTATATCCTGGAATTTTTAATTCTCCCAATACTTTTGGTTTTGATTCATTACTTAAATCAATTACAAATAATGGATCTATTGTTTGGTATGTTACTAAATACACTTTATTTCCCATAAATCTTGAAGAATACATTGTTTCACCTTTAGCAACATAGCTTGAAATTCCTATTTGATTTAATTTGTCATCAAAAATTGCTACTCTTGCTCCATCATTGTCATATAAAGCAATTCTTAAATGCCCATTTTGCTCATCTAAAGAGTATTGGTTTATTGTTTTTCCTTCAATTTTTGTATTTGAATTGTATGTTACTTCTCCGTTTTTTAAAATGTCAAATTTAAATATATCTGTTTCATATCCTTCACTATAGTCATTGTCATCATAGAAGAATAGTCCAAATGCACCTTTAAAGCCAAATAAATCTTTTAGTCCTGGCTCTTCATAACCATTATATGCATATTCTTGGTTTAGTAAATAAATACTATTTTCAGATACATATGCATTTGAAATGTCAATTAAATATGATGATAATTCTATATCTTGTTGACTATTGTTTAAGTCTGTAGTTGCTATCAATGTTTGAACTTCTGTATCTATATCTTTTAAGTATTTTATATGTTTTAAAGGTATTTCTTTTTCTATTCTATTCTCACTATATTTTCTGTCTATCTTATCATTTTCTTTTCTTAATTTTCCAGAAGATATAATATATAGTTCACTATTTATACACCTTGATGTGTAGTAAGGTTCATGCAATTCAAAACTTTTTATCATTTCTGGATATTCTCTATTTGATATGTCATATATGTCTACATTTGTTTTTGCATTGTAGCTATAACTATATGTTGATGCATAATTTCCAGTTGCAGAGATAACAACTAATTTATCCTCATACAATATTAAATCTTCTGGTATTCCCCCTGTTGAATTTATTGTTGCTTCAATTTTAATATTTTGTGGGTCTTGTACATTTGTAATAATTACATTGTCTTCTGAAATAGAATATATGTAATCACCATCTGTTTTTGTAATGTCTGCTTCATCTACATTTTCTACTTGTATATTTGTTGTTGAATAGTCTTTTGATTTTTTAGGAATTAAATTATCAGTAATTGAGCTTTTACTTGAATCTGCTGATGTAGCTTGGGATGTTATTTCCGCTGGTCTTAACCCATTGCTTGTACTTGGACTTTTAGATTTTGTTGTAATTGCATCTTCATAATCAATTATTCCTGAATTATAATATCTTGGTGTATAATAATTAACCCCACCAGAAATTAAACTAAATGGCATTGTTATTATATTTATGAAGAGTTCTTTTGCATCTGAATACTCATATCCTTGGTAAAACTTTTCTAGTTCTCTTTCTGATTTTATTGTTCTTAGCTCTGAATTATCATTTACTAAAAATAAAAATGCAATAGTAGTTATTATAATTATAAAAATAACACCTATTGCTAACTGAATTTTTTTGGTCATTTCTTACCTCCTAATTTTTATATTCAATTCCATTATATACTTTTGTGTCGAACAAAGCAATAATTTCGTATGAACTTTTAAAGTCGCATTGACTGTTTTATATAAATTTGCCAGAATAATGTTATGATGATAAGATAATCTCTTTTTGTTTATTACATAAAAAAATCACAACAAAAGTTGTGATTTTTTTTGGCTGGACCGGCAAGATTCGAACTTGCGAATGCCAGAGTCAAAGTCTGGTGCCTTACCACTTGGCCACGGTCCAATATATATGGGGTGGAAGATGGGACTCGAACCCACGGTCTCCAGTGCCACAAACTGGCGCGTTA
>JAFWIH010000020.1 GCA_017533795.1 Clostridia bacterium | reverse complement strand
CAGATGGAGTAAGTGGAGCATATGCAATAGGAGGACCAACAATAGAAATGTTATCACTATCATGGAATGCAGTATCAGGACATACTCAAATGACAGATTATACAACACTATCAAGTAGTAATTCAAATACAAATGGGTATAAATCACAAAGCCCAGAAACTGGAAGTAACTTTTTTGGAACATCAACAAATATGTGGTTTATAAAAGAACAAACAAAGGCATATGGATACTGGCTGGCTTCTCCGTCGTCTGGCATCACTAGCCTTGTGAGCTACGTGTACTGTTACGGCTATGTTCACGCCAACTATGCGTCTAACGACAGCCTTGGTTTTCGCCCTATAGTTTGTATCCCAAAATAATCTTAAATCCAGTGCCCGTAAGAAATTAAAATATGGCACGAAGCAAAAAATATAAAGAAAATTTGAAAAAAAGATAATGTGCTAGACAGGCCCTGTGTCTGTCTAGCACAAAATTATATAGAGGGAAATATAAAATATGAGTAGTGCAAATATTTCGAAAAATATGATTTTCCTCAAATTTATATTAGAATAAATGTATAATATTTTTTATCAAACATACTGTAATGTGATTTTTTAGTAAAGTTTCTTGACAAATAATGTAAAATATTATATAACTATAACATATTAATTAAAGTCAACCTAGGAAAAACAAAAATTTTAATCATAAGATTTTATCTTAAAGATTAGTTCGAAATAATAATTCGAAAACCAAAATTTAATAAGAAAGGGATGATACTATTGGTAGGATTTACATACCAATACTATTTAAAGTACCACAAATATCTCAAAAATATGGAGAAAAAGGAAATGATTGATGTTTGTGAAAAAAAGAAGATGGAAAGGTGGAAGAAGTTATGACTACAATTAGAACAAGACTAGCACAAAATGAAAAAAGAATATTGAAAGAAAGAACAATATTTTTAGCAAGAAAAATGCTTGAGAATGATATAAGAAAAGAGGGAGTACAAAAAATTACAGGACTTAGTACCAAAGAAATAGAAAAAATATTAAAATAGGATGCTTCATTGCATTCTTTTTTCAGGGGTAAAGTATTGCAAAAAAGTTTATTATTGATATGAGAATGCAGAATGAAAAACTTTTAGGGACGAGTCCAAAAAGTTTATAAAAAGTTCACAAGGTAATTGATAAAAAATGTAAGGATGTGTTATAACTGTAACACATTTATTAAAAACATCCTAGTTTATACATAATATTATTTCAATTTAATTGTTTCTAGATTTTTTTCTAGGGTTACAGCAGCCAAAAATAAAAAAGGAAGGAGTGGATAGTAGTTTTATTATTTATTATTTGTGCTAAAAATACGTTAGAAGGAGACTGATGCTTATTAATAATATAAAAATTGAGAGTAGTATTACTAATATTAAAAAGTTTGATGTTAAAGATTATGAGAACAAATATGAAGTTACTAAAAAAGTTTTAAAACTTTTAAAAGAAAAGTATTTATCAACTAATGAAATAGTTAAACAAATAATCAATTTAGATACTGGTATGAAAATAGAAATTAGGCAAAAAGGTATAAGAGAAACTTTCGGAAATGATAAATATTATAAAAATTTGCCATTAGAAATCAAAAAAGCAAAAATTGCTACGATGGAATATTTAGCAAAGATGATTAAATATGGAAAGGTTAGAAGTCAGGAAGCTAAAAATTATCATGATATAAATAGTAAAGTTATTTATGCTTACTTAGAATCTTCTATATACATAGACCACATATGTTATATTGTAAATATAGACATAAGAAAATCTCCAAAAGGAGATAACAGGTTTTATATTCATTCTTTATCAGTAAAAAGAAGCTAATTCGTTAAATTCACTATGTGAATTGTTAATGAACGAATTAACTTCTATAGGTAGTATAACATTTTACAAGCAAAATGTCAATACTAATAAATAGTATATACAAACAGAATACTTTTATTAAAATTACCCCTAAAAAACAATTGTAAAATTCTTGTGAATTTTGTGTTTTTTTAGGGGTAAAGTATTGCAAAAAAAGTTAGTTATTGATATGATAAGGTAGAATGAAAATAGTATGTCAAATTTGAAAAAATAAGGGAGAAAAAGATGATAGAATTTAGAAATGTAAGCAAAACCTACGACACAGGAATTGAGTCAGTTAAAAATGCTAATTTTGTTATAGACAAAGGGGAATTTGCATTTTTGGTAGGTAGTTCAGGAAGTGGAAAATCAACAATAATAAAGATGATTCTAAAAGAAGAATCACCAACATCAGGAAACATTATAATAAATGGAAAAGATACGACATTTTTAAAACCAAATAGAGTACCATATTTAAGAAGAAGCATGGGAGTTGTGTTTCAAGACTTCAGACTATTACCTGACAAAACAGTTTATGATAATGTAGCATATGCAATGTACATAGTTAGAGCTACATCAAGACATATTCGTAGACAGGTTCCTATGGTGCTATCACTTGTTGGATTAAGTGAAAAAGCTAAAATGTATCCACATGAATTATCTGGTGGAGAGCAACAAAGGGTAGCTTTAGCAAGAGCTCTAGTTAATAATCCATCAATGCTAATTGCAGATGAGCCTACCGGAAACCTAGACCCAGATACAGCATGGGATATCATGAATTTACTAAATGATATTAACATGAGAGGTACAACTGTAGTTGTTGCTACACATGCTAAAGACATAGTTGATCAAATGAAAAAAAGAGTTATTCACATAGAAAAAGGCAACATAATTAGAGATGATAAAAAAGGTGGTTATGACTTTGAAATATAATATATTTAGTTATTTAATTGGAGAAGGATTTAGAAATGTATTTAAAAACAAAAAATCAACAGCAGCATCACTTATGATAATGTGTGCTACTATGATTATTTTTGGCATTTTCTTTATCATAGGAGAAAACATAAATTATTTTGTTGCCGAAATAGAATCAGCACAAGGAATACAAGTGTACATAAATAATGATGCTACAGATGAAGAAATAAAAGAAATAGGAGAAAGAATAAGATCTTTAAATGGTGTTAATACAGTAGACTTTGTATCAAAAGAAGCAGCATTAAATCAGATGAAAGAAAAATTTAAAGAAAAAGAATACCTACTAGAAGGCTATGAAGAAAATAACATATTTCCTGCATCATACGTAGTAACATTAACAGACCTAACATTAAGCTCACAGGTTCAAAGTGAAATATCTCAAATAGATAACATTAAGAAAATAACAAGTAGAGATGAAACTGTAAGTACATTAATAGATTTAGCAAATGGAGTAAAAATTGTAACAGGTGTAATTCTTGCATTACTTATAATAATTTCAATTTTTATAATAGCAAACACAATAAAACTAACAGTACACGCAAGAAGAAAAGAAATATCTATAATGAAATATGTTGGTGCAACAAATGGATTTATAAGATGGCCATTTGTTGTAGAAGGTATCTTTATAGGAATACTTGCTGGAATACTATCACTAGGCTTAGTAGGTGGAGTGTACAGCATAATTGCAGAAAGAATGGTAAATACGGAATTCATGCAAGTAATTGGAATGAGTTTAGTAAGCTTTTCTGATATGTTTAGTTTAATTGTAATAGTATACTTAATTCTTGGAATTGGTATAGGTGTACTTGGAAGTATGATTTCAATGAGGAAATATTTAAAAGTTTAAGGAGAATTTATATGCGTAAAGTTTTAATGTGCATCTTAACATTTGTAATGTGTAGTATAAGTATATTCTCTTTTGCAACGAATAGTTCTAATATACAAGAACAACAAGAAAGATTAAAAGAACAAATAAATGAAGCAACAGAAGAAAAACAAACATTGGATGAAGAATTATCGGCTAACCTACAACAAGTTCAAAAACTAGATGAAACAATAATGAATTCTGAAAATGAGTTAAATGATTTAAACACAAAATTAGAAGAACTACAAGGTTCTATAAAAGAAACACAAGAAAGATTATCTGATGTAGAAGCACGATATAATGAGCAAAAGGGAATGCTTGATAATAGACTTATTGCTATATATGAAGCTGGAGATATACAGTACATAGATGTAGTATTAAGCTCTGCAAACATTGCAGAATTTATATCTAATTATTTTCTAATAACAGAGCTTGCATCTTATGACTTTGACTTACTAGAAATTGTTGAAAAAGAAAAAAATGAAATAGAAAAATCTAAAGAACAACTTGATAAAACGAAAGAGGAAATGGTACAAGCAAAACAAACGCAACTACAAACGGCGAAAGTATTAGAAAACACAAAAACAATAAGACAGCAATATATTGAAAAACTATCTGCAGAAGAACAAGAGTTACAAAAACAAATAGATGAATATAATGCTCAATATGCAGCGTTAGAGCAAGAAATAAGAGCTATTGCATTAAATAGTATAAGCCCAGAATATATAGGTGGAGTTATGGCATGGCCAGTGCCAGGGTACACATCTATATCATCTCCTTTTGCGATGAGAGTTCACCCAATAACTGGTGTATATAAATTACATACAGGAGTTGATATTAGAGCTCCTCAAGGAGCAAATTTTGTTGCAGCAGCTGATGGAGTTGTAACAAAAGCAGGATATAATTCAGCATATGGAAACATGGTAATTATTGACCATGGCGGAGGAATTAGTACACTATATGCACATGGCTCAGAAATAATGGTGGAACTTGGACAAGAAGTAAAAAAACTAGATACAGTATTAAAAGTAGGGGCAACAGGCTATGCAACTGGTCCACATGCACACTTTGAAGTAAGAATAAATGGAACAGCAGTGCAACCACTTGACTATATAACAAGTCAAAACACAGCTGGTAATAATACTGATTTAAACCAGTAACGGAGGAATTTTATAATGAAAAAACTTAGGACTAAGATAGTTGCAACATTACTAATATCAATGGTTATTATGCAATACAGTATAATTTCCTTAGCTGCAACTAAGTCACAACTAAAGAGTCAACAATCCACACTGAATAGTAAAATAAAAGAAACACAAGCTAATTTAAAAGAAATAAAAGCAGAAAAGTCTTCTGCAATGAAAGAAGTAGAAAACTTAATTTCACAAATTTCAGAGTATGAATCTGAAATAGATAAATTAAATGATCAAATAAGTCAAACAACTGCAAAAATAAATGAAGCACAATCTAATCTTAATAAGACTATTGAAGAGTATGATGAGCAAGAAAGACTTTTAAATGAAAGGTTAGTATTGATGTATGAAACAGGAGAAACATCATACTTAGATTTTATGCTATCTTCTAAGGGATTAACAGATTTCATTTCTAATTACTATTTAGTATCTGAATTAACACAATATGATTCTGAATTATTAGAGCAAATACAAGCTAAAAAGCAATCAATAGAAGAACAAAAAGCAAGCTTAGAAAATAGTAAAAAAGAGCTAGATACAACAAAAGCAAGTAAAGAGCAAAAGCAAACTCAAATAAAAAATGCTAAAGCTTCAAAAGATGCGGCAGTAGCTAAACTATCAAGTGAAGAAAAAAGCACACAACAGGAGTTAGAACAATTTGAAGCCGACAAAAAAGCTATTACATCAGAACTAAGTAGAATAGCAGCTGAAGAAGCTGCATCAAGAGGAGGATCATATATTCCAGGAGCACCAAGTAGTAGTGGTTACATATTCCCAGTTGCGGGATGTAGCAAATCTAACATAGCAAATAAATCTTATCCATCATATAGAGGACACACGGGAGTTGACGTAAACATCGGTGTTGTAGGAAAAACAGTAGTTGCAGTTAAAGCAGGAACAGTTGCAATATCAACTGCATTAAGAAGTTCAAGTGGTGGATACAGAAGTTATGGAGAATATGTTGTAATAAACCACCATAATGGAACAATGACATTGTATGCACACATGCTAGCAGGTTCTAGAAGAGTCTCTGCAGGGCAAAGTGTATCGCAAGGACAAGCAATAGGGACAGTAGGTTCAACAGGTAATTCAACAGGTACTCATCTTCATTTTGAAGTAAGAATAAATGGAAGCCCAGTAAACCCAATACCATATTTACCATAGATAAGGAAGTAGAAAATAAACGGAGGAAAAAATTATGAAAAAGATTACTCTGAAAATATTTGTAATATTTATTAGTATTATTATGGTGTGTAATTATAGCATTGTTTTTGCAGCTAACACAAATTCATTAAAAAATGAAAAAGAAAGCAATAATAAAGAATTAACAAATGCACAATCTAACTTAAAAGAAGTTCAAAAAGAAAAATCACAAGCAATGAATGAAGTTGAAAGTTTAGATAGCAAAATTACAGCATATGAAACTAAAATTGAGGAACTAGAGGGCAAAATATCAACTTTAAATAACGATATAGCTTCAGCAGAAGAACAAATAAAACAAGCAGAAAGTGATTATGAAAAAAATGATAGTTTATTGGCTGAAAGATTAGTACTAATGTATGAAGATGGGAATACTTCATATATAGACTTTTTACTTTCTTCTAGTGGATTAACAGATTTTTTATCTAAATTTTATATGATTTCAGAATTAGCATCATATGATACAGACTTACTAGAGCAAATAAGTAACAAGAAAAAGGCAATACAAGAACAAAAAGAAAAACTTGAGACAAACAAACAAGAGCTTGCAACTTCTAAAGCACAAATATCACAAACACAAACTGAATTAGAATCTGCAAAAACCGAAAAGAATAAACAGGTAGCACAGCTTTCAAGCGAAGAAAAAGAAATACAAACAAAAATTGATCAATTAAAAGAAGATAATAAAAAAATAGATGCTCAAATTGCTGCAGTACAAGCACAGATACAAAAAGAAATAGAAGCACAAAAAAAGGCTACTCAGAATAATAGCTCAGGCAATAATAATTCATCAAGTGGAAGTAACTCAAGTTCTGGTAGTTCTTCATCAGGCAGTGTAAGTTCATCAGGATTTATTAGACCAGTAACAGGTTATTCTGTTACAACAGGTTGGTATTATTCAAGTGGTGCTTTGCACGGAGCTGTAGATTTTAGTGGATCTGGCATATATGGTAAGCCAGTATTAGCAGCTGCAGATGGTATTGTAGTAACAACACAAAGTTTAACAACCAGTTATGGTAATTATATAATAATAGCTCATTATAACGGATTATACACATTATATGCACATGGTGTAGCAGGTTCAATAGCTGTATCATCAGGGCAAAAGGTTACACAAGGACAACAAATAATGAAAGTAGGCTCAACGGGAAATTCAACAGGTCCTCATCTTCACTTTGAGGTAAGGAAAAGTCCAGGTAAATATGCAAATAGAGTTAATCCATTAAATTATTTACCATAAGTTATAAATTATAACAAAATAAATATAATAAGAATGATGGGAGAAGCAAATGGAAGAGAACAAAACAACATATAAAGTATACAAAATTGTAATGCTAGTGATTCTAACGGCATTTATTACATTTTTAGTTACATCAATTGGAATGTATAATTATTTTAATGAAACAGATAAAACAAAGCTTAGCTTTGAAAGTGTAAAAGAAACTGCCACACAAGAAGGAATAGATGCTTCTATAAAAAAATATAAAGCATTAATAGATAAATACTATTTAGGAGAAATTGATGAAAATGCTTTAAAGGAAGGTGCTATAAAAGGGTATATAGAAGCTTTAGGAGATCCATATACTGAATACATTTCTGCTGAAGACATGAAAGATTATACAGATAACTTATTAGGTAATTTTGTTGGAATAGGAATTTATATGGTAAAAGATGAAAACTATGATAGAATTCAAGTGCTAACTCCAATAAAAAATACACCTGCAGAAAAGGCAGGAATTCAACCTGGAGATTATATACTAAAAGTTGACGGTGTTGAATATAAGGGCTCAGAGATGTCTAAAGCAGCAGACTTAATTAAAGGTGAAGAAGGAACAACTGTAAAACTTGAAATTTTAAGAGGAACTGAAACTAAAGAATATGAGATAAAAAGAGAAAAAATAGTTATCAACCCTGTTACAAGTAAAGTTTTAAATAACAACATTGGATATATTGAATTAACAAGTTTTGATGAAGATACTGCAAAACACTTTAAAGAAGAATTTGAAAAGTTGCAAGGACAAAGTATTAAATCTCTTATAATAGATTTACGTAATAATGGAGGAGGAATAGTAGAGGAGGCACTACAAATTGCAGATTACATTGCAGACAAAGACTCTACATTATTAATTACAACAGATAAGAATCAAAAAGAAGAAATAGAAAAAGCAAAGCAAGATCCAATAGTTAATGTGCCTATAGTAATTTTAGTAAACGAAAATACAGCAAGCGCGTCAGAAATTTTAGCAGGAGCACTAAAAGATTTAAATAAGGCAAAACTAGTTGGAACAAAAACATATGGAAAAGGTGTAATACAAGGAGTTATGACATTAACTGATGGAAGTGGACTAAAATTAACAACAGAAGAATATATGACACCAAACAGAGAAAAGATAAATAAAAAAGGAATTGAACCGAACGAAGAAGTAAAACTACCAGATACGGTTAAAAATGTAATGAATGTTAAAGAGGAAGAAGACACACAACTAAAGAAAGCAATTGAATTATTAAGCAAATAGAGGTGGATTATATGAACTTAGCAAACAAATTAACAGTAATAAGAATGATACTAGTACCTATAATGGTAATTATTCCATTTTTTAATATCCAAGGAGAATGGTTAAATATTCCTATAACATATTGGTTAATTAATTTTATATTTGTTATTGCATCAGCAACAGATAAATTAGATGGATACATTGCAAGATCTAGAAATCAGGTTACTACATTTGGTAAATTTCTTGACCCAATAGCAGATAAAATATTAGTTTTAGCTGCAATGATAATGCTAGTTGAATTTACAAAAATACCAGCATGGATCCCAATTATCGTTTTAACAAGAGAATTTATAGTTTCTGGATACAGATTAATTGCTGTAGAAAAAGATGGAAAGGTAATTGCTGCGTCTGCATGGGGAAAACTAAAAACAATAACTCAAATGATAGCAATTGTTTTATCATTCATAGATGTAAATGGATTCTTTGCATTTATTGGAACTAAACTTACAGGATTTAGTTTAGCATTAAATATTACAGCAAGTATAGTAATGCTTGTATCTGTGGTTGCAACAATATTTTCAGGAATAGATTACATTAAAGGTGGCAAAGATTTACTAAAAGATTAAATCTTCCCCTTGACAAAATAATATTTCTAGTTTAATATAGTAATGCACTTTAAAAAAGCTTTAATTAAACAAGGGAGGAAAGCAAAATGGAAGAAAAGGAAGTTATATTAACACAAGAAGGGTTTAACAACCTAGAAAAGGAATTAGAATTTTTAAAAACAGAAAAAAGAGCAGAAATAGCAGATAGAATAAAAGTGGCATTAGGTTTTGGAGACTTATCAGAAAATTCAGAATATGATGAAGCAAAAAATGCACAAGCAGAAAATGAAGTTAAAATTGCAGAATTAGAAAACAAGGTAAGACATGCAAAAATTATTGATGAATCTGAAATAGATACATCTTCAGTACAAATAGGAAATACTGTAAAATTACATGATATTGAATTTGATGAAGATGTAGAATACACAATTGTTGGTTCAACAGAAGTTGACCTAACAGCAAATAAAGTATCTAATGAATCACCAATAGGAAAAGCATTAATTGGAGCTAAAAAAGGTCAAACAATTGGTGTAGAAACACCAGATGGAATTGCACAATATAAAATAAAATCAATAAAAAAATAAGACAAATGATATAAAATTTGCCAAAAGGGACAGAGCTATATTAAACAGCTTTGTCCCTTTTAAAATCTATCGTCATAATTATTGCATTATCTTGATTCCTATAATACTTTTTTCTTAATCCAACCTGCTCAAATCCAAATTTTTTATACAGACTAATTGCATTAGAATTATGCTCATTTACTTCAAGCGTGATTTCTAGTATTTTTAGTTCTTTACACATATTAATGAGCTCTTGCAAAAGTAAACTTCCAATTCCTGTCCTACGCATATCTTTTTTTACTACAATATTTGTAATATGGGCAATATCTATTGCAATCCATATTCCAGCATAACCAATTATTTCGTCGTTTTGCTTTGCAACTATATATTTTGAGTTTTCACTTTCAAGTTCTGATTTAAATACATTGTAATTCCAAAGGTCATCAAATTCTTCATATAATTTTTCAGCTATTAAATCTAAATCAGAAACACTCATTTTATTAATTTCTATTTTCATTAAACTCTCCTTAATCTGTCAATGGGGACGTATCTTTTTGACAGATTTGCTGTCAAAATCCTCCGTCCCTATTGACCGCTTTCCAGCATCCTTTCTGCTTGAGATTGTCTTAAATATAAAGGGTTTACTTTTTCATAATTACCATCTTTGTAGGATTTTAATCCTGCTAGGCCAAGCTTGTAAGCACTTAAATTATTAGTATCAGAAATGATACAGTTAGGGAATACATCTTGTAATAGTTCTTTATTTACAATCGCACCACTTCCAACAAAGGTAATTTGTTTGAAACGGTGTTTAAGCCAATTTATTATTTCATCAATATTGTAAGCAGCCAATTGATGTCTAATAGTATACTCACCATTGCTTAATTCGTATAATCCAAAATAACAATTTGAATTTTTAGCATCAATAAGTGAACATATAATACCATCAGTTTTGACATTATATGCTAGAGCTTCTAATGAGCTTATGCCAGCACACGGAATATTTAGACTGTCAGCAAAAGCCATGACAGTTGCCACACCAATACGAATTCCAGTAAAAGATCCAGGACCTTTATCCACAACTAGCAAATCCATATCTTTTAAATTTAAACTAGTTTCTTTAAATATTTGGTCAATAGTCGGCATTAAACTTTCAGAGTGAGTCAAACCGTTATCTAAACTTATTTCTTTAATTAATGTTGAATCGTCTAAAATAGCAACACTACAAATATTGCTAGATGTGTCTATACTTAATACTTTCATAAAATATCCTCCAAATTAATTGAATTACCATGTGTTTCTATATTTAGAATTCTTTTATCTTCATTTTGATTATCTTTATCAAAACTGATTTTGATATAATTTTTAGGTAAGGCATCTTCGATGGTTTCTCCCCATTCTATAATACAAATACCTTTTTCAAAATATTCATCTCCACCAATTGCATAAAATTCATCGCTATTTTCTAATCTATAAACATCAAAATGGTAAATTGTAGCTTTATCATTTTTATATTCATTTACAATTGTAAAAGTAGGACTTGATATTTCGTCTTCTAAACCAAAGTAAGATAAAAAACCTTCAGTAAATTTTGTTTTACCTGCACCTAATTCACCAGTTAGAACTATTACATCACCTTTGCCTAATTTAGAAGCCATTTTTTTAGCAAAAGCTTTTGTGTCATGTTCTGAATTTGAAACATATTTATATTTGCACAATTTAATCAATCCTTTCTAACACTAATATTTTACAGCATTTATATAGATTTGTAAAGGAACAAACGAAAAAACAAACCTACTTGATTTTATTTATAAAAAATGATATAGTATAAACATTCTAAGAATTATAAAAGAGTAACAAATTAGTGTGAATCTGATTAATTTTAGGTTTGCACATTTTTATGTCATAAAAACAAAGTAAGTCATATTATTATATGTAAAATAAAAGGAGGCAAACAATGATAAAAACACTTGCAAAATCAATAAGAGAATACAAAAAATATGCAATATTAACACCAATATTTATGATATTTGAAGTAGGATTTGAAATTGCAATTCCATATTTATTATCAATACTAATAGACCAAGGAATTACAAATAGGGACTTTAATAAAATAATAATAATAGGTGTTTGCCTAGTTGCAGCTGCATTTTTAGCATTACTATTTGGCAGACTAGGAGGCAGGTCAGCAGCAATTGCTTCAAGTGGCTTTGCTAAAAACTTAAGGGAAGACATGTACAATAAGGTACAAGATTTTTCGTTTATAAACATAGATAAATTTAGTACATCAAGTATAGTAACAAGACTAACATCAGATGTTACATTTGTACAACAAGCATTTATGATGATAATTCGAGGAGCAATAAGATCTCCAATAACTATAATATTTGCACTAATAATGTCATTTAGCATTAATACAAAAATAGGGTTAATATTTTTAATTGCATCACCATTCTTAGGAGGACTACTTATAGCAATTGCAAAATATGTACATCCAATATTTAGAAAAGTGTTTAACACAATAGATAAATTAAATAACGTCGTTCAAGAAAATGTAAATGGAATAAGAGTTGTTAAATCATTTGTAAAAGAAGAAAAAGAAGTAGAAAAATTCAACAAGGTATCAAGCGATATATATGATTATTTCTCAAAAGCTGAAAAAATACTTGCATTTAATGGACCAATAATGCAAATTACAATATACACATGTCTTACATTAATTTCATGGTTTGGAGCACATTTCGTAGTAGCAGGAACATTAACTACAGGAGAACTTACAAGTTTATTTTCATATGTAATGCAATTACTTATGAACTTAATGATGTTATCTATGATTTTTGTAATGATAATTATTTCGCTTGAATCAGGGGAAAGAATTGCAGAAATAATAGAAGAAGTTCCTGACCTAAAAAATCCTGAAAATCCTATAATGAAAGTTGAAAATGGAAATATAGAATTTAAAAATGTAAGTTTTAGCTATGTAAATGACAAAGAAAAAGAAGTTTTAAAAAACATTAACCTTAAAATAAATTCTGGAGAAACAGTAGGTATTATAGGTGGTACTGGTGATGGAAAGTCTTCTCTTGTAAATCTTATTCCAAGACTTTATGATGCATTAGATGGAGAAGTGTTAGTTGGAGACAAAAATGTTAAAGACTATGACATAAAAGTACTTCGTGATGAGGTTTCTATGGTATTACAAAAAAATACTTTATTTTCTGGAACAATAAAAGAAAATTTAAGATGGGGAAACAAAGATGCGACAGATGAAGAATTAGAAAAAGTATGCAAACTAGCACAAGCAGATGAGTTTATACAAAAGTTTCCAGATAAATATGATACATATATTGAACAAGGTGGAAACAATGTAAGTGGTGGACAAAAACAAAGATTATGTATTGCAAGAGCATTGCTTAAAAAACCAAAAATATTGATATTAGATGATTCAACATCAGCAGTAGATACCAAAACAGATAGCTTAATTAGAAAAGCTTTTGCAGAAGAAATTCCAAATACAACAAAACTAATAATAGCACAAAGAATTGCATCTGTACAAGATAGCGATAAAATTATAATTCTAAACAATGGAGAAATTGATGCAATTGGAAATCATGAAGATTTATTAAAAACAAATAAAATATATCAAGAAATATACTATTCACAAACGAAAGGAAGTGAAGAGAATGAATAAAAAGCTTGACAAAAATACACTAAAACGTTTATCTGGCTATATTTTTAAACAATACAAAGTGCGCTTTATATTTGTAATTATTTTTATAATTATAAGTTCTGCAACTTCTGTTGCAAGTTCTCTCTTCCTTGAAAGACTTGTAGATGATTATATTGAACCAATGCTTAATATGGATAATCCAGTATTTACAGGATTATTACATGCATTACTTGTAATGATTGCAATATATATAATTGGAATTACATCAAACTATTTATACAACAGAATAATGATAGTAATTGGTCAAGGTACATTAAGAGATATAAGAAATGAAATGTTTGCAAAGATGCAAAACCTTCCAATAAGATATTTTGACACACATTTAAATGGAGACATTATGAGCTACTACACAAATGATATAGATACATTAAGAGAAATGATTTCAAGAGGAATACCACAGGTATTTAATTTAAGTATAACTTTAGTTATGACACTTATTGCAATGCTAACAACAAATGTATATTTAACAGGGCTAGTATTAGTAGTTTCTATATGTATGATAGCTGCTACAAAAAGAATTACAGGACATAGTAGAAAATACTTTATAAAACAACAACAATCAATTGGAAAAGTTGATGGCTATATAGAAGAAATGATAGCAGGTCAAAAAGTAATAAAAGTATTTAACCATGAAGATGAAGCAAAAGAAAATTTCAAAAAATTAAATGATGAATTATTTGAAGATGCAAAAAAAGCAAATTCGTATGCAAATATATTAATGCCAACACTTGCGAACTTAGGAAATTTATTATATGTATTAGTTGCAATAATAGGTGGAATAATGTTATTTAATAATTTTGGAGGCGTAACCTTAGGCGTCATAGTTGCATTTGTAAACTTAAGTAAAAGCTTTTCAATGCCAATAGCACAACTTTCTCAACAAATTAACTCAATAATTATGGCAATGGCTGGTGCTAAAAGAATATTTGAATTAATGGATGAAGAGCCAGAATATGATGAAGGATATGTAACACTTGTAAATGCTGAAATTAATGGAACAGAAATTAAAGAAACAGACCATTATACAGGAAAATGGGCATGGAAACATTTGCATCATGATGGAAGGCTAGAATATATAGAATTAAAAGGACATATTGAACTTTCAGATGTAGACTTTGGTTATGATGAAGGAAAACTAATACTACACAATATTTCTTTATATGCAAAACCTGGACAAAAAATTGCATTTGTAGGAGCAACAGGAGCTGGTAAAACAACAATTACGAATTTGATAAATAGATTCTATGATATAGAAGATGGTAAAATCAGATATGATGGAATTAACATTAATAAAATTAATAAAAAAGATTTACGTAGATCGCTTGGAATGGTACTACAAGATGTAAACTTATTTACAGGCACAATAAAAGAAAATATTAAATACGGTAAAGAAGATGCAACAGATGAAGAAGTTTATGATGCTGCAAAACTTGCTAATGCTCATAATTTTATAACTAAATTGCCACAAGGATATGACACAATTGTAGATGGAAGCGGAAGCAATTTATCACAAGGGCAAAAACAATTACTATCAATTGCAAGAGCAGCAATAAATAATCCGCCTGTAATGATACTAGATGAAGCAACATCAAGTATAGACACAAGAACAGAAAAAATAGTACAAGATGGAATGGATAAACTTATGGAAGGAAGAACAGTATTTGTTATAGCACACAGACTTTCTACTGTAAGAAATTCAAAAGCAATAATTGTGCTAGATAATGGACGTATAATTGAAAGAGGAGACCATGATGATTTAATTGCACAAAAAGGTGTATACTATAGGCTATACACAGGTGCATTTGAGTTGGAATAAAAACATTTATGATTTTGGGGACGGAGGAAAAAAACAGGTTAATTTAATGTTTTTCTCTGTCCATTATAATTTATAAAGTTTAATCAATTAAATCAAAAGATTTTATCTAATAATTATCAATAATAATTTCCTTAAAGCACTTGATATTTTTTTATACGTGTAATATAATTGTAACACAATTGTAAAACAAAAGACATATTTGTTTTTAAGATTACACATGGAAGGAAAGAATGTCAATGTTTAATTTTAAATTCGGCTTCGGGCAGGATATTGGTATAGATTTAGGTACAGCAACAGTTATAGCATTTGTAAAGGGTAGAGGAATAGTACTACGTGAACCATCGGTTGTTGCTGTAGACAACGATACAGGAAAAGTATTAGCAGTTGGTGGAGAAGCTAGAAGGATGTTGGGGAGAACTCCTGGAAATATAGTAGCAACAAGACCATTGCGTGATGGTGTTATATCAAATTATACAATCACAGAAAAAATGCTAAAATACTTTATACAAAAAGTTGGAGGAAAGTCAATATTTGCACCAAGAATAATGATTTGTATTCCTTCACAAGTAACAGAAGTTGAAAAAAAAGCTGTAATAGATGCTGCATCACAAGCAGGAGCAAGAAAAGTCTATTTAATAGAAGAACCAATAGCTGCTGCAATTGGAGCTGGCATAGATATATCAAAACCACAAGGAAATATGGTTGTTGATATTGGAGGAGGAACTACAGATATAGCTGTAATTTCACTAGGAGGCTCAGTGGTTAGTAGCTCACTTAAAGTTGCAGGAGATAAATTTGACGAAGCAATAGTAAAATATATAAAGAAAAAACACAATGTAATGATAGGAGAAAGAACAGCTGAAGACTTAAAAATAAACATTGGATGTGTTTTTCCTAAAATTCAGGATGTTGAGATGGATGTTAGAGGCAGACATTTAGGAACAGGACTTCCAGTAACACTTTCAATTCACTCAAGTGAAATGATGGAAGCATTATTAGAACCTGCAATGCAAATAGTAGACGCAGTACATGGAGTTTTAGAAAAAACGCCACCAGAGCTTGCAGCAGATATTAGTGATAAAGGAATATATATGACAGGTGGAGGATGCCTAGTAGATGGATTAGATAAACTTTTACAGGAACAATTAGGAATAAATGTTATGATAGCGCAAGATACTGTTTCTTGTGTAGCGCTAGGAACAGGCAAGGCATTAGACAACCTGGATGCATTAGACCATAATTATAGACAATAAAAGGAAAGAAAAAATACTTGAAAAGAAATTACACATGTGTTATTATAAAAATGTCAATTAATTTAGTTGGCATTTTTATAATGGTATGAACATTGAAAACTTCATATTCTTGTTAGTAAAATAGTTTAATATATAAATGTTAATACTATTATGAAAATGAAAACTATATTAATATAGAGATAAAAACTATTATAAAATACACAAACAGAAATAAAAAACTAAAGGAAAAGAAATCTAAAAATACAAAAGAGGTGAAATAAAATTGAAAATAAACCGAAACATAACAAGCAAGAGTATGAATAAAGGTATTACCTTAATAGCGCTTGTAATAACTATAATTGTACTTCTTATCCTTGTAGGAATTACAATAGCAAGCTTAACAGGAGAAAATGGGCTATTAAGTAGAGCAACAGAGGCAAGAGAAGAAACAGAGAGGGCGCAAGAGAAAGAACAAATAGATTTAGCAGTAATTGCAAGTTATGGAAAAGATGGAACAATAGACCTAGAACTATTAGCAAGCAATTTAAGTAAGATAGCAGGAATAACAAATGAAAGTGGTGAGGCAATAACATCAGAAACTGCAATAACATTACCATATAAAGTAAAGTATACAGCAACAGGAAATGTGTATACAATAGATGCTGATGGTAATGTAACAAAAGATGGTTCTGATGATGATGATGACGTTGGAGATTTACCAACAACAGCAGAAACAGCACCATGGCTTCCTACAGATGCTACACCAACATGTACAGATTGGGATGAAGGAATAACAGTAATAGATGATAATGATAATGAGTGGGTATGGATAGTAGTACCAAAGAGCGTGACTGATGGTATAGCAGCAATTGGAGAAGAAGAAAATCCAACAGGAAGTGCATTAGAGAATAAATTAAAAGAATATGCAGCAACAGTTGTAACAAATAGAGGTAGTTTTAAAGACGAATTGTATAGTCAAGAACAAACAGGATTAACACCTGAGCAGTACACGGCTAAAAAAAGAGCAATGTTAAATAGTATAAAGACAAATGGAGGATTCTGGATAGGTAAATATGAGGCTGGAACAGAAAATTATAGAGCATCAGGAAATAAAGGAAATACATCTACACATAGACCACTAATTCAAAAAGACAAATACCCATATACATATGTAACATGTGCTGAAGCAGAAGGTTTAGCAGAAACATTAACAACAGGACTTGGTGGAACAGGAAGTTTAATGTTTGGTACACAATGGGATTTAGTAATGGCATATATAAAGAATAATACAAATCCACAATTAGATGTAAATAATAGTACCACATGGGGAAATCACAAAGATTCAACACTAACAATTACTAATACAAACGCCAAAGGATGGATAAATCCAAGCGATAGCAGTCCAACATGGAACGCAGTTACAGAAAAAGCACAAAATAGCAGAGTTTTATTAACTACTGGTGCATCAGATGATACAAATGTATTAAATATTTGTGATATTGCAGGTAATGTGTGGGAATGGACCCTTGAATATTCCTCTAGTTCCAGCAACCCTTGTACTGAACGAGGGGGCAGTTACTACAGCATTGGGACAAGTAGTAACTATCCTGCTACTGGCCGTTACAGCTGCATTATCTCTGGCAGCGGCTATCTCAACGGATTCCGCCCTTCGCTTTATTAGTAGAGCTGAGCTCTGCGAAGACCAAAACTTATGGTTATTACAGAAGTTACTTTAAATAGAAAAACTAAATAAGATGGTGTATTATATAGTGCATAAATTTAAAATCTACACATTATATAAATACACCATCTTTAAATATTGTAGGAGTATATCAATTTGTTTTATGATTGATTGCATTATGAAAATGAATTTATGTTTATATATGGAAGGTTAAGCAATAATGGTGAAATTTTGGCGATTTCTTTACATAAATTCTAAATTTTCTTAGATTCCTTGACAAAATATAAAAAATAATGTAAAGTATACTAGCATTACAAACAAAAAGGAAGAATCAAATGGAACAAAAAACAGTAAGTTTCTATACATTAGGTTGCAAGGTTAATCAGTACGAAACAAATGCTATGGCACAAGAATTTGCAAACAAAGGATATAAAATAGTTCATGGAGAAGAAAAAGCAGATATAGCTATAGTAAATACTTGTACAGTTACAAATATGTCAGACAGAAAGTCAAGACAGATATTACGAAGAATAAAAAACACAAATCCACAAACTGTAGTAGTTGCTGTTGGGTGCTATGTGCAAGTAGCAAGAGACAAAGTAGAACAAATACCAGAAATAGATTTAGTACTTGGTAACAATGAGAAAAAAGACATAGTAGAATATATAGAAACATATTTAGAAAAGAACAATAAAATAAATAAAGTAAGTGACGTAATGCACCAAAAACAATTTATTGATTTTGGTGTTATTTACTATACCGAAAAAACTAGAGCTGCAATAAAGATACAAGATGGGTGTGATAGATTTTGCTCATATTGTATTATTCCATATGCTAGAGGAAGAGTAAGAAGTAGAAGGCCAGAAAGTATTATAGAAGAAGTAACCAAAATTGTTAGCGAAGGTATTAAAGAAATAGTAATAACAGGAATACATGTAGCTTCTTATGGAAAAGACTTTGAAGAAGAATATAAACTAATTGATTTGCTAGAAGACTTAAATAAAGTAGAAGGCTTAAAAAGAATAAGGCTTAGCTCAATAGAACCAATGATAATAACAGATGAGTTTATAGAAAGACTTATTAAATTAGAAAAAATATGTCATCACTTTCATCTATCACTTCAAAGTGGATGTGATGAAACATTAAAAAGAATGAATAGACGTTATACTACAGCAGAGTTTATGGAAGTTGTAAAAAGAATTAGAGCAAAATATAATGATGCTATGCTTACAACCGATATAATTGTTGGTTTCCCAGGAGAAACTGAGAAAGAATTTGAAACAACATACAACTTTTTAAAAGAAGTAAAATTTTATAAAATGCATGTGTTTAAATATTCACAAAGAGAAGGAACAAAAGCTGCAGTAATGCCAAATCAAATAGATGGAAATGTAAAAGAACAAAGAAGTCAAAAGTTAATAGACCTTTCAAATGAAAATATGAAGGAATATAATAATAATTATATAGGCAAAGAAGTAGAAGTGCTATTTGAAGAAAAAGAAGGCAAGTACTATAAAGGACATACCTCAAATTATATTATGGTAAAATATGAAACTGATGAAGAACTAGAAAATTGCATTAAGACTGTAAAAGTTATAGAAGCACAAGATGATTATTTAATAGCAAAATAAAATGGAAAATATTACAAAAAATATTGACATTTTAATAAAAATATAGTAATATAATATTAGCAATAAAATTTAAGTAAGTTGACTCATGATGTCAAAAAATAACTCCCACAAGTGCGATTGTGGGAGTTATTTAGTATTATGTACTAGTTATCAAAGAGCTTTAGAATTAAGTAAATAAGTAATAATACCAGCAATTTAAGAAATTGGCTCATGATGACTCACCTCCTTATAAAGATACTCTCTAAAAAGAGGTACAAATATTATATTATGGAAACTATACTAAAGCAAGAACTTTTCATCGCAAAATTCGACAAAAAAATTATTTAATTTCAAAATAAAAATATAAAAAACACAAAAAACAGGTAGTTCTAAACTACCTATTTTTTGCGTTGAGATTAGTTATGTGCTAATCATGACTTTCGTATCTAAAAATTGTCAGTAAATGAGCTGCTAACTAAATTCATACTAATAATAATGGGATGATCTGTTTTTGAGATTTCTAAAACCTTTTTTCGTATATAATTTAAGTCATCAAATGTAGAGATTTCATGTTCCAAAATAACCAATAGACTCCCAATTACTAGGTCAGAATTGTTATAGCGTTCAACAAATCCAACATGATATAGATACATAATAGTCCTTTCTACAATGAGTAAATAAACCTTTACTCTATTTATATGACATATTAGCAGTATATCACACATTTACATAAAGTGCAAGAAAGTGAAAAAAATCTAGTAAAATACTTGACAAAAAGCAAAAAATAGTGTAAAGTATATTAGCATTACAAAAATAGGAGTAGGAATTATGGAAAAAAATATTCAAATTAGTATGCTTTTAAATTTATATGGCAAACTTTTAACCGAAAAACAATATGAATTTCTAAATGACTACTACAACAATGATTATTCTCTATCAGAAATAGCGGAAAACGAAGGCATTACAAGACAGGCTGTTAGAGATATCATTAAGAAAGGAGAGAAAAAACTTTTCGAATACGAAGAAAAGCTAGCATTTATGAAAAAGACAATGAACCAAGAAAAGAAAATTCAAGACATTTTATCTGAGCTCACAAAGATTAAAGCAGAACTTTCTGACAAGCAAGTTGCAATAATCTTAGATGAAGTAAAAAAAGAATTAAATTGTTTAGTGTAAATTAAGGAGGCGTAAATATGGCGTTTGAAGGTCTATCTTCTAGATTACAATCAATAACAAGAAAAATCAGAGGAAAAGCAAGAATCACAGAATCTGATTTAAAAGAAATGTTAAGAGAGGTAAAACTAGCACTTTTAGAGGCTGACGTAAACTATAAAATTGTAAAAGAATTTATAGCTAACGTCCAAGAAAAGGCTTTGGGAGAAGAAGTTTTAAAATCATTAACACCAGGACAACAAGTTGTAAAAATTGTTAAAGATGAAATGACCGAGTTATTAGGAGGGCAAACCAGTGGTATAAACTTTACGCCAAACCCACCAACTGTAATAATGTTAGTAGGACTTCAAGGATCTGGAAAAACAACAACAGCAGGTAAACTTGCAAACCTACTTAGAAAACAAGGCAAAAAACCATTACTAGTTGCATGTGATATTTATAGACCAGCAGCTATTAAACAATTGCAAGTTGTAGGTGCACAGCTAAACATACCAGTATTTAGCAATGAAACATCAAAAGATGTAGTGCATATAGCAAGGCAAGCTATGAGTGTAGCAATGTCAAAGCTAAATGATGTAGTAATACTAGATACTGCAGGACGTCTTCATATAGATGAAGAACTTATGAATGAGCTAAAAAATGTTAAGAAAAACATTAAACCTCATGAAATACTATTAGTAGTAGACAGTATGACAGGTCAAGATGCTGTAAATGTAGCAGAAAAATTTAACGAAGCATTAGGAATTGACGGTGTAGTTCTAACAAAGCTTGATGGTGATACACGTGGTGGAGCTGCGCTTTCTGTAAAAAAGGTTACAGGCAAACCAATAAAATTTGCAGCTACAGGTGAAAAGCTAAGTGACATAGAAGTATTCCATCCAGATAGAATGACATCAAGAATATTAGGAATGGGTGACATGCTTGCAATTATAGAAAAGGCAGAAGAAGCATTTGACCAAGAAGAAGCTGAAAAGTTAGAAAAACAATTAAAGAAAAATAAAGAACTAGATTTAGACGATTATCTTACTCAAATAAGACAAGTAAGAAAAATGGGATCACTTTCATCGTTAATAAAAATGATTCCAGGCATGAATAAATTTGGTGATATAGATGTTGACGATAAGGAATTAGACAAAATTGAAGCTATGATATGCTCAATGACGCAAGAAGAAAAACGTAATACTCGTTTACTTAATGCAAGTAGAAGACAACGTATTGCTAAGGGAAGTGGAACCAAGGTTCAAGACATAAACAAATTTATAAATTCTTATGAAGCTACACAAAAAATGATGAAAAAAATGCAATCTAACAAAGGCGGAATGAGAAAAATGCTTAAAGGAATGGATATGAGTGACTTGAAAAATTTAAAAATATAATCTATTAAGGAGTAAAATATGTTAAAAAAAGTATTATTTACAATAGCAGGAATTTTTTTAATAACAGTAACTATCCTAATAGTTAATAAGTATACAACTATTTCACTACCTAAATATATAAATAGAATGCCTCAGGTAGGACATCATAAAAGCGAAAAAATTTGGCAACAAGCAATAAACAAATCGGAAAATGCAAAAGATATAATAATTATGAGCATATGTATTGGAATTGTTTTAAGTATAGCAATTTCGGTTGCTTTATTTATTACAAAAATATACAAAATAGATATAGCAAGTATAGTTTGTACATTACTAATATTGATAATACCAGTAGCAATTTATATGAAATTTATAATTACATATATTACAAATAATGTACCAATTGTAGAATAATTTCAATCCAAAAAGGTCCGTCCCCATTGGTTAAGAAATTTCATTTAGTTATTAATTTTAAAATATAAATTATTCAAAATCAATAGGAGGTGAATTAAATGGTAAAAATCAGACTTCAAAGACAAGGAAAGAAAAAAGCACCATTCTACCACATAGTAGTTGCTGACTCAAGAAGCAAAAGAGATGGTAAAATAATTGAACAACTAGGAACATTTGACCCAATGACAGAACCAAGAACTGTAATTCTTGACAAAGAAAAAGTTGAAAAATGGATTAAAAATGGAGCTAAGCCTACAGATACTGTTAAAAGACTTATAGAAAATTCATAATTTTTAACTTGAAAGGGTAATGAAGAATGAAAGAAATTTTAAAAACAATAGTTGAAAGCTTAGTAGAAAACAAAGATGCTGTTCAAATTAATGAAACAGAAGCAGAAAAATCAGTTACATATGAAGTAAAAGTTGCAGACAGCGACATGGGAAGAGTTATTGGCAGACAAGGAAAACTTGCAAAATCAATAAGAACTGTAATGAAAGCTGCTGGAGGAAAAGAACATAAAAAAGTTACAGTTGAATTTATAGATTAATGGAGCAAAGCACAATGCAAAAATTAGAAATAGGTCAAATTGTTAATACCTTTGGAATAAAGGGATTTGTAAAAGTTAAACCTTTTACAGATGATATTTCGCGATTTGATTATCTAAAAAATGTATATATCAAAGAAAAACAATATGAAATTGAAGATGTTAAATATCACAAAGATATGGTCCTTCTAAAATTTAAAGGCATTGATAAAATTGAAGATGCTGAAAGCTTAAGAAATAGCTATCTTGAAATTAACAGAGAAGATGGAAACTTGGAAGAAGGTGCGTATTACATAGTTGATTTACTTGGACTGGATATAATAACAGACACAGGTAAAGTACTTGGAAAACTAGATGATATTTATAATACTGGAAGTAATGATATATATGTTGTAAAGGATGAACTTGGAAAACAACTTTTATTACCAGCAATAAAAGATGTAATAAAAGAAATAAATTTAGAAGAAAAGAAAATTACGGTTCATCTTATGAAAGGCTTAGAAGCCCAATAATTGTCATATAGTGATAAATAAGGAGTAAGAGTTACAATGAAATTTGATGTTTTAACGCTTTTTCCAGAAATGTTTGAACCATTAAAGCAAAGCATAATAGGGAGGGCAGAAGAAAAAGATTTAATAGATATTAACCTAATAAATATTAGAGATTTTTCAAAAGATAAACACAAAAAGGTTGACGACACTCCATATGGTGGCGGAGCAGGAATGGTCATGAGACCAGATGTTGTATATGATGCAATACAAAGTGTAAATGAGCCAAATGCAAAAGTAATATATTTATCACCACAGGGGAAAACACTTACTCAAAAAAAAGTAGAAGTTTTAAGCCAAGAAAAGCATTTGATATTACTTTGTGGACATTATGAAGGAATTGACCAAAGGGTTATTGATGAGTCTGTAGATGAGGAAATCTCAATAGGAGATTATGTATTAACAGGTGGAGAGATTCCAGCGATGGTATTAATTGATACTGTTAGTAGATATGTAGATGGAGTTTTAAGCAAAGAGTCTATTAAGGAAGAATCCTTTGCAAGTGGACTTTTAGAGTACCCTCAATATACAAGACCAGAAGTATTCAGAGGTATAAAGGTGCCTG
This sequence comes from Clostridia bacterium, assembly GCA_017533795.1. Lineage (GTDB taxonomy): Bacteria > Bacillota > Clostridia > TANB77 > CAG-508 > CAG-269. Next base: position 137,553 of record JAFWIH010000020.1, on the reverse strand, counting down.
AAGTATTACTTTCAGGGCATCATGAAAATATTGACAAATGGCGCAAAGAACAGTCTAAAAACTTAACTCTAAAAAAAAGACCAGATTTATTAAAAAAGAAAGATAAGTCTAATTAAATAAAATTATAGTAAGTGAAGTGCGGCATCGCACCGCTCATGAATTGAAAGAAGGAGGTAAAACAATGGATATAATAAAGTCTATTGAACACGAACAATTAAAAAACAAAGTACCAGAATTAAAAATTGGTAACACAGTTAGAGTTCACGTAAAGATAAAAGAAGGAAATAAAGAAAGAATCCAAGTTTTTGAAGGTGTTATAATAAAGAAACAAGGTGGAGGAGTTAACGAAACATTTACAGTAAGAAAAATTTCTTATGGAGTAGGTGTAGAAAAAACATTCTTAGTTCATTCTCCACTAGTTGAAAAAGTAGAAGTAGTAAGAGTAGGTAAAGTAAGACGTGCTAAATTATACTACTTAAGAGACAGAATTGGTAAAGCTTCTAAACCAAGAGAACAAGTTGGTGCTAGAATTGAAACCAAAGAAATTACAGTTAAAGAAGACTTAGTTGAAGAAGCTGTAGAAGAAGTTGTAGCAGAAGAAGTTGCAACAGAGGAAACTGTTGAAACTCCAGTAGAAGAAGTTAAAGAAGAGAAAGTTGTAGAAACAGTTGAAGAAAAGACTGAAACAGAATCTGAAGAAACTGCTGAAGAAGATACAACTACTGAAGAAGCAAAGTCAGAAAAAAGTGAAGAAGAAAAATAATAAAAATTAAAAAATGAGATAAAAAATAAAATAGTTTTTATCTCATTTTTTAGTATTTAAAATAAAAGTCTACATAATTTGAAAAAGAATAAAAATAATGGTATAATAGACATATGTACTAAATATAGTACTTGGTAATGAAAATACTGTGATTACGTGTGAAAGGAAACGGAATGCTCAAAAAGATCTTAGCAGTTATTATACTTATTGTAATATTTGCTTTTACTAGCAATATTTATAGTAATGCTAAAGAACAAAAAGAGACAACAGAGCTTCTACCTGGAAAGACTATCCAAAAAATTGAGGAGAATGTAATTCAACAATCAAAGACTACTTTTGGAAAAATCAATAATAAAGTTGAATCAATTCAAGTGCAGGATGATGAAGAGGAGAACACATCTGACAAAAATGAGAATGCTGAGTTACCAGATGAGAAAGAATATGATGAAGAACCTGAAGAAGAGCTGACGTATGGTGATGCCGGGAGACTCATTATAGAAGATGTTGGAATTAGTGTTCCTTTAAATCTTGCAGTATGCGATGTGAATTTGTTTCAATACTATGTAGATTTGCCAGACAGTGCTTGTCTATTTGATTTTCGGGATGAAGGAGATTTATCGCTTGGAATAGGGGATCATAATTATCAGGGATTTGATGCTCTGTATTATGTTACACCAGGAATGGTAGCAAAAATTCTACAATCGGATGGTACAGAAAGTGATTACATTTGTACTTATGTAGATAGAAATGCAACTAATGACAGATATTACATAACTGATAGTCAAGGAAGAAAAGTTACATGTATTGATGAAAACATATTATATATGTACACTTGTAATCCTGAAGGCTGGCAGAGTGTAACAGTTACCCTTTGGGAGCCCTGCTAGAAGTACAGTATTTTCTAAGGAAGCACATACTTTTATGAAATTTCGTAAAAGTATGTGTTCCTTTTATATAAAAGCTAAACATTAATTGACATAAATAAATAACCATGATAAAATAATATTGCTATTATATTAGGCAATCATTGAATCAAGTGATTCAATGGGAAAGAAAAGGAGTTATATATGGGAAGTAAAGAACGGTTCTATGCCGACATTATGGCGATGAACCCTGGGGTGACAGGATCATGTAATCTTGTAATAGTAAGGCTACCTAATCCTGATTATCCAAGAATTAGATTTACAGTTGACTGTGGTCTGTTTCAAGAAAAGGGAGATGACAATTATAATGAAGATTTTCCGTTCGACCCAGACAAATTAGACTTTTGTCTGGTAACCCACAATCATGTGGACCATATTGGGCGTTTACCTCTTTTGGTAAAGAAAGGATTTAACAATTACATTTATACAACAGAATCTACAAGAAAGCTTTTGCCACTTTCACTTTGGGATTGTCATAAAGTTCTAAAAGATGTAGCAAAGCGAAAACACATAAAAGTGATATACAAAAGTGAAGATGTATCTAATGCCTTAAGTCTTGTAAAGGGCTGTGAGTATGGCAAAGAAATACAGGTTCACGAAAATGTATATGTTACTTTCTTAAAGAATGGTCACCTGATAGGTGCAGCTCTTGTATTTGTTAGAATTACATATCCTGGTTATGATGATATAAATCTTCTGTTTACAGGAGACTATAAAGGGGAAAATGTATTCTTTAATGTAGAGCCTGTACCTGAAAGAATTTTGGAGCTACCATTAACCATTGTTCAAGAATCTACCTATGGTGATATGGATTCAGAAGAAATTCATCCATGTTTTAAGGAAAACATCCTAAAGTGCATTGAACAAGGTGGAACAGTTATAGCACCTGTGTTTTCACTTGGTAGATCACAAGAAATCTTGTATGAGCTAAGACTCATGCAAGATAGCGGAGAACTAAATCCAGAAATACCTATTTACTTTGACGGAAAACTTGCAATACGGTATACACACCTATATATTGCAAGTGGTGGACGAGGGTTAGATATAAAAGAAGAAATGAAAGACTTTCTTCCTAAAAATCTAACATTCGTAGACAAAGTAACAAGAGGAGAAGTGTTAAATAGCAATACATGTAAAATTGTTTTAACCACTTCGGGAATGGGATCTTATGGCCCTGCTCAAGCGTATATTTCACAGTATATTAGGAGAAAAGGAGCTCTTATCCATTTTACTGGATATACTGCAGAAGGTACACTTGGAGCTAGGCTTAAAGAAGCCCCGGAAAATTCTGCTGTTGAAGTAGCTGGAATAGTTGCTAAGAAACTTGCGAAGGTAGAATACACAACAGAGTATTCCGCACACGCTAAAGCAGATGAAATGATAGATTTTTTAAATCAATTTAAAAATCTAAAACTAGTCCTAGTAAACCACGGAGAACCAGAGGTGAAAGAACAATTTGCTGATCGTATTGTTGATTGCGTTGATACTAAGGATGTTGGCATCCTAGGGAGACGATACTTCTTCAGAGTAAATCCATATGGACTTGCCAAAACACTATCAACCAAGTTTGAGTAACTCTTTTTGGGGGCGTTCGAATATTCGAACGCCCCATAATTTTTCGCTTGGTATTGATAAATTTCATAATCTATAATATAATAATAACCATAGATTAAGGAGCGTGAATATAATGCCTAAAAAAAGAATTTTAACAGGAGATAGACCAACAGGGAAATTACATATTGGACATTATTTTGGTTCATTGAAAAAAAGAGTAGAATTACAAGAAAATCCAGAATATGATCCATACATATTGATAGCAGATGTGCAGGCACTAACAGATAATTTTAATAATCCAGAAAAAGTTAGAAAAAATGTAAGAGAAGTTGCAATGGACTATTTATCTGTAGGCATTGACCCTAATAAAACAACAATTTATATACAATCAATGATACCTGAAGTTGCAGAACTAACAGTTTTTTATTCAAATTTAGTAACAATTGCAAGACTTCAAAGAAATCCAACAGTAAAGACAGAAATAGCACAAAAAAGAGAGATTTTTGGAGAAAGTGTAACATATGGCTTTTTAGGATACCCTGTAAGTCAAGCGGCAGATATAACGGCATTCGAGGGGAAACTTGTACCAGTTGGAGAAGACCAACTTCCATTAATTGAGCAATGTAGGGAAATTGTAAGAAAATTCAATAGTATTTATGGTGATGTTTTAGTAGAACCAGAGGCAATTCTATCAGGTAATAAAAGAATTAAAGGGCTAGATGGAAATGACAAAATGGGAAAATCACTAGGAAATGCAATATACCTTTCAGATAGTGAAGAAGAAATAAATAAAAAAGTAATGAGTGCAGTAACAGACCCAAATAGAATAAAAAAAGATGATAAAGGGAACCCTGATGTATGTATGGTTTATTATTACCATAAATTATTCAGTACAGAAGAAGAAACAAAAACTGTATGTAGTGAATGTAAGGCAGGAGAGCGTGGATGTGTTGCTTGTAAAAAGCAATTGGCAAAAAACATATCAGATACACTAAAACCTATAAGAGAAAGAAGAGCATACTACGAAACACATCCAGAAGAAGTAGATAAAATTCTAATTGAAGGAACAAAAAAAGCTCAAGCAACAGCAAGAGAAACAATGAAGAAAGTAAAAAAGGCTATGATGCTAGACTATTTTGAATGATGATTTTTGGGACAGAGAAAAAACATCGCTTATAAGGAGAATTAACATGTTTGTAGACTACACAAAAATAATAATTAAATCAGGAGATGGAGGCAACGGAGCTGCCTCTTTTAGACGTGAAAAATATGTTGCAGCCGGTGGACCTGATGGCGGAGATGGCGGAAAGGGTGGAGACATCTACTTTGAAGCAAGCAAGGACAAAAATACATTAATAGATTTTAGATACAATAAAAAGTTTAAAGCTGGTAATGGAGAAAATGGAAGCGGAAAAAACTGCTATGGAAAGTATGGTGAAGACTTAACCATAAAAGTACCGGTAGGTACTGTTATTAAAGATGCAGAAACTGGGAAAGTTGTTGCAGATTTATCACATGTAGGACAAAAAGAACTAATACTTAAAGGTGGCCGTGGAGGCAGAGGAAATATGCATTTTGCTACAGCAACAAGACAAGCTCCACGTTTTGCCGAAGATGGAGAAAAAGGAGAAGAAAAAGAAATAATTCTAGAACTAAAACTATTAGCAGATGTAGGGTTGCTTGGATTCCCAAATGTAGGAAAATCAACCTTTCTTTCAACAGTTACAGAGGCAAGACCTAAAATTGCAAATTACCACTTTACAACTCTAGAGCCAAATTTAGGTGTTGCAAAAGTTGGAAATGATAGCTTTGTTATTGCTGATATTCCAGGGATAATAGAGGGAGCAAGTGAAGGAGTAGGCCTTGGAATTCAATTTTTGCGTCATGTTGAAAGAACGAGACTTTTACTTCATTTTATAGATGTATCAGGCTTAGAGGGGAGAAATCCTTTAGAAGACTACCATACAATAAATGAAGAATTAAAAAAATATAGTGAAAAACTAAGCAAGAGAAAACAAATAATAGTTGCAACAAAAGCAGACGTAATACAAGATGAATCAAACTACAATGAACTTGCACAATATGCCAAGGATAATAACATAGAAATCTATAAAATTTCATCTGTTACAGGTGAAGGTGTACAAAAACTATTAGAAAAAGTAGTTGCTGAACTAAAAGTATTGCCAAAAGAGGAACTAACTGAAGTTGAAGAGCGAGTTGTTTACACATTAAAAGATGATGAGCCAAGTTGGACGATTAGAAAAGAAAATGAAACATTTATTATAGAAGGAAAAGCAGTAGAAAAATTAATGGGACGAATTAATCTAGATGATAACGAATCAATGTATTATTTCTATAAAAAACTAAGAGAATTAGGAATAGAGGACAAGCTTAAAGAAATGCATGTATGTGAAGGTGATATTGTAATAATTGACGGATATGAACTAGAATGGTTCGAATAAAAAAATACAAAAAAATTAAAACTTTTGTTTGACATCCGTTTGTTTGTATGATATGATAGGCACATAAATAAAAATAGGAGTGATAAAAATGGGAAGAAAACCTTCAGAAATCAATAAGAGAGAAAAAGCTATATTAAAATTTATTGAAAAACAAATAATGACAGACGGATATCCACCATCAGTTAGAGAAATTGGTAAAGCTGTTGGACTAAGTTCTACAGCAACTGTTCATGGATATTTAGCCAAGCTAGAAGAAAAAGGATATATAAAAAAACAAGATAAAAAAGGTAGAACTTTAAAACTTTTAAAAGGTGCTGGAGGAGAAACAAAAATAAAATCAAGCAAAGATTTTTATACCCAAAAAGAATTAGTAGATGTTCCAATTGTAGGAAAAATAACAGCTGGTGCACCAATACTTGCAGTAGAAAACATAACAGATACATTCCCAATTCCAATAGACTTTGTTGGAAATTCAGAAAGCTTCATGCTTACAGTTAGAGGTGAGAGCATGATAGAAGCAGGAATATTGGATGGAGATTATATATTAGTAAAGAAACAAAGTGATGCACGTAATGGGGAAATAGTAGTTGCATTAATTGAAGACGAAGCAACAGTAAAAACATTTTATAAAGAAAAGGACCATATAAGATTACAACCAGAAAACTCTACAATGGATCCAATAATTGTTCCAACATGTAATATATTAGGAAAAGTGGCAGGCGTATTTAGAAAAATGTAAGGAGAAAAACTTATGAGCAGAAGAGAAAAAAGAGAAGTACAATCAAAACCGCTAATTAAAATTGCTATAGTATTTATTATAATAGTAGTAATATTCTTTATAGGAATAGCTGTTTTTAATCACATTAAAAACGCAAGACCAGAAAGCACAAATCTTATTATAAACAATAATAATGTAACAGCAAGATTAAAAAAAGAAGTTATAATTGAAGATGACGTTATTTTTATTGCGAAAGAAGATGTAAAAAACTTTTTTGATAAATATATAACTCAAGATGAAAGCACAAATAAAATTATAACAACATACGAGAAGAAAATTGCAGCAATAGAACCTGATAATAAAACAATAGAAATAAATGGATCAAATAAACAAATTAATTCAACATTAAAAGAAGCTAATGATACTATTTATTTACCAATGTCTGAACTAAAAGATGTATACAATATAGAAGTGAATTACATAGAAAGTACTAATATTGTAACATTGGATTCACTAGATAGAGAACAAACAAAAGCGTATGCAGCAAAAACTATAAAAATTAAAAACAAAGCAAGTATGTTTTCTAGAAGCATAGAAAAAGTAAAAAAAGGCAATTGGCTTATATTTGTTGCTGATGCAGACAAAGGCTGGGCAAAAGTAAGGACACAAGATGGAAAAATAGGATTTGTAAAAAAGAGCAAACTTGCAAATTTTGATACAGTTAGAGAAGCAATGAAAGAAGAAAAACAAATAGATGGTAAGGTAAACATGGTTTGGGATTACTTCTCAGAATATCATACAGCACCAGATAGAACAGGAACAACAATAGAGGGTGTAAATGTTGTTTCACCAGCATTTTTCAATATAAATTCAAAGGGACAGTTTCAAGAAAATGTTGGCACTAATGGAGAAAAATATATAAAATGGGCTCATGACAACGGATATAAAGTATGGCCGATGGTGTCATCTAATTCAAATGATGGTATAGATGTAAGATCTAAAATCTTAAACAGCTATGAAACTCGTCAAAAAGTAATAGAAACAATAGTTGACAAATGTGTTGAATATAAACTAGATGGTGTAAATATAGATTTTGAATACATGTATGAAGAGGATAAAGATGTTTTTTCAAGATTTATAATAGAATTAGAACCTAGAATGAAAGAAATTGGATGTATGACTACTGTTGATGTAACAGCACCAGATGGTTCGGCTACATGGTCATTGTGTTTTGATAGAAATGTTTTAGGAGATGCAGCAGACTACATAGTATTTATGGCATATGACCAAAATACAGGCCAAAAAGTTGGCACAACTGCAGGTTATAACTGGGTTGAAACTAATTTAAAAAAATTTATAGAAACTGAAGAAATCAAATCAAATAAAATTATACTTGCAGTACCATTCTACACAAAATTATGGGTAGACAGAAATGGAGACATAACAAGTAAAAATGTTAATATGAATGAAATAGACAAAACAATACCAAGCAATGTAGAAAGGCAGTGGAATGATACATTAAAACAGGACTATGTTGAATACACTGAAGGAAATGCAACTAAAAAAATGTGGATAGAAGATGCAAAATCTATAAAAGAGAAGGTATCTTTAATTGAACAATATAATCTTGGAGGAATTGCAGAGTGGACAAAAGATAGAGAAACAGAAGATATATGGGAAATAATAAAAGATGGACTAAACAAATGAAAAATCCGGTCAAAGGGCGGTCAAAAAGGACGTTCCTGTTTGACCGGATTTTTTAAAAAAGTTCTATAAACATTAGCTAGCACATACAAATATAAAAGAGGTGATAATAATTAAAGCGTATTTTGTTAAAGAAGATGACAAGCCTAATTTTTTTAAACAGTTATTCAATATAAGCATGATCCAGAACGACCAAATTCTTGTGCAACCTATTAAAGATAATTCAACAGAAAAACAGGCTGAAAAACTTGCAAAAACAATAAGAAAAAAATGTCAGAAAAATGGTGTAAATAGGGTCGTACTTAGCAAAAATATACAAAACAACAAACTCTTTTATAATAAGATGTATGAGTGTGCTGTAAACACTTTCGATGGTAAATGGCTGCAGAAATATATGGCATGTGAAACATTAGAATACATATTAAAAAAACAGAATTTAAAAAAAGAAGAAACAGATATTACAATACTAACAAATTATATTTCAAGTGAAGTAACAGAAACCATAAAAATATTAGCAAGTGAATATAAAGGAATTAATATTATAACAAAGCAAATAAATGAATTTAAAAATTTAGAAGAAAAAATTTTTGATGAATATGGAATGACTATTACAGTTTCAGACAATAAAAGAAAAAGTTTGTTAAAATCAAAAATTATTTTAAACTTCGATTTTTCAGAGAGGCAACTTAACCAGTACAATATTTATGATGAGGCAATAATTGTTAATTTACAGGATAAAATTAGAATTAATAAAAAGAGATTTAATGGACTAGTAGTTAATGATTATGAAATATATTCAACAAGAGCAGACGACTATTTTGGCTTTGAAAAAATTAGAAATTATTATATAAAAGATTTGCTAGAAGAAAGTATATATAGAAAAGACTCTTTTGCAAATATAAGACGCAATATTACTTATGGTCATTATAAAATTAAGGAATTATACGGGATTAATGGAAAATTGTTTTAAATTTTAAACAAACCTCTTTTAATTTATACAAAAGTATAATATAATAGAAAGCGTCAAGGAGGAAAAATCTATGGCAAGTAGTAAGAATAATAGAAGACGTAAAACTAAAGGCAGTACAATAAATGATCTTAAAAACAAAAAAAATGGAAAAAGACACAATAGAACTGATTCAAATTTGTCAACACAAGAAAGAAAAAATAGAAATGGCAAAGATAGAAAAAGACAAGGAAAAAAGAATCGCTTTAAAGATAAACATCCAAAATTATTAATGTTTATAAAAATAATGATTATACTTATTTTATTATTTACAATTATAGGAACAGGAATAATTGTAGGATACGTATTTGGATTTTTTGGTGATGACTTTACAATAGAAGAAAAAGAGCTTAAAATTGCTGCATCTAATTCTGTAGTTGTAAACAGCGATGGTACAAAGGTTTTAGCAGATTTAAGTGGTGATGAAAAAAGAAAAATAGTAAGTATAAACGAAATGTCTGCATATTTGCCAAAAGCATATGTTGCAATAGAAGACGAAAGATTTTACAAACACCATGGTGTAGACTTTAAAAGAACAGGTGGAGCAATTCTAACATATGTAACTAAAAAAGGTTCATCATATGGTGGTAGTACCATTACACAACAATTAGTAAAAAACATAACAAAAGAGGCAGATAGATCAATATTTAGAAAAGTTAAAGAATGGGCAAAAGCATATCAGGTAGAGAAGATTCTATCTAAAGATGAAATACTTGAATTATACTTAAATATTTTATTTGTAGGTGGAACAAATTATGGAGTAGAACTTGGTGCTGAATACTATTTTAATACTACAGCAAAAGATTTAAGCTTAGCACAATGTGCATTTTTAGCAGGAATAAATAATTCTCCTAATAAATATGATCCATACAGTACAAAAGAAGATCATACAGAACTAATCAAAAAAAGAGTTTTAACAGTATTATCAAAAATGAAAGAACTAGGATATATTGAAAATGAAGATGAATACAACAAAGCTGTAGCAGAAGCAGAAGCAGGACTAAAATTCGAGAAAAAACAAACTACAGGTAATTTATATTCTTATCACACAGATGCATTACTAGATCAAGTTGTAAAACAGGTTGCAGAAGAAAAAGAAATATCTAAACAACTTGCAGAAAACTATGTATATAGTAGTGGACTTAAGATATACTCAACACAAGATGATACTGTACAAGCAGCTATTGATGAAGAATTTGCTAAAACAGAAAAGTATTGTATAAAATCTAGAAAATCTAAAAATGAGGATGGTAGTGCAGCTACTAGTCAAGCTGCAATGGCAATTATAGACCATACAACAGGATATGTATTGGGAGTAGCTGGAGGACTTGGAGACAAAATAGATTCAAGAGGACTTAACAGAGCAACACAAAGTACACGTCAAACTGGTTCATCTATGAAACCAATTGCAGATTTAGTGCCTGGATTAGAGGAAGGAATTATTACAGCTGCAACAGAATATAATGATGCAGAAACAGAGTTCCCTGGAAACTACAAACCTAAGAACTATAATTATTTTAGAGGTGTAGTAACAGTTAGAGATGCAATAGAAACATCTCAGAACATTCCATTTGTAAAAATTATGGCAGAACTAACTACGGATAAGGCATTTGAATATTTAAAGAAAATGGGAATTACAACTTTAGATGAAACAAAAGACAAGGGATTATCATTAGCAATTGGAGGTATTACAAATGGTATAAGTCCGCTAGAAATGGCAGGAGCATATGCAACAATTGCAAATGATGGAGTATATATAGAGCCTACATTCTATACAAAGGTAGTAGACGCAAATGGAGAAACTGTTCTTACCCCAAATCAAAGAACAGAAAGAGTAATGTCAGTAGAAAATGCATATATAGCTAAAAACATATTAACAGCACCTGTTGTTGGAGCAAAAGGAACAGCAAAATATTGTGCAATACCAGGAATAGAAACTGCTGCAAAAACAGGTACAACAAATAGCGATTTTGACAGATGGCTATGTGGATTTACCCCTTATTATACTGCAGCAACGTGGTATGGCTTTGATATAAATGAAGAGGTTAACTATAGTGGAACAAACCCAGCAGGACAATTATGGAGCAATGTAATGAAGGCAATACATAAACCATTAGCAAATTCAGATTTCATTCGACCAGAAGGAATTGTAGAAGCAACAATATGTACATCATCTGGAGGACTTGCAAGTGCAGGATGTACAAATAAACGTACAGAAGTATTTGTAAAAGGAACAGTACCAACAGCATGTGAAGGTCATTCTGGTTCATATGAAATATGTACAGAATCTGGATTACTAGCAAACGAGTATTGTCCAAATACAGAGAGAAAAACTTATGGAGGAAGTCTTCCAAAAGAACAATTAAACTTATGGAATACAAAAGGTGGTTCAGGAAAATCTGGTGCTCCAAAAGATTATTGTAATATACATAATAAACCAGAAGAAACTAAACCAGAAAAAACAACTCCAAGTCAAAGTAATTCAAAACCTAAAATAACGCTAAATGGTAAACCATCAATGACACTAACAGTGGGAGAAACTTTTACAGACCCTGGTGCAACAGCTAAAGACGATAAAGATGGGGATATAACAAGTAAAATAACTACCAAAGGAAGTGTTGATACAACAAAAGCAGGAAGCTACACAATTTCTTATACAGTAAGTAATTCATCTGGAGTAACAACAACAGTTAAAAGAACGGTTACTGTAAAAGAAAAAAGTAGTGAAGGTTCAGAAACTCCAGAAACACCTGAAACACCTGAACAAGGCGACTAGAAAATATTAATATTTAGGCAGAAACATATGCTTCTGCCTAAATAACGTAAAGGAGACGAATATATGGATATATACTTATACAATACTTTAACAAAGAAAAAGGAATTGTTTGAGCCAATTAATAATAAAGAAGTAAAAATGTATAGCTGTGGACCAACCGTGTACAGTTATGCACATATTGGTAATTTTAGAACATATATTTTTGTAGATAGTTTACGTAGAGTATTAAAATATAATAGATTTAAAATGAATCATGTAATGAATATAACAGATGTAGGTCATCTAACTTCAGATGCAGATACTGGCGAAGACAAAATGGAAAAAGCAGCTAGAAAAGAAGGAAAAAATCCATATGAAATAGCTAAGTTTTATACAGATGCTTTTATGAAAGATATGAAAAAACTAAACATTGATATGCCAGAGATTATTACTAAAGCAACAGATAACATTCCACAAATGCTAGAAATGGTTCAAGAAATTGTAGACAATGGGTATGGATATGAAACAAGTACAGGAATTTATTTTGATGTGTCAAAATTAGACAAATATCCAGTACTTTCTAATAATAGTGTAGAAGGACAGGAAGCAGGAGCAAGAATAGAAGTAGACAACGAAAAGCGAAACCCATATGACTTTGCAGTATGGATAAAAGCTCCGGAAAACCACATAATGAAGTGGGATAGTCCATGGGGAAAAAGCTATCCAGGATGGCATATAGAATGTTCAGCAATGGGAAGACGTTTTTTAGGTGAAAACTTTGATATTCACACAGGCGGAGTAGATCATATTCCAATTCATCACGAAAATGAAATTGCACAATGTAAAGGTTCTTTTGGACATAATCCTGCTAATTTTTGGATGCATTGTGAATTCTTACTAGTAGACGGTGGAAAAATGTCTAAATCATTAGGAAATGTATATACACTTGATGAATTACAGGAAAAAGGTATAGAACCAATTGCGTATAAATTATTTTGCTTTAGTTCACACTACAGAAACAAATTAAATTTTACATTTGAAGGAGCAAAAGCAAGTCAAATATCTTTAAATAGACTAAGACAAGGATATCAAAACCACAAAAATGGAAACCAAGATATAGAGAGTTCTGTAATAAGTGAATATGAAGAAAGATTTCATAGAGCAATAAATGATGACTTAAACATGCCAGCAGCAATGGGGATAGTATGGGAAGTAGTAAGATATGAAACTAAATCTCCAAAACTTGCAGAATTGTTACTAAAATTTGATGAGGTATTAGGTTTAGAAATAAACCAAATACCAGAAAATAATAGAGAATTACCAGATGAAATTATTAAATTAATAGAACAAAGAAACATCGCAAGAGAAAACAAAAACTGGGAAGAATCTGATAGAATAAGAGATGAACTTCAAAATAGAGGATATAGTGTTAAAGATACTAAAAATGGCACAGAGGTTGTAAAGGGAGGATAAAAATGATAGATTTTAAGCAAAAAATTGCAGAGATGATAGCAAATACTATAGAATTTGACAAACAAGAACTAGAAAAATACATAGAAAAACCAAAATCAAATACAAATGGAGATTATGCATTTCCATGTTTTAGACTAGCAAAAACATTAAAAAAAGCACCACAAGCTATAGCAGAAGAAATAAAAGAAAATTTAAAAATTGACGAAACCATAATAGAAAAAGTAGAGGTAGTAGGAGGCTTTATAAACTTCTATGTTAATAAAGAAACTTTAGCAAAAGAAGTACTAACAGAAATGGATAAATCAGAAGAATATGGAAAATCTACACTTGGAAATGGAAAAAACATAGTAATAGACTTTTCAGCACCAAACATTGCAAAGCCTTTTCACATAGGACATTTACGTTCAACAGTAATAGGAGGAGCGTTATCTGCAATATATAAGTACTTGGGGTATAACGTTACAGGAGTAAATCATTTAGGTGACTATGGAACACAATTTGGAAAAATGATAGAAGGTTACAAAATGTGGGGAGACGAATATGACATAGAAAATGATCCCATAAATGAACTTACTAAAATATATATTCGTATAAACAATTTATGCAAAGAAGATGAAGAAGTATTAAATAGATGTAGAGAAAACTTTAAAAAACTTGAAGAAGGCGACGAATACTGTACAAACCTTTGGAATAGATTTAAAGATTTAAGTTTAAAAGAATTCCAAAGGGTATATGATTTACTTGGAACAAAATTTGAATCATGGAATGGGGAAGCATTCTATTCAGATAAAATGGACGAAGTAATAGATATACTAGAAAAATCAGGTAAACTTAAAGATTCACAAGGCACAAAAATAATAGAAATGAAGGATGAAAATGTAGCACCACTTATTGTAATAAAATCAAATGGATCTACAACCTATGCAACAAGAGATTTAGCAGCAGTATTATATAGAACAAGAACTTATGACTTTGACAAAGCATTATATGTAGTATCATATGAACAAGCTTTACACTTTAGACAATTATTTGAAGCAGCACAATATCTTGGCATTCCAGAAAAACAACTAAAAGGATTAGAACATGTCCAATTTGGAATGGTCCAACTAAAAACTGGTAAAATGTCAACAAGAGAAGGAAATGTTGTTAAATTAGAAGACCTTCTAAATGAAGCAATAAAAAGAGCTGGAATAATAATAGAAGAAAAAAATCCAAACTTAGAAGACAAAGAAGACGTTGCTAAAAAAGTTGGTGTAGGTGCAGTAGTATTTAATGATTTAGCAAATAATAGAATAAAAGATGAAATATTTGATTGGGACGAAATATTAAATTTCCAAGGAGAAACTGGACCATATATTCAATACACATATGTTAGAACAAAAAGTGTAGTAGAAAAGGCTGGAGGAGTTCCAGATATAAAGGATATAAACTTTGATGTATTAACAGACAGTTATTCAAAAAATGTATTAAAACTAATGTACAATTTTGAAGAAACACTAATACAAGTTACAGAAAAAAATGAACCATCAATTTTATCAAGGTATTTAATTGACTTGGCAAAAGCATTTAGCAGTTTTTACAACGAAAACAAAATAATAGTAGATGATAGTAGTGTCCAAAATGCTAGAGTGTACTTAACATATGCAGTAGGACAAGTTCTAAAAATAGGTGCAAAATTACTTGGAATTGAAATGCCAAACAAAATGTAGATAAATATGGAGGAATACAAATGGGAACCAAAAGATTAATATTTGCAATAATAGTGGTTATATTATTAATAGCAGGTTTAATAGGAGGATATTATTATATACAAAATGGAAGTCAGCAAGCTGAAATATTACAAAAGGAAATGACAAAAGTTTTAGAAACAGATATAATAAATGATGAATTAGACATGTCAATAAAATCAAATGGAAACTATGGAAAAGTAGAAGAAACAGTAAAAAACTATTTGAATGACTCAAAAAAAATATTTATTAGTATGAAAGACTTTTGCAACGAAGAACAGGCGGAAAAGATTTTATCTGCTGAAAACATTAATGGAGACCCAGTAGAATTATTAGTTGTAAAACAAAAAGTAGAAGAAAAAAAGCAAGAGTTTAATACATTAAAAACCAAAGCAGAAAATATGGATAGTGAGTCTTCTATAAATGGGGCGATAGAAGGGAAAGACATAAAAGAGAACTATATAGATGTATATAAAAATATTATGAACAATGAGGCAATGCAAGAGATGCTTACAACTATAAAAGAAAAAGCAATAGATGAGCAAGAAGAAGCGGAAGAAAGACTAGAAGGCTTAGAAGACACAATAGACTTTTTGGCAAAAAACTCAAAATATTGGGAAATAAACGATGGAAAAATTCAATTTACAAATACAAATAAGCTTGCCGAATACCTAGAGGTGTTAAATGGAGGTAAATAGAAGAAAAATTATATATTTATTTCTTATAATAATTTGGATGATAATAGTATTTGCTTTTTCTAATCAGCCAGCAGACATTTCAAGTAAAACAAGTGGAGGAATAACAGAAAAAGTAGTTAAAGCTATTACAAAAGATGATAAAAAAATTTCAAAAAGAAAAAGAGACATTGTAGAAATAATTGTTAGAAAATGTGCACATTTTGTATTGTATGCAATTGGTGGATTCCTAATTGCAAACTATATAAATACAACAAATGTACAAGATAAACGAATAATTTTATATACAATAGTATATACTTTAATTTATGCTATAACAGATGAAATACATCAATTCTTTGTAGAAGGCAGAAGCTCTGAGTTAAGAGATATAATTATAGATACAGCAGGTGGAAGTTTTGGAACAATACTATTTATAGCATTAAAAGGTTTTCTAAGGAGGAAATAATATGAAAGTACTACTTACAGGTGGAACAGGCTATATAGGAAGCCACACAGCAGTAGAGTTAATTAATACTGGTAAAGATATAGCTATAGTAGATAGCTTAATAAATAGCAATGAAGATGTTGTAGAGAGAATTAAACAAATAACAGGAAAAGAGCCAAAGTTTTATAAAACAGACATATTAGATAAAGAAGCAATAGACAAGATATTTGCAGAAAATGAAATTGATGCTGTAATACATTTTGCAGGATTAAAAGCTGTGGGAGAAAGTGTAGAAAAACCATTAGAATACTATTATAATAATATAATGGGAACACTTACTCTATTAGATGTTATGAGAAAACATAACTGTAAAAAAATAGTGTTTAGCTCATCTGCAACAGTATATGGAGACCCAGGTGTACCAAGACTTGTAGAAACAATGGGAAGAAGAACTCCAACAAACCCTTATGGTGCAACAAAAGCAATGATAGAAAAAATATTAGAAGACCTATATATTTCAGACAATAGTTGGAAGATAACAATATTGAGATACTTTAATCCAATAGGAGCACACGAAAGTGGACTACTTGGAGATAACCCAAATGGAATACCTAATAATTTAATGCCATATATACAAAAAGTAGCAATAGGAGAATTAGAAAAACTTCATGTATTTGGAGATGACTATGAAACAAAAGATGGCACAGGAGTAAGAGACTATATACATGTTGTAGATTTAGCAAAAGGACATATCCTGGCACTAGAAAAATTACTCAGTGCTGATGGTGGAGTAGAAAAATACAATTTAGGTACGGGATGTGGATATAGTGTACTAGAATTAGTAAAAACATTTGAAAAGGTGAATAATATAAAAATACCTTATGTAATAGATGAAAGAAGACCAGGGGACATTGCAGCATGTTATGCTGATGCATCAAAAGCAGAAGCGGAACTTGGCTGGAAAGCAACAAAAACACTAGAAGATATGTGTAGAGATTCATGGAGATATATACAGATGAATAAATAAAAAATAGGTTGTATGAGTAAATTCATACAACCTATTTTTATGAAAAAAACTTTGTCGAAAAAAGAAAAATTAGTTGTAAAAAACACTTGAAAAAAAAATACAGTAATAGTACAATGAGAAGGAACAAAAATGTTGGGAGAAAAAAATGTATACAAAGGTAAAAAGATTATTTGATTTGTTTTTGTCAATTGTATTAGTATGTGTATTTGCAATACCTATGATAATAGTAGCAATATGTATAAAAACTGAAGACGGTGGACCAATAATATACAAATCTAAGAGAATGGGAAAAGGACTAAAGGTATTTAATACATATAAATTTAGATCTATGAAGACTGAAAGAGAAGAATTACATAGTGAGTTAACACATGATGAGATGGTTACAAAAACTGGAAAAATAATACGCAAAACCAGTATTGATGAGCTCCCACAACTTTTTAATATCATAAAAGGAGAAATGAGTTTTATTGGACCAAGACCATGGATACCTGAATATTATGAATGGTTCACAGATGAGCAAAAAAGACGTGTAGAAGTATTGCCAGGTATTTCTGGATTAGCACAAGTTAAAGGAAGAAATGGTATAGATATATTTGAAAAAATCAATTATGATATAGAATATGTTGATAATATTAGTTTTAAAGAAGATATGAAGTTAATAATTGAAACAATTAAAACTGTTTTTTCTAAGGCAAATGCCGAGATTTCTGAACAAGGAATAAAAGATGAAATAAGAAAATTAAAAGATACAAGAGAATTACTTGAGAAAGCAAAAACAAGCAAAGTAGGATAGGGTGGTATAAGAGCAGCTATATACTAAAAGAGTGGAGAATATGATATGAGCAAATACAACAATTATTCTGTTTTAATGTCTGTTTATAATAAAGAAAAGGCAGAATACTTAGATGAATCAATGAAAAGTATATTTGAACAAACACTAAAAACAAATGACTTTGTATTAGTGTGTGATGGCCCATTAAATAGAGATTTGGAAGATGTTATAAAAAAATATCAACAAAAATTTTTTAATATATTAAATATTATTAGAATGGATGTTAATTCGGGACTAGGAATAGCACTTAATGAAGGATTAAAACATTGCAAGAATGAAATCGTTGTAAGACAAGATAGTGATGACATTTCAAAAAAAGACAGATGCGAAAAAGAATTTGAAGTATTTAATAAAATTGAAGATATATCTATAATAAGTTCTAGTCTAGAAGAGTTTTATGGAGATATAAACAATACAATTGGTGTAAAAAAAATTCCTACTACATATGAAGAAATAATAAAATATTCGCGAAAAAGAAATCCATTTAATCATCCAGCAGTAATGTTTAAAAAAACAGATGTGTTGGATGTTGGAAGCTATGACGAAACCTACCATTTTTTTGAAGATTATTATTTGTGGATTAGATTACTACAGAGTAAATATAAAGGAATGAATATACATGAAGCTTTGGTATATATGAGAGTTCCAAATGATTTTTATAAGAGACGAGGTGGATTCAAATATGCAAAAGACTTGCTAAGGTTTCATAATTATTTGAGAAATAGCAAATGGGAGAGTAATTTGGACTTTATTACAGGAGCTATCCCTCATGCCATAGTTTCTATTTTACCTACTTGGAGTAGAAAAATTGTATATAAAGGATTGAGACAATAGAGGATAAAGTGCTTATAAATTAAGATAACACTGTATAAGGCTTTATATTTAGTGCATTTTACAAATTTTTGCTTTTAACAAAGGATAATTTTTAATTGAGATAAAAATATAGTTAACAAGGAAAAAAATATGCAAAAATATATTATTATTTTACCTACACATTCAAACTACAAAAATATAACTGTCAACTTTTTGCAGTTACTAAAAAAATATTGGAAAGAGTGTAATTACAAAATTATTATTTCTATAACTGGAGAAAAAGAAGAGTTTAGTGGATATGAATGTGTTTATAATGGCAGAAATGCTTCTCTTATAGAATGTATTCTAAATGCTGCAAATATGTATAAAAGTAATTATTATATGTGTTTTTTGGGGGATGCTTTTATAAATAAAAAGATTAATGATTGCGAAATAAAAAAACAATTATATCTTATACAAAAGAGTAAAATTGACTATTGTTCATTAATGTATGTAAAAAGATATAAAAAGGAAAAAAGATTTAATGATTATTTTAGATATATAAATAGTTTAGATAGATATAGTCATAATTTTGTTGCTTTTGTTGTTAGTCACAATTATATTCAAAAACAATTAGCAACATTTAAAAATGATTTAGATTATGAAGAGTACTATTTGCATGAAAATAAAGATTTCTATTATGAAAAACATCTAATTGTAAGAAAAAATTTTTTTGGAATTACACCTGGTATTACTAAAGGGAAATGGGATAGAATTAATTATTTAAAACTATGTAGGAAAAATCCTGAAATTGATTTTGAAGATAGAGAATTACAAACATGGAAAGAAACAATTTTTGAACATTTTCGTAATATATTAATTTCATATATGCCGCCTTTTGTTAGGATAAGACTTAAAACATTCATAACAAAGGTCTTTAAAAAGACTTTTGTTACTAAAGATTAATTAGAAAGGAATCAAAAAATGAAGGAAACCACAATGCCTAAAAATCCGCGTTATAAAAATAGTAATAAACTATTGAGACCAACACAGTATGGTGTAGCTATAATTTTATACAATCCAACAAAAGAGCAAATCTTAAAAATAAAAGAATATAATACATGCTTTGAAAAAATTTTCATTTTTGATAATTCAGAGCATAATCATAATAAATCGTACATAAATAGTTTGAAAGATTACTATTATTACTCAGAAAATGAAAATAAGGGTTTACCTTATGCTTTAAACTATATTTTAGAAACGGATGAATGTAAAGAATTAGACTTTCTATGTACACTAGACCAAGACAGTACATTTAAAAGTGAAGATATTCTTAACATACAAAGCAAAATAAATAGTATGGATAATAAATGTTTAGGAATTATAGCTCCATACATTAATTATGGATATAATCATAAAAAAAAAACAAATAAGCTAATAGAAAAAAAATGGGTTATTACTTCTGGAAGTTTTATATATTTAAAGAATTTGTATAATATGAATCTCAGATATGATGAAAACTATTTTTTAGATAGAGCTGAAGTTGATTTATGCAAACAAATTATTAGAAGTAATAAGAAGATATTTATGTATTATAATTCAACATTATATCAAAGGCTTGGAGAAGATAGTGGATATAAGCACCCTAATCATAATGTGCTTAGACACTATTATATATTTAGAAATAGGTTTTATTTTAACAATAAATGGTATGGAATGATAAAGAAATGTGCATTAAATTTTTTACAAACACTTAACCATATTACCAAAATAGTGTTATTTGAAGATGAAAAAATAAAAAAAATAAAAATATTAAGAATTGCTTATATAGATTATAAAAATTATGAAATGGGTAAATACAAATGTTAAAATTGAAAAAAGTAAATATATTTGATGTGTTATATATAATGATAGGCTGTCCATGGCTTTTCTACATGATTATGACTTCCAGATCTCATACAGTAATTAAGACAATATTACTATTTTCCTTAGTAATGATTTGTGTTACAGAAATAATTATTAAAAAAAAGGCTTTATTTAAAAGAGATTACTTTATATACACTGCTTTTTTTATAATATACTTTTCGGTAAGTTTAATGCATGGAATTATATCTGGGTACGAGTTTTCATTAAAGAATGATTTTGCACTAATTCAATATTTTATTATTACGCCGATATGTATTACTATTATAAGCTATACTATGAATCTAGAGAAGAAAAGGAGCTTTTTTATTTGGAGATACCTAGAATACTTAACTGTTGTATTAGTTTTTTTGGATTTATTTTCAATTCTATTATATAAAAAAGGAGTATCTATACCAATTCTTGACTTTATAAAAATTAGTAGCAATCATACTACAGATGAATTATCATTAAGAGTATCTAATGAAGTATCATTGATGTTCCTTTTACCAATATACTTATATATGGCATTTCAAATGGATAAGCTTATGATAAAAGATAAAATAGTTATAATCATAATTATTTCTATTGGATGTATATATGTTTTATTAAGTGGAAGGAAGATTACTGAGTTAATACTTCTTACTGAAATTGTTTATATATTCTTTTCAAAAATACATAACAGAAAAATTGTAGTAAAAAAAATATTTATAAATTTGATTAGTGGTGTTATAATTCTGGTTAGCTTATTTTACATACTGAATTATGTATCTAACAGTTTAAATATTGAAGATATTTTTAACAAAGCTACTAGTACGTTAAGGAATGGCATATCCAAAAATCATATAGGTGTTGTGAAAAGAAACAATAATTTAATAGCTTTGTTTAATCTTTGGTTACAATCTCCAATTTGGGGAAATGGACTTAATTCATATGCTATAGAAAGTTTGGCTAGTAGTAAAACTTTTTGGAGTTATGAAATAATTTATAATGCTTTATTAGCTCAAACAGGAATTATAGGAGTTACAATTTTTGCAATAGGTTGTGTATATATTTTAAAAAAGTTATTAAAAAAATATAAAAAAAGCAATAATGAAAAATATATGGCTGTTTTTTTAGGATTTTTATCTTTTGTTTTATGTGGGGCAACTAACCCATTAGTTTATATTATGTGGCCATGGATAGTTTCATTAATAATAAGTGATGAGGAATTAGAAATAAGTGAAAAATAATAAGGTAATAGAAGCTGGAATAGGTTATATAATCGGCAATTATCTGATAAAAGGATTAACTTTTTTTTCGATACCTATCTTTACGAGAATACTAACTCCATCGGACTATGGAGTATATAACACATTTCTGGCATACGAATCTATAATATACATTTTAATTGGATTTGCATTACACGGTAGTTTTAAAAATGCTAAATACAAATATGATATAGAGAATTATAATAGTTATATATCAAATGTTGTCGAACTAATAATTCTACATACGACTTTCTGGCTTATTATTACAAACATACTAGGTGTTACGAAGATAAGTATATTTAGAGACAATATTTTTATATTAAACTGTATAGTATTATATAGTTTTTCTATGGAAATAATAATTGTTTATAATTCGTATCTTAGCTTAGAATATAAATATAAAAAGTATATTATCATAGCTGGAATAAATGCTCTAGGAAATATACTATTGTCTATGCTATTAATACAAACGTTTTTTGACAAAGAAAGGTATATAGGAAGAATTATAGGGACAGTATTACCTGCGCTTTGTATTTCGATTTATATCTGTTATAAGTTAATTGGAAAAAATATATGTAGATTAGATAAAACAAAAATAAAATGGGGATTAAAATATAGCCTTCCTATAGTTCCTCATGGGATATCACAGGTTATCTTAAATCAATTTGATAGAATAATGATAAATACGTTTATAAATTCAACAGCTACTGGAATATATAGTTTTGCATATAATCTTTTTTCTGTACTAAGTGTTACTACAACTTCTATTGATACTGTATGGACACCTTATTTTTATGAAAAAATGAATGAAAAAAATTATGGAACAATAAAAAAATCAAGTACATTATATATTGAACTAATAATGATTCTATGTATATTAGTAATGGCGATATCACCTGAATTAATAAAAATATTAGGAACAGATGAATTCTATGAAGCTGTATATTCGGTAGCTCCAATTGTGACAGGTGGATTCTTCTCGTTTATATATACTCTTCCTTCAGGAGTAGAATATTATTACTCAAAGACAAAATATATTGCTATGGGAACTATAATTGCTGGTATAATTAATATTATTTTAAATTTATTTTTTATTAAAAAATTTGGTTATATCGCTGCTGCATACACAACAATGATTTCATATATTTTATATTTTATATTTCATTATGGTATTGCAAAGAAAATAAATAAAAGTGAACTTTTTGATACAAAAATCATTATCCTATGTTCAATAATAATTATAATTTTTAATTTTATAGAATTATTTTTAATTAATAATATAATTTGGAGAGTTGGTTTAGGAACAAGCATTGCATTATTTTTCTTAAAGAAAGAAACAAATACTTTAAAGGAAAGGTTATTAAATGAAAGAATTAAGCAGAAATGAAGTAAAAGAAGAAACAGTAAAATTATTAAAAAAGCTAGATAACATTACTAAGGATTTGAATATTTCTTATACACTTGGATATGGAACATTGCTAGGAGCAATTAGGCATAATGGTTTTATTCCATGGGATGATGATTTAGATGTTATTATGCTTAGAAAAGATTTCGATATATTGTGTGATTTTTTTAAGAAGAATGAGCAAAGAATGTATCCTTTGAAATTATGTAATAGAGAAAATACACAGAACTATTACTATGGTATCCCAAGATTAGCAAACATGGATTTTTATTATAAATGTATTGGTAATGAAAAACAATTTGATTTAGGAATATTTATAGATATCTACCCATTGGATAATAGTACAGGAAATAATAGAAAAGACATCAAATTATATAAAAAAGTGAAAATTTATAATTCATTTTATACTAGATATATTAATAGTAAATCTAATAATGTATTAAAATTAATCATAAAATGGGCAATGAAGCTTATATCAAATGTGATATTTGGCTTTTTTATAAAAAAACCAGATGAATATGCAAAGAATATGGTACTAAAGTATTCTAAAGAGAATTCTGATATGGTTGGTGTATTTGTCTGGAATGATAGATTTATTTCTTTTAAAAAGGAATGGTTTAATGATTACGTTTTGCATATTTTTGAAAAAGAAAAGTTTCCAATCATTAAAGAATATGATGCATTTCTTAAAAAAGTATATGGTGATTATATGAAATTACCACCAAGAGAACAAAGAAGAGCATATCATGGATATAAAATTTATAAATAATTATTCATTAATCCTATGAGATTATAATATAAAAAAAGGGGAAAAGAGGAACATTGATGAAAAGAATACTAACATATGGTACATATGATTTATTACACTTTGGACATATTAGACTATTGCAAAGGGCTAAAGCATTAGGAGATTACCTAATTGTTGCTCTTTCAACTGATGAGTTTAATGAATTAAAAGGGAAAAAAGCATATCATAATTATGAAACAAGAAAAAAAATGCTAGAAGCCATTAGATATGTAGATTTAGTAATTCCAGAAGATAATTGGAATCAGAAAATTCAAGATGTAAATGACTACAAAGTAGATATAGTCGTGATGGGAAGCGATTGGGCTAATAATGAAAAATTTGAAGAGTTGAAAGATTATTGTAAAGTAGTTTATTTAGATAGAACAGAGGGAATATCTACAACTAAAATTAAACAAGAACTGAAGTTACAAGAACCAGATAATCTAACTAATCAAATACCTAATGTATAACGACTTATAAAAAACAAAACATTTTCACCAAAACTATTGCAATGAAAAAAACGTAATGGTATAATGCGGATAGTTAAACAAAGGAGGATTTTTAAAGTGAAAAAAGTATTGGTAAGTATATTATTATTAGTAATTTTATTAGGAGCTTTAGCAACAAATGCAATGGCAACAACAAACGCAGAATTAATAGAGTTTGCTAAATCAAACCATACAGTATCAGGAAAAAGTATAGGCTTAACAGATGCAAACAAAGTAAAAGTAGAAAGATATTTAACAGAAAACCCAGTTACAGATGCACAAGCAGGTCAAATAATGGCAAAAGCAAAAGAATTAATAGCATTAATGGAATCTGCAGGAGTATCAGATCCAGCAAATCTTTCAAAAGCTGATAAAGATAGGTTTATTGCAATAGCACAAGAAGGTGCTGATGTTATAGGAGTAAAACTTGTATTCCATGCACATAGTGTAGATGTATATAAAGATGGAAAATTAATAGAATCAGCATCACTTGGAAACAAATTAGCATATACAGGAAATAATATAAATTTAGCTTTAGTTATTTCTTCACTAGCAATAATTGCCCTAGCTACAACAGCTTTTGTAGCTAAAAAAAGATTTGCTAATGCTTAATAATATAGTTAAGTTAATTAAAGCAACTATTATTGATTTAATAGTTGCTTTATTGGTTACAGCAATTTTATATACAGCACTAGAATTATTTTTGGGGCAAGAAATAAGTATGGTGTTTGGAATTGCTAATACTATTTCAATAGATACAACAAATAAAAATAATAAACAAACAGAATATGACAAAACAAAAAATAAACTAAAAGTATATCCGGAATATGGTACACAATATGCAACAATAGAAATATCAAAAATAAATGTGGATTTACCTGTTTATTATGGAGACACACTAGAAGTTCTAAAAAAAGGTGTTGGGCACTCTAGTGGAAGTTATTTCCCTGGTGAGGGAGGTTCTATAGTTTATATGGGACATAATTCAAAAAATGTCTTCAGGCGCTTTGGAGAACTACAAATAGGAGATACAATTAATATTAAAACAAATTATGGAGAATTTAAATATCTAATAAATGATATGCAAATTGTTGACGAAACAGATACAGAGAAATTACCAATACAAAAAAACGAAGAGACCTTAATGATATATACATGCTATCCGTTTAACAATATTGGTTATGCAACACAAAGATATGTTGTATATGCAAAACTAGAAAAATAGAAGGAAGGAATGATTACAATAATGAAATTATTAATAAAACTATTAATAAAATTATTAAAAACTGTTTTTATTATTCTTTTAACAGTAATGATAATTGGAATTGCAGCCATAAAAATACTTTCTTCTACTATACTAGACGAAGCATATGTATTTAGGAAATTACGTTCAAGTAATTATTATGATAGCATATACCAAGAATTAAAGTCTAATTTTGAAAACTATATAGGTCCATCTGGATTGGAAGAAAGTGTGCTAGATGATATTTGCACAGTAGAAGACATACAAAATGATACAGAAACAATACTTGGAAATATTTATGAGGGAACAAATAAAAAAGTAGACACAACTGCTATACAAGAAAGACTAAAAAACAATATTGAAAAATCATTAAACCAATTAAAGGAAACTAAGCAAGCTGACCCTAACATAGACCAATTTGTAGAAGAAATAAGTAATGAATATATAAATACAATCTCTCATACAGATTATGAGGAAAAATTAAATAATGTATATCAAAAGGCAATACAAATAATTAAAATTGGTAAAATTGGGTTGTGGATTGCTTCAATTATAATTATTATACTGCTTATAGTACTAAATATAAAAAGCATAAACAGAGCATTAGCAAACATAGGAATATCTTTTGCATCTGCTGGAGCTTTTATAATATCAGGTTATTACATTTTAATGTATAATATAAGAATAGAACATCTTAGAGTACTTAATAATTCTATATCTATGGCGTTTCAAGAAGCAATAAGGGAAATATTTAACAATATTAATTCTGCTGGAATTATTATAGGTATTATTGGAATTGTTTTAATTATTTTAGGAAATATCTTGAAAAAAGATAAATAAAAATGTATACTTAGAATGTGTAAAAACATACAAAAGAAAACAATATAAAGAGGAGTAAAAAATGGAAGAATTGGATTTAAAAGAGCTATTTGAATTATTTTGGGAGAAAAAGCTAACTATAGTTTTAATAGTTATTATATTTGCTATAATTGGGGCAGTATACTCTTTAGCCTTTGTAACACCTAAATATAAATCATCAACGACTTTAGTACTTACAAAAACAGAAGGCAATAATGCAACGCCAGAACAAGTAACAACAGAAAATACAGATTCAATTACAACAACAGATATTACAATAAATTCAAAACTTGTTGCAACATATAGTGAATTAATAAAAAGTAAAGCAATTTTACGTGAAGTGTTATCTGGTTTAGACATAAAAGAACTAAGCGAAGATGATGTTAGAAAAAACATTACAGTAAGTTCTTTAAAAGACACAGAAGTAATAGAAATTACAGTTTCTAATGAAAATGCAACTTATGCCGCAAAAATTGCAAATGGAATTGCAGAAGCATTCACAAAACAAGTTGCAGAAATATATAATATAAATAACGTTCATATAGTAGATAAAGCAGAAGTGGCAGAGGGACCATACAATATAAATCATAAAAAAGATATAGCAATATTTGCTTTAATAGGATTAGTTGTTGCTGCTGGATATGTATTATTAGTAAATATGCTAGACACAACAGTTAAAACATCTGAGGATATAGAAAAAAATGTAGAATTACCAGTTTTAGCTACAATTGCTGTATATGATTACACTGAGAAAAAAGGGGGTAGAGCATAATGAATAAAGAACTTATAACATATAGGGATATAAAATCTCCTGTTTCTGAAATGTTTAAATCATTAAGAACTAATATACAATTTATGAATTCAGATAAGCAACTAAAAACTTTACTTGTTTCTAGTACATTACCTGGAGAAGGAAAAAGCTGGACAGCTGCAAATTTAGCTGTAACTTTTGCACAAGCAGGTAAAAAAGTTTTGTTAATAGATGCTGATATGAGAAAGGGCAGACAATTTAATATTTTTGGAGTTAAACCAACTCCTGGCCTTTCAAATTATCTATCTGGAGTTTCTGAAAATGATATTCAAAAATATGAATTATCTGATTATATACAAAAAACAGATATTGATAATTTATTTGTTATGACGGCAGGAAACGTTCCACCAAACCCTTCTGAACTTTTAGTTTCAGAAAAAATGCTAGAATTAAATGACCTTATTAGACAAGAATTTGATATAACTATATTTGATGGAACTCCAAGCTTACTTGTTACTGATGCAACAATTTTAGCAAGAATGGTAGATTCAACAATAATAGTAACAGCTCACAATGAAACCAAAATTGATAATGTTATAAAAGTTAAAAAAACAATAGAAAGTATTGGTGGAAGAATTGCAGGCGTTGTAGTAAATAAGGTGCCAATCTCTTCTAACAAATATGAAAGTACATATTATTATGGTTCTATAATGCCATCAACAGATGTGGTACAAACAAAGAAAAAAAATTCAAACAAAAAGAGTCATTATAATGTGACTAAAAGTAGTGATAATTTAAGTTATTCAGTAGATAACTATGATGCTCCAAAATTCGATAGAATTAACGAGAAAACTGCAGATGCAAGTGTAAGCAGTACATCATATAGAGAAGTAAGAAATGTCTCAAGAACAAATGCAGCAAGCTTTGACACAAACACAGCAAGCACATTAGATACAACTCAAGAAGTATTAGAAAAAATGAATAGGTATTTAAGAGAAGAAAAAAGCAAACTAAAAAATGGTGATATCTATGATTGATATGCATTCTCATATATTACCTAACATAGATGATGGTTCGAGTAGTAACGTGGAAACAATTAATATGATAAAAGAAGCATATGAGGTTGGTTTTACAACAGTAGTATCAACCTCACATTATTTCTTAAATCATTACGAAGCAGCAGAGGAACATAGAAAAGAATTAATAGGTAGCATTGAAAATGAATTACAACAGTTAAATATACCCATGCAATTATGTATAGGTAGTGAAATTTTTGTAACAAATAATATGGTAGAATTGCTTAAAGAACATGAGGCTTCAAGTATAAACGGAACAAGATATGTTTTATTTGAATTACCATTTGAGCAAGAGGTACCACATTTAAAAGATACAATTTATAGTTTACTAAGTCATAATTATATTCCAATAATAGCTCATCCTGAAAGATACACATATGTACAAAAAAATCCTAATATGTTATTAGAATACATAGATTTAGGAGTATTATTTCAGAGTAATTTTGGAAGTATAATTGGACAGTATGGGAAAAATGCCCAAAAAACTATAAAACTATTATTAAAGAATAATTTTATACACTTTTTAGGTTCAGATGCACATAGGAATAATTCAATATATACTGCAATTCCTAAAGCACTTCTTGCTTTAAAGGAAACAATATCAGATGAAGAACTAGAAGAGTTAACCGTTATTAATCCAACTCTAGTTTTAGAAAATAAAGAAATTGATATAAGAAGACCAACTAAAATAAAGGGAGGACATTTTTATGAGAAAATATTTTGGAACAGATGGAATTAGAAGAATTGCTAACACAGAGCTAACTCCAGAGTTAGTATATAGAGTAGCAAAAGCAGGAGCATATGCGTTATCAAAGCATACAGATCATACACCAACTATTCTTATTGGTAGGGATACAAGAATTTCTGGAACATTAATAGAAAGTGCTATGACAGCAGGTTTTTTAAGCTATGGAGCAAATGTAAAGCTACTTGGAGTTATGCCAACACCAGCGGTTGCTTACTTAACGAGAACACTTAATGCAGACGCTAGTGTTGTTATATCTGCATCACACAATACATTTGAGTTTAATGGCGTAAAATATTTTAGCAATAAAGGTATGAAAATTCCTGATGAAATTGAAGAAGAAATAGAAGAGGTAATGGAGTCTGATGAAAAATTTGAAGAGTTAACTGCAGTTGGAGAAAAAATTGGTGTATCAGAAATAAGAACTGACCTAATAAACAAGTATGTAGAATTCTTTAAAGAAATTTTTGCAGAGAATATAAAAGAATACAACAAAGATGGTTTTGAGGTTGCAATAGATACTGCAAATGGAGCTACCTACAAAGTTGCAGAAGAAGTATTCAAAGCTTTAGGTATAAAATATCATATAATAAATAATAATCCAAATGGTGTAAATATTAATGATAAATGTGGTTCAACACATTTAGAAATGTTAAGAGACTATGTTCTTACAAATAAATTAAGTTTAGGTGTTGCATATGATGGAGATGGAGACAGATGCTTAGCTATAGATGAATTAGGTAACATTATAGATGGTGATAATCTTCTTGCAATTATATCAGAATACCTAAATAAAAAATCAAAACTAAAAAATAATACTGTTGTAGCAACTGTTATGAGTAATTTAGGATTAAACAAGTATTGTGAAAAGGAAAACTTAAAACTAATTCAAACAAAAGTAGGAGACAGATATGTATTAGAAGAAATGTTAAAAAACGGATATAATCTTGGAGGAGAACAATCTGGACATATTATATTACTTGACTATAATCCTACAGGAGATGGAATTTTAACTTCATTAATGCTAATACAAGCAATATTAGAAAGTGGAAAAGCAGCTTCAGAATTGAGTAGTAAATTAAGAACATATCCACAAGTTCTAGTAAATGCAAAAGTGTCTAGTGACAAAAAGTACGAATACGAAAATGACTTAGAAATAAAATCTGCAATAGAAGAATTAGAAAAAGAGTTCTCTGGAAATGGAAGAGTTTTAATTAGACCATCAGGTACAGAACCACTTGTTAGAGTTATGATTGAAGGAGAGGACCAAAACTATATAGAAGAAAAGGCAACAGAAATTGCAAAAAAAATTGAAGAAAATTTAAAATAGTATTGATTTAATTTTTCAATTATGGTATATAATAGTTATGAAAAAACATAAGAAAAAAATAGGGGGAATTACAAATGTTTATTAATGTAACAAGTCCATTAACTTTATTTCTAGTATTAATGGCAACAATTTTATTAATATTTTTAGGACAAGAAATTAAAAAAAGTTATGTAGCGGTATTACCATTAGTAGGTCATTTAGCTCTACTAATAACACATACAGTTCAATTATTAACATTATCAAGTGAATATTCTTATTTATCAACAACATATACAGGATGCTTAGCTATAGACTTTATATTTGTTTTAATATCTTTCTTTGCTTACTTGTGGGTAGATGATATAGAAGCAAGAGAGCTAGGCAAAAAAAGTATAGATAATAGCTTAGATTGGTTTTGGAAAAAAGTTTAATAAATGAAAAACGTAGGAAAAACTACCTACGTTTTTTTTTGTAATTTGACCGCCATTGTTGGTTGGAACCACTTGCTCGATTCACTCAAAATAATCTAATGGATTAACATATTCACCATCTTTTCTAATTCCTAAATGTAAGTGTGGGCCTGTTGTTGCACCATTTGTTGGCTTACCACTAGAATCTTTATATTGATTTCCTATAATGCCATATACGTATTTGGGGCCAACGTTTCCGTATAACTTGGCCTTGCTTTACTATATCTCCAACATGAACTATAAAATTAGGATTACAATGACAATAAGATATTTTTAAATTCCCGGACAGTTAGAGTAAGAGTATAACCTCCACCTCCTAAAAAATTTGCAAATGTGATTTCACCATCCGCAACTGCAATAAAGGAGGTCCCTTCTGGGGCACCAATATCTATTCCCTTATGAAAAGTTGAAGCTCCTTTTGTTGGAGCAAAACGCTTACCAAAAAAAGAATTAATTCTTGTATATCCTGGAGTTGGCCAAACAAAGCCATTAGGATTAATTGCTAAAATTTCATTAGATATATTGGCTGACAAATTTTTAGATTCAAAGAGTGTAGGTGTAAAGAATATACAAATAAAAAAAACTAAAAAAGATAAGATTATAAAAAAACTATTAAAACTTTTAAGAATAAAAATCACTCCAATCGAAAAAATAAAGCCTTACACTAATTAGGGTGTAAGGCTTTTAAAAATGGCAGGGGTGCTAAGACTCGAACTCAGACTTGTGGTTTTGGAGACCATCGTGCTAACCATTGACACTACACCCCTAATTCAAATAACAATTATAATATTAGCATAAAATTTACATTTTAGCAATAACTTTTTTAAATTTTATTGACTTTTTTACAACTCGATAATATACTATTTAAAGTACAAGGAGGAAAATTTTATGTTAAAATCAATGGATACACTAGTAGCACTTTGCAAAAATAGAGGTATAATTTATCCTGGATCTGAAATCTATGGTGGATTAGCAAATACATGGGACTATGGGCCATTAGGCAATGAAATAAAGAATAATGTTAAAAATGCATGGAGAAAAAAATTTATTCAAGAACAAAAAAATATAGTAGGGTTAGATGCTGCAATTTTAATGAATCCAGAAACTTGGGTTGCATCTGGCCATGTTGGTGGATTTTCTGATCCATTAATAGATTGTAAAGAATGTAAAACAAGACATAGAGCAGATAAATTAATAGAAGAATGGGCACATGATAATGGCAAAGACATGATAGCAGATGGTATGTCTGATGATGAATTAACAAGTTTTATAGAAAAAAATAAAATACCATGCCCAAGTTGTGGAAAAACAAATTTTACTGGAATAAGAAAGTTTAATCTAATGTTTAAAACATTTCAAGGTGTAACTGAAGATTCTACAGCTGAAATTTATTTAAGACCAGAAACAGCACAAGGTATATTTGTAGACTTTAAAAATGTATTAAGAACTTCAAGAAAGAAAATGCCTATGGGTATTGCTCAAATAGGTAAAGCATTTAGAAACGAAATTACACCTGG
Source organism: Clostridia bacterium (assembly GCA_017533795.1). Lineage (GTDB taxonomy): Bacteria > Bacillota > Clostridia > TANB77 > CAG-508 > CAG-269. Next base: position 104,894 of record JAFWIH010000020.1, on the reverse strand, counting down.
AAACTTTACATTTAGAACACGTGAATTTGAACAAATGGAATTAGAGTTTTTCTGTGAACCAGGGACTGACTTAGAATGGCATAAATATTGGAAAGACTTTTGTGAAAAATGGCTTTTAGACTTAGGTATGAAAAAAGAGAATATTCGTTTAAGAGACCATTCACCAGAAGAATTGGTATTTTACAGTAAAGCAACAACAGACATAGAATTTGCATTTCCATTTGGATGGGGAGAATTATGGGGAATTGCAGATAGAACAGATTATGACTTAACTCAACACATGAATCACTCAAAGCAAGATATGTCTTACCAAGACCCAGAAACAAAACAAAAATATGTACCATATGTAATAGAACCATCACTAGGTGCAGATAGAGTTGTTTTAGCATTTTTATGTAATAGCTATGATGAAGAAGAAATTGCAGATGGAGATACAAGAACTGTATTACATTTACACCCAGCTTTAGCTCCATACAAAGTTGCGGTTTTACCATTATCTAAAAAATTATCAGAAAAAGCAGACGAAGTATATTCAAGATTATCTAAAAAATTTATGTGTGATTATGATGAAGCAGGTAGCATTGGAAAACGTTATAGACGAGAAGACGAAATTGGTACACCATACTGCGTAACTGTTGATTTTGATACAATAGAAGATGAATCTGTAACAATAAGAGATAGAGATACAATGGAACAAGTTAGAGTAAAAATTGATGAATTGGAAAATTATATTGCAAAAAGAATTGAATTTTAGAAAATAGTGTGTTATAATAGCATACGAAGACTTGTAGAAAAGAGCCTTCCAAAGTTTGGAGGGCTTATGTGCTATCCTCCAAGCTTTGACAATTCAATCGAAGAATAGGAGGTAGCACATGGCAAGAAAGAACTACAAGTGGGATGTTGTTGACTGGAGCGATCTGGAGGCAACTATACCACATGCGTGGGATAACTTTGTATGCGAACAGGATGTCGATCGGTTTGTTACAGAGGCCATGGTGTTGGCTTCGCTTTCGACTGGTGTCTCCTTGCAGGAACTCGTGGAAGTAAACCAGGAGTTCTACGATGCAAAGAAGCAGCTTTTTGAAAACTACGATTGTGTTGCGGAAGACAATTTGCAACTCATGAGGGTTGAGATGCTGTTTAAGATTCCGGCGTAAAGCTCTTAAAAGAGCAAAAAAGAGGACGAGCTTTTTCAAGCTCGTCCTTTTATGCTTTTAAAGGTGTTACTTCAAATTTTATTTTAAAGTCATTAAACTCTTCTAATTTTTTCTTTTCTAAACAAGTTATATATTTTTCTAGTTGCTTTTGGGATTTACATGCTGCAATTATTGCTGGGTTTAAATCATGATGGAACATTGTATCCATTGCCATTTTAAATGCATCTATAATAGCTTTTGATTCTCTATCACGAATTAATGCATAAGTTTCCCTAAAACGTGCAATTATTGGGTGTTTAATATAAAAGTCTATAGGAAAAATAAATTCTTGGTTTACTACATCTGAAAATGATTTATACTGTTTAGGGTATTGCTCTAAGTATTCAAGAACTTCTTCTTTTGAATAAGGTAGGTATACTTTACTATCCTTTTCAGATACCAAAAGAGTGTCATTGTCTTCTTTTATGTTTTCAGATAATTCATTTAATTCATCTTCACTTATTGTTTTTACAACGTCAGAAGGTTCATCTTCAATTACAGGTTCTTCTTCTATATTTATTATGCTATCAAGATATTTTTTAACTGTTTCTTTATCTAGAAAAGCATTTATAGATGAATCATTTGCTTCCAGTGTAGGCTTAAAACTTTCTACTTTCTCTGTATATGCACTTATTTCGTCTTTTAAATTAGAAGCTTGATCGTAAAACTTTGAAGCTGGCATATTGTCTATTTGTGAATCTATATTTATTAATAAATCTACAATTTTTTTATTAATATTATCTGAAGTTTCTTTATTGCCCTGTATAGTTTTTATATTTTCATTAACTTTATCAAAACATTCTTGAGATGTTTTTAAAAGATCATCTAAACTTTCGTTTTCTTCAAAGTTTTCACCTTTAACCATTTTGTCTCTTAATACATTTATAAATGTTACTATTTTATCTCTATATGCAATTTCAACTTTTAATAAAGAATCATATTTTTGCGAATCTGAATCCATATCTTCTATAAATTTAAATTCTTTTGCAGTAAATAGACTATTTAAAAATGTATTATTATAAATAGAGGTATTCATAAAACTTTTCTCCTTTGTAAATAATAATCTACAAAAATAATATAACATACTTTAATAAAAAAAGCCATTACAATTAAATTAAAATAAAGTTACAAATTTATTACAAAATGCAACAATTTTGTAATAAAAAAAACATATTTCTGTAATTGTATTTTTGCATTTAAAATATTACACTATATATAGAATAAATTAGGAGGGAGATTCAAATGAAAAAAACAAAGAAAAGAAGTGCGCTAGTAATAGCTCTAGTTGTAATATTATTAGCATTAGCTTTAGGCTATGCTACATTTACAGCAACATTAACTATTAATGGTACTGCAACAGGTACAGGTAGCTGGGATGTTAGGTTCACTCAAACAAGATGGCTAAAAGCAGATGGTACTACTGTAGATAATACACATAACAACACAGCTACTATATCTACAACAACTAAAACAAACGATACAATCACAGCATCAGTTGATTTAGCATACCCAGGCGACGGAGTTTTACTAGAAGCAGTTGTTACAAACAATAGTACTATGCCTGCAAAATTAACTGGATTTACAGTTACAGGTACAGATACTGATTTTGAAGTAACTCAAGCTGCTGGACCAGCTGAAAATGAAGTGCTTGCAGCAAATGGTGGAACTTGTACAGCAACATTTCTTGTTAAATGGAAAACTACATCTACAGTTGCAGCTTTAGGTAATAAAACATTTACAATTACATACAACTATACACAAGAAACAACAGAATTTACTGGTACACCATCACATACAGATGCACAACCATAGTTTGAGAAAAACAACAAGGGTATAGACTAACAAAGGTTTATGCCCTTGTCTTGATTTTCCTAATTTAATTCAAAAATAAAGAGGTAAGACAATGCAAAAATCAAAAGTAGCAACAATTATTACAATTATTGTAATGCTTCTTTACGGACTACTTCGGCAGTTTAAAATTAATAAAAGAAATAAATATTGTATATCTTTATATAATTAATCCAATTTTTTGGATTGGCGTTGCAATTTTTTTATACTTTGCACTTGGAAAAAGCATGGAAAATAAAAAAATGCAAAAACCAATTATACAATATGCTATAATAGCTTCTTTAATATTTATTATAGTATATATGCTATCTGGCTTAGTTGTAACATTTGGACATAATCCATATAGTACAACAATTCGTGGCTTGATACATAATTTGTGGATGCTTGGCACAGTAATTGTTGCAAAAGAGTATATAAGATATAAATTAATAAATAATGTATATGACAAAGACAAAACAAAAATTGCATTATTAATATCGTTTGTATACGTTATAATAGATTTTGAATTCACTAAATTTATTGGACATAGAATTCCAATATTTACATTAACCAAATACATATTGCAAAAAACTATCCCTTATATTGCAATAAATATGGTATTTTCATATACATCAATATATAGTAATTGCATACCTGCAATTATATACCAACTATTAACTAATTTATATTTTTGGGTGTCACCTATTATACCAAATTCTCCATGGATAATGGTTACAATAATAGATACATCAATACCATTTGTTTTGTTCTTATATATTAGGTTTACAAAAAACAGGTTAAAACATTTAAAGTCAAGAGAAAGTATTGAAAACTCAGACCCCAAAAATATAATTCCACTGATTGTATTAATAGTTTTAGGGGTTTGGTTTGCTGTGGGTATATTCCCAATAAAACCTGTAGCCATTGCAACAGGAAGTATGGAAAAGGAAATTTGCGTTGGAGATGTAGCAATTATTAAAAAATGCAATGCAAATGATGTAAATGTAGGAGACATTATAGAATATCAAATGGAAGGATACACTGTAATACATAGAATTATAGAAAAGAAACAAAAAAATGGAGAATTCTATTTTGTCACAAAAGGAGATAATAATAGTACTCCAGATAAAGAAGAAGTACGTGAAGATCAACTAATTGGTAAAAACATATTTAAAATAAAGTATATTGGGTATCCTGCAATTTGGTTACACATATTACAAGTAGAAGACCAAATGGTTGACGTTGACACAGGAGATAAATCATAAATTAACAAAAGAAAGGGGAATTTAAAATGGCATCAAGATATAAAACAAAAAATAGAATGCGCAAATCAACAAAATATACATTTATTATAATTTCTATAATTATGTTAGTTTTCTCCTTAAGTAGCTTATTTAACAATTTGCAGGAAGAAAGCTCAAGTACATTTACTAAGGAAGTATATAGGTATACAGATAAGTTTCATTATGATTATAAAATAAACTTAGTAAATAACAAATACATGACAAATAATGATGTAGTAGATAAAAATTTAGCATATGTTACTGACTTAATTCAGAACATAAACCTAGATTTAAATTATGAATATTCAGCAAGTAAACAATCTGATTTAAACTATACTTATTGGGTTGAAGGCAAGATGCAAGTTGTATATACCAAAAATGGTGAAGAACAAAAGATTTGGGAAAAATCTGAAAAACTGTTAAAAGAAAAAACGGAAAAAGTATCAAGTGATAACTTTAAAATAAAAGAAAAATTAGAGCTTGACTTAAAAGAAAAAAACAAAATATTAAATGACTTTAAACAACAACTTGGAATGACAATAGATGCTAAATATACAGTAACATTAAAAGTTAAGGTTTCTACTAATGTAGAAGAAAAAGAAGTTATAGATGAATTTTCACCAGTTATAAATGTTGATTTAGCAGAAAAAACAACTAAACTTTCAGGTGAAAATGATACAGAAAGAACAGAATATATTTCTAAAGAATATAAAGTAACTGAACAACAAATAACAATTATAATTATTATAGATGGAATAATTACATTAATTGCTGTGATTTTGTTAATACATGCACTTAGAGCAAAATCAATTAATAAAATAAAAAATCCATATAAATATGAATTAAACAGATTATTAAAGATTTGTCAAGATAAGATAGTTGAAGTAAGTACAAAACCTAATGATGAAGAACTAGAAGTTATCTTTGTAAACGATTTTGGCGAAATTGTTAAGATTTCTGAGGAATTATTTAAGCCAATTTTATATTATAATAAAAAAGAAAACGAAGAAGCATGGTTCTCTGTAATGAGTGGAAAAACAAGTTATAGATATATTTTGAAAAAATAATAAGCCCCCACAGATTTACCAAAAAAATCGGTGGGGAATTTATTAAGTAAGGAGGTTGAATATGAAAAAATATAAAATAAGACGAAAGCGAAAAACCATAAAAACATCATATATTGCTGTTGCTTTTGTATTTGCATTAATGTTTCTTTCAATATCATATGCAGCCTTTTCAACTACATTAAGAATAAATGGAACTGCAACAGGAGAATGGCAACAATTAAGTGTTACATATTTGCACATTGACAATTCATCTTCATACCCTTCTACTATTAGATATATGGAAACATATTCATACACATTTACAAATCCACCTACAATACAAGCTGTTTCTATGGGTGGTGTACAACTGACATCTGGAACCGATTATACATATGCAAATGGTACTTTAACCATTCCTGATGTAACAGGAGCATTAGTAATAGATGGAGAATTACCACAATTACAAGATTTTAGTATAAAATATGTATATGGAGATAATATAGAATTTAACGGTAGTTCATGGCTTGATACAGGTATAGCTTTATTTTCTAGCGAAAATTTTGACAGAGACTTTGAACTTACGGTTGACATTGATAGCTATACTTATGATACAAAACAAGACAAGAAACAAAATACAATAGTTAACTGTGTAGACCATAGTGTCTCACCATGGCATGGATTTTTATTAAGATTGATTTCTAGTAGCCAATATGCTTTAAAGGTTACTAATGCCCAAAATAGTGTTACAGAAACTAATCTAGCAACGAGTGCAGTACAAAATGTTCTAATAACAAGAGAAAATAAAGTATTATATGGTGATTTACTTACAGGTAGTGATTCAAATTTGTCACAAATAGGTGATTTTACAAACTATACAAGTAGAATAAGTTCTAACTTACTTATTGGTTCAGACATTAACAACAATGCTCCAAATAAATGCTTTGTTGGAGAACTATCTAATATAACAGTTAAAAATTATTATGAAGCTTCAGAAGCACCTATAACATTACCTAATCCAGATAGAACAGGGTATGTTTTTAAAGGCTGGTATAGTGACTCGAGTTTTACAAATAGAGTAGGATATGGAGGGGAAACATATACTCCAACAGGAGATACTGTTCTTTATGCAAAATGGATATTACCTGATGTTATTGAAGAAGAAGAAGAATATACTTTCAATGGCCAATACAACTTTGCACAGAATGGATACATTAATACAAGTGTTTATTTATATACAGCTAATAATATTCATAGAAATTTTGAGATGTCATTTGACATAGTAAGTTTAGGGAATAGTTCTAATAATGACACATTAATGAGCGCTACAAAGAATGTACTTAGAATAAAAAATATATCTAGTGAATTAATGACATTAGCAACAAGTGGAAAAACTGCAACTAGTAATGTAGATAACATTCCTAATACTATTACAAATGTAAGAATTATAAGGATAAATGATAAGTTGTATTACAGTTTTAACGGGCAAACATTTTTAAAAATAAACGATTATTCAGATTATACAAGCTATTCAAGTAATCCAGTACTTTTTGGAGCAGATTTTAATTCAAGTGCTGAGGTATATAGAATTTTTGATGGAACACTTGCAAATATGAGTGTAAAGTTTATTAGTGATAGTGCCACACTTGCGGACTATACTACGCCACATGGAAGTCTTGCAACTGTATATAGTCAGAGTGGAAACTATGAATTTGATGGAACAAATAACATAAATACCGGCATCAAATTATTTAGCTATGACAGCTATGATAAAAACTTTGAAATATCATTTAATGTAGTAAGTATTTCAAGTAGTGTAGGATCACAAGCTTCATTAGTAAATTCAAAATATGAAAATTCAGGTGCTGGTTATCCAGGATTTGTATTAAGATTAGACAGCAATAAAACTAAGTATGAATTTACCGCAGCTCAAGCAACTAGTGGTTCACCTATTAACAGAACTATAGTAGGGGGAGAATTTATAAAAATATCTCGAAGAGATATGAAATTGTATATTCAATATAATAATGAGACAGAACAACAGGCTTACGACTTTAGCGGATTTACTAATTTCTTTAATACACCAGTAACAATAGGATCTTCATTAGATTCAAGTGGAAACTTATTTAGACCATTTATAGGAACATTATCTGATATAGTAGTTAAATTAGAACAATAATGTTTTTGGGAACAAACTCAAAAGCACCATGGAGATAAGTATTTGACTTATCTCCATTTTTAATGTATAGTAATAAAGTAAATAAACAGGGGGAATGCTAAATGAAAGTAAAATATAATGATAAAGAATATGAATGTAAAAAAGGAACGAAAATATCGGAACTTTTGAAAAATGAAATAGAACAAAATAAGTATACTGTAGTTGGTGCAAAACTTAATAATGAATATCAATTTTTAGATGAAGAAATTTTAGAAAATGGAAAATTAGAATTGGTTGATATTTCTATGAAAGAAGGAACCAAAATATATAGGAGAACTTTAATATATATAATGGGAATGGCCTTTCAAGAAGTGGAACCAAAAGCATTGCTTACAGTAGACTATCAGCTTGCTAATGAAATGTTTTGTGAAATAGATAATATGGAAGTTACCAAGGAAATGATAGCTAAAGTAAAAGAAAAAATGCAAGAAATAATTAATAAAAATTTAACTATTGAAAAAAGAGTAATGACAAGAAAACAAGCAGAAAAGTTTTTTGAAGAGACAGGAACAGTAAGAGGAAAGCTTCAATTAGATTTAAAATCGAATGATAAAATAAAAATGTATTATTGTGAAGACTATTATAATTATTGTTATGGAAATCTAGCAAACAGAACTGGAAGTATAGAAGCTTTTGATTTAGTTAAGTATGGGAAAGGATTTTTAGTAAGATATCCAAGCACAAGCAGTAAAGGAAAAGTTCCTAAACATATTAAAAGCAGTAAGCTAGCGTGGGCATTAGACGAATATAAGCAGATATATAAAGTTTTATCTATACATACTGTACCAAAATTAAATAAAGCAATTAAAGAAGGATATGAAAAAGAAATTGTAATGCTTTCTGAAGCACTACATGAAAAAAACATAGCTAAAATAGCTGACAAAATTGCCAAAAATAAAGATATAAAAATTGTATTAATTGCTGGGCCATCATCGTCAGGCAAAACAACTTTTGCAAAAAGACTTGGAATTCAGTTAGTACTAAATGGAATAAAGCCAGCAATGATTTCTGTTGATGATTATTTTGTGGAAAGAAAAGATACACCTTTAGATGAAAATGGAGAATATGATTTTGATTGCCTAGAAGCAGTTGATTTAAAATTGTTTAATACACATCTGAAACAACTATTAAAAGGTGAAGAAGTAGATATGCCGGAATTTGACTTTATAGAAGGAACTAAAAGATATAAAGGTAAGAAAATGAAACTTAAAGAAGATGAAATTCTTATTATAGAGGGGATTCATTGCTTAAATGAAGAACTTACAAAACATATTCCTGCACATAAAAAATATAAAATATATACAAGTGCATTAACAGTATTAAATATGGACTATTATAATAGAATATCAACTACAGATACTAGACTTGTAAGAAGAATAGTTAGAGATTATAATTTTAGAGGATATTCTGCAAAAAACACTTTATCTACATGGCATAAGGTAAATAAAGGAGAAGAAAAAAATATTTTTCCATATCAAGAAGAAGCAGATACAATATTTAATACATCATTAATATATGAATTATCAGCTTTAAAACCTCACGTAATGCCTTTGCTAGAAGCAATTGGAAAAGATGAACCAGAATATGCAGAAGCTAAAAGATTAATAAATATGTTACAATATTTTGAACCGATACCAAAAGAAGATGTTCCATCAAATTCTTTACTTAGAGAATTTATTGGTGGTGGAAATTTTAAATATTAATGGGAGAAAAAAATGTATAGTAAATTTACAGAAATAGATGAGGAATTTATTTGTGAAAATTGCGGGAAAAAAGTAAGCAAATTGGGCTATTCTTGTAGAAATCATTGCCCATTTTGTTTACATTCTAAACATTTAGATATAAATCCTGGAGATAGGCAAGAAGAATGCTATGGCATAATGGAACCAATAAGTGCAGAAATAAATAGCAAAAAGGGATATGTAATAATTTTTAAATGTAAAAAATGTGGAGCAATTCGAAAGAATAAAGCAGCAACAGATGATAACACAGATTTAATAATAAAGCTTACTAGTAAACAGATATAAAAAGTGTAACATATAATAATTATCACGCATATGATACTGTATAAAACATAAAGGAGGTAGTAAACATATGCCTGATGATGATAGAAATTGTGGATTTGTAGATAACATTAGCGATGAGAGATGCGGATGCGGAGGAAGTGATAATACTATATTATTTTTCTTAATAATTTTCTTACTATTGTTTACAAATTTTGGAGCAAGAGGATAGAATTTTTATTACTTTAGATAATGCTGTCAATAGAGAGTTTTCTATTGACAGCAGATTTTTTTTGTTATAAAATTGAATTGCCTTATAAAAATAGGTTAATAATATTCAAAAATAAATATATTAAAGGAGGAATTTATTATGGCAGTAAAAGTAGCCATTAATGGTTTTGGACGTATAGGACGTCTTGCGTTTAGACAAATGTTTGGAGCAGAGGGATACGAGGTTGTTGCAATAAATGACTTAACAAGCCCTAAAATGTTAGCTCATCTATTAAAATATGATTCAGCACAAGGAAGATATGAAAAAGGAGATACTGTTTTTGCAGGGGAAGACTCAATAACAGTAGATGGAAAAGAAATAAAGATATATGCTGTAGAAGATGCAAATGAACTTCCATGGGGAGAAATTGGTGTAGATGTAGTACTAGAATGTACAGGATTCTATACAAGTAAAGATAAGGCTCAAGCTCATATTAATGCAGGAGCTAAAAGAGTGGTTATTTCTGCACCAGCAGGAAATGACTTACCAACAGTTGTATATAATGTAAATCATGAAATATTAACAGCTGAAGATAAAATAATTTCAGCAGCATCATGTACAACAAACTGTTTAGCACCAATGGCAAAAGCACTTAATGATTTTGCAGAAATTCAATCTGGAATAATGTCTACAATACATGCATATACAGGAGACCAAATGTTATTAGATGGACCACATAGAAAAGGTGATCTAAGAAGAGCTAGAGCAGGAGCTGTAAATATTGTTCCTAACTCAACAGGAGCTGCAAAAGCAATAGGACTTGTTATACCAGAACTTAATGGAAAATTAATTGGTTCTGCACAACGTGTTCCAGTCCCAACAGGCTCAACAACAATTTTAACAGCAGTAGTAAAAGGAGAAAATGTTACTGTAGATAGTATAAATGCTGCAATGAAAGCAGCTTCAAATGAATCATTTGGATATACAGATGAATTATTAGTTTCTTCAGATGTAATAGGAATGAGATTTGGCTCATTATTTGATAGTACTCAAACTATGGTACAAGAACTTGGAAACGGACTATATCAAGTACAAGTTGTGTCATGGTATGATAATGAAAACTCTTATACAAGCCAAATGGTAAGAACTATTAAATATTTTGCAGAATTAGGATAGAAAGGATTGAAACAAATGAACAAAAAAACAGTAAGAGACATAGACTTACAAGGAAAAAAAGTATTATTAAGATGTGATTTAAATGTTCCATTAGATGAAAATCAAAATATAACAGACAATACAAGAATTGTTGCTGCTATTTCTACAATAAAGTATCTTTTAGATAATAATTGTAAAATTATTATAACATCACACTTGGGAAGACCAAAGGGAGAATTTAAACCGGAATTTTCACTTGCGCCTGTTGCTAAAGAATTGTCTAAGCTATTAGGTATTAATGTAAAAATGGCAAAAGACGTAATTGGAGAAAGCGCAAAAGAGTTAAAAGAAAATTTAAAAGAAGGTGAAATTCTTCTTTTAGAAAATGTAAGATTCCATAGAGAAGAAACAGATAATGACCCAGAATTTTCTAAAAAATTAGCAGAGGGATGTGATGTGTTTGTAAATGATGCATTTGGTTCTGCACATAGAGCACATGCTTCTACAACAGGAGTAGCTAGTTTTTTACCAGCAGTAGCAGGATTTTTAATGGAAAAGGAAATAGATTTTTTAAAAAATGCTATAGACAATCCTAAAAGACCATTTATGGCTATAATAGGAGGAGCAAAAGTTTCAGATAAAATAGGTGTTATAGAATCTTTGCTAGATAAAGTAGATAAACTATTTATAGGAGGAGGAATGTCTTACACATTTTTTAAAGCACAAGGATATGAGATAGGACAATCTATTTGTGAACCAGATAAATGTGATTTAGCATTAGAAACAATGGAAAAAGCTAAAGCTAAAGGTGTAAAATTATTTCTTCCTGTAGATGTTAAAATTGGAAAAGAATATGGGCCTGATACAGAAACACAAATTGTAGATTTTGATAAAATGCCTTCAGATTGGGAAGGAATGGATATTGGTCCAAAAACTATAGAGATATATTCACAAGAGCTTAAAGATGCAAAAACAGTTATATGGAATGGACCAGTTGGTGTATTTGAATTTGATAGATTTGCTATAGGAACAAACTCAATAGCAAAAGCAATATCAGAACTTGATGCTACAACAATAATAGGTGGAGGAGATTCTGCTGCAGCTACAGTTAAATGTGGCTTAGCAGATAAAATGACACATATATCAACAGGTGGAGGAGCATCTTTAGAATTACTTGAGGGAAGAAAATTACCTGGACTAGAAGCGCTACAAGATAAATAATAAGGTGGTGCGTAGATCTATGACTATGTATGACATAATAGATAAAAAAAGACATGGAAAAGCTTTAAATAAAGAAGAAATTGAATATTTTGTACATGGCTATGTTGATGAAAAAATACCGGATTATCAAATGGCAAGTCTTCTTATGGCAATATGCTGTAATGGAATGGAGATGGAAGAACTAACCAATTTAACAATTGCCATGGCTAACTCAGGGGATAAATTTGATTTATCCCCTGTAAACGGAGTTACGGTTGATAAACACAGTACAGGTGGAGTAGGCGATAAAACAACATTAATTGTTGGGCCAATAGTTGCTTCTCTTGGATGTAAAGTTGCTAAAATGAGTGGAAGAGGTTTAGGCTTTACAGGCGGAACAATAGATAAACTAGAGTCTATTGAAGGCTATAATGTTATAATACCTGAAAATGATTTTATAAATCAAGTTAATCGAATAGGGATTGGTTTAATAAGTAGCTCAGGAAATTTAGCACCTGCAGACAAAAAAATATATGCATTAAGAGATGTAACAGCAACTGTAGAAAGCATTCCGTTAATAGCATCTAGTATAATGAGTAAAAAAATTGCATCAGGCTCTAAGTGTATATTATTAGATGTAAAAATGGGAAGCGGTGCTTTTATGCAAGACCTAGAAAATGCTACTCAACTTGCAGAAAAAATGGTTAATATAGGAAAACTTGCAAATAGAAACACTATGGCAATAATAACAAATATGGATATGCCATTAGGACTAAAAATAGGAAATAATTTAGAAGTGCAAGAAAGTATTGATGTATTAAAAGGAAAAGGTCCTGAGGATTTAACTAATTTATGTGTAGAACTAGCTTCATGTATGCTAATGCTATGTACAAATAAAAACAAAGAAGAATGTATTAGTCTTGTGAAAAAAAGTATAGAAGATGGAACAGCATATAGTAAGTTTAGAGAATTAGTAATTGCCCAGGGTGGAAATGTTAATGTAATAGACAATCCTGAATTATTTAAAAAATCTAAATATATAATAGAAGTTAAGGCAAATAAAACAGGCTATATTTATAAAATGAATACATCAAGTATAGGTAGAATTAGTTGTATACTAGGTGCAGGAAGAGAAAGAAAAGAAGATATTATTGATTATTCAGCTGGAATTGAACTTTTGAAAAAAACAGGTGATTTCATTAAAGAAGGAGATATAATAGCAAAATTACATACATCAAATAATAAAATTATGGAAGAGGCAGAAAAATTATATTTAAATTCAATAGAAATATCAAATGAAGAACCAGAGAAAAAACCAATGGTATATAAAATAATAAAGTAAAGGTGATTTAAATGAGAAGAAAAGTAATAGCTGGAAATTGGAAAATGAATATGCTTCCAAATGAAGCAATAGCTCTTATAGAAGGATTAGCTCCAAAAGTTAAAAACACAAAAAATGATGTTATAATCTGTGTACCATTTACAGATTTATTTTACAGTTTGCTATCGGTACAAGGAACTAACATAAAAGTTGGAGCACAAAATATGCATTTTGAAGAAAGTGGTGCATATACTGGAGAAGTGTCAGGAAAAATGTTACAATCAATAAATGTTGAATATGTAATTATAGGACATTCAGAAAGAAGACAATATTTTGCAGAAACAGATGAAACTGTTAATAAAAAAGTAAAAGCTGCATTAAAATATAATTTAAAACCTATAATATGTGTAGGAGAAACGCTAGAACAAAGAGAAGAAGGAAAAGCAGTAGATGTTATAACAACCCAAACAAGACTTGCCTTAGAAGGATTAAAGCCAGAAGAGATGGAAACAATTACAATAGCATATGAGCCAATTTGGGCAATAGGTACAGGAAAAACAGCAACTAGTGAAGATGCTAATAATAGTATAAAAGCAATACGTGAAGAAGTTAGAAAGCTATATGGAGATAAAATTGCAGATGAAATAATTATACTTTATGGAGGAAGCGTTAACAGCTCAAATGCTAAAGAATTATTTGAAACATCAGATATAGATGGAGGATTAGTAGGAGGAGCAAGTCTTAAAGCAGATGAATTCGCAAAAATTGTTAATTATGATGAATAATTAATAAACAAGGAAGGTTGAACTTAAATGAATAATAAACTAACAATGCTAATGATATTAGATGGATTTGGTGAGAATAGCAATAAAGATGGAAATGCAGTTAAACTTGCAAAAACATCTAACATTGATAAACTAATGAAAAAGTATCCAACAACAAAAATAACAACTAGTGGACAAGATGTTGGACTTCCAGAAGGACAAATGAATGATTCAGAAGTAGGAAAACTTAACATTTGTACAGGAAGAGTTTTAAACCAAAATCTAACCACAATAACAAAATCAATTGAAAATGGTGACTTTTTTACAAATCCAGAGTTTATAGCTGCAATAGATAACTGTAAAAAGCATAATTCAAAATTGCATATAATGGGACTACTATCTGACGGAGGAGTTCATAGTCATATAAGACATTTATATGCTTTATTAGAGATGGCAAAAAGGAGAGATTTTGAAAAGGTATATATTCATTGCTTTCTAGATGGAAGAGACACACCTCCTGCGTCTGCAGAAGGATACTTATCTGATTTAAGAGAAAAAATAAAAGAAAAAGGAATTGGAAAAATTGCAAGTATATCTGGAAGATACTATAGCATGGACAGAGACAATAGGTGGGAAAACACCAAAAAAACATATGACGCTTTAGTATATGGAAAAGGGAAAACAGCAAAAAAACCTATAATGGCAATAGAACAGAGCTATCAAAAAGAAGAATTTGATGAATTTGTAGAGCCTATAGTAATAAACAACTCTGAAGGACCAATTGCTAAAATAGATAATAATGATTCTGTAATATTTTTTAATTACAGGCAAGATAGAGCAAAACAATTAACAAGAGCCTTAGTAGATTCTGAATTTGATAAATTCAAGACCAAAAAACTAGAGTTGTATTTTGTATGTTTTACAGATTACGATGATACTATACCTAATGTTCATATTGCATTTAAGAACGACAATTTAAAAAACACTTTAACAGATGTACTAAATAAAAATAATTTAACAAGCATATGTATTACAGAACAATCTGGAACATATGATTCAAAATCAGAAAATAGTACAAACGATCTTACTAATAAAACAATTGAAGCAATTAAATCTGATAAATACAACTTAATAATTGTAAATTATACAAGTGCAGATATAGCAGGACATACTGGTAGTTTAAATACAACAATAAAAGCTATAGAAAATATAGACAAATGTGTAGGCAAAATTATTAAAGAAGTAAATAATAAGGAAGGAACAGTATTAATTACTTCTAATTATGGAAATTGTGAACAAATGATAGACTATACTACTGGTGAACCGCATACGGCACATACTATTAACCCTGTTCCGCTAATTGCGGTAACAGAAAGAAAAGATATAAAACTAAAATCTGGGAAACTTGCAGATATAGCACCAACTATTTTAAAAATTTTAGAAATAAAAAAACCAAAAGAAATGACAGGAAAAAGTCTAATAGAATTTGATAGTCAATAAAGAGGGGTATATGTATGTTACGAAACACAAAAAGGATAAAGGATAAATATGAAGATATTCAAAAGAAACTATTTTATATGATACCAGAAAAATGGGAAAACTTATACTTATATGCATCAATAATAGACAAGCCAAATAAAAAAACAACAGGTGAATTATTCTTTTACTATGTACCTAAGAGTATATTAAAGAAAAATCCTGTAAATGTATACGAAATACCTTCAAAATTTAATATAGATGAAGACCAATATGGAAAGCTTGTAGAAATACTATATGATTCCATAAAAGAACTAAGACAAGAATTTGCAAATACAGGGCAAGAGCTTTGGAGCAATATTACAATACTAATAAAAGGAACAAAATTTGCTATAGAATACGGATATGAAGATTTAAATAATGATGGCTTAACAAGCTATGAAAGACATATAATATGGAGATACAAATACTTAGGCTTGTCAATAGACTATGCAAATAAGGAAGAAAAAGAAGTGCTAAAAAAATATCTTATAGATAAAGAACTAAATGGAGAAGGAAAAAAAGAATATTATGATGCAGGAATTTATATTAAAGATGTAAAGAATATGGTAGACTATCAAAATAGTGAACATGACAGTACAGAAAATGCAGAATATGTTGCAAGTAGAAACAATAAAACAAACAAAAACCAGATTTTAAAATTTTAGGAGGAGAATAAAATGAAAGAATATTTAGAGATTGAAGATGTAAAAGCACTAGAGGTTTTAGACTCTAGAGGTAATCCAACTGTACAAGTAAAAGTTGTGCTAGAAGGTGGATTTGAGGGAGTTGCTTTAGTACCATCAGGTGCTTCTACAGGTAGCTTTGAAGCAGTTGAATTAAGAGATGGAGACAAGAGTAGATATTTTGGAACAGGAGTATTAAAAGCAGTTAACAATGTTAATACAATTATAGCTGATGAAGTAATTGGAATGAATGCATATGACCAAGTAGCAATTGATAAAAAACTAATTGAAATTGACGGTACAGAAAATAAAGGAAAGCTAGGTGCAAATGCAACACTTGGTGTATCACTTGCAGTTGCAAAAGCTGCAGCAAACTCACTTGGACAAGAATTATACAATTATATTGGTGGAACAAATGCAAAAACATTACCTGTTCCAATGATGAACATACTAAATGGAGGAAAACATGCAGATAATACAGTAAATATTCAAGAATTTATGATAATGCCTGTAGGAGCAAAAAGCTTTACAGAATGTATGCAAATGAGTGTAGAAATATATCATACATTAAAGAAAGTCTTGAAAGAAAAAGGATTATCAACAGGTGTAGGAGATGAAGGAGGATTTGCTCCAAATTTATCAAGTGACGAAGAAGCACTAGAACTTATAGTAGAAGCAATAGAAAAAGCTGGATACAAACCTGGAGAAGATATTTTATTAGCATTAGATATTGCAAGTGCAGAAATGTATGGTGAAGCAAAGAAAATAGGTAAAGAAGGATGCTACTACTTCTGGAAAACAGATGAATTAAAAACAGTAGACGAAATGGTAGAATTTGTTGCAAGCTTGGTAGAAAAATATCCTATTATTTCAGTAGAAGATGGCCTAGATGAAGAAGACTGGGAAGGATGGAAAAAGCTAACAGAAAGACTTGGAAACAAAATACAACTAGTTGGAGATGACTTATTTGTTACAAATATAAAAAGACTACAAAAAGGGTTAGATAATGGGGTAGCAAATAGTATCTTAATAAAGCTAAACCAAATAGGAACATTAACAGAAACACTAGATGCAATAGAACTTGCAAAAAAGAATGGCTATACAGCAATAGTATCACATAGAAGCGGTGAAACAGAAGACACAACAATAGCAGACGTTGCAGTAGCAACAAATGCAGGGCAAATAAAAACTGGAGCACCATGTAGAACAGATAGAGTTGCAAAATACAATAGATTATTAAACATAGAAAATGAGCTAGGAGACATAGCTACTTTTCTTGGCAGAAAAGGCTTAAAGAAATAATCTGTCATTGGGGACAGATATTATAAGATAAAAAGTGATCAATTTTGACGAAGAATTTTGAAAAAACAAGTCAAATTCTTCTGCTACAATTGATTGCTTTTTCTTTTTAAAAAAAGACGAACATTTTTTTGAAAAATTTTATAAAAAGTATTGACAAAAAATTTTTAAAGGTATAAAATGCATTTAACAAAACGAACAGTAATTCGCAAAACGAAAATTTGTTAAGGGGGAATAAAAAATGAATAAATTAGGAATAAAAACAATAAGTTTAAATACATTTCAAACAAAGGAATATGCTATAGAAAAGGACCCTGTTAAAATTTTCGGGAAGAATTTTAGATTGCGTATTTTTCATAAAAACTTAAAAATATCTGAGTTAAATTTATCAGGCAGAGACATACAAGTATATTTACCAAACAAATATAAAAAAATAGGTAATTTAAAAATACTAAATGTAGCATTAGATAAAATGTATGAATCAATTGCAAAAGATGAAGTAGAAAGAGTAATGGAAAAAACAAGACTAATGCTTGGATTTGCACCAGAAGATTATGAAATAAAAAAGATGCATGGAATTTTAGCAAATTGTTCAGATGATAAAAAAATAACTATTAATCCTGAGATCGTAAAGTATGATAGAAATGTTATAGAATATATTATTTTACATGAATTTTGTCATCTAAAATATAAAACACATTGTAGAAAATTCTATGAATTACTAGAAAAATATATGCCAAATTATAGAACATATGCAAGAAAAATAGAGAATATGAAATACTAAAATATCAATTAAAGAATAATAGCACCTATTTTTGGAAAAATAATATATAGGAGTAGTATCATCTAAAATCTGATATTACTTAGAACAGGCAGAACAATTCTGCCTATATTTTTTGCTGAAAAGTGTTGAAAAATGTTAACTTCCGTAGTATACTAATTATGTATAATTGTTTGAAAAGAGGCAAAACAAAAATGTCAAGTGAAAGTATAGAAAAAAAAGACCTAACACCAGTTATAATTTATAAAGGTGATCATATAAACAAAAACAAAGTAATAGGCGCAATTATTGTTATAGTCTTAATTATAATGTTTTTA
Organism: Clostridia bacterium; assembly: GCA_017533795.1. GTDB lineage: Bacteria > Bacillota > Clostridia > TANB77 > CAG-508 > CAG-269. The sequence goes on along the minus strand of JAFWIH010000020.1, from coordinate 86,075 downwards.
ATATTACTAAAAAAACCATCAGTAAAATTAATAGGAGACAAGGTAGAAAAAGTATCATATAAAAGTGAATTTATAGATAGTGGAATAACCGTAAAATATTATGGAAAGGACATAACTAACAAAGTTGTACTTTCTGCGAATATAAATACAAGTGAACTTGGAGAATACCAAATTAAATACAAAATTCCATATATATTTGGAACATATGTATATACAAGAAAGGTTGTAGTAATAGATGATATGTCTCCAGAAATAATCTTACAAGGAAATGAAGAAATTAAAATATCATATAATAAAGAATATGAGGAACCTGGATATAAGGCAATAGACAACTATGATGGAGATATAACAAAAAATGTAACAATAATGCCAAAAGTTATAAATGATGGTGAAACAGATATAATATATAAAGTTGTTGATTCAGCAGGCAATACACAGGAAAAAACAAGAAAAGTATATTTTATAGATGGTGTAAAGCCAACAATAGAACTTATAGGTGATGGGACTATTATTTTAAATGTTGGAGAAGAATATAAAGAACAGGGAGCTAAGGCACAAGACGAAAAAGATGGTGACTTAACTGATAGAATAGAAATTGGAGGCAATGTAAATACAAAACAAGAAGGAACGTACTCTGTAAAATATAGCGTAAAAGATAATAATGGAAATGAAACAGTGGCAACAAGAGAAATTATGGTAGGTAATATTGGTAAAGCAAATATGAACGTAGGAACGCCTGGAGTTGTATATTTAACATTTGATGATGGACCAAGCAGCAATATAACGCCACAAATACTTGATATATTAAAAGAAAAAGGCGTTAAAGCAACATTTTTCGTATTAGACTATGGACAAAACACAGAGCACTTAATTAAAAGAATAGTAGAAGAAGGACATTCAATTGCAATACATGGTGGTTCACACGACTATGCTGTTGTGTATTCTTCAGCAGAATCATATTTAAATGGGCTTGACTATATGAAAGAAAAAATAAAAAAGACTACAGGAGTAGAGACTAGAACAATAAGATTCCCTGGAGGTAGTTCAAACACAGTAAGTAGAAAATATTCAGAAGGAGTTATGTCTACGTTAGTTAGAGAAACGTTAAAAAAAGGCTATAGATATTTCGATTGGAATGTTGCATCAGGTGACTCTGGCGGTGTCAAGACTTCTGAAGGAGTATATAATAATGTAACTTCAGGATTAAAAAATACTAGGTCAAATGTAGTTCTAATGCACGATTTTAGTGGAAATCAAAAAACGGTAGATGCATTACCAGGGATAATAGATTTTGCAAAACAAAATGGATATACATTTGACAGAATAACAGATAAAACACCAATGGTTACTCAAAGTGTACAGAATTAGAAAAAATTACAATTGACAAAATATACTACTAATATTAAAATAATTTTAGGTGGTAAAATGAATTCAAAAGATAACAAAAAAACTACTGTTATTCTAATGTCTATAATTATTATTTGGACAAGTGCTTTAGTTATGTATTATTTTACTACAAACAAACCAATTTCATATGCTACAAGTATTCAAGATAATGTAAAAATAAGTAACAGTCAGGGAGTAGACTTGGAAAAAATAATATCTGATAATACAAAAGTAAATGCAAATACGAGAGAAGAAATTGTAAAAGAAATTGTAGAATTAGAATATATAACGAAATACAGAAATAACAATGAAATGTTAAAAGGAACATCACAGGTTACACAAGAAGGCAGAAATGGAACTCAGGAAATAATAATTAAAAGAAAATATGATGAACAAGGCAACACAATAAATGAAGAACAGATAAGTGCTACAGTTGTAAAATCGTCAATTAACAAGATTATAGATGTTGGAACAGCAGATAAAAAAACAATTGAAAGTAAATATGCACAGAAAGCATCAGCAGCTGGATTGAATTTTGAAATGGCTTTAAATAAACCAAGTGGTTTTTCTTTAGAACAATTTCAAAAAGCATTAACTGATGATAAAGATAAAAATAAAATATTTGAAAGCAATAGTGAATATTTTTATTTGATTGAACAACAATATAATATAAATGGAATGTTTGTTGCAGCTGTTGGTATACATGAAAGTGCATGGGGAACTTCAAAAATTGCACAAAATAAACATAATTTATTTGGATATGGAGCGTATGACTCAAATCCTTATAATGGAGCATATAGCTTTACAGACTACTCAGAATGTATAGATTTAATAGCAAGAGTATTTGTAAAGTACTACATAAATCCTTCTGGAACAAAAATTTATGATGGTAGTTATGCAAGTGGAAAGTATTATAGTGGAAGCAGTATTTCAAGTATAAATAAAAAATATGCGACAGACAAAAATTGGGCAAGTGCTGTTTACAAGTATATGCAATATTTATATGGAAAAATTTAAGCAATAAAATAACATTATTTATTTAAGTTATTTTATTGCTTAATTTATTAAAAAATACTTGCCATTTTTTTAATATTATTGTATTATATAAGGGTAAAAAGTTGGAGTTTTTAAACAGAATGATAGAAGATGAAAGGAGCTTAAAGTAAGTGAAAAAAGTTATTAAAATATTTCTAATTATATCAGTAGTATTAATTTTATTATTTTTATGTACAAGCTTTGTTCATGCTGCAACATCAGAAGTAATTGATAAAAGTACAGAAAGTAAATTACTAGAAATAAAGGATAGTGCTAAAAGTTCTTTGGAAGATTATAAAGAAAAATATGGATCAGATGCGTATGGATTTACAGCATATGTATTAAATCTTGTAAGAATATATAGTATTCCATTCGGATTTTTAGGTATAACAATAAGTGCTATATATCAATATGTTATAGGAACTAGACATCTAGAAAACAATGAAAAGGGACTAGTTATGATGGTTAGTTGTATAACAGTATTAGTAATATGCCAAATCTTACCACTTGCATTTGCAATTGTTGTAAAATTTGGAAGGGGGTAACAAATGAAAGTTTTATTTGCTGTTAATAATGAGGAAATTTCAGAAGCAATAGTTAAGAAATATCAAAAAAAATATAAAGAGATTATTTCTTACAAAAACGTCTATTATTTTAATGCAATATTAAAAGAAATACAAAAGGATAAAAGCTATGATAGAATAGTTATAAGTGAGGACTTAGAACAATTTACAAACTCAAGCTATGAACAAATGGATAAGTTTATTTTTGAAAGACTAGATAGTATAAGTGATGAAGCATCAAGTTCACAAGGATCAGATATTCCTATAATACTAATTTGTACAGAAAGAAGAAAAAAATCAGAAGAAATATTAGTTAAATTATTTGGAATAGGTGTTTATAATGCAATAATAGGTAACGATAGAAGTATTGATGAAGTATGCAGATTAATAAATAAACCTAGACTAAAAAAGGAAGCAAAAACATATTATCAAATTGATTCAGAAAATGTAAGTTATAAAGCAGAAAATGAAAATGATGTTAGCGAGGTAGAAATTCAAAACATCTTAGCTCATTTCAAAAGATTGGGAAAAAATGAATCAAGATATATAGAAAGTTATAACAATATAGCAGCACAGTATAATGACAATCAATTAAAAGTTATTAGCAAATTTTTACCTCTAGGTGTAAGAGCAGTACTAGAAGAAAAATCACCAAAATATCAACAAGTAATGGCTTTTAATAAAGCTGTTTCTGACAATTTAAGACAAACTAAGAAAAAAGATGATGGTTTAAGTCAAAAACTATTAGTAAATCCAAAACGTAATAAAACAATAGAAGAACCAATAGTTATACCAACTTCTATGAAATCTGCTGAAAATGTAAAAAAATTAACTAGAGTTACAAGACCAAAAATAGAAAAACCTAAAGAGCCTGTAGAAGAAACTTTAGAAGAAACAAGTGCAGACGAAATTTCTTTTGAAGACATAGAACCTGTACAACTTCCAATGTCGGAGCCTATGTCAGAAACAATTCCAGAATTAATGGAAGAACCAGAGCAACCAAAAAGAGGAAGGGGCAGACCTAGAAAAAATCCTATAGTAGAAGATGGAACAGAAACAAAGCCTAAAAGAGGTAGAGGAAGACCAAGAAAGAAACCTATCGAGCCTGAAGAAATAGAAGAAGATACAATATCTTTACCAAATATAGATGATTATAGTCAAACTACTTTACCAGGAATATTAGATGATCAAAATAATGAAGAAGAATTTGATTATAGAGAACAAAATATTGAATTGCCAAAATATGATGAACCAGAAGAATTAGATATAGAAGATGACTTTGAAGATGAGGAAGATATAGAAGAAATTATTCCAATAGCACCACAACCAATTGCTCCTATACAAGAGAATACACATACTCAAGAATCTATCAATAATAACTATAGTTATTCAGGAGATGTTCATGTAGATATAAGTGATGCATTACTTGGAAATAAAAAAATAGCTGCTTTTGTTGGTACTAGCAAAAATGGAACATCCTTTATTGTAAACAATTTAGCAGAATTATTATCTTCAACAGGAATAAATGTTGCTATATTAGATACAACAAAAAATAGAAATTCATATTACATTTATACAAAAAATGAAGAAGACTTAAGAAGAACAGCAATGTCCAGTATATCTAATTTAGCCAATGGAATTGCAAGTGGTATAAGAGTAAATAGTAACTTGGCAGTGTATACTTCGTTACCAAATGAAGATACTGGAATAGAAAATGTTCAAACTATATTAGAAACTCTTGCAAAAAGTCATACGGTTGTATTAATAGATTGCGATTTCTGGACACCAAAAGGATATTTTTCTGCAGCTCAAGAAATATATTTAGTACAAACAATGGATGTATTAACAATTCAACCGTTAACAGCATTTTTAAAAGATTTAGTTGCATTAAATATTCTTGATGAACAAAAAATAAGAGTTGTAATAAATAAGTATGTTAAGATAAGAGGAATTACAGAAAAAGAAATCATTGGAGGCATGGCATATTATAATGATCCTGCAATGACATATCAAACAGGTTTATTTGATAAGGCTACAGCAAAATATATAACAATTCCATTTGAAGAAGAAACATATACAAAATATTTACAAGGCTTAATAAATTGTGAGATATCTTTAAAAGGATACTCTAAAATCTTTTTACAAAATTTAAGACAACTTGGAAATATGATATATCCATCTGCTTCAGGAAAGGGAAACTATAGACCACCTGCTTTAGGAAATCCTGGAGGAACAAATTTTTCTAGTAGTATGAATAATACACTGGACCAAATGAAGCGTAATTATTAATTTAAATTGGAGGGATAATATTGGTAGTAGCAGCAGTTACAATAATAATATTAGTTTTTGCAGTAGTTATATTGGTAGTTTATAATATGTCAATACACAGGAAGATACAAACATTTAAAAATATTAATCAAAAAATTACTAGTTTAAATGTACTTCAAGATTTTATGAATACCATTGGTGAGTACTCAAATGTAGATGATAAAATAAAGAAAATCAATGAGATTTTAATAGAAAAATATGAAATAAAATATTCAACTATAGTTGTCTTTGATGGAACAGACTATGTAGTTAAAGCTTCTAATGTAGATTCAAAACACTGGGATGCATTAAAAAGATTACAAGAAGTGCCAATATTCCAAGACAGTATTGCAAGTGCTACTCCAAAATACGTTACTGTAAATAATGAAAACGAAAGACTTGACTATCAAAAAATGGAGTTTGGAAGGGCTAAATCTGCTATATTTTTCCCTCTAAACATAGATAATGTTTATATTGGATATTGGATAATAGAAAGTGGAATACCACATGATTTTGATAATGTTGATACTGCAATTCTTGAAGTTGTAAAAGACAATATAGTTTCTGTATTAAAAACTGTAGTTCATCAAAAAACATTAGAGACTATTGTTAGAAAAGATTTATTTACTGGTTTATATTCAGAAGAATATTTGTATGGAGAAGGAAAAAAAGTAATTGACCAATTTACAACATCAACAATCTGTATGTTTAAAATTACAAACTTAGAAGAGATTAACAAAAAATATTCTAGAGAATTAGGAAATAGAGTAGTTACAGAAGTAAGTAGCTATGTTAAAGAAAATTTGGCAGACAATTATATTTTTGTCAGATATATGGGACCAAAATTTGCAATAGCATTTTCTGGTGTAGAAGTAGAAAGTGTTGCAAAGTTTTTAAATGATATAAAAGAAAGAATAGAAAATTTAGAAATTTCATTATATGATGAATCTGTAATTGAAGAATTACACGAGGAAAAACAAATTGCTATTCCTAGATTAAACTTTGTAATATCATCATATTACAAAGGAACAGCCCTAGAAGAGGTACTAAAAAAACTTGAACAATATTTAGATAATGCAGATGCAGATGAAAGTGACATAAATAGTATTTAAGGAGGCATAAATATGGATTTTGATAAAACAATGAGTTTTGAATTTGAAAGAGAAAAGAGTGCTAAGGCAAGAGAAATTTTAAAAGAAGTACATCAAGCATTAGTGGAAAAAGGCTATAACCCTATTAATCAAATTGTAGGTTATATCTTATCTGGTGATCCAACTTATATAACAAGCCACAATGATGCAAGAAATAAAATTAGACAAATAGAAAGAGATGAATTGCTAGAAAAGATGGTAAAAAATTATATAGGATTAGATGAAGAAGATTAGTATGAGAATTATAGGTTTAGATTATGGAGACGCAAGATGTGGTGTTGCAATAACAGACGCTTTAAATATGACAGCTCAGGGGCTTGAAACCATATATTGCAATAACTCAGACAAAATAATTTTAAAAAGATTAGATGAAATATTTAGCAAATATGATGTTGAGACAATTGTAGTTGGGATGCCATTAAACATGAATGGAACAAAAACAGAAAGAGCAATAAAAACAGAAAAATTCATTCACAAATTAAGATGCAAATATAATGGAATAAAAATAGAAACCATTGACGAAAGACTAACTACAGTTGCGGCACATAAAACAATGAACTTTCTTGATGTAAACAAGAATAAAAAGCGAGATATAGTAGATACTATATCTGCTGTATATATTTTAGAGACATATATAAATAAATTAAAAAATTCATTGCAAAATAAATAATTATAGTGTATTATGTTTTTAATATTCAAATATATAATAATTAACGAAAGGAGAAAATTTATGGACGAAGATTTAAATAATTTAAACGAAGAGATGGACAATGTAATAGTATTAAATGATGAGGATGGAAATGAAGTTAATTTTGAGTTCTTAGACCTAATAGAATATGATGGAGAAGAATATGTTGTTTTACTTCCAATTTCTGAAGAGGGAGAAGAAGATGACGGCGAAGTTGTTATTCTAAAAGTAGAAGACACAGATGAGGAATCTGAAGAAGAATCATATGTAAGTGTTGATGATGATGCAACACTAAATGCTGTATTTGAAATTTTTAAAGATAAGTTTAAAGATGAATTTAATTTTGTAGATGAAGATTAAAAGTTAAGGCTACTAAGTATAAGTAGCCTTTTTTAACATACGGAGGGAAAGAAAATGAAAAATTTTTCAACAATATTGTTAGCAATGTTTGTAGCAATGTTTTGGGTATTTAGAATGATTGTTGCATTAACAGCACAACTTGGTATTGATTTTGCAGGAGTCACACCATTTGATATGAATACAGAAGTAATATTACTATTTGTTGTATTATTATGTTTAATATTTATAGTAAAAAGAAAAATGATAGGAGCACTTATATATCTTATCTCTTATGGATTATATTTTGGAACGTTTTTAATTAATAATCTAACATCAATAATTTCAGGAGGTCTAGGACTAGAGAATGCTTTAAATGCATTTGTATCTATAATAGGAATTGCTCTTCCAATTGCTGTATTGTTAGACTTATTATTAGATAAAAATAGAAAGGCTCATCCAGTTGATAAAAAAACGGACTGGTTCTATAAAAATGAACAATATGATAGACAACTTGATGAAAGAGCAGATAAGAATAATTATAGAACATTATAGAAAAGTAAGGGCAAGCAGTTTATTATTGAAAACTGCTTGCTTTTATGTTAAAATATTTAATGGATTAGTAATTAAAGAAGTGAAGTTATGTATGGAGTAAGCCCAATATTAATAAAAAAGGCAAAGCGCAAAATTCCAAGAGAATTTACTGATATAATAGAAAAAGGATATAAAACAAAAAAGATAGAAGATATTAAAAGATAAAGAGTAAGGAAGTGATACAGATGAGTGAAAATAAAACAAACATTAACTGGTATCCAGGTCATATGGCAAAAACAAAAAGACAAATAGTTAATAGTTTAAAATTAATAGATGTTGTAGTAGAGTTACTAGATAGTAGAATCCCAATTTCTAGTCAAAATCCTGATATAGCAGAAATAACAAAAGGAAAAAAGAAAATAGTAGTATTAAATAAATGTGACCTATCGGACGAAACACAAAACAAACTTTGGATAGAATATTTTAAGCAAAAAGGAATTACAGCAATATTAACAGATGCAAACAATGGGAGAGGAATAAATGAAGTAACTCATGAAATTGAAAATATGATGAAAGAAGAACTAGTAAAGCAAGCAGAAAAAGGTAGAGTAGGAAGAAAAATAAGAGTAATGGTTCTGGGGATTCCTAATGTTGGGAAATCATCATTTATAAATAGGATAGCTAAAAAATCATCATTACAAGTTGCAAATAGACCAGGAGTAACACAGAAAAATCAATGGATACGTATAAATGAAAATATAGAATTGTTAGATACGCCAGGAGTTCTATGGCCTAAATTTGAAAGTGATGAAGTTGCATTAAACTTGGCATTTACGGGAACTATAAAGGATAATGTATTAGAAACAATAGATATAGCTTATTATCTTGTCAAATTTTTATTAGAAAACTATAGAGAAAAGTTATGTGAAAGATATAAGCTAGAACAAAAAGAAATAGAAGACATTTTAAATAGAGATGAGCCACAAAATATAAATATATATGATATAATGTTACTTATAGGTAGAAAAAGGGGAGCAATAGTTTCTGGAGGCAATATTGATGAAGAAAAAACTGCACGAATTATATTAGATGAGTTTAGAAGCGGAACAATTGGAAAGATAACGTTGGAAAAAAGATAGGAGAGATTATTATGAATGAATCAAATAAAGTTAAACCAAAAACACTACCAGGATTTATGGAATTATTACCAAACGAACAAATTTTATTTAATAAAATAAAAGATACAATTAGAGATTCTTATGAAGAAAGTGGATTTTTACCACTAAATACACCAATAATAGAAGATGCAAAAGTATTACTTGCAAAGGCAGGAGGAGAAACAGAAAAACAAATATATAGATTCACAAAAGGTGAAAATGACTTAGCATTAAGATTTGATTTAACTGTACCACTTGCAAAATATGTAACAGAGTATTATGATAAGCTAAGTTTTCCATTTAGGAGATATCAAATAGGAAAAGTATATAGAGGTGAAAAATCACAAAGAGGAAGATATAGAGAATTTTATCAATGTGATATAGACATTATTGGCGATGGCAAACTATCAATAATTAATGATGCTGAAATACCATCTATAATATACAATACATTTAATAAACTAGGATTTGACGATTTTACAATATGCATAAATAATAGAAAAATCTTGAATGGATTTTTCAAAAGTCTTGATTTAACAGAAAAATCACAAGACATATTAAGAGTAATAGATAAAATTGATAAAATAGGTAAAGATAAGGTCGAAGCAGAATTATCAGAAAAAGTTGATAGTAATAATTTAGAAATGATTATGAAATTTTTATCAATTGATGGAAGTAATCAAGAAAAGATTACAGAGTTAGAAAATCTTGGTATAAAAGATGAAATATTCCAAGAAGGATTAAATGAATTAAAACAAGTATTAAACTATATAGGTGACTTTGGAGTTCCAGAACACAATGTAAAACTAGATTTAACAATAGCAAGGGGACTAGACTATTACACAGGAACTGTGTATGAAACATTTTTAAATAAATACAGAAATATGGGAAGCGTATGTTCAGGTGGAAGATATGATAATTTAACAGAATATTATACTGATAGAAAAATGCCGGGTGTAGGAATATCTATAGGATTATCAAGATTATTTTTCCAATTAATGGACAATAATATTATTTCAGCAGACAATGAATCTATTTCAAAAGTTATAGTTATATCTATGACAGAAAATTATGGCTATTGTGCTAAAGTTGCATCTACTTTAAGAGAAAATGGAATAAAAGTGCAAGTAAACTTTGAAGACCAAAAATTAGGGAAAAAATTCAAATATGCTGATAACATAAAAGTAGAATACGCAATCATAATTGGAGACGATGAAGTAGAAAATAATAAAATATCATTAAAAAACATGAAAACAGGAGAACAACAGACTATAGATATAGAAGAAGCATTAAAAATTTTAAAATAATGGAAGGATATTTTATGGAAGAATTAATAAATATAGAAAAATCCCCAGAAGAGGTGAATGTAATGTCACCTCTTACATGGGCATATGTAGGTGACTGCGTATATGAATTATTTATACGTACACATTTAGTAAACACTACAAACCTAAAACCACATAAGCTCCATATAGAAGCAATAAAATATGTAAAAGCACATGCACAAGCAGAGATTTTAAATAGAATATATGATGACTTAACAGATGAAGAAAAAGATATTGTACGAAGAGGAAGAAATACAGAAAATCATCACTTACCTAAAAATTCAAATATTCAAGAGTACATGTATGCAACAGCATTTGAAGCATTAATTGGTTATTTATATTTGACAAAACAACATAAAAGATTAGATGAGATTTTAAACAAAATCTTGACAGTACAGTAGTGTTTATGTTAAAATTAAAAAAGTTTAAGGCCCGTTGGTCAAGCGGTTAAGACGCCACCCTCTCAAGGTGGAATCATGGGTTCGATTCCCGTACGGGCTACCAATAAAACAAAAGGGAGTAGCGGTTAAATTATTAATCAACAGTCGCGGTGCACTTTGCATCTGGTTAATAAGCTTTTATATAAAAAGTAAGCGAGACTTTTAGAAGAAATACATTTGCTATTTCTTTTAAAAGTCTATTTTTGATTTTGGGAGTGAAACAAATATGAAAGAATGGTTTCAAAAAACGGTTGATGAAACTGTACAAGAATTAGAAACTGATTTAAATCAAGGATTAACAGTTGAACAGGTAAAGCAAAGACAAGAAAAATTTGGTCTAAATGAAATTCAAGAAACAAAGAAAACATCAATATTACAAAGATTTATAGCACAATTTAAAGATTTTATGATAATTGTGCTTATTGTTGCTGCAATAATATCTGGTATTGTTGGAGTTATGAGAGATGAAGGCTTTACAGACACAATAATTATTATGATAGTTGTATTTGTTAATGCTATTATAGGTGTTGCACAAGAAATTAAAGCAGAAAAGTCTTTAGAGGCATTAAAAAAATTAAGTAGTTATACAGCAAAAGTTATTCGTAATGGCAGCATGGTAGTAGTTCCTTCAAGTGAATTAGTTCCAGGAGATATAGTAGTACTTGAAACTGGAGATTATATACCAGCTGACTTAAGAATAATAGAAGCAGTTAATTTAAAATCACAAGAATCTTCATTAACTGGAGAATCTGTTCCAGTAGAAAAAGACTCTGTAGAGATAGAAGATATTGAAACAGGTATAGGAGATAGAAAAAACATGTTATTTTCTTCTAGCCTTATTACTTATGGTAGAGGAAAAGGAATAGCAGTTGAAACTGGCATGAATACTGAAGTAGGTAAAATTGCTCAAATGCTAGATAAGGCTGAAAAACAAATAACTCCACTTCAAATGAAACTAAATAAATTAGGAAAGACTTTAGGAATAGTGTCACTTGCAATATGTGCATTTATATTTTTAATAGGAATAATTCAAGGTAAAGATTTGCTTTCGATGTTTATGGTTGCTGTTTCACTTGCTGTTGCAGTAGTACCTGAGGGATTAGTTGCTGTAACAACAATAGTGTTAGCAATAGGTGTACAAAAAATGGTTAAGAAAAATGCAATTGTAAAAAAATTACCAGCAGTAGAAACTTTAGGAAGTAGTACCGTAATATGTTCAGATAAAACAGGAACTTTAACTCAAAATAAAATGACAGTAAAAAGAGTCTTTTGGAATAGAAAGCTCTTAAAACTAGAAGACATAAAAGTTGAAGACGAAGAAATGAGAAAGCTAGTTTTTGCAAGTATGTTATGTAATGACACAAAAATTACTCCAGACAACGGACTAGTAGGAGACCCTACAGAAACAGCTTTAGTAGATATGGGATTTAATTTGGATTTTGATCCAAGTGTATATGATAATATGCCAAGAATGCAAGAAATACCATTTGACTCAGAAAGAAAATTGATGACAACAGTAAACAAGGTAGATGGAAAATATATAGTATTTACAAAAGGTGGAGTAGATGAACTATTAGATATATGTAATAGCTATATAGAAAATGGAGAAATAAAAACAGACCTTGACAATTATAAAGAAGTAGTATATAACCGAAATAGAGATATGGCAAAAGATGCTTTAAGAGTATTGGCTATGGGCTATAAAGAAATTGACCATATTCCAACAGATTCAGAGATGAAAACAATAGAAAATGGCCTAATATTTATAGGCATGGTAGGAATGATAGATCCACCAAGAGAAGAAGTAAAAGATGCTATTAAAAGATGTAAAGAAGCTGGAATAAAAACTGTAATGATTACTGGAGACCACAAAATTACTGCAGCAGCTATAGCTAAAAGCTTAGGAATACTTGAAAACGAAGACGAAGCAATTACAGGTGAGATGCTAGAAAAAATGTCAGACGAAGACTTAGAAAAAAATGTTAAGAACTATTCTGTATATGCAAGGGTTTCTCCAGAACATAAAGTTCGTATTGTAAAGGCTTGGCAAAAAAATGATGCTGTAGTTGCAATGACAGGCGATGGCGTAAATGATAGCCCTGCATTAAAAACGTCAGATATTGGCTGTGCAATGGGAATTGTTGGTACTGATGTTTCGAAAGAAGCTGCAGACGTTATTTTAACAGATGATAATTTTACTACAATAGTTTCAGCAGTAGAAGAAGGTAGACGTATATATGACAATATTATAAAGGTAATTCTTTATCTACTATCAACCAATGTTGGAGAAATTGTTGCACTATTTGTTGCAACAGTTGGAGCACCTATAATTGCAAAATTATTTGGAATAGCTGATGTAACAATGGTTGAAATACTGCTTCCAATTCAAATATTATGGATAAATCTAGTTACTGACTCATTACCTGCATTAGCATTATCATTTGACCCAGCAAACAGAGACATAATGAAAAAGAAACCAATAGACCCTAAAAAAGGTGTATTTACGGTTGGAATGACATACAGAATGATATATCAAGGAATTGTAATTGGTATTGTTACTATAGCTGCATTTTTAATAGGAATTACTACAACAACGGAAGCTTTCGAAGGATTAAGTCTAGACCAAACTAAGATAGAAGTTGGGCAAACAATGGCATTTATAGTATTATCATTTGCTGAACTTGTACACATATTCAATGTAAGAGATAACAAAAATTCAATATTTAAGGGTGGATTATTAAATAATACTAAATTACTATGGGCGGCTTTAGCTTCTGCAGGATTTATGTTTGTAATACTATTTATACCAGTTTTAAGAGAAGTATTTAGTATACCTGTATTACCTGCAGGAAATATACTAGAAATTATATTATTAGTATTAACACCGATTATTGTAGTAGAAATATTTAAACTATTCAAAATCAACACAATAAAAGAATAGGAGGAGTAAACAAATGAAAAGTGAAAGAGGCTCTGTTACACTATTTGTACTTGTAGCTATGGTTTTCTTTTTAATAATTGCTATGACTGCTTATGTATCTGCTAGCAGCAAATTGCAAGGACAGAATGAAGAAATAGAAAGAATTAAGGCTAGTTATGAACAAAACTTAGATAATGATACTTTATTACAATTATACAATAATGCAACAAAAACCAGAGAATGGCTTATTGGGAGTGGAACACAGCAGGACTCATATAAAATCTATAAAATAGAAGATTTAATTACTTTTTCCATAAAAAGTAATAGTGGTGACACTTTTGATGGAAAGTATGTAGAACTTATGAATGATTTGGATTTTAAACAAGATTATTCTTATGCAAAAGCAGATAGAACAGACTTTGGGGATTTGAATGGAAATGGAGCAGTAGAATCACTAAAAACAGAGCTTACTACTGGAAACGGGTTTCCATGTATAGCAAAGAATAGTGCAAATGCTTTTCATGGTACCTTTTTAGGTGATGACCATGAGATAAGAAATTTGTATATTTATAATAATATTTCAGATATAAGCATAGGTTTATTTGTCAATGCAGGTAATAGTACAATTCAGAACCTAGGTATTTCTGGGAATTTAACCACTAATAAAAAAGCAAATATTGGTGGAATAGTAGCAATTGCTAATTCAAGTAAAACTGTAAACATTAATAATTGCTATAATAAATCTAATATAACATCTACAGTACCTAATTATTCTATTGGCGGAGTGGTTGGTTGTGTAAATGGGGTACTTAATCTTAATAATAGCTATAATGAGGGAAATATTAGTGGAGGAAATAATACAGGAGGATTAATTGGTTTTTCAAGCAGTACAGCAAATATTGAGAATAGTTATAATGCAGGAAATATTATAAATAACATAGGAGGAGAAAATGCAGGTGGAATACTTGGAAGAGACAATGCTGTAGCGAATATAACTACAATATCTAAATCATATAATATAGGAAATATAACCGGTGGAAAATATATAGGTGGTTTAATTGGCCATAACAACGGAACAGCAACTATATCGGATTGTTATAATACAGCTGATGTAACAAGTATACAATTAGCATCACCAGCATATCTAGGAGGCATGGGTGGAGCTCAAAATCAAGCAACTATAACTAACTGTTATAATACAGGAAAAATAACTTCACAGGCAACTAGTGCTTCATCTACTATTTGTAATGGAGGAATAGTAGGATATTTAAAAGGAGGAACTATACTTAAATGCTATAATACAGGAAAAATAACTCAGGGAAATAGAGTTGGGGGAATACTAGGAATAGCATTTGGAAGTAATACAGATATTCAAGATGTAAAAATTATTAATTCTTATAATACTGGAGATGTTGAATGCCTAAATCTTACTAGCTCATCTTCATCATATAATCCACAAGGAGCTGGAATTGTAGATATGGCATGGTATGATAATATCTATTTATTAAACTGTTATAATACAGGATATATTAATGCGGATACCTATGCTAGTGGAATGATTAGAAGTGCTAATGGTGGTAAAGCATATGTAGTAAATTGTTACAATCAAGGAAATGTTAAGCAAACATCAAATAGTACAGTTGCTGGAATTCTGCAGACACCAGCCAGTGCAACAATAAAAATAGATAATTGTTATAATAAGGGAACGTTGGATGGAACAACAAAAGTAGGAATTACTAGATATTCTTCTGGAAATACATTTAATATAAAAAATACTTATTACTTAAACAATGTGTCAATTGGTATAGCAGATTTAACGCCAGATCCTTCAACACAAATGAGTCAAGTACAGATGACAGACCAAACATTAAATCCAACATTTGTAGAGACATTAAACAGTAATAAAAATAGTATAAATTTAGCAGATTATGATTTATCAGGATATACAATATCTTCATGGAAACAAGGCACGAGTGGTTATCCAGAATTTGACTGGTAAAATTGTGAAAATTGAAATTTAATATAAAATATGTTATAATTTAAATAGGTGATTAGTTTAACTCCTTTTCACCTTGGTAAGGCATCTAGCAGTAAAGATTTTTAAAGGAGGAACAATGATCGGGTTAGAGGAAGCAAAACAGCTTAGGAACTATTGCAATAGATATCTATTGAACCCTGAGTTTGGGGCTATGCTTAGCCTCGAAGATTGCTTAAATTTTGCACCTGTCGATGGTGCAAGAAAGTGCTTTAGTTATACTGTATTTGCACTACAATTTGGAGACGAAACCTTATTGGTTCGGTGCACCTTTTCTAACGAAGGGATGTATGTCCAGCACGGACAACTAATTAAGTGGTAACCTTCCTTTAGCAAAATAAGTCGCTCACTCATTGAGAGGGCGACTTACTTTTTTAGTATAATCTTACATTTTAGTGAGATTATTTTTTATGTTTCATAGACAATAAAGCGAATTTGTGATAATATATTTATGTTAAAATGTCAATAATAGTATAAAAAATAAAAAAGGAGATGCATAATATGAAAGAACCATTTTATGTAACAACACCAATATACTATCCAAGTGGGAAATTTCATTTAGGAACAGCATATACAACAACAGTAGTAGATGCAATAAAAAGATATAAGAAATTACAAGGCTATGATGCTTATATGCTTACAGGAATGGACGAGCATGGTCAAAAGATACAAACAAAGGCAGAAGAAGCGGGGAAAACGCCACAAGAATATGTTGATAAAATAGCAGAAGATGCAAAAGTATTATGGAAAAAAATGCATATAGATTATGATTATTTTATGAGAACAACAAATCCTTTACATGAAGAAGCTGTTCAAATAATATTTGATAGATTAATGGAACAAGGTGATATTTATAAAGGTGAATATGAGGGGCTATATTGTATGCCTTGTGAAACATATTATACACCAACACAATTAGTTGATGGAAAATGCCCAGAATGTGGTAGAGAAGTTGTACCTATGAAAGAAGAAGCATATTTCTTTAATATGAAAAAATATGCAGATAGATTGCTTAAATATTATGATGAACATCCAGACTTTATAAAACCGGAATATAGAAAAACAGAGATGATTAACAATTTTATAAAACCTGGATTAGAGGATTTATGCGTAAGCCGTACCACATTTGATTGGGGAGTAAAAGTATTAAAAGATCCAAAACATGTTGTATATGTATGGTTAGACGCTTTAACAAACTATATAACAGCATTAGGATATCCAAATGAGGAAAAGGAAATGTTTAAAAAATACTGGCCAGCAAGTTTACATGTTATAGGAAAAGATATAGCAAGATTTCATCTTATATATTGGCCAATATTTTTAATGGCATTAGATTTACCACTACCTAAACAAATTTATGTGCATAATCATATTATGATGAAAGATGGAAAAATGAGCAAATCAAAGGGTAATGTTATATATCCTGAAGCATTAATAGAAAGATATGGATTAGATGCAACAAGATACTTTTTACTTAAAGAAATACCATATACTCAGGATGGCTTATTTACTCCAGAAGAATTTGTAGAAAGATTTAATTATGATTTATGCAATGATTTAGGAAACTTACTTAACAGAACAGTATCTATGGTTAATAAATATTTCGATGGGATAGTGCCTGAATATAATGGAACACCAAATGAAGTAGACAATGAACTAGAAGAATTTACTAAAAAACAAATTAAGGCAGTAGATGAAAAGATGTTAAACATAGAAATAGCAAATGCTTTAACAGAAATATGGACACTAATTTCTAGAACAAACAAGTATATTGACGAAACGATGCCTTGGTCACTAGCAAAAGAAGAAAATATAGAAAAACTATCATCATGTATATATCATTTAATAGAAAATTTAAGGCAAATAGCAATATTATTAACACCGTTTATGCCAGATACTGCAGAAGATATTTTTAGACAAATAGGTATAAAAGAAGAAAATCAAAAAAATTGGAATAGTTTAGAAAATTATAAGATACTACAAAATATTAAAGTTATAGAAAAAGGAGAGCCATTATTTATGAGGCTTGATGCAGAAGAAGAAATTAATTATATTAAAAATTGTATGCAATAAGTCATTTTTAAGGAGGAAATAACCTTGCCTAAAAAAACAGAAAAGCCAAAGGAAGAGATTAAAGAAAAACTAGAATATTTAGGACTAGATTTAAGTAATATCCCTAAAAATTTACAAGTATTTGAACCTTTGAAGTTTAAGCCATCAAGCATATATGAAGAAAACAAACACAAGCAATATAGATTTGTACCAGTAAAAGATATAGAAATAATCTTGTCACCAACTAATAGGTTAGATGACTTACAAGATAAATATTCTAAGGCAAGCCCTATATATTCGTATTTAGTACCAGATAAAAAAGAAAATGTATTAAGACATACAGTGTTTTTACAAATGCTTAAAAGTGTAAAAATAGAAGAAATAGAGAAAATAGAGGAGGAACAAAAAGCTTTAAATAAGGCTATACCATTTAAAGTAAAATATCCTGGAAATTACTTGTGGCAAATATATTATTCAGAAACAACAGACAAATATTTTATGTTAGTACCAACAGAAGACTCAGACTATTCAACTTTTTTCTATTTATTAAAGAAAAAATTAGAGAAGAGACAAACAAGTAAAATATTTGTGCCAATAAGTCATATTGATTATTCAAATGAATACTTAAAAAAGAACCAATTTGAAGATATAGAGAATTATTTATGGTTATTTACTAAAGATTGGCCACTTATCTATGAAGTATATGACAAAAAAAATGAATTAAGTATTCAGATTGTTGGAGAAACAGAGGTTTTTGATAATGTAAAATCAATATATAAAGTAAAGCTTCAAGATAAAACAAAAGCAAATGAATTTTATAGATTACTTAAAGCGTTATTTATGCTTCAATCTGAAGTTCCTCATTATTATACATTTGAAACAAATATAGACAGATATGGAAGTATAGAGTTTTATTCTAAAGATGAAAAAATAGATTATGAAAATTTAGCTGAATTCATAAAAAAAGAATATGTCGAAACTGAAGAACTACATGAGCAAGCGGATATCGATATAGTAGAACTAAAAGAAAAACTAAACAAACTAAAAATACTTGCATCTAGTATGGAAATAGAGTATTTAGCGAAAGAAAAACAAATTTCAACTTTCTTAGAATGTAAGAAATCGTTTTTTGGTAAGATGAAATACTATTTCAAATATAATAAAAAATCAAAATCTAAGAGCATCAAAGAAAAGATTAATTTAATGGATATTGATGAAGACGAGACATTTGATGAAAAAGCAGAAGAAAAAAGAGAAACAGATATAAAATCTAATAAAAAAATAAAAGAACATTATACAATTGAAGAATTAATAGATACAGCAAATGAGTATTACCAAAAAGAAACAAAAATGAGAAATTTATTAATGGATATAAATGCTATAAAACTTAGAAATAAGAATTTGGAGAAAAAAATCGAAAATGCTTCAGCGTATATTGAAGAAATTGACAGTCATAAAAAAAGTATTTTTGAATTTTGGAAATATAGTAACAAAGATGAAATTTCAAGTTTACCAGAAGGTGAAATAGAAGAAATCAATATTAAGAAAAAAATAAGCAAAGTATTTAATTACAAAGAAGACTTAGAAGAATTTGGAAAAGCAATGGATAGACAACAAAGAAAAATTCTTTCAAAAGAAGAGTTAGACAGCATATTTATTACAACTACAAATGTTTTCGAGATTTTAAATAAAGTTAAAACAAATACAGTTCTTCCCAAAGATATAGAAAGTGCATTAAAATTAATAAAAAAAGAAATAAAAGAAGAAAAAGGATTAGAAGAACAGGATGATTTTGACATATTTGGAGGAAAAGCTGATGACAATACAAAAGTTAAGAAAATAGCAGATAAAAAGCACAGAGAACTTCCTAAGGATAAGTATCAAATATTAGATATTACAAAAAATACTAAACAACTTGGTTATAAACTTGCATTGGAAAGAGTACTTGATAACATTGAATCTTCTTTAGAAAAAATAAAAGTAACAGAAAATATTGCTATATATTTGGCTATAAATGAAGAAAAAATAGATGAGCAAAGTATCAATATATTTAACTTAAATCCTGAAAGAGAAGTGAAAAAAGCAATTGAAAAAGAAGGAAATAAAATCAATTTATATAAGATTAATTTGAACAGAAACGATAAAGCAATTATATATACCAATAGTGTATTTTATGACAATAAAAACAAAACATTGCCAATTGGTATGGATTTAAGTACAAATGTCTTATTTGATATGTCAAAAACAGATTTAGAAATAGAGAACAAAAGAACTTTTAGAATTGTAAAAGTTCAAGAAGATGGAAAAATAGTAGTAAAAGCCGTAAATGTTATAGAGTACAATGTAGAATGATGACTTTGTCAATGGAAAAAACATTATTCAAAATACTTGCAAAAATTAAAAAGGCGTGTTAGAATATTAGATGTAAAAATAAGAAAAAACAAGACATAAGACACGATAAACAGTATAATATCTTTTAGAGAGCCAAAGGTAGCTGGAAATTTGGTAAGTAAAAATTGTTTATTATCACTTATGTTGTTGCATGGCTGAACTAAAAGTAAGCCTTGCCGTATATCTGCGTTAAAGAAAATGAAGAGAGTATATTTATTTCGTAATATAAATTACTAAAATAGGTGGTACCGCGGAAAAGCTATTTCGTCCTAACAGTGGATGAAGTAGCTTTTTTGTAATTGCCAATGTGTCAATAGGGACGTGTTTATTTGACATAAATCTGCAAAAACATTTTCAATAACAGTATAAGAAAGTAAAAATAAATCAAGGAGGTTTTTTTATGTACAAGAAAGTTGAATTGCCTAACGGATTTGTAGGAATGGAAAAAGATGTTGCAAGGATGTGGAAAGACAAAAATATTATTAAGAAAAATTTTGATATGAATAAAGGAAAGAGATACTTTACTTTTTATGATGGCCCTCCAACTGCTAATGGAATGCCACATGTTGGACATATTGAAACTAGAGTAATGAAAGACATAATCCCAAGATATAAAGTTATGAAGGGCTACCAAGTAATTCGTAAAGCTGGATGGGACACACATGGTTTACCTGTTGAATTAGAGATAGAAAAGCAATTAGGGATTTCTGGAAAAGAGCAAATAGAAGAATATGGTGTAGAAAAATTTGTTAAGAAGTGTAAAGAAAGTGTATTTACATATGTTTCTACATGGGAAAAAATGACTAACCAAGTTGGATTTTGGGTAGATATGGACAATCCATATGTAACATATCATAATAATTACATAGAATCTGTTTGGTGGGCCCTAAAGCAAATGTGGGAAAAAGGTTTATTATATGAAGGACATAAAGTTATGCCGTATTGCCCAAGATGTGGAACTGCTTTATCTTCACATGAAGTTGCACAAGGATATAAAGATGTAAAAGACTTAACTTGTATTGCAAAATTTAAAGTAGTAGGAGAGAATAAGTATATTTTAGCTTGGACAACAACTCCATGGACATTACCATCAAACTTAGCATTATGTATTAATAAAGCTTATACATATGTAGAAGTAAAAGCAAATGTTGGAACAGATGAAGAACCACAATATGAAAATTATATATTAGCAAAAGACTTAATAGAAGCAGTATTAAAGGAAACACCATATGAAATAGTGAAAGAATTTCCTGGAACAGAATTACTTGGAACAAAATATGAACAGCTTATGCCATTTGCAAAAGTAGATGGAAAAGCATTTGTTGTAATTCATGGAGACTATGTAAATCTAGAAGATGGTACTGGTATAGTACATATTGCACCTGCATATGGAGAAGATGATAGCTTAGTTTCTAAACAAAATGGTATTGCTTTTGTAAACTTAGTTGATAAATCTGGAAAGTTTGTAGAAGATGTTAAACCTTGGGCAGGAAGATTTGTAAAAGATTGTGACCAAGATATAGTTAAATGGTTAAAAGAAGAAAATAAATTATTTAGTAGTGAAAAACATATGCACTCATATCCACATTGCTGGAGATGTGACACACCACTTCTTTATTATCCAAAAGAAAGCTGGTTTGTTGCAATGAGTAAACTAAGAGATGAATTAGTAAGCAATAATAATAAAGTGAACTGGTATCCTGATACAATAAGAACAGGTAGATTTGGAAAATTCCTAGAAAATGTTATTGATTGGGGAATTTCTAGAGATAGATATTGGGGAACACCACTTCCTGTTTGGCAATGTGAATGTGGACATCAGGAATGTATTGGAAGCATAAAAGAATTAAAGGAAAAAGCAGTTGATTGTCCTGATGATATAGAATTACATAAACCATATATAGACGAGGTGCACTTAAAATGTCCAAAATGTGGCAAAGAAATGACAAGGTTTAAAGAAGTTATAGACTGCTGGTTTGATTCTGGATCAATGCCTTTTGCACAATGGCATTATCCATTTGAAAATAAAGAAATGTTTAAGGAAAACTTCCCAGCTCAGTTTATTTCAGAAGCTGTAGATCAAACTAGAGGCTGGTTCTATACATTAACAGCTATAGGAACAGCATTATTTGGGAAAACTCCGTTTGAAAACTGTATAGTTTTGGGGCATGTTTTAGATGGAAAAGGACAAAAGATGTCTAAATCTAAGAAAAATGGTGTTGATCCATTTACTCTTTTAGACACAGTTGGTGCAGATGCAACAAGATGGCATTTTTATACATGTAGTAGCCCATGGCTACCTACAAGACTTTCTTTAGAAAATGTTGAGGAAACACAAAGAAAATTTTTAAGTACACTTTGGAATGTATATTCATTCTATGTGTTATATGGAGAGATAGATAAGTTTAATCCATTAGAATATAAAGAATTTAAATCAGATCATATAATGGACAAATGGATAATTTCAAAATTAAATACATTAGTTAAAGAAATAGATCAAAAACTAGAACATTATGATATAACATCTGCAGCTATACAAATAGGAGAATTTACAGACGAACTTTCTAATTGGTATGTACGTAGAAACAGAGAAAGATTTTGGAGTGAAATATTAACTGACGATAAAATAGGTGCATATGTAACGTTGTATAAAGTATTGACAACTCTTATAAAGGTTTCAGCTCCATTTGTACCATTTATGACTGATGAGATTTATCAAAACTTGGTTGCTGGAATTGATAAAGATGCTCCAGAAAGTGTTCATTTATGTTTGTGGCCTGATGTAGATGAAAGTGTAATAGATAAAAAATTAGAAGAAGAGATGAGCTTAGCATATAAAATAGTTAAACTAGGTAGGGGAGCAAGAAATACTGCAAACATAAAGAATAGGCAGCCATTATCAAAAATGTTAATATCTGTTGATACTTTACCAGAATACTATAGTGATGTTGTAAAAGAAGAACTAAATGTAAAAGAGGTTATTCTGGGAAGCGAAATGTCAGAATATGTACATTTTGAAATTAAGCCAAACTTACCTGTGCTTGGTAAAGAATATGGAAAATTAATACCACAAATACGAAATGAAATATCAAAGATGAATCAGATGGATTTGGCAAATAAAGTAAAAAGTGGTGAAATAGAATATATTGATATAGATGGAACAGAGATTGGATTAGACCAAGAGAATCTACTTGTTACAATGCAAGGAAGAGATGGATATGCGTTTAATGGAGAAGGAGAGATAGGTGTTGTTTTAGACACAGCAATAACGCCAGAACTTAAGGAGGAAGGCTACTTAAGAGAAATCCTTTCTAAAGTTCAAAATATGAGAAAAGATAAAGGCTTCGAAGTTTTAGATAGAATTAATCTTTATGTTTCAGGAAATACTACGCTAGAAGATGTAACAAAAAAATATGCAGCTACAATAAAAAGAGATACTTTAGCTGAAAAAATTATTTATAATGAAGAAAGAACAAGTTATACAGAATGCAAAATTAATGGTGAAAATTTAAAAATTGATGTCGAAGTAATTAAAAAATAGGGATTCCAACCAACGGTTCCAACCAACGGGGACGGGTTCATTTTGGTTGACAAACATTTGTCAACCAAAATGAACCCGTCCCCGTTGGTTGGAACCTGTCGCCCTTGGTCTTATTCTTTATTGTCATTTTTTAGAACTTCTTTAATTGCACCTAAACTACCTAAAGCAGATGTTGCATCAAAAGGAATAAACACTTTGTTTGCTTCACCTTTGGCAACTTCTTCTAGTGCTTCTAAAGATTTAATTTGAACTAGCTTTTCATCTGGATCAGCTTGCTTAATTGCTTCATAAACCATTTGAACTTCTTTAGCTTTTGCTTCTGCAACTTGTTTTATAGCTTCAGCATCACCAGCAGCTCTTCTTATTTTTGCTTCACTATCAGCTTCTGCTTCCAAAATAGCAGCTTCTTTTTTACCTTCAGCAATTGTAATAGCAGATTGCTTTTGAGCTTCTGCTTCAAGAATTAAAGCTCTTTTATTTCTTTCAGCATTCATTTGTTTTTCCATTGCATCTCTAATATCTGCAGGTGGGTTAATATCCATAACTTCAACTCTATCTATATTGCATCCCCATTTATCTGTAGCTTCATCAAGTATAGTCCTTAATTTTGCATTAATATCATCTCTAGAAGTGAATGTTTCGTCTAAATCCATTTTACCAATGATATCACGAATTGTTGTAATAGATAAATATTCAATACCTTTCTTTAGACTTTGAATTTCGTATACTGCTTTGGCAGGGTCAGCAACTTGATAGAATACAACAGTATCTATTGTAATTGTAACATTATCTTTAGTAATAACTCCTTGAGGTGGAATGTCCATTGTTTGCTGTTTTAAGCTTACAACTGATCTTACATGATCTATAAATGGAACTATAATTGTAAGACCTGCATCAGCTACTTTATGAAATCTACCTAATCTTTCGATTACATACACCTCAGATTGTCTAACAATTTTAATTGACATAAAGGCTATAACTAAAATTATAGCAAGTAAAATTAATAAAAATGTCATTTAAATATCCTCCTTTTATATATTATATATTTTTTAAAATTAAAAACGACACTAACATAATTATACCACAGATTTAGCGGAATTTAAAGACTTTAGTAAAATTTTCCGTTTTTTGTTGTAAAAAACAAAAAAAAATGATAAGATAAAAAAGAGTTTTTATATTCAAAGGAGAAAAAATGATGAGAGAGAATAAAGGTATAACTTTAATTGCATTAACAGTAACAATAATTATATTGTTAATATTAGCTGGAATTACAATAAGTGGTGGAAATGAATCCATAAAAATGAGTAAAAGCAATAGATTAACATCAGAATTAGATATGGTTCAACATGCATGTTTAGAAAGATATACTGAATATAAATTAACAAAGAAAAGTAGTTTATTAGTTGGAACACAAGTTGAGTATAGTGTTGCGCAAAACCTTGCAAGTACTATGGGGCATACTAGCGATTTTCCAGCTGAAGGAGAGGGAACATATTATAGATTATCATCTGCAAATCTAGAAGATTTAGGACTAAAGCAAAGTGAAGATACTTATATAGTTAATTACGAAAAAGGAATAGTAATGAATGAAACAACTAATGCTACTGCTACAGGAATATATTTATATAAAAGTACTAATTAATATATGGAGGGATTATTTTGACAGAGAGTTGCTTAAACGAATTGTATAATCTTGTTGATAAAGAAAAAATATTTATAAATGAGCCAATGAGCAGACACACGTCGTTTAAAATAGGCGGGCCTGCTGAGGTTTTTGTAAAAGCAACAACTATTAATGACATAAGAAATGTTATACAATTTACTAGAAAAAATAATATGCCATTAAATATTATTGGAAATGGAAGTAACCTGCTTGTAAAAGATGAAGGCATAAAAGGAATAGTGTTAAAACCACAATTAACACAAATAAAAATAGAAAAAGAAAACAATGATATAAATGTAAGAGTAGAAAGTGGAGTTACAATAGGATATTTAGCTCAAAAATTATTACAAGAATCAATAACAGGATTTGAAGAGTTATCAGGAATACCAGGAACTATTGGCGGCGCTGTCAGAATGAATGCTGGTGCGCATGGTAAAGAAATAAAAGATATAGTAGAAAAAACAACTTATATGGATATGCAAGGAGATATACATACAATTACAAATAAAGATCATCAATTTCAATATAGAAATAGCATATTTATTAAAGAAAAGTATATTGTTATAGAAACTACGTTTAAATTAAAATCTGGTAACAAAGAAACAATAAAAACAAAAATGGAAGAATTTTTAAAATGGAGAAAAGAAAACCAACCATTAGATTATCCAAATGCAGGAAGTACTTTTAAAAGAGGAAAGAATTTTGTAACTGCAAAAATAATTGACGAATGTGGATTAAAAGGTTTTTCAGTAGGAGGAGCACAAGTTTCTACAAAACATGCAGGTTTTATTATAAATACAGGCAATGCTACAGCTAAAGATGTGTTAAGCTTAATAGATTATGTAACACAGCAAGTGTATTCAAAAACAGGGGAAAAAATAGAACTAGAGATTGAAGTAATTTGAAAGGAATGTAGAATTTTATGAACGGAATATTTCAATGGTTTAAGTCAAGCACCAAAATGAAAAGATGGATGTTTCTAATATTAATAGGAATAATATTAACATGCTATGGTATAGCAGAGATACTGGTATTAAAAGAAGTGTCCTTTATACAGGTCGGAAAAATAATAACAATATTTGTAGCAGGATTTATGTGTATAGTTATAGGACTTATATTTTTAAATAAAAGAACCTTAGAGGTGTTAATAGAGTCCACAGACGAAAGAATGGAAAATAGAAATAAGGTAAATGTTAATTCGCTAATATTTAATAAAACAATTTATGATCAGGGGCCTAATGTTGTTGTAATAGGTGGAGGCACTGGATTAGATACGGTGCTTTCGGGAATGAAAAACTATACAAGCAATATAACAGCAATAGTAACTGTTTCGGATTATGGTAAATTACAAACGGAATCAAGAAAAGATTTACACATTTTACCAACAGAAGATATAAAAAACAGTATAATATCGCTTTCTTCAAACCAACAAGAAATGAGTAACCTTTTTAATTATCAATATAATAGTGGGAAATTAAAAGGCTTAACATTTGCTGATGTATATTTTTCAACTATGCAAAATATTACTGGAGAATTTACAGAATCAGTAAAAAGAACCAATGAAGTTGTTAATATGGTAGGAAAAGTTTTACCAGTAACTATGGATGAAATGAAAATCTGTGCAGAACTTGCAAATGGCTATGTTGTAGAAGAAAAAGATAGAATAGCAGAAGTAGTTTATGATAAAGTAACAAAGATTAGTAGGGTGTATTTAAATCCATCAAATTGTAGACCTGCACCAGGGGTACTAGAAGCTATAAGAGATGCAGACAGCATTATAATAGGACCAGGTAGCCTTTATACAAATGTTATACCAAATTTATTAGTAAGTGGTGTAGCTAAGGCTATAAAAGAGAGCAGTGCTATGAAAATTTTTATTAGCAATATAATGACTGTACCAGGTCAAACAGACGAATATTCAATATCTGACCATATTAATGCAATAGTAGAGCATTGTGGAGAAGGAATGATAGATTATTGTATTTATGATACAGGAGAAGTAGTGCCAGAATTTATAAAAAAATATAATAGAGAAGGCGCTGATTTAGTAGAACAGGATATTGATGTTGCAAAGTCTAAATTTAGAGGAATAAAATTTTTGCAAAGAAATTTATCTGTTATTACAGACGAATATGTAAGACATGATGCAAATTTAGTTGCTTCTTCAGTTATAGAACTTATATGTGATGACTTAAGATATCAAGATAAGGAAAATGATCCACAATATTTGATGATGAATTCAAAATTAAAAGCAGATAAACAAATAAATAAAAAGAAAAAAGCAGAAGCAAAAGCTAGAAAAAAAGGTGTAGATAGAAGCAAAAGCACTATTAAGGGAAAAAGTAAGTTTAGTAACAAATATAGCGAAAGAATAGCATCTATTAGGGAATCAAGTCAAAATTCAGATAAAAGGAAAAAACAAGCGGTTAGACCTAAAACAACTAGAAAAACAAGAACTACTCAAAATAAAAAAATAGATATAGATCCACCAAAAAAAGCAGCAAAGAAGGAAACAAAGGAAAAAACAACAAGAACAACTAGAACAACAAGAAAAACCAATACAAGAACAAGACAAAAAACTGGAACACATACTGCTAAAAGGATGAAAACAAAAGCAGACTTAAAAGCAGAAATGGAAGAAACATTAAAAAATAGTAAACTTGGTAGGTAATAATAACTTAAGATAATAATTAGGAGGAAACAAATGAAATTTAATGAAAAACAATTAACACTAGAAAATGGATTAACCAAGGAATGGATAATAACAAATGGAATAGGTGGATATGCGAGTTCCACTATAATAGGAGCAAATACTAGAAAATATCATGGATTATTAGTTGCACCATTGACACCTCCAGCGAGAAGATTTGTTATACTATCTAAAATTGATGAAAGCATAGAAATTGAAGGAACAAAATATGAACTATATACAAATGTATGTAAAAAATACATATCACAAGGTTTTAAATACCAATCAAGTTTTGAAAAAAATTATTTACCTACATTCACATATAATATAAATGACATAGAAATTAGTAAAACAATATGCTTAGAATATGAAAAAAATTCTGTGGGTATTTTATATAAAATAAAAAATGGTAAAAAAACCGCACAATTGAATTTGGCACCAATAGTAAATTATAGAGATTTTCACACTATGAATACAAATCATATTTTCGATTTAAAACAGGATGTTAAAGACAAAGACGTAAAACTAATTATTGATGGTAATAGTGCTATGCCTATTTATATGAAAATTTCTGATGGTATATATGAGGAACATTATAATGATTTGTTTTATAATATGTTTTATATAGAAGAAGAAAAAAGAGGATTCTTTCCTGAAGAAAATCATAGTGTACCAGGTGTATTTAAGATAGAATTAAAACCAAATGAAGAAAAAAATATTTCATTTATGTGCTCATTAGAATCTATTCCAAGGATAGATGTAGAAGAAATGATTAACAATGAGAATCAAAGACTCAAAAAACTATTTGATAAATCATTGTTAATTTCTAAAAAAAGAGGAAAAAAGACAAAAACAGAATTAGAACAAGATGAATTAGTTAAAGATTTTTTGGTAGCAACGGATAACTTTGTAGTATATAGACCAAGTTTTAAATTACACACATTAATTGCTGGATACCATTGGTTTTTAGACTGGGGAAGAGATAGTTTAATATCATTTGAAGGATTATTATTACTTACAAACAGACTTGATATAGCTAAAGAAGTCCTTTTAACATATGTTAGAGATATTAAAGAAGGACTAGTTCCAAATGGATATTCTGGGTATGATAATAGACCACTATATAATAGTGTAGATGCTTCATTACTATTATTCGAAGAAGTAAAAAAATTTATAGACTATACTAATGATGAAAAGTTTATAAAGGAACACATTTATAATAAATTAATAGAAGTAATTGAAAACTATCAGTTAGGCATAGATATTGATAACAATAACATATATTTAGATGAAGACAACCTAATATCTTCAGGAACAGAATCTACACAAAACACATGGATGGATGCTAAATATGGGGATTTTGCAGCAACACCTAGAAATGGTAAAGCGGTTGAAATAAATAGTATGTGGTATAATGCATTAATGATTATGGGAGATTTAACAGAAAAATTTGAAACAAAGACAAAAGCAAAAAAATATAGAGACTTAGCTAAGAAAACAAAAAAATCATTTAATGAAAAGTTTTATAATACTAGAAGAAAATCGTTATTTGATGTTTTAGGAGATAGTAAAATAAGGCCAAACCAATTATTTGCATTATCTCTAACATATCCTGTAATTGAACCAAATTCGGAAATTGCAAAAAATATAATGGACACGGTTACAAAAAAACTATTAAATAATTATGGATTGAAAACTTTAGCTAAAGGTGAAAAAAATTATGTAGATACATACGAAGGCGACGGTTTTAGGAGAGACATGAGTTATCATCAAGGCATAACATGGCCATGGCTTTTAGGACTATATTATGATTCGTTAAAGAATATGATAAAACATGAAAAGGGAAAAATAAAAAAAGCAGAATTACAAAACCAACTTGATGAATTTAAAACTAAAACTAAAAAAACTTTTGAAAAGCAATTAAGAGAAGAAGGATGTATAGGAAGTATATCAGAATTATATGATTCAAAAAGGCCAAATCTTCCTAAAGGGGCAATAGCACAAGGATGGAGTGTAGCAGAAGTATTTAGAATAATTTTAGGAAAATAATAAGAGGAGAGGGTATATATGCAATCAATAGAAGAACTAGAAAGAGATTTAAAAGCTCAAAAAATAGCAAATATATACCTTCTTTTTGGTGAAGAAACATTTTTGCTAGAAACAAATCTTAAAAAAATAAAAAAATTATTTGGTGAAACTATTAAAGGAATAAACTATATAACTCTAGATGAAGACACGGTTGAAAAAATAATTTCAGATATAGAGACACCGGCATTTGGTTTTGAAAAGAAACTAATAATAGCAAAAAATACGGGACTTTTTAAGACTGGTGCTAAGAAACAAAAAGAAAGCTTAAATAAATTAAGAGACAAACTAAATGAATATATAAAAGAAAATATAGATACTATTAAAGAATCAGTTATAGTTGTATTTGTTGAAGCAGAAGCGGGGAAAAGTAGCCTCTTTAATACTATAGACAAATATGGTACTGTATGTAAGTTTGAATATCAAAAGCCTAATCAAATTCAGAGACGATTAAAATCAATATGTAATTTATATAAAGTAGATATCGATAACCCAACAATGCAGTATTTTCTTGAATGTTGTGGAACTGATATGCAAGACTTAATTAACGAAATAAGAAAACTTATAGAATTTGTTGGTGAGGGAAATACTATAAAAAAAGAAGATATAGACAAGCTATCGACAAAAAAAATAGAAAGTATTATTTTTGAATTAACAGATAATTTAGGAAAGAAAAATACACAAAAAGCATTAGAAGTATTGAATAATTTAATATATCAAAAAGAACCTATACAAAAAATACTAATAACATTATATAATCATTTTAAAAAGCTTTATCTTACAAAGATTGCAATACAAGAAAAATTAGATATAATAACAAGTTTAGAACTTAAACCTAATCAAACATTTTTGGTAAACAAGTATAAACAACAAGCAAGTTACTTTACTGAACAAGAACTTTTTATAATTATAAAAGAACTAATTGATTTAGACTACAAATATAAAATTGGATTAATTGATGTCAATATAGGATTAGAATCAATTTTATGTACGTACTGTTCATAAAAATTTGTATAAAAATAACCACTTTTGGATAAAATATAAAAAATTATCTAAAGGTGGTTATATGTTTAATAAAAGAAAAAGACTAATAAAAATGATAATACTAATTATTACTATAATGACTATTTCAATTATATTTTTTAAAATAAGCAAAGTAGAAGCACTTTCAAAATATGGTTCAAGGGGAACAGAAGTAAGTAAAATACAAGAAAAATTAAAAAGATGGGGATATTATAATGGAAGTGTAGATGGAATTTATGGAACACAAACTGTTTCGGCTGTAAAAAAATTTCAACAAAAAAATGGATTAACTGTAGACGGCATTGCAGGGCCAAAAACTTTAGCAGCTATGGGAATAACATCAAGTGGATCAAATAGTGGAAGTTCTAGTACAAATTCATCAGATATAAATTTACTAAGCCATTTAATATATGGCGAGTCTAGAGGAGAACCATACACTGGACAAGTGGCAGTCGGAGCTGTAATTTTAAACAGAGTAAAAAGTAGTTCGTTTCCCAACACAATTGCTGGAGTGATTTATCAAAAGGGGGCTTTTGATGCGGTATCAGATGGACAAATAAATTTAAATCCGGATAGTGCATCAAAAAAAGCTGCACAAGATGCAATGAATGGCTGGGATCCTTCATATGGTGCAATATATTATTTTAATCCTAGCACCGCAACAAATAAATGGATATGGTCAAGGCCAATGACTGTAACAATAGGAAAACACAGATTTTGTAAATAAAAAGTTGCTCCTATGTTAATTTAGGAGCAACTTCATATTTGATATCAAAAAATTTAAATTCATCTAAGGTATCATCTTCTAAACAAGCTAAATATATATCTAATTGATCTATATTTTTACATGCAGTAATTATTGCTGGATGTAAATTATAATTCATAAACAATTCTGAAGCAAGAGATAGTGCCTTAAGTATAGAACTGTGTTCTTTTTTTCTCATTAATCTATAGGATTCCTTGAATCTTGCTATTGCAGGGGCTTTATAGTATTTAATTGGCCTTGTATATAGTTTATCTATAACATCTTGTAAAGACTTGTATTTTGCACTATTAGCAAGTAATATATCTTCAATTTTGTCTAATTTATAAGGTAAAATAACTTTTTTTTGTATGTCTGAAATAATAAGTGTTTTTTCTATAAATCCAGATTCCAAATCTGTACTAGTAATGGTATTAGTTTGTTCTTCATTTTCTTTTTTTACACTTTTTTCAGGCTTTGAGTTTTCTTTTAAAAATGTTGATAAATCAAGCATTGAAGTTTCGTGAATGAATTCTTCAATTTTTTTAGTATTTTTATATGTTGAATCAATAGTTGTGGAGAATTTTTTGTTATAAGCTTCTATTTTAGAAATTAGCTTTGATTGAGGTAGGGTTTCTGTTGCTTCTTGTAAATTATCTAATAACTCTAATAATTTTCCAATATTAGAAATATTAGTATTTGATTTGTTTAATACAGTGGTTGATTTGCTTAAATACATGTATGCACTATTTTCACCATCATTATCAGCGCTTATTTCTATATTACCTATAAAATTTTTCATAAAAACTAATATCTGCTTATTTAGCGTTTTTTGAATATCGATAGTTGCCTGTAAAGAATTCTTTTCGAGCAGTATTAGCTTATCTATGTTATCCTTATCCGAATAATTAATCATTTGTACCCTCCACAATAACTCAAAATTATTATAGCATTACACTAAATAATTGTAAATAAAAAATATAAAAAATTTGTACAAAAAAATGAAAAAAAAAGTTGAAAAAAAAAATCTGTTATGTTATAGTAAAAAATGAATAGTAAAAATACAAAAAGAAAAAAAAAGGAAAAATACGGAGGGAAAAAAGATGAAAAAAGCAATTTCAAACATTTTATTTATTGTATATGCTGTTATAGCTATATTTGTAACGGTGTGCCTATTATCATACAATGATTATAAGGTTACAGAATTTGGTAACAATTCTCTATTACTTATTACTGACAATTCATTAGAACCAAGATTTAAAAAGGGAGATTTAGTAATAGTTGATAAAAGTGTAAAAGCTAGAACTGGAAGAAAAGCTTTCTTTTATGAAAAGGGAGATACACAAATTGATGTGAAATTAGGTACTGTAGAAGCAATGGAAAAAGTTACAGAAACAGAAACAACATATACATTTGAAGGAAGTTTAAAAAAATCAAGTCAATATGTTATAGGTACAGTAGATGGCGCTAAAGTTATACCAACAGTTGGAGGAATTTTATCTGTACTAGAATCTAAATGGGGATTCTTATTCTTAATTGTAATGCCTTCATTATTAGCTTTCATCTATCAAATTACTGTAGTTGTAACAGAGATTAGAGAGTCAAAGAATAATTAGAGGTAATTAATGAAAAACAAAAAAAATATTAAAACATTAATTTTGGTATGTATGTGTATTATTATTGGATTTTTAATTTACGAAATAATACACATTTATGCTGTGTTTTATAGTGAAATGAATGGAAATGCTCGATTTGAAAAAGGAAAATGGAACATTTATATAAATGGCACAGAAATTTCGAGGGGAATAGAAACCAGCTTTACAGTAGACCAAATTAATATTGATGGAAGTTCGCATGTTAAAGAAGGAAATATAGCACCGCGGACTTTCAGGGGATTTTGAAATTGCTATAAATCCTACTGATACAGATGTAGCAGTTAGGTATGATATAAGCTTAAATACAGAAAATATGACAAATGAAAATATACAAATAAATAATATTGTTGAAACAATTGATAATAACACATTAACTAAAACTGGAGAAAATACTTATACTGCAATAATTCCATTAAATAAAATCAAAAATGGAATAACTAATAACATAAAAATAAGCATACAATGGGTTGATAATGAATTAGACTCAACTCAAGATATTTCTATAGGAGCAACTAGCAATCCTAAGCTACATATTCCTATTACTGTTCATGTTTCACAATATTTAGGTGAAACAATTTCTGAATATGTAGAAAATGTAGAAAATCCTTAAATTAGAGGGATGATACAGGGGAAAATATATGACTAATAAACATATAAAGAAAAGTAAAATAGTAGAAATTATTCTAAACATATTGTTATTTATTGTTGCAATAATAATGATACTTGGAATTTATTATATAGTTCAAATAAAAATATTAAAAAAAGAATATGCAAATATGTTTGGATATACTTTTTTTGAAGTAGCAACAGGAAGTATGTCTAATACTATTGAAATAGGCGACGTTGTTATAGTAAAAATTAATGATAATATAAAAGAGAATGACATAATTGTGTATAAAGACAGAAATGATTTTATAACACATAGGCTTATAGAAATTAAACAAGAAGAATTGATTACAAAAGGAGATGCAAATAATAGCGAAGATAGAAGCATTTTAAAAAATCAAGTATTGGGGAAAGTAATTTATATAGTTCCTAAGGTTGGAATATGGAGAAAAATACTTCTTACTCCACAAATACTTCGGACTAATAATAATTGTAATTTTACTTCTAAGCATTTTATTTATGTATTCTCCAAAAAGTAATGCAAAGGATGAAAAATTGGATGAATAATAGAACAAAAACTTTATATGCAAAGTTAATAATATTAATTATGTGCTGTATGATTATCTTAAGAATTTTTTCTCTTATTCTTGCAAAATATGAAAGTGAGACTTCTACAGATGCTGAAATTGATATAGCATTTTATTTATTCAAAGAAGATTATCAAACTATGACGCTCAATTTAGGAACAATATTACCACAAAATAATGTATATGTATATACTTTTACAATAGGAAACCAAGATGGAAGCCAAAGCGCTGAAATTGATTTAACATACGATTTAACAATTAGAACTACAACGAATTTACCATTAACATATTATTTATATAAGAATCAAAACTATACAGACAATAATGCTGTAGATATAACAAAAACAAATGAAATATTGCAAGATGAAGATGAAACATATTTTAGAACTATGACTACTGAAACAGAGGAACTATTATATAGAGAACCTAAAACAAATACATATCAACTAGTGGTATATTTTCCACCAAATTATAATACAGAAAACTATCAAGATATAATAGAGGCTATAGAAATAAAAGTAGAATCAAGACAATATACAACAACTTAAAATTATGAGAGGAATTGATATGAGAGAAAATCAATTTATATATAAAAACAAGCAACTACTAATTTTAATAATAATATTACTATTTATTGTATCTTTTGTTGTTGTATTGGCAAGATATGTAACTAATAATGTAAGTGATTTTTTCTTAAGAAGTAAGGAATTCTATTTCTATAGTGATAAATTAGAAGCAAATACGGCTGTGTACCAAATAGATAATTGGTCTGGCGTTGATGACTATTCTATTATTATAAATATGAATAGTAGATTAAATAACTTAAAAGCTACATCATATGATATAGGCTATAATATAACATATAATTGCACAACTGATAATGCAATTTGTCAGTTAAGCAAACAGTCAGGAACAATATATTCAAATACAAATACAGACTTTTTTACACTTACTATTACCCCAAACACACAATTAGATACGGGTGATAAAGTAACTGTAGAAATAGAAGCAACATCTACAACAGAATATACAAAAAAATTAAAAGGTAGATTTACGCTTGTAGTAGGTAAGGAAAATGTAACATATGAAATAACAGATGCTGCTAATAATCCATACATGGATTTAAGAATTACAAATACACTATCATATTATACTGTAAGAGAACAATTTGTAGTAGACGATACAACTTATCAAGTAAATAAAAAGATAGATATAGATACATATTTATCTTTATCACCAGAAAATCAAGAAAAATGCTCATCTGCAATTGTTACAATAGGATTTGATCCTAATGTTGTATTAATAGATATGACAAACGAAATATATAGAGAAGCTACCAATATACATACAACAACAATAGCAGGTAAGACTTATATAAATGAATTTACAGTAACTGTAGATGCTATTTCAAGTAAAAGTTTAAGATTTTACAAAGTGGATACAACACATAATTATAGCTATCCAAATAGTAGTAATTCTATGGTTTTAACAATTAACAGTATTTAGAGATATACTGTTTTTTGGAATAGAGAGGATGTGAATAAATGTCAGTAAATATTATTAACAGATATATTGAGTTAACCAAAAAACAAATAAACACATATATGAAGCTTGTTTTTGGAAATATGTTTAATAAAGATTACAATGAACAATTTATAGAAAAATATATAAATGCTAGATACTATAATTATTATCAAACAGACATAAATGAAACATTTAGAAAAAAAATACTAAGCAGTCTAAAAGACACAGAAGAAACATTATCTATTAATAATATCTCTGATAGAGAATTAATACAAAAAATGAATGTTTTTTTTCAGTATGTCTTATATTTCGATGAAGTTGTTAAATGTAAAGATATAAAACAAAAAATAGAAAGAATTTCAAAGCTAAGAAAAAAACTGTTAAATAAAACATCTAAAACATTTGAAGAAACACTATATAAAAAAATAACAGAATCAAATAATGCAAAAGCTGGTTTTATAGATAGTTTGAAGTCAGAAGACTTTTATATAAAATTAACAAATTATCCTAGAAAAATAGATGTATATAGAGTTAATTTAAAACATAATGTAGAAGTACCAATTGAATATAGTGATTTTGCAATAAGGAAAGCATTTAATTCAGGAATAATAAAAGAAGATAAATTAATAGTTGAGTATTATTTAACAGAAGAATTAATATTAAAAGATATCTTAAAGCAAAAATTTAACAAACAATATATTGTAGAATTTAGTGAAACATTATTCAAAAAAAGCAAAAAATTAAAATCCTTATTTAATATTATAAATAATCCGGCAAGTCTTGAACAGATTATATTAAAAATTCAATATGAGGATTATCTTGAAAATAAAGAAAAAATTCATGACTTACTAAGAGAAGGATATAAATTTGCAGTAGTATTAGATAAAACACTAACAATTAGTAGCAAAGATATTCAAACATTAGATATATTTAAGTATGTTATTTTAAATAAACAACTAGATTCTTATGAAAAAATAAAAAATTATAAAATACAAAATATAATAGAAGTATAAAAGAGGTATTAAAAGCATATGGAGACATTTACAAGATTTTTATATGAGTTCCTAGGACAATTCTTTAAAGGGATTATTACTATTCTAAAAGGATTTGGAAATGGATTTAAACAAATATTAGATATAAAATCATATCAGAATGTAGTTGATGCATACAAAGATGACTTATCTATGTCTGAATGGGTTTTAGTTGGAATAGCAATATTGTGTTTAATATTAACATTAGTATTAATATTTGTGTTAATTTATTTACTAATAAGAAAATATTTAAAATTTAGAAAACAAGCTGTTGAACAAGACGACCTTATGGAAGAGATTGCTACATTAAATAATAAAGTTGCACAATTAGTTAAAGAAAAAGAAGAAATTTTAGCAATGAAAGTATCACAATTAGGATTAAAACCGGGTGAATCTCCTACAGAAGAAGCTAATATGAATAATCAAGAAGAACAAGATGAAAACCAAGGACAAAGATTTTCAAAATTGGCATTAATTGATGAAGAATATGAAAATTATAAAAGCCAAGATTATGGAAATTCATTTACGTTGCCAGAATTATGTGAAAATTTCAGGAATTTTGCAGCATCAAAACTAGGTCTATTTTATAAAGAAGAAATGATGAGAATATTTATATCAGGGCTAGCGTCAACAAAACTTGTTATTCTTCAAGGTATTTCTGGTACAGGTAAAACATCTCTTGCCTATGCATGGGGAAAATTTATGAAGCATGATTCATGTGTTGCATCTGTTCAGCCATCTTGGAGAGACAGAACAGATATGTTTGGATATTTTAACGAATTTACTAAGAAATTTAATGAAACTGAAATGCTTAAAGAAATGTATATTGCAGGATATGTTGATGAGGTATATACAGTAATACTAGACGAGATGAACTTGTCACGTGTTGAATATTACTTTGCAGAAATGCTTTCTATTTTGGAAATGCCAAATAGAGATGAATGGATTATAGAGCTTGTTCCAAACAGTTGGAAGACAGATCCTAAAAAAATTATTGGTGGAAAAATCAGAGTCCCTGCAAATATGTGGTATATAGGAACAATCAACAATGACGATTCTACATTTGCTGTTACAGATAAAGTTTATGATAGAGCAATGCCTATAGACATTAATGATAAGGGTGTTCCATTTGATCCAGTTGATACAGAAGCACAAGATATTAATTTTTCATATTTAGATAATCTATTTAAAACGGCAATGCAAGAAAATCCAATATCTCAAGATACACTCGATAAAATAGAGGAAATGGATAACTATGTTATACAACATTTTCGTATAGCTTTTGGTAACCGTATAGTAGCACACATGAAAAAATTTGTACCAGTATATGTTGCTTGCGGTGGAGATGAGGTAGACGGAGTAGATTACTTTATTGCTAAGAAGATTTTAAGAAAATTTGAACAATTAAATATAGCTTATATTAGAGATGAAATAGATCCATATATAAGCTTTTTGGACAAAACTTTTGGAAAAAACAAAATGAAAGAATGTATAGAGTACTTGTTAAGACTTAAGAAATTAACATAGAGTAGAGGTCGTATAATGGAAGAATTAGAAATTATTAATTTGTATGAAAGAACAGAACCTAAAAGAGCTAGAGACTTCATGAAGAAATCATCAACAGAGCTTAATGTAAAACTAGATAAAAAATCTGTTGCTAGAGACTTAGAATGGATACAAGTTATGATGGACACAATACCATATCTTGACAACATTTTTAGAAAACCAAATCGTTTCATAATAAATGAAGAAGAGATAATGAAAATAGAGCAAACTAAAAAAGTAACTGTAGAATCTATAAAACATTTGTCAAAAAACACAAATCTTATTCAAACTGTAGATGACGTTACAGGTGATGTTACACCATCAAAATTATTAAATGTTAGAAAAGAAGAAACTTTTAGTACTTATGAAAATAGATTTGTATATACTTTAATGCAAAACATGAAATTATTTATTAAAAAAAGGAAAGAGGCTATAACTGGAAATTCAGAAGTAAAAACAGATTCTAAATTAAAAAATACTAAAAACTTTGAATACCAGGGAAATACAAAAATTGGAGATGAAAAGGTAGATATTAAAGTATCTTTAAATTCTTCTCTTGATAATGAAGGCAATAAAGTAGATGAAGAAGTACAAGAAATTTTAAATGATATTGAAGAATTAGAAAGACAAATTATGAGTTTGGAAGCATCTGATGTATATAAAACACTTGAAAAAGATAGAGTATTACTCGTTAGAGATCCAATAAAAAAGACAAATGTTATATTAAAAAATGTAAACTTTCAATATGCTATGAAACTATGGGACTATTTAAGGGATAACTATGAAGATAAGACAACAAATGTTGAAGAAAAAAAGAATTATGAAGATAATGGAAATCTAAAAAAACTCATGGATGAAAACTTTTTGCTTCAGTACTTAACAATGAAAACATTGGATGAGGATGATTCTGAAACAAAAGAATCTAGACAAGAGATGCAAGATGTAATATTAGAAAAAATGATTGACAAAATGATTGATTTAAATCTAGACTTGTCAGAAAAAGAAATAAAACAACTAGTTGCAACTAGATATGAAGTTCTTAAATACAAAAGAATGGAAGTTATTAAAGAAATACAAAAAATCTTTAAAAGTCGCATAGATATATATGCGCGTAAAGTGGAAGGAAAATAATTATGAAAAAGGAACATAAAGGATTAAAAATAATTGGAAATATTTTATATGCTATACTTTTTGTTATTGCTATATTAATGTTAACTGTTGTAGCCTTACAAAGGGTATCAGACAACTCTCTTTCATTAGGAGGATACAGAATATTTATTGTTGCAACAGGAAGTATGGAGCCTAAATATTTGGTAAGTGATGTTTTACTTGCTAAAGAAATTAGTCCAAGTGAGATTAATGTTGGAGACGATGTTGTTTATAAAGGAAAAGAAGGTACTTTTAAAGGTAGAGTTGTTACTCACCAAGTTATAGAAAAATCTCAAGAAGACGGAACATATAAGTTTATTACAAAAGGTATAGCTAACCTTGAAGCTGATCCACAAATTACAGGAAATCAAATATATGGTAAAGTAATATGTAAAATAAAAACTTTAAGTTATATTGGCAAAGTAATTCAAAATATGTATATATTCTATTTCTTTATATTTATACCTATAGGAATAATAATATATAAACAGATTAGAAATATTGTTTATGACTTAACTCATAAAGAAGATAATGATGATGAATAAAATGAGCCCGAAATAGCAAGGAGGATAATAAATGGATAAAATTATCAAAATAATGAAAAAAATAAAAATCCGAAATATATTAGTATTGATAGTTTTATTTGCATTTAATGCATATGCCTGGTTTATATATACTACAAAGGTTTATATGGACTTATCAGCTCATGTTAGCTCATGGGATGTTGAGTTTGTATCAGATCAAGGAGGAATAACTTCAGAAGTTACTGTTTCTG
Organism: Clostridia bacterium; assembly: GCA_017533795.1. GTDB lineage: Bacteria > Bacillota > Clostridia > TANB77 > CAG-508 > CAG-269. The sequence goes on along the minus strand of JAFWIH010000020.1, from coordinate 45,140 downwards.
TAGAAAGAGTATTCCCTGGAATGGAAACCTTTGAAAGAATAATACAAGTAAACAACAGAGGAGATATGGAGGCTAGCCTTAGCTATGATGTAAGATCTGCAAAAATTATGGATGAATATTATGAAATTGGACAAGTTCTTCAAGGAAGTTCAGAAGAACTAAATTCTGAAGATATAGAAAATATAATATCAAATAATTATCCATTTAAAATATCTATAGAAAAGGATGAGACTGATTTAGCAGCAGAAAATGGAACAGGTTATTTTAAAATAACAGTAAAATGGGATTATGAATCTGGAAATGATGAATTAGATACCGAATGGGGAAGAAAAGCCTATAACTTTTACAATGAAAATCCAGGAGAAGACAGCATAGAAATTAATTTGCTACTAAAAGCTACGCAAGCTAGTGGAGAACCAGAACAATCAAATGGCGGATAAAATAAATTAAGAAGTTGTATAAAAACAACTTCTTAATTTGTATCTGTAATTTGTGTAAATGAAATATTTACTTTATATAATGCAGGATTATCAGATTTAGTAGATAATGTATCATCAGCATTTGACATTGTAGATGTTGTAGGGTCATCGTCCCATTTTATATATACACGTATTTTTCTTGTATTAACATTACTACCATATAATATAGTATCAGAAATTGGCTGTGTATCATCTACAATTGAGATTACTTCTCCATCGTCAATAGAATAACCAGTTACAACTAAGTCTTGGACAGAACTATCAGGGTCTATTGATAAAGAAATATTATACATAAATGAAACATCAGTATTAGAAAAATCAAAATTTAAATCAAAGTATCCTTCTGCGGTAGGAGCTATAATTCCACTAGCAATATGTTCTGTTCCTGGAAAGACGGGAGCTAAAGTATTTGAAATATCAGTATTGTTTTTAATAGATAAGTTATTTACCTTTATATCCCAACTGGCAACATTGGCAGAGGCACTTCCTTGAGCAGAAGAAATATACTTTGCATATATTTGTATTATTGCATAAATCAAAACACATATTAAAATAAAAACTAGTAATAACAAAAATTTTTTCTTATTATCCATAACTATAATCATCCTTTATATAAACTTATAAGAATTCTATCATAATAAATTATATAAATCAATTGTTGACAAAAAAATATTGTTATAATAAAATTGCATTGCAGAACAAATGAGGTGATAAATATTGAAAAAGAAAAATAAAGAAGATGAAATAACAAAAGAACAGGTAAAACTTAATTCAGAAAAAATAAAAGAAAGAGATAGAAGAATCAAAAGTGTAAAATTAACACTATTGATAATAACCTTATTTCTAATTATAATATACTTCATATTAAGAATTGTATATGAAGCAGGTGACTTTACTGTATCTCTTGATCCTAATTTCGCGAGAAAAAGTGGGTTAATAATGTATGAACATATAGATGAAAAAGAAGATAAAAGAATTCTGAAAGCTACAAAAGTTGAATTCATGGATAATATTTCCTACAAATGGCTTCCTGAAAATATAGATTCTGACCAAGAAGGTGCTCATAATGGAGACAATTATCTAGCATATACTTTTTATTTAGAAAACAAAGGTAGTGATGTAGTCAACTACTGGTACGAAATAGACATAGATGATGTAATAAAAAATGTAGATAAAGCAATACGTGTTAGAATATATTTAAATGGAGAACAAACAACATATGCAAGGCCAAATGAAACAACAGGAGAAGCAGAAGAAGGAACTGAAAAGTTTTATTCAGCAAGCGAAGTACTTGTTGAGTGTAGACAAAAGTTCCAACCTGGAGATATAGACAAATTTACAATAGTAATATATCTTGAAGGTGATGACCCAGATTGTTTAGATGATCTTATAGGAGGAGAAATAAAAATGCATATGGATATTGTAGAAGAACATATTAAACAAGATGGTACGAAAGAAGAAGTAAACGAAGAACAAAGCCAAGAAGAAAATAGTGAAGAACCAGAGACTCAACAAGATAATATAGAAGAAAACGAAGGAGAATAACATTACAAAAATATTACTAAAATATAACAATTTTTTTACAAGTAGTTGCAATTGTTGACTTTTTTTTCAAAAAGTGGTATAATTAATTTACAATTGTGATACAAATGAAATAAAAGGAGAGAAAATTATGAAAAAGAATAGTAAAAGAAAAACAAATGTAAAATCTTCAATCTTAGTGTTACTACTAATAGCAATTTTATTAATTGCATCAACCTATGCATGGTTCACATCTAACAGAACAGTAACAATTAGTTCTATTGATGTTAACGTAGCAGCATCTACAGGTATCCAAATTTCTGTAGATGGTATTAACTGGAAAGCAGTTATTTCAAATGAAGACATTAAAGGAGCTTCAGCAACATATGATGATGCGGTAAATGTTATTCCAGCATCAATGGCTCCAGTATCAACAATAGGAGAAGTTTCAGGAGACAGAATGGGAATGTACTTTGGAACTGTTGTAGCTAACGAAGATACAGGTAATTATGAATTATATACATCAGCAACAGCAGAAGATGATGCAACATCTGGAAAATACATAGTATTTGATATATTCCTTAAACTAGATGAAGCAAAAACAATTCACTTAACAGAAGGATCTGATGTTACACATAAAGCAACAGCAGGAACAGCTAATGACAAAGGTCTAAAAAATGCAGCTCGTGTAGCATTCTGTGTATTAGGTAATGCAGGATTAACTAGTACAGTTGAACAAATTCAAGCTATAACAGGTGGAACAACATCATATATTTGGGAACCAAACTATGATGTACATACACAAGCTGGTGCAAACGCAGCAAGCAGTATATATGGACATAATGTAGCTTTAACAGGAGCTAACCAATTATCATACTATGGAGTTAAAGCACCTATTCCAAAGGCATCACCAGTACTTCTAAATGACCACAGTACAGATTACTTCCAACAAATTACAAACCCAATCAAAACAGCAGCTGGACATAAATTATTATTAGCAGCAGATGAAGCTAATGCTGGAACAATTGGTACAACAGAGTTAATGGCATTAAGTGAAGGTATTACAAAAATAAGAATTTATATGTGGATTGAAGGTCAAGATGTTGACTGTGAAAACACAGCATCTGGTTCAGATATTACATTTGATTTAGGATTTACAATTGATCCAATCGTAGTAGAACCTTAACAAATTGAATAATTAATTGAATATGATATATTAGAAGAGTAGGATTTTATTCCTACTCTTTTTATGTTTGGAAAAGGAAAAAATTACAAGTAAAAATGTCAAAAAAACACATAAAAATGTATAGACATTTTTTTATGAATATGATAAAATTAAAAAGAATACGTGGGGGTTATTTATTATGAATTTTAAAAAAGAAAATACTAACGACTTAATAAATTTATATAATCAAATATGCAATTTCTTAGGCTTCTTAGAAAAGGAAAAACAATCTGTAAGTAAAGAAGAAAAGGAAGAAAAATAGATGGAAAAAATAAATAAACTTGAAGAAATTGAAAATTTAATAGAAGCTAATAAAGAAATACTATCTACTATGCCTAAAAATAACCCTAAAAATGTAAAAGAATACATAGAAAAAATAGATGAAGTTCAAAAAGATTTTTCTAAGTATAAAGATGAGATATATAAAATTCTTAGTAAAAGATATCAAACTTCATTAAGCATAGAAGAAAATACTGAAATAGAAGATATAAAAGTAAGAATAAATACAATAAAAAACATATTGTTTTTATTAAGTGATGAGAAGAATTCTTATGAGAAAATGGAACTAGATAAAAATATATACAAACTTAGTAGGTATTATAAAGAAAATTTGGACAATGTAAATACGCAAATACAAGAATGCATTAGGGATTTTGATATTGTTGGAATAAAATTAAAAATTGATGACTTTGATTATAGTATATATGTTACAGAATATATGGAAACATTCTTAAAAGAGTACTATGAAGGTGATATTAATTCTCCAGAATTAAAGTCAAAATTTGAAGAAATATATTGGAAATGTTCAGATATTATAATGCATATTGAATTAAACCTAAGATATATATACTTAAAAAACCAGGGAATAATAGACAAGTATTATGAAAAAGAAAAACTTGAACTTTTAAAAAAATGGCAAAGAAGTCCGGAAGATATAAAAAGAAAATATTTAGAATTAAAAGAAGAAGCAGATAAAATACTTGAAACAGATAAAAGAACTGTAATAGATGCTTTAATATCTGGAAATTTAAATATTAAAAACTATACAGATGAAAAGATTAAATCAAACTGTATGAAGATTTTTCCTAAAAACATAATAGAAGAAACAGATAATTATACAGACATTGATATTAATATTAGAAAATTTTTAAATAGTTTAAATGAATACAAAAGTTATTTAGAATTCAAGTTTATAGTAAATGATATAAAGAATATATACAAAGAAAAAGAAAAGTACAAAAAAATATATGAAGAGACAAGAAAAAAAATAGATACTTTAGAAAAAAAATTAAGAAAGTTAAACAGTAAATCAAATAAAAAAGGATTGTTTGGCAAAAAAACAGAACCACAGACACAAACAATAGAGCAAACTAACCTAATAAATGAAATTAGAGAAGAATACAAAAACTTAGATATTAATGAATTTTATCAAAAAATGTATGACACTATAGATGATAACTCAAGTATATATGAAGTATTAAATTTGGCTTGTTCTTATTATAATTATATGATTCAGTGCTTAATAAAGAATAATAAAAACATAACCCAAGAAGAGATGGACAGCAAAATTTCTGAATTGCAGGACTTTGTTAATAGCCCATATAATACTTTTATAAACAATATTACAATTCTAGAGGAAAAAGATATATCAATAATAATAAAAGACAGATATAAATTACTTGGATTTACAATAGAAAAAGAAGATATATCACCTCAAAGTGTGGACAATTTAATAGGAACATTACAAGATATAAAAACTGGACTAAATATAAAAAATATAGGAATAAACATAGAAGATATTAATGAGCTAATAAACATAAAGAAAACTTTAAAAATAAAATAATAAACATAAGATTAAGAATGTAATTTGGAGTTATGCAGATGAAGAAAGTAAGTAAAAAGAGAATTATAACTTTAATTATTATAATAGTAGCAATAATCATAGAAATAAGAGCTTTTACTGGTTCAAGAGCTGAAAAACTACTAGATATAAATGGAAATTTTATGGATTCTAGTGGTTTATTAGACATGGAAACAGTAACTGTTCAGGCCATTAGTCAAGACGAAGCAGGATATTATATTTTGTTGCCAGATAATATCAATAACAAGAAGGTAAAAAAATTTTTAGTTGAAGAAAAAGCAATAAATGATGATAATGTAGAAGAAAACACATTACAAGAATCTGAAAATAAAGTAGAAGAAAACATAGTATTAGAATCTGAAAACAAAACAACTGAAGAAAATACTATCATAGAACAGACACCTGAGCAGGAAAATATAATTACAGAGGAAAGCTCAGTACAAGAACCTGAAAACATTATAATAGAAGAATCAGAAGAAGAAAAGACAACAGAAGACTTGAGCAAAAAAAATAAAATTGAAGATATCGAAAAGTATAATATAGAAAAAATACCTGGGGAAAAGATATTTTTAACTAATGAAGAACTAGAAAAAAAGGAAATAAATATTGTAGTAGAATACAATACTAAAGAAAAAGACAACAAATTGCTATATTTAAAACATCTAGAAAAAACTGAAGAAAATAACAGGGTAATTCTTGAAGGGTATATGCCTGTTGATGGCGAACTAAAAGTAGAAACTGTAAATAAAGATAATGTTGGAGAATTGGTTAAAAACCATGTAAGTAAAGATGCACAAATAAAAAAAGTTTACGATATAAAAATAATTTCGGAAGGAAAAGAATATGAACCTAGTGATTTTGGAGAGGACACAGAGGTTTACATTACTAACTTAGAAAATGTAGATACAGAAACAAAAAAATACAAAGTTGTGCATATTAAAGAAGATAATACTACAGAAGAAATAAAAGGAGTAGAAACAAAAGAAGATTCAATTGAATTTAAAACAAATAGTTTTTCAGAATATGTAATTATTCTAGATGAGAAAAATGCTACTGTCTCACCAGAAATTACTGCTATTTTAAAAGCTCCAGCTGAAACAAGAGAACTATTAACAATGGAAAATGAACCTGATGTATGGGATGGGAGTGTCGCAACAAGTTTTAATATTGGAAGTGGAAGTATTGCTGATCCATATTTAATAAATTCAGGAGCAGAACTTGCTTATTTAGCATCAAGAGTAAAGAATGGGACAAGTTTTGAAGGACAATATTTTCAATTAACGAGAGATATAGATTTAAATAACAGAGATTGGGAGCCAATAGGTGATGCTACATATTCTTTCGCAGGTATTTTCAATGGCTCTGGAAGAACAATAAAAAATGCAACAATAACAGCATCTGGTAGTGTTACAATGACATCAAATACGATGTATTCATTTGGCTTTTTTGGAAGCATTGGTACTGGAAGTGTTTATGCTACTGTAGAAAATGTTGTGTTTGATAATATAAATGTAGTATTTACATCATCAGGCAATGTAAATAGGAGTACAACCAATGCAAGAGGATTTAATATTGGAATAGTAACTGGAAGTATGTACAATCACTCAAAAGTTTCAAATGTTGCTGTAAAGAACTCTACAATAAGAAGTACAGGGAGCATTAAAGTAAGAAGTAGAACTTTCCAAATTTGTGTTGGTGGAATTGCAGGAAATGCACAAAATACAAAAACAGGAACAACAGATCCTGGTGATGGCGCAAGATATAGTATACAGAATTGTTATGTAGATGCAGATATTAATTTAAGTACAATAACACATTATTATTCTGACTATGGTGACTATTATATTAGTTATTATGCATATTATCTGGCTATGGTTCATACAGGTGGAATAATTGGAAGTATAAGAACACAACAGGCATGGCCTGAGTATTGTTTATATACTGGAAATATTACTGCAAATGGTCTAGTTGGACCGATTTTTGGAGGTAGAGTTGCTGCAACAGCTAATAATGATAATAATACAACAACATATATGACAAACTATTGGAATGGTAATCAGAGCACAAATAATGGTACTGTTAATTTAACTATGACAAGTTATTATACTAATACCAGAATAAATAATACTCTATATACATCAACAGTAACATCTGGAACATCAACATCTCGAAATGATACTGATTTAATGGGCTCAGTACAAGGAAACAATAAAGGTATTTATACTAATAACGTTTCAAGTTTATTAGATGGATTTAATAGTAGAACAACAGATAATGTTAATTGGAAATATGAAAATGGAAGCTTAAGCTTAATACCTCGATTAACAGCATCGGTTACTGAAACATCAATTAATAATTATTCAGCAAATGTTTCTGATTTATATAATATTGGAACATATACATATAAATGGTACAATAATGGAACTTTAGATGAAGAAGGCAATACATATGAATGTTCACCAAGTTTTTCAACAGATCAAGAGGTAGTCATTATTGCATCAGATGGACAGTATTATTCAACACTTTCTTTTACAGTAGAAAGATTGTATATTGAAATAGAATTTAATGTAAACAATAGTGCAGCATCAGTTACAGCAAATTTAGTAGGTACAGCCTTACCTTATATAGATATGAACGATTATACATTTACATGGTATAAAGAAGATATTTCTGGTGAAGCAGAAGTTGTAAAAGAGGTGCAAGGCTCATCAGGACTTACATTAACAGACTTAGAACAATATTATGATTATCGTTTGGTTGCAACTCATAGTACTGTAAATGAGTTAACTGTGGAAGATAGTTTTACATTTGGAGAGAGAACTGTAGTTTATTGTGATTATGATAATGGAAACAACAATAGGGATGGTCGTTCTGAAGCAACCGCAGTTAGAACATTAGCTACAGCATATAGTAAATTAGATGCAAATGGTACTAGAAATAAAAATGTTATAGTATTAATGAGTGATTATAATGATAGTAATGACGATACTATATTTTTAAACAGTAGTAATAACAGCAGTTTTGCAAGAAAAGCAACTATAACTGGTAAATATAAAGATAGAGATTATGATCCAGATTTGTGCTTTGAAGGATATAGATTAGGCTATAGATATTTAAATGAAGATACAACATTTATGTATTTGAATCTAGATGGTTACTATTATTCTTATAATTGGAGAGGTCAAATAAATGGCTATACTAAAAGCCAAACATATTTCTACTTACAAGGATTTAGCTTAACAATAGGTGAAGACGTTGTAATGAAAAATTATGCTAAATCTAATACAAACCAAGGATTACTTGGAGGAAATGCGCCTGCATTCCATATTTTCTCATGCTGGTTACAATATAATTATAGTAACTTACCTAGAAATAATCCAGAAGTTTTAATTAAAAGTGGAGCATATGCTAGAATAATGGGAGGAGGAAGCCCAGGAACTTCAGAAGGCCAAGGACAAACAACTTCACATGACTTTACAGGAACTTCATCTAATCCATTTAATATAACAATCACAATTGATATAAATAATTCAACTAAATCTTTAAGTGCTGAGACGGTTAATGGAAATGCAATTGATTATGATGTTAATTTATTAGGTGGAGGTTCAGCTACTGGAAATAATTATTCTAATGCAACTATTAATATAAAAAAAGGAACTATAGGACGTGTATTAGGTGCAAGCATAGGGGATTCAGAAAGCATACCATATAACTGGAATTATCCATGTAATACATATTTAGGAACTGCAACAGTAAATATAACTGGAGGTACAATAACAGAATTATATGGTGGATGCTTAGGAAGAAATATGGGAGTAGATTCAGAATCAGATGAAGGAAACACTTGTGATTCATATTTCTATGGCACAGCAACAATTAATATTTCTGGTGGAGAAGTAAAAAATAATATATATGGAGCAGGAGCTGGAGGAGTTTCTGGCTATGATGCCGCATCATCAGATAGATATAGAAGTTATGGCCAAAATTATGCAACTTCAGTAAATATAAACATTAGTGGAGGAACTATAGATGGAAATATATTTGGTGGAGGATATGGATACACTGAATACTTGAATGAAAATACAACAGCTGAAGATGGTGGGTTCCTTTATGGAAATAGTAATATAGTTATATCAGGAAGTCCAACTATAAATGGTAATATTTATGGAGCAGGATGTGGATATAATTATTCAAATAAAACATCGGTTGCAGGAATGAAGGGTGCAAGTTATATTGAGATTAACGGTACACCAACTATTTCTGGAAAAATATTTGGCGCAGGAGCAGGAGTTTCTGGACGTGCAGATATGGCCAAACTTACTGGATCTTCAAGTATAAAGATAAATGCTGACTTAGGAATAGAAGTATATGGTGGAGGCAATATAGCCAAGCTTATAGGAAATTCAACTATTAACATTGAAAAAGGAACACATACAGCAGATATTTATGGTGGTGGAAACTTAGGAATAGTTGAAGGAGCAGCAACAGTAAATATTAAAGGTGATTCAAATACTAAAGTGTTTGGTGGAGGAAACCAAGCAACAGTAACTGATACAATTGTAAATGTAATTGGAGGAACAAATACAGAAGTATATGGCGGAGGAAACAAAGCAACAGTAGAAACAACCAAAGTAACTATTACAGATGGAACAACTACAACCATATTTGGTGGAGGAAATCAGGCCGAAGTAGATGAAACAGAAGTAAGATTAAATAGTGGTACAGTAAGTACAATATATGGTGGAGGAAATCAAGCTGCAGCTGATGTTACAAATGTATATTTAACAGGTGGAACAAATGCAACTACATATGGTGGAGGAAATAATGCAGGAGCAGGTGAAACTCACGTTTATTGTAATGGTACAACATTTACAAATATAGTTGATGGAGTAAATAAGGCAAGTGTATTTGGAGGTTCAAATTCTTCGGGAACAGTTACAACAAGTAATGTAGAAGCTAATAGTGGAATGATACCAAACATTTATGGTGGAAATAATGCTGGAGGTACAACTGAAACATCAAATGTAGTAATAAATAATGGAACAATAACAAATGCATTTGGTGGAGGAAACAAAGCAGTAACTACTACTTCTAATGTAACAATCCACGGTGGAATAATTGATAATGTGTTTGGTGGAGGAGACCAAGCAAGTACAAATACTTCAACAGTTATAACAGATGGAGGAATTATTCAAAACATATATGGAGGAGGCAACCAAGCAGGAGTTACAACAACAAATGTAACAACTAATGGCGGAAATATAGACAATGTTTTTGGTGGCTCAAACAAAAGTGGAAATGTAACAACAAGTAATGTTACAACAAATAACTCAGCAAGTGAAAATGAATCTACAGGGATAAAAATGGAAATAACTTCAACTGTTGAAGATGCTGGATGGAGAAAAAATACATATCCAGATTATCCAACTTATGCAAAATTCACAGTAAAAATTACCAACAACACATCTAACACTTTAGAACATTGGAATGGAAGTATATATGTAAAAGATTCAATGCTATTTTCAAATTATTCATCAACACAAATTACAGAAAACAATGGAAGATATACATTCAGTGAAGTAAACAGATATTATGGAACAAACCAGGTTGCTGCTGGAGCAACATATAGTTTTGAGATAGAGATATTATCAAAACAAAGTATTGAAACCTTTACATCAGCATGTATGTTATCTGGAACTGATAGCACAGGAAGTAAATTGAGTTATACAGATAGCAAAATAAACAAAGTTTATGGTGGAAATAATCAAGGTGGAACAACTACAACAGCAAATGTTACAATAAATGGAGGAAATGTAGTAGATGTATTTGGAGGAGGCAACCAAGCCGAGACAAATGCAACTAATGTTAATGTAAATGGAATAGTACAAAATGATGTATTTGGAGGAGGCAACCAAGCAGGAGTAAATACAAATACAAATGTAAACTTAAATAATGCACAAGTAGGTCATAATGTGTATGGAGGAGGCAACCAAGGAACAGTTACACAAAATACATATGTTAAAGCAAAGGATTCACAAATAAATGCAAATCTATTTGCTGGTGGAAATGGTGCAAGTGCTATAGTTTATGGTAATACTAATTTAATAATGCACGGTACAAGCAATCAAGTTACTGGAAACGTTTTTGGTGGCGGAAATCAAGCAGCAACTGGAGATGAAAATGCTAACAATTCAACGAGTACTGTTAACATCGTAGGAGGAACAATTGGTGGAAACGTATATGGAGGAGCAAATACTTCTGTAATATATGGTACTGCAAATGTAAATATAGGATATGATGCAGTAGGCGATAATTCACTAGAAAAAGGAGACATCGAAATTGTAGGAACAGTATTTGGAGGAGGAGAGGCAAACGAAGCAGGAAGTGAAATATACGACTTTGAAGCCATAAGTGTAACACAAGGTATTAATATATTAATTGACGGAAATGGACACAGCAAGCTTCAAATGACAGGAAGCATATTTGGCTCAGGAAATGCTTCAAGTTCTGCAGGTGATAGTTTAATAACAATTAAAAATTATGGAACTTATCAGACTCCACAAAGTAATATTTCAATACAAAGAGCAAAAGTTGTTACAATAATTAATTCTGCACTTTCTTTATCTGGAACAACAGATAGAACAAACGAATACTCAAGCGTACAGTTTTCACTAAGTAGAATAGACCAGTTAAAATTAAAAAACAATTCTACATTGTACTTGTGTAATGGTGCTAACCTTTTGAAAGAGATAGATAGCATGGTTGATATAAATGGAGTAGAAACAAAAGGTACAGTTACTATTAATCGCGAGACAGGGGAAAATACTAAAAATGTTGACAATAGAATTTATATGTTAGAAGGCAAAAACCTAAATGTTGCGACAAATGAAAAAGCTACAACTTATGGCGATGTACAAGGTATGTTTTTCTTAGGATTATTTTCTAATAAAACTAATCCAAGTACAAGTACAGGTATATATCAATATACAAATCAAAATGGTGATGAAATAGAAAATGAAGGAACTTTTATATTAAATTCTTATGTAAAAGCACGACATATGGACAATCATGATATAACAGCTGACGGATTCTATACTAATACAAAACATAAAGAAAATGAAGAAGATAATAATGAAGCGGGTACAATAAAAGTTGACTATATAGATACAACACCACCAGATGACTTGTACTATATTTGGACTGTTGGTGAGGCAAAAGCTGTAACTCCAATTGACTTGGACTTAACAGCATCTAAATATGCAACTCTTGGTACATATGAGCTATTATTGCAAGGATTTTCAACTCCTAATACCAAATTTGTAATGTATGGTTTTTCATCAGGACTAAAAAATGGTATCTCATTAGTTGATCCAAGTACAATAGAAGCAATAGAACTAGATGGAACAAAAGCTAATTCTAACTTTGGATTATCTATAAGAACTGGTAATACAGGATGGGCCGGAAATGGAAGTACAACTTTTATAGCAGAAAATGGAGCAAGCAGATATACAGGAAAAAATGAATATGATAAAGATAACTCAACATATACACCAACACTTAATTTTTGCTTCTATCATTCACAAAACTTAACCGTACAACAACAGCTTGGAGAGTTAAACATAATGTTACAAGTTTTAACTCCTATTGATGACTTGAATGATGAAATATCATATATAATGATAAATGTAAATTTATCAACTGCTCTATTCCAAGATGACTATTATGAAGGAGCAATAACACCTGGACAAGAGTTTGAGTTATTTACATCAACAGATACTACAATTACAAGCAAAAGTGCATTTTCAACATATTTCTCATTATTTGTACCTAGTGCAAAACAGGATATTACAATAATAGGAAATGAGCAAGACCCAGAAGCTGTAACTACACAACCAAGCAAATTCAGGGATTATTCATCATTCCAAAGAGTTATAGTATCTAGAAACGCGGCTGATGAACCATATTGTTTCCCAGAAAATACAAAGTTAACTATGCTAGATATGGTAACCAATAAATATTATTATTATGTTGTAACAAGCAGTGATGTTGCAAGCAATAAATATGTATATCCACTGTCGGATTTTACAGCAATGGGAAGTACAAATGGTGAATTTAATGAGACAGAAGCAAGCAATTTATACTACAATTCAGAAATGGACCTAATATACGAAAACTTTATATTCCATATTAATTTTGCCGATGCTAATGTAGGATCAAATATTGAAGGTAATTCAGTATTAATGGAATTAAGAGATAGTGATAATGAAACACTAGTTGGGGTTTTAGGTATTCAAAGAGATGTTATGAGGTACAATGTATATAATAATGAGGATGCTACAATAGAGCTAGAAGCATCTTTAACACCTCAAACATTATATTTAGGAAATGTACTAAATATAAATGCTAATGCAAAATTCACACAGACAATAGTAAACTCAAAAAGTGTATATGATACACAATATTTTGGTAAAAAACTTGGCTTAAAAATAAGTATATATGACAACAATGGAAATAGATTAAGTAGTGATAGCTTGTTTGGAGTAAATTTTGTATTAGACGGAAAAACATATTATCCAAGAATTGATGGAACAACTAGAATTAATGTGGCTGACAAAGTAACAGACGTACTTTCTAGAATAAAGATGCATACTGAAAACAATACGACACTAGCTACAGGAGACTATAAAATAAAAATTGAGTCTTTTGGTTCATCAGATGGTATATATTATGGACTAACAGCTTCGGATATGATAGAGCTTGATGTAAGAATAATAAACTCATCTTATGGATTAAAAGTTACAACACAAGATCAGTATAAAATAGTAGACAAAGAAACTGGACAGAATAAATTTGGCAATAACTATATTACAAGCAATATAGGATATTCATCGGGACTATCAAATCCTAAAATTGCGGTATCTTTGTATAGAAGAGATTACTCAGGAGTATATTCACAATCTTACACATTAGTTGATTTGGCAGATTATGTGCAAGACACATTAACACCTACAAGCAGAGAAAAAGAATATATGGTTTCAGAGAATCCTATATCAAACATGACATATCAATTTCAACTAAAAAATGACCTGACATCTGGTACATATAAAATGGTTTACAAATTATATGATGGTGACAACTTTGTTGGAGATGCATATGAATATATTGTTATAAAATGATAAAAGGGAGAAAGGAATAATATGAGATATGATATAGAATCAATAGAAAAAAGAAAAAACACATCAAGAACATTCAAAAGAATATTACATATAATACTAATTATACTTATATATAATATTGTGTTATTATTCTTTTCTTCTTTAAATAGAATACATGATTATAGTCTATTCGGATATAAGGCATATGTAATTACAACAAATAGTATGGAGCCTTCTATTAAAGAAGGAGATGCTATTTTAACAAAAAAACCTAAAGAGAATGACTTGAAAGAAGGAGATGTTATTACATTTGATAGAGATAATAAATCAATTACACACAGAATTATTAGGGTAGATCAAGAAAACAATACAAGCTATTATGTTACTAAAGGTGACAATAATAATGTAGAAGATAAAGAAAAAATAACCTATGACCAAGTAGATGGGAAAGAAATAATGGTTTTACCAAGGCTAGGATATGTAATGGATGCAGCAGAAAACCAGATAGTAGTTTTAATAATTACATTAGTAGTTTTAATACTATTGTTTGCTAGAATACAATTAGATGAAAAAAAATATAATAGGAGAGTAAAAAAGAAAAATGAAGCAAAAGAGAAGGATATTTTATAAAATTCTTTATATTATATTAGTAACTGCTATAATTTATAATTTTATCTATTTAGTTAATACAATGATTACAGGGAAAAAATATCTTAATATATTTGGAATAGGAATTCTACCACTAAAAAATGTGGTAATAACTAGAGAAGGTAATATTAACTCTTTACAGCAAAATGAAACAATTGCTTATTATTACAATGGTCATATAAAAGTTGGGGCAATTAATAATATATATACTGATTCAGAAACAGGGAAAAAATATTTTTCAACAAAAATAGAAAACAATTATTATCCTGATACTGCAGAAATGACAGAGAAAAACATAATAGGAAGGAAACTGATAGAATTTAAAAATGTTAGTGGAATTGTAAAGGTGATTCAGTCGAAAGTTTTCTCTGTAATATCAATTATTATTCTTGCTTGGATATATCATTTTAACAGATTTAAATTTAAGGAAAAATGGAAAAGAATAGTTAAGAGAAAATATAAAGAAGCAGAATAAACAACCAAAGGGGATGTGAAAACGGTCAAAGGGGACGGAGGATTTTGACAGATTTTCTGTCAAAATCCTCCGTCCCCTTTGACCGTTTTCACATCCCCTTTGGTTGAGCTTCTTTCTCCTAAATTTTTATTGCACTTTCAAGTGCAAGTTTAATCATGTTATTAAGACCAGTTTCACGTTTCTCAGCAGAGGCTTGTACAGAATGAGTTTCAGAGTTTAAATCCACAACACTCATCAAACATGAAGCTCTTTTACCAAGGACTTTTGCAGTATAAAATAATGCAAAAGCTTCCATTTCAACACCAGCAATAGTAATGTCTGATGGAGCTCTTTTTAAAAACTCTGTAGAGCCTGTAGTCATATACAAATCAAAACAATCTGTACATGCAGTGGTTCCTTTAAAAATATCGATATTTAATTCATTGGCAGTTGATTCAAGTATAGAATTTAGCTCCAAATTAGATTTTACTATATGACAATTTTCGTTGTTCATAGTTAAAGCAAAATTTGATTCTGTATATGTTTGTTCAGATAGAATAATGTCAAATAGTTTTAGATTAGAATCATAACCTCCACAGGAACCTATACGAATAATGTTTTCTACATTATAAAATTTATAAAGCTCATAGCAATAAATTCCCATACTTGGCATCCCCATACCAGAAGCCATAATAGTTAATTGTTTACCCTTATAGTTACCTGTATAAGCATAAATGTTTCTAATTGAATTTACTAAGGTATAGTCTTCTAAAAAATTTTCAGCTATATATTTCGCACGCAATGGATCTCCAGGCATTATAACTGTTTTTGCAATATCACCAATATTAGCTTGATTATGTGGTGTTGGCATAAAAATCTCTCCTTTTATTTTAATCTATAAAATGTATAATTAGTATTATTTTTTTGAAGTACCTTACCATCATATATTGATGTTCCGTCCTCTAAATCTAGTGGTATTTCAATATAAACGGGGCATATAAAGTCTTGTCCTAAATTATTAGTAATGTGTATATCAAAAGAAAATGAACAAGATATAGAACCTAGAGTTATACCACATTTTTTTAAAAGTGAACCATCATATGTTATTTGAGAAAAGGCATCTGGTAGTGTAAAATCATTTTTTATATTGCTATTTACATAGCATAAAGCTATAGGATTTGCACAATTGTTATATAAAATAGGCATGTTTAAATCTTCATTTTCTTCAGAGGAAATTTTATAATGTAAATTGTTTTCTATTTTGTTATCTTCAGAATATTCAGAAGTAGCAAATTTATTAATATTCTTATAGTACAAGTTTGGTGTGCCTTCAGAAGGACTTGAAACAAAATTCACATTATCTATATAAACATCTTTTAAAGTGTTTTTAGAGGTTAAATTTTTATCTACAGGAGTAATAAAAATAGCAATGTCAGTATATTGATAAAGATTAGACAGTTTTAGAGTAGAATTAGATTGTATTTCTGACTTACTGTTGCAACTACTAAAAAGTGTAATATTATTTATAGAAAATATAGGTTCTTCATTTTTTTCTGCAATTTCCAAAACATCTTTTTCAAATGAAGCCTTGTTTATATAAGCTCTGGAAACTGTATAACCTAAAAACAAAAATAAAATAATTAAAACTGACAATACTAAAATATATTTAATTTTATTCATTTATTTCCTCCTATGTATAATTTATATATTAATATAATTTATGAATTAAATCAAGTATATATACCAATTATTTATATGAAAGTCTTGATTTTTTTGGCTTTATGCAATAAAATATAAACATAAATTATCAAGGAGAAATGAAATGTTAATAGAACAATTAATATTTGCAGTTATAGCTATAGCTTTATTTGTTATTATATTTATAAAAATGCTTAAAAACAATGACACATCTTATATAGTAGTACTAATCTTATCAGTAATAGGATTATTAATAGATTTAATTGAAGTCATAGCAAGTAATAGATTACCAATTGTATTAAAAATTATAAAATATATAGTATCAATTATAAACCCAATTGTTATTATAGTAATGGAAAAAAGAAAAATAAAATTTTTAGAGGCTAGAAATGTTTTAAAAGCAAAGTTCTTTTTGAAATATGGTAATACTAAATCTGCTAAAGAAGCATTAATTACAATTGCTAATAAATATCCACAAAGTTATATAGCACATAAAATGTTAGCTGAAGTTTATGAATTAGAAGGTGGAATGAGAAAGGCAATAGATGAATATGTTCAAGCAATAGACATAAATAAAAAAGATTATGATTCATATTATACAATAGCAAATTTACTAACACAGTTAGATAAAAAAGACGAGGCAACACAAATGCTAAATAGCTTGCTTCAAAAAAAACCAGATTATTATAAAGCAACAGAATTATTAGGTGAACTATTAATAGAAAAAGAAATGTACAAAGAAGCAGTAAATATATATACAGAAGGGCTAAAATATAATCCAACAAGTTTTGAACTAAACTATAATCTTGGAATTGCATTTACGATGCTAAATGATTTTCAAAGTGCAAAAATATACTATGAAAAGGCAGCAGAATTTAATTCATTAGCTTATAATACAAAATATAGTTTAGCAGAAATTGCTATGATATACAAAGAACTAGAAGAAGCAGAAAGGTATTTTTTAGAAGTCTTAGAAGAAGAAAATAGCGAGCTTGAAGCGGATGCATATTTTGAACTAGCAAAAATTTGTATAATAAAAGGTGAAAAACAAAAAGCAATAGAATATGCAAACATAGCAATAGAAGTAGATACTAAAAAAATTGTACCTAAAATAAAAAATGATGAAATCTTTATACCAATAATAGCCAAAATTAATATACCTTTTAATTTAGAAAATTTAACAGACGATGAAAAAGAAGTAAAACTTACTAAAAATGAGCTTATAGCAAAAGAGCATCTAGAAGAAATGGTAGATATAACTAGAACACTTGGATATAATGACATTGACCTTTTGAAAAGAAATAGTAGAAAAAAAGAAAATGACTTTAACTTAATTGACTTTGAGAAAAAAGAAAGAGAATAATTTAATCATCTCCTAAGTATATTTAACTTAAGGAGATGATTTTTTTATGGGAAAGAAAATTGCAGTAGTAGGTGGAGACCTGCGAATGATATATTTGTCAAAAATGCTTTCAAAGCATAATACAGTATTAACATTTGGACAGGAAATGGCTGAGATAAAAACAGATGCTATGAAAATAGATGATCTAAAAAGTGCTATAGAATTGTCAGATATAATTATTGGACCAATCCCTTTTACAAAAGATGGAGAAAATATAAATACTAGCTATAGTAAAGAAAAAATTTTAATAAAAGATTTTATAAGACATTCTAGTGGAAAAACAGTTATTACAGGAGCAGTAAAGGAAGATGTACTTGATTTATCAGAGAAAAAAGATGTACATATTATAGACCTAATGAAAGAAGAAAGCCTAACAGTCTTGAACACAATAGCGACTGCTGAAGGAACAATAGAGCTTGCAATGCAAAGAACAAAAAGAACAATACATGGAAGTAAGGTATTAATTTTGGGGTATGGTAGAGTTGCAAAAGTTGTAGCACAAAAATTTAATGCGATCAATGCTCTAGTCACATGTGCTGCAAGAAAAGAAGAGGCATTTGCATGGATGGAAGTTGAAGGATATAAGAGCATAAATATAAATAAACTTGGGAGCAATTTAGGGGAATATGACATAATAATAAACACTCCACCTACGATAATTTTAACAAAGGAAAGATTGCAAAAACTTAAAAGGGATTGCTTGGTAATAGACTTAGCTTCACGTCCAGGTGGAGTAGACCAAGATGCAATAAACAAATTAAATATTAACTATGAATGGGCTTTAGGTTTACCAGGAAAAGTGGCACCAATTACAGCTGCAGAACATATTAGCCAAACATTAGAAAGAATCTTGATGGAGGTAGAAATATGACAGTTTATCAAGCGTTTATTTTGGGTGTTATTCAAGGAGTAACAGAACTTTTACCAATATCAAGTTCGGCACACTTAAATATAATTCCGTGGATGTTTGGTTGGAATATACCAGATAGCTTTGATGTTGCACTTCATTTGGGTACATTACTTTCAATTGGACTATACTTTTATAAAGACTGGATAGAACTAATTAAAGAAGGATTTAAAGTTTTTGGAGATAAGTCTAAAATTTTAGAAAAATATACAAAACAATCAAAAAAATGCAAAATGTTTTGGTATATAGTCTGTGCAACAATTCCAGGTGGGATAATAGGCTTTTTGCTTGATCATTTTTATGGAGATAGCTTAGCAGAAATGCCATTACTTATAGCTACAATGCTTATTATAATGGGAATTATACTTTATATAGTGGACAAAAAAGCACCTAAAAAAACAGAATATGAAGAGATGAACTTTATACAAACATTTTTAATAGGCCTGTCACAATCTATTGCTTTTATACCGGGAGTATCAAGGTCAGGAATTACAATGACAGCGGGCAGACTAATGGGAGTGTCAAGAGAAGGGTCTGCTAAGTATTCTTTTATGCTATCTACACCAATAGTACTTGCAGCAAGTTTATATAAGGCAAAAGACTTTGTGATGGATGTTCCTTTTACTGTTGGTGTTACAACAAGTACAGTAGTCGGCTTGCTTGTAATAAAATTTTTATTAAATTATTTGAAAAAGGGAAATTTTAAGGTTTTTGCTACTTATAGAGTGATTGTTGGAATTGTGGTAATTTTAATTAGCACTTAAATTAGGTAAAAACATTGACAAAAAGCCCAATAAAAGATACAATTACACTATCTGATAACATGGGAGTGTAGTGGATGGAAGAAGAATCTTTAGTAGATATATTATTACCAACATATAACACTAACGAAAAGTATTTAAGAGAGCAGTTAGATAGTTTAATAAACCAGACATATAATAATATAAAAATATATATAAGTGATGATTGTTCAACTGTAAAACATGTTTTAGAAGTATTAGAAGAATTCCAAAATAAGGACAGCAGGATAGTAGTGTTTAAACAAAAACAAAATTTAGGGTACAATAGCAATTTCGAATTTCTTCTAAAACAGTCAACAGCTGAATATGTAATGTTTTGTGACCATGATGATATATGGCACGAAGACAAGGTAAAAAAAAGCTTAGAAAAGATTAAAGATGCTAATTGCGGTTTGGTTTATGCTAATTGCAGACAAATAGATGAGAACGGAAATTTAATTAAAAATGACTACTTTAAAAACAAAAATATTCCGTTAATAAAAGGAACAAGCAATCTGGCAATATCAAGATATGCAGGGCTTGGATGTTCACAAATAATTACAAAAGAAGTTAAAGACAAAATGATACCTTTTAGAGAAGGTGTTATGGCACATGACTGGCTTGCTGGGTTTATTGCAAATGAGCAAAATGGAATTGACTATATTTATGAAGAACTTTTTGACTATAGATTACATACAAACAATGTGTTTGGAGGGAGAAACTTAAACCAAAACTTAAATAAATGGAAAGAACAACACGGAAACACATATAGTTCATTTAAAGAATATAGAAAAGATGCAATAAAAAGAGCATATTTAAGTGGAGCAAAAATGTGCCTTGAATATTCAGAAAAAGAAGAAGACAAAGAATTTATTATACATCTTATAAAATATTATGAAAAAGTCTTAAATACTAGAATAATAAATTTACACTTAATACAGTATTTTAAATTTTTAGGTGGGAAAAATTTATGCAAAAAAATGTGCAAAGAGCTTATTCTATTTAGCTTTCCTCTTATAGCATATATAGTTTTTAAAAGTAGGTGAAACAAAATAGATGGAAGAACAAATTGATATATTACTTGCAACATATAATGGAGAAAAATATATAAAAGAACAAATAGACAGTATATTAAATCAAACTTACAAAAATATAAAATTGATAGTTTCAGATGACTGCTCAAAAGATGGAACAGTAGAAATATTAAAAGAATATGAACAAAAAGATAAAAGAGTAGAATTACACTTGCTACAAGAAAATGTAGGAGTTGTAAAAAATATTGAGTTTTTATTAAATAATGTACAAGCACCGTACTATATGCTTGCAGATCAAGATGATTACTGGATGCCAGAAAAAGTAGAAAAATCATTAGAAAAGTTAAAAAAAGAAAATGCAGATTTAGTATTTGGAGATTTAGAAGTAGTAGACGAAAATTTAAACACAATTTACCCCTCTTTTAATGACTATATGCTTCTTACAAGAAAAATAAAAAAATATATAGGCAGTTACAAAGTTAACTATCTATATAACAGTGTTACAGGATGCACAGTTTTAGCTAAAAAAGAAACAATTGACTATATTTTACCATTGCCAACAACATCAAAACATTTAATACATGATCACTGGATAGCATTAATGGTTGCATTACATGGAAAACTAGCATATATGCCAGAAAAATATATAAAATACAGGCAGCACGGAAACAATCAAGTTGGAACAGAAAAAATATCACATAAATTAAATAAAATTCAAGAAGTAAGAGAATTATTTATAAATGTTAAATTAGGTGTGTTTGGGACATATATAGAAAATAATAATAGGTTCCCAGAAAACATACAAAAACTAAACAAAAAAGCATTAAATTATTTTTTAATGATACAATCAAAGAAAGAAATGAATTTTAAAGGATGGACAACCTTTCATAAATTATATAAAACAGAAAAATTTATGTATTACATAGAAAACTTTTTAATAATGAATATGCCTTTAGTCTCAAAAGGAATGTTTAGCTTAAGACGTAAAATAATTAGAAAACAATAATAATTTACTTAACAAACAAGAATGGAGCGATAAAAATTATGGATTTTTTCAAAACAATATGGAAAAATAAAAGATTAGTATGGCAACTTGGGAAAAATGACTTTAAAAACAAATTTGCAGCAACAAGTCTGGGAGCAATATGGGGCTTTTTACAACCATTTGTATTTTTAATAACATATGCAATTGTATTACAATACATATTAAAAGCTAAAAGCTCTGGAGATTTGCCATTTGCAGTATGGTACCTTCCAGCAATGGCTATTTGGCAATTTATAAATGATAGTGTATCAAATGTTACAAATAGTATTAGAGACTATAGTTACTTAGTAAAAAAAGTGTTATTCCCTGTTGATGTAATACCCGCAATTGCTTTAATATCATCGAGCATAGTATCAATATTTGTCATATTTGTAGCAACAGCAATAAGTTTAATATATGGCTTTATACCAAACTTTTTATTAATGGGATACTACGTATTCGCAGCTTTTTGTTTTATACTTGGCTTTACGAGATTAACATCTGCAATTACAGCACTAGTACCTGACTTTGGCCAACTACTTACAATTGTTATGCAAATTTTATTTTGGTTTTCACCAATTATATGGGACTTAAGCTTTATAGAAGGAATGGCTGGAGGAGCAGTTTTAAAACTTGCTAAATGTATGCCATTTTCATACATAATTGTAGGCTTTAGACAAGCATTTGTTGGAGGCGGAAGCATTTTAACAGACACAAATGGAATATATTCGGTAATCTTTTGGATATTAACTATTTTAATGTTTATATGGAGTAATCATATATTTAAAAAATGTAAAAAAGATTTTGCAGATGTTTTATAAGATAGGAGAGTATATAGTATGAATATTAAATATATATTAAAAAAAGCATATAGAAAGTATATAGCATATAAAAATGGGTTTGAATTATATAAAGATGAGTATGATCAATTGTTTTTTAAAAGAAAAGAAGATATTGCCAATAAAACACTAGTAATAGTATCTAGAATGAGAAATGAAAAATTAATATTGAAAGATACGTTACAATATTTTGCTAGTATTACACCCAATATTTATATGTATGATGACGATTCAACTGATAGTACATTTAAGACACTATGTAAAGACAAAAACGTAAAAATAATAATTACAAATCTAGTATGGAAAAAAACCGAAAGAGAGAAAGCAGAAACAGATAGTAGAGAACTTTTATTAGAAGAAGCAAAAGCACAAAATCCAGAGTGGATATTTAATGCGGACGCAGATGAAAGAATTGTTGAAGATAATATTATAGATAAAATAAAAGCTATAGATAAAGAGTATGATTCGGTAAAAGTTAGACTATATGATGCATATATGACAGAAAATGATTGGAAGCCTTATAAAAAAGGAGACAAACTGTTAAACTTTAGAAAAAAATTTGGCATTGAATATAGAGATATTATAATGTTTTGGAGAAATCTACCTCAAGTACATCATGTTGGTATGGCGGCAAGAGAACCAGCATATTTAGAAAAATCTATAAACATGTTTACATGCCAACATTATGGAAAATCAATATCTAAAAAACAATGGGATGACACATGCAAATTCTATTATAAAAATTACCAGGAACCATATAAAACAAAATGGAAAAACAGATTAGGAAAAGCAATACATACAGAATCAGATTTCGGAGCAGAGCTTTGTGATTGGGGAGAAGAATTATTTAAAAAAGGAAAACCATTATTATATTAAAATGAAAGGTATAGTATATTATGGATAATGAAGAATATGCAATAGAAATAGAAAACTTAACTAAAGAATATAAAATGTATAACAGAAAAAAAGACAGATTATTAGAGATAGTTTTACCATGGTACAATCACCATGATACATTTACAGCTGTAGACAATTTAAGTATAAAAGTAAAAAAAGGTGAAATACTCGGAATTCTTGGAAAAAATGGGGCGGGCAAGTCTACATTACTTAAAATGATTACAGGAGTTGTTGTACCAACAAAAGGAACAATAAAAGTAGAAGGAAAAATAAGCTCTATGTTAGAGCTAGGAACAGCATTTAATATGGAACTTACGGGATATGAAAATATATATCAACATGGACAAGTTATGGGACTTACAAATGAAGAAATAAAGGAAAAAGAACAAGAAATAATAGATTTTGCAGATATTGGAGAACATTTGTGGCAACCTGTAAAAACATATTCTTCAGGTATGTTTGCTCGTTTAGCATTCGCATGTGCAATAAACATAGAACCAGAAGTATTAATAGTAGATGAGGTATTATCTGTTGGAGACATGGCTTTCCAAGAAAAATCAATTACAAAAATGAAAGAAATCAGAGAAAGTGGAACAACTATTATATTTGTATCACATTCACTACCATCAATTAAAAACTTTTGTACAAGAGCAATTTGGATGGAAAACGGAAAAGTTATAATGGATGGTGATGTAGTAGAGGTAGCTGAAAAGTACAAGGAAAGCACAATAGATAAGCCAAGACAAGAAGAAGCAGAAAAAAGAGCTAAAAGTAAACGAAAAGAAAGAACAAAGAATAAATCAATTGAAATTACTAGTGTCGAGTGTGATAAAAAAGAATACAATTTATATGAAGATATAAACATAAAAATAAAACTAAACAACATTAAGAAAATAAAAAAATATGGTGTTGGAATGATAATATATAATTCTAAAAGCGATTTAGTAACTGCTTTAAATACAATAAGAATGGAAAACTATTTAGATGAAAAGGTAACTGAAATAAATTTTAAAATAAAAAGAAACTGCTTAAATGAAGATAAATACTATGTAACTATTTCGGTATGTGATGAAAAAATAATGTTTAGTTATGATAAAGACGAATATGCTACTGATTTTAAAGTAAGGGTGCCTAAAAATAGTTTTGGAGTACCAATATCAGAAGGATTTTATGCATGTGATTATGAAATTGTAAAAAAATAAAGGAGAATTTCAAATGCAGAAAAATGTTTTAGTTACAAATTTTGAAATGAGACAATTTACAGGATCAGAAATAAATGCTGCAACAATTGCAAAAAGATTTAAAGATTTAGGATATAAAGTTTATATGCTTGCTATGTATTTTGATGACCCAATCTATAGTGAAGTAAAAGATTGTTTTGATGAAATAATAGATGCTAAAAAAGATGACTTTGATTTCTCAAACATTGAGTTTGACATTGTTTGGGCACATCATTCATTTTTATTAAATTGGTTGATATTTGAATATAAAATAAAGGCAAAAAAAATTGTAGTAAGTTCACTTTCAGGAGTAGTTACATTTGAATTTGTACCTGAATATGCAAATGATTTAAGTTTAGTTTTAGCAAATTCGGAAGAAACAAAAGAAGCATTAATAAAGGAAGGAATAAATGACGTATATGTTTTAGAAAACTATTCTTTTAAAAGTTATTTTGAAGAAGTAAATGAAGTAAAAGGACTAAAAAATATTGCAATAGTATCTAATCATGTTCCGGAAGAAATAATGCAAGCCAAATGTATGTTAGAAGAACAAGGATATAATGTAGAAATATATGGCTTAAAAGGGAAAAAAGAATTAATAAATGATGAAATTCTAAAAAAATATGATGTTATAATAAGCATTGGAAAAACAGTACAATACGCAATGAGCTTGCAAATTCCTATGTATGTTTATGATATACATGGAGGGGAAGGATATTTAACATTAGAAAATCTTGAAAAAAATAGAAGTAAAAACTTTTCTGGAAGAGGATTTAATAAAAAGAACGCAGAAGAAATTTGTAAAGAAATTGTAAATAACTTTGAGAATGCACTACAAGTAACTCCAGAAATAAAAAAATATGCATATGAACATTTTTGCTTTGAAAACAACATTGACAAGATTTTAGAAATTATTAATAACAAACCGGACGTAGATTTGGAAACAATTCGAAAAAAATATATAAATAAAAGAGAAGCTTTAATATCAAAAGGGATGGCTAAGTATTTAATTGAAAAATATGAAGATATTTTAAGAATAGAAAGACACAATTTGTATACAGAGATAAAAAGATTAACAACAATTGAAGAAGAATTACGAAATGCCATGGTTGAAAAGGATGAGCTAATAAAAACACAAGGAGAAATAATAAAAAGACATGAAAAAGAGCTTCATGAATATAAAAAGTCAATTTCAGGAAAATGTATTAGAGCATTAAAACGACTAAAAAAGAGAAAGGAGCAATAAAAGACAACAATGAGATTTGAAAGACTATTGCCGCAAAATTCAAAAAGAAGAGAAATTGTTAAAAAAATATATAGTAGATTATTTGGAAAATATAATACTGAAGAAAGAAAATATTTAAGATGGATTAAAAATAATGAACCAACTATAAAAGAGCTTGATGAACAAAGAAATCATGAATTTACAATTAACCCTAAAATAAGTATTATTGTTCCAGTGTACAATACGCCCCAAAACTTTTTTGACGAATTAATACAAAGCCTTAAAAATCAAACATATTCTAATTGGGAATTATGCTTAGCAGATGGTTCGCCAAAACCAATAGACTATATGAAACAATATGCAATGGAAGACGAAAGAATAAAATATAAAGAAATTGGTGAAAACAAAGGAATTTCAGGCAACACTAATGAAGCTTTAAGTTTAGCTACAGGGGATTTCATTGGCTTGCTTGATCATGACGACTTATTACCAGCATTTTCACTTTTTGAAGTTGTAAAATGTATAAATGAACATCCAGATGTAGAATTTATTTATTCAGATGAAGATAAAATTGAAACTATAAAGGGCCCAAGATATGGAGCTTTTTTCAAACCAGACTTTTCACCTTATACATTAAATAGCGCAAATTATATTTGCCATTTTAGTGTTTTTAAAAAAGAACTAATAGAAAAAATAAATGGGTTTAACAGCAAATATGATGGAAGCCAAGACTGGGATATAGTTGCAAGAGCATCAGAAAATACAGACAAAATTGAACACATAGCAAAAATTCTTTATCATTGGAGAGTACATCAAAATTCAACAGCAGGAAATGCAGATTCAAAACCTTATGCATATGAAATTGGAAAGCAAGTAATAAAAGATCATGTAAAAAGAAGTTTAGACACAGACATAAAAGTAGAAGATGGACTTACCCCGGGAAGCTATGAAGTAAAATATAGTGTTAAAGATAATCCGAAAGTAAGTATTATTATTGATGGAAGAAATGCTAGAAATATTCAAAAACTAATAGATGCAATAAAAATATCAATATATAAGAATTACGAAATAATAGCAATTACAAACGAATCAATGCAAGATATAAATATTATAAAAATACCTCAAACAGAAAATCATATTAATGATTATAATATGGCTGTTGAACAAGCAACAGGGGAATACTTTATGATAGTAGATAGTAACTTAATAAGAATAGACAAGCCAACATACATAGAAGAATTAGTAGGTATTTGCCAAGACAAAAATGTAGGAATAGTTGGAACTAAACTATATAATAAACATGATAATATTGAGCATTGTGGAATAATACTTGGAATGAACGGGACAGGAGATTTATTATATAAAGGTGTACCAAAAAATGCAGGAACATATATGCAAAGACTATTAATTATACATAATGTATCTTGTGTATATACAAAATATTCAATGATAAAAAAACAATTATTTATACAAATAGGAAAATTTAATGGTGAGTTTACAGGGTTAAATACAAGTATTGACATGTGCTTACGAATACTTTCCAATGAAAAACAAGTAGTATTAAATCCACTTGTTTCAATTTGTGTAGAAAAACTAAATGACATAGAAAAAGAAAAAACAGAAGAAGAACAATTACAAGAAAAATGGAACAAAGCATACAAAAAAGGAGATGCATATTTTAGTCCAAACTTAAGTAAAAACAATACAAACTTAGCAATAAACATTTAGAAGAAAAGATAGTTGGAAAGGAATTAGATATGAAAAGTGTAGATATAGTAGTGCCTATATATAATGCATATGAATATACAGAAGAGTGTATAAAAAGTTTATTAAAGCATACTGATTTACAAGCTCATACACTTGTTTTAATAAACGATAAAAGTCCAGACGAAAATATTTTACCTATGCTACAAAAATATAAAAATGAAAATCAAGATAAAAATATTGTAGTGCTAAAAAATGAAGAAAACATGGGATTTGTAAAAACTGTAAATAGGGGTATGCAATATTCTAAAAATGATGTTATTTTATTAAATAGTGATACAGAGGTAACAAATAATTGGGTAGAAAAGTTACAAGCTTGTAGCTATTCTAATGAATACATAGCAACAGCAACCCCTCTTACAAACAACGGTACTATATGCTCTGTGCCAAACTTTGGGGTAGATAATGAGCTACCTAAAAACATGAGCTTGGACAAGTATGCAGAAATGATAGAAGAAATATCTAAAAATAGATATCCAGAACTAACTACAGGAAACGGTTTTTGTATTTATATAAAACGACATGTAATAGATGAAATAGGTCTGTTTGATGACAAAACATTTGAAAAGGGGTATGGCGAGGAAAATGATTTTTGCTACAGAGCTTTAGACCATGGATATACACATGTTTTGTGTGATAATACATTTATTTACCATAAAGGAACACAAAGTTTTAAAAAAGAAAACTTAACAGAGTCACGTGCAATGATAATAGACGAGCACATGAAGCTACTTAGAAAAAAGCATCCGATTTATACTCAAAAAACAGACAATTTTATTGCACTTAACCCTATAAGAGACATACAAGAAAATGTAAAATTAAATACAGTATTGTATAATAAAAAGAGAATATTATATTTAGTAAATGAATGGGAAGAAAACATGGAAATGACTGGAGGAACTTCTCTTAATATAAAAGACATAATAGAATCTAACTTGAAAAATAATATTGCAAGTTTTGTTCTAGCTCCAGACAAAGGTGATTTATCTAGATTTAAATTATATTTATATTCAGAAGAATATGCTAGAGCTATTGCGGACTACAAAACAGACATTAATAATTATGGACAAATAAATTATACAAACAATACATATAAAGAAATGTTGGAAAATATCTTTGATAGTTTTAAAATAGATATTTTACATGTACATCATTTCTTGTTCCAAACATTTGATAGCATAGATGTAGCAAAAGAAAGAAATATATATTCAATTGTAACATTACATGATTTATATATGATATGCCCATCAATAAATATGGTATA
Source organism: Clostridia bacterium (assembly GCA_017533795.1). GTDB lineage: Bacteria > Bacillota > Clostridia > TANB77 > CAG-508 > CAG-269. The sequence goes on along the minus strand of JAFWIH010000020.1, from coordinate 15,744 downwards.
TAAGGAAAAATACTGCGAAAAAGATGAAACAAAAGATTGTGCAAAATGTTTAAAAATGCGTTATGGAGTAAATAGCAACATTTTAGCAAACTGGCAAAAAACATGTAAAATGGTTTTAGAAAAATTTGATAAAATTATTGTTCCATCTGAAAATACAAAAAAATTATTTAACAATGTATATAAAGATTTACAAATAGAAGTTGTAGAACATGGGGTAGAAATAATAAAAACAAAGGTACCAGAAAATGCACTTGTTCTTGAAAACTTTAATATAGCATTTGTGGGAGCAATGGCAGTACATAAAGGAAGTAATATTTTAAAAGAACTAATAAAAAAGAGCAATGGTAAAAATATAAGAATTCATTTATTTGGCAAGCCAAATGATAAAGAATTAGCAAAATCAAAATCAAATTATATAAACCATGGACCATACAAACGAGGGGAACTTCCACAATTACTTATAGATAATAATATAGATTTAGTATGTATATTTGCTACATGGCCTGAAACATATTCATACACATTAACTGAAAGTTATATGGCAAAAGTTCCTGTTATTTCATTTGATATTGGAGCTGTAGGAGATAGAATTGCAAAAGATGGATTAGGCTGGACAATAGATTTAAATTCCTCAGCAGAAGAAATTTTAGCAAAGATAATCGAAATAAAAAATAATAAAGAAGAATATAAGAGCAAAAAAGATAATTTTAAAAATTATACATTTAAAACAACAGAAGAAATGCAAAACTATTATGAAAATTTGTATGACACAATAAATATAGAAAAAGAAGGATTAAGAAATGCAGATATGTATAGCTTTATGAATTATAGAGCCAAAATAAAAGAAGCGGAATTTAATATGTATCAAGCTGAATATGGACACGTAATACATAAATATGAAAAAATAAGGGGCACCAAACTATGGAAATTAGCAAAGAAACTAAAAGCAAAATTTATAACAAGGTAGTATTTGTTTTAGAATTTATAATATGTATAATATTAGCAATAAGCATCTTTAGAATAATGTATAAATATGAGGACTCAAACTATATTTCAAAACCAAATTTATTAGTAGCAATACTATCTGGAATAGCTTCATTAACAATTATTATTATAAATAAAATAAAATATAAACATAAAATAGAAAAACTTTTTGCAACTTTTATAATACCTGTTGGAGCACTTTTTGTAATACTAGTGCCACCATATTGTACACCTGATGAAGCTGGTCATTTGTTTAGAGCATATGATTTGTCACAAGGTAACATTATTACACCATTTGGAGACAAAAAAGAAGGAGATATATATGTACCTCAAGAAACTTATGATTTAGCAGTTTCAGAAGAACTTACATATTCAAAAATACACGAAAGTTTACAAAAAGAAACTAACTATAATAATCTAATTCCTGCACAAACAATATTTAAAACATATTTTGCAATAAACTACATACCTGGTGGAATTGTTTTTGCAATGGCAAGACTAATGAATATAAACTTTGTATTGGCCGCATACATAATAAAAATAATTAATTTTATATTATTTATTTTAGTTGGATATTTCTGTATAAAAAAAATACCATTTGGAAAATTGATTTTAGCAATATATATGTTTATGCCAATGATTATTCAGCAGGCAACTTCACTATCGGCTGATGCGGTAATTAACAATTTATCAATACTGTTTATTGTTTATAATTTAAAACTGTTAAATCAGGATGAAGACTTGAAGATAAGACAAATTGTAACATATGTAATATTCGCAACTGTGACAGCATTATGCAAATACGTATATTTTCCAATAACATTCTTAAGTGTGTTACTAATAAATAACAAAAACCTTAATAAGAAAAAAAGAAATGTATTGATAATTGTTTCAATACTAATATCAATAGTTTCTTCAGTAGGGTGGTTTATATTTACACAAAATTATGTAGACGTAAGAAAATACATAAAAGAAGCAAATGTTAGACCAATAGAACAAGCAAAATTTATTATGCAAAAACCAGTTACATATTTACAAACACTACATAAAACATTTGATATATATGGGGCTTTTTATTTATTCGAATTTGTGGGAATACACCTAGGACATTCCGCGCATATAGAAATTCCTCAAATATATATTCTTATTATGCTAGTAGGATTGTTTTTATTAGTATTCACTGAGAAAAATACATTAATAACAAAAAAATGGCAGAAAATATTAATGCTGATAATTTCTATAGGACTAGTACTATTGGTATTAACAGGACTATACCTAACATGGTCTCCACTCTACTATGATAAAGTAGCAGGAGTACAAGGAAGATACTTTATACCAATTTTTATAATTGCATTATTAGCACTAACAAGAAAAGAAAAAAATTTAGAAATAAAAAATATAGAAACAAAATACTTTTTTACTTATCTAATAATTAATATAATAACTATAATAATAATGGTAGGATATTATTAAAAGGAAAGGAAGAATATATATGAAAACAGCTGTATTAATACCATGCTATAATGAAGAACAAACAATTGAAAAGGTAATTAAAGATTTTAAAAAAGAATTGCCAGAAGCAGATATATATGTTTATGATAATAAATCAAAAGATAAAACAGCAGAAATTGCAAAAAATAATGGTGCAATTGTAAGACAGGAGTATAAACAAGGCAAAGGAAATGTTGTTAGAAGCATGTTCTATGATATAGATGCAGATATTTATATTATGGTTGATGGAGATGACACTTATCCTGCTGAATTTGTTCACAAATTAATTAAACCAGTAGAAGAAGGGCAAGCAGATATGTGTATAGGAGACAGACTTTCTAATGGTACATATCAACAAGAAAACAAAAGGCCATTTCATGAATTCGGAAATAATTTAGTAAAAAAAGCAATAAACATACTATTTAAAACAGATTTAAAAGATATAATGACAGGATATAGAGTGTTTAATAAAAAATTTGTAAAAAATATGCCTGTTATGAGCCCAAAGTTTGAAATTGAAACAGAAATGTCACTTTATGCATTAGATAAAGGATTTATAATAAAAGAGGTTCCAATTGACTACAGAGACAGACCAGAAGGAAGCGAGTCAAAATTAAATACTGTAAGTGATGGAATAAAAGTTGTAAAAACAATAGTTAAAATGTATAAAGACTATAGACCATTAAGATTCTTTACTTACATGGCAATTATAATATTTTTAATTGGATTAATAATAGGAGCTCCAGTAATAATTGAATTTATTAAAACAAGATATATAACAAAAGTACCTTCAGCAATTCTTGCAATGGGATTAATAACATTATCTGTTATTATAGGGCAATGCGGTGTTATTTTAGATACAGTTGTTAAAATAAATAAAGAAAATTATCAATTAAGTTTATTAAGATACAAACAAAACGAAGAAGGGAAATAAAAATGAAAGAATTTCTAAAAAAAGGACAAGCTACAAAAATAAAAGTTGCAGTATTAGCAGTAATATCCATTATTGCTGCATTTGCTTTAACTATTGTCGCAAGAAGAGGCTTTATTTTGGATAGAGTACCAATCTTTGGAGTAGTATTTTTCTTTATTGGACTACACTTTATATATAAACTCAAAGATTTGTATGAGTTTATATATAAAAATAGGTTTTATATTGCTGGAATTTGCTTAATTATAGTTACATTGCTAGAATATTCAGGGTCATCAATTGGAATATATAATGATATAATACAAGGTGAATCAAGAGAAAAAAATTTTTTACCAATACTTGGTAGATACAGAAGTATAAGATCAGATGAATGGAGTGTTAATACACCAATTTTTGTATCACAAGCAGTTAGCAAAGACAATAAATTTGGATATTACAATGATAATTTAAGAGGAAGCTTAACCGATATGTATTGTGTAGTAGCTCCTGCTGTAAAGGATATTCTTATACTTGGAAAACCATTTAATATAGGGTTTTTACTATTTGGAGCTGCAAAAGGACTTTCTATTATCTGGTATGGAAAATGGATAGCACTAACATTAGTTTCTTTTGAATTCTTTATGTTACTTACAGAAAAAAAGAAATTGTTATCTTTATGTGGAACACTACTAATTGTTTTTTCTGCAGCAACTCAATGGTGGAACGAAACAGACTTAATGATGTGGGGGATGTTAGCACTGCTGCTTTTAGACCAATACCTAAAGACGGATAAACTAAAAAACAAGATTATATGTGCTATAGGATTATTTATAAGTGTGATATCTTATGTATTTAGAATGTATCCTGCATGGCAAATTCCATTTATATGGATATATTTTGCACTATTTATATTTTTATGTATTAAAAACAAGAAAGTATACAAGATTGGGAAAAAAGATATTCTTATAATACTGATTGTAATACTGGCTATAGTAGGAATGGGAATAAGATTTTTAAAAATGTCTTCAGATGCTCTTTTAGCAACAATGAATACGGACTATCCAGGCGAAAGATTTGAAATAGGCGGTGGAGGATTAAAAATTCTGTTCTCATATGTTTACAGCTTTTTATTTCCATATTACGACATAGATAATCCCTGTGAACTTGCAGGTATGATATCATTTTATCCAATACCTATGATACTTTCGGTGATATATTTAATAAGAAACAAGGATAGAAAAGAGCATTTTAAATTTTTTATACCACTATTGATATTGTCAATTGCTTTTTCAGCATTTACAATGTTTAAAACTAATAGAATTTTTGCAAAGCTTACATTTTTATATATGTCTACAGGGCCAAGACTTGCAGTACCATTAGGATTTATACAAATACTTCTACTTATATATTTAATGAGCATAACAAATAAAGAAAGCAAGATAATGAACAAAGTAGTATCAATAATAACAGCTATAATTGTAAGTTCATTAATCTTTATTGTAGCTTCAAAAACAGCACCTATAGGATTATTAACACCAATACGTTCTTATGCTTGTGGAATAATACTTGTAGTATTTATGTATTTAATATTTACTATGAATAGTACTCAAAACAAAAATGTTTTAATAATGGGATTAATATGTATGTCAGTAGTTACAGGAGCAACAGTAAATCCAATACAAAAAGGAATATCAGTATTAACTGATAAACCATTAGCTAAACAAATACAAAAAATTGTAAATGAAGATCCAGAAAACAATTTATGGATTACAGAAAACACATTTTTTTACATGCCAAATTACCCACTTGCTAGTGGAGCAAAGGTGATAAATTCAACTAATATATATCCTAATTTTGAATTGTATAAAATAATTCTAGGAGACGAAGAATATAGCAAACCGGAAAACAAAAAAATATTTAATAGATATGCTCATATAACTATGACAATAAACAAAACACAAAATAAAATAGAATTACTATTTGAAGATAGTATAAAAGTTTATTTAACGCCAGAAAAAGTTAAAGAATTAAAAATAAAATATATTGTTGCAACAAGAAAGTTGGAAGAATTTGATACACAAAATGTGCATTTTGAAAAATTATATGATGAACAAGGCTGCATGATATACAAAGTTAATTATTAAAGGAGACAAACAATGAAAGTAATACTAATAATACCTGCATATAATGAAGAAGAAAATATATTAAAAGTATATAATAAAATAAATGAATACAATAGCAAAAATGAATTTAACCTTGACTATGTAGTTATAAATGACGGTTCAAAAGACAATACTTTAAAAATATTGCGCGAAAATAATATAAATCATATTAACTTAATTCACAATTTAGGAATTGGTGGAGCTGTACAAACTGGATATAAATATGCATATGAAAACAATTATGATATAGCAGTTCAATTTGACGGCGATGGACAACATGATATAAGTTATGTAGAGAAGATTTGCAGGCCAATAATAGAAGGCGAAGCGGATATGTGTATTGGAACACGTTATCTAGATAAAAAAGAAAGTAAGTTTCAATCTACCTTTATGAGAAGATTAGGAAAAAACATTATATCAGTAATGATAAATATTTGTTGCAAGCAAAAAATAACAGATCCAACATCTGGATTTAGAGCAGCTAGTAAAATAATAATTGAAATGTTTGCAAAGAGTTATCCAACAGAGTATCCAGAACCAGAATCAACAGTTGCAGTATTGCTAAATGGATATAAAGTAAAAGAACTTCCTGTAAGTATGAATGAAAGAGTAGGAGGAAAATCTTCTATAAGTGTTTGGAAAAGTGTTGATTATATGTTTAAAGTAAGCATGGCAGTAATAATAGATAGTATAAACTTAAAAAGGAGGAAAAGAAAATGACAATAAATTTAAAAATAGCATTAGCAATAATGGCTTTTATATACATATTATTAATAATAAAAGAAATAAAGAATAAAAAATTACAATTATCTTTTTCTACTTTTTGGTTAATAAGTGGGATACTTCTTATAATAGCAATTGTTACACCTAATTTGATAGAGTATTTTACAAAACTATTAGGATTTGAAGTACCTGTAAACATGCTATTTTGTATAACTATTTTTGTAGCATTTTACTTAATATTTAAATTAACATTAAAACTTTCGAATGAATCTCAAAAAAATGTTACATTAGTGCAAGAAATTTCATTACTTAAAAAAAGAATAGAAAACCTTGAAAACAAGTTAAATAAAGGGGAAAAAAATGGATAGATTTGATAATCATACTTTTGTAATATGTGCATATAAAGAGTCAAAATATCTTGAAGAATGCATACAATCTATAATTAATCAAAAAGTTAAAAGTAAAATAATTATGACTACTTCTACTCCGAACGAGTATATAGAAAACTTAGCTAAAAAATATAATATAAAACTATATATTAATAATGGAGAAAAAGGAATAGGACAAGACTGGAATTATGGCGCAAACCAAGCAAAAACAGACTATATCACTATAATTCACCAGGACGACATATATGATGAAAATTACCTTTCTGAAATTGTAAACAGCATAGAAAAAGGTAATGATTTTGTAATAGCATTTACAGATTATAGGGAAATAAAAAATGGCAAAACAATTGATTTGACCAAAAATTTAAAAATAAAGAAAACATTATTATTTCCACTAAAGGTATCGGGAAGATCAAAATTTGCTAAAAAGTTGGCTTTATCATTTGGAAGTGCAATTTGTTGCCCAAGTGTAACTATTAATAGAAAAATTACAGGAGAAAACCCATATGAAACAAAACTAAAATGCGATTTGGATTGGGATACATGGGACAAAATGACAAAGTACAAAGCAGACTTTTTATATATACCAAAAGAATTAATGAAACATAGAATCCATGAAGAATCAGAAACATCTAATTTAATAGAAAACAATATAAGACTAGAAGAAGATTTACTTATGCTTGAAAGATATTGGCCAAAGTCTATAGCTAAATTGATAATGAAGTTTTATGGAAAAGCAATCAAAACAAATAAAGTATAAAAAGAAAAGAGTATATAATGGAAAAAAATAAACAATTTGGGAAAAATTTAATATGGAATACAATTGGAACAACATTAAATGCATTTAATTCTCTCTTATTTGCTATTATAGTAACAAGAATAAATGGAATAAATGATGCGGGGATTTTTACATATTCATTTGCAACTGCATGTATTTTATTTGTAATAGGGATATATTTTGGAAGAACATTCCAAGTTACTGATATCACTAATAAATATTCAGACACAGATTACATATTTAATAGAATAATAACATGTATATTAATGATAGTAGCAGCAGTATCATTTTGCTTAATAAAAAAATATGATTTATACAAATCAAGTATACTTGTTTTATTATCAACGTTTAAATCTATAGAAGCATTTAGTGAGGCTTTATATGGAATTATGCAAAGAAAAGATAGATTAGACAAAGTTGGTAAATCATTTACAATAAAATCAATTGTTAGCCTATTATCATTTTTATCAGTAGACCTTATTACACATAATTTAGTGGTTTCATGTATTACATTATGTATAGTAAATATTATAGTGGTATTAATATATGATTTTACAAACATTAAAAAATTAGAAATAGTAAAAAGTAAATTTACTATTAAAAACAATAATATATTATTAAAGATAGGATTCTTTACTTTTATACTTACTTTTTTATCACAATATATAATAAACAGTTCAAGATATGCTATAGATGATATTTTACCAAATGATTTACAAACAGTATATGGAATAATTATTATGCCTGCTACATTTATGGGATTATTAGGACAGTTTATTATACAACCAATATTAATAAAATTATCTAATTGTATAAAAGAGGGAAATAAAAAGGAACTAATAAAATTAATATTGCAAGTAATCTCTATTATTTGTGCTCTTGGAATAATAGCTTTAATTTTTGCCTATGCTTTAGGAATACAAATGTTAGAAATTGTTTATGGAATAGAATTATCTGATTATTTATTACCATTAATTATAATTATGGTTGGAGCAACCATGTATAGTATAGAACTATTTGCATCTACAGTTTTAATTGCGCTAAGAAAAACTTTTGGACAAGCATTATTATATTTTATAATTTCAATTGCTTCTACTGTGATTGCATATATATTGGTTAATAAATATTCTATTTTAGGAGCAAGTATATCATATTTAATAACAATGCTATTAATTGCAGTTGTATTAGTATTGTATATGTCAATAGCAATATATCACAATTTTAAAGAGAATAAAAAGGTGAATAATTAGGATGGAAGATAAAAAAGTAGTAGTATTAATGTCTACATATAATGGTGAAAAATACATTGAAGAACAGCTAGATAGTATAATTTCACAAACATATAATAATATTGAGATATTAATTAGAGATGATGGTTCAAAGGACCGTACCGTAGAAATAGTACAAAAATACATAAATAGTAATAAAAATATAGTACTAATTAAAGGTGAAAATATTGGATTTATAAATAGTTTCTTTGAATTAATAAAAAAAGCAGATAACAATGCGGATTATTTTGCATACTGTGATCAAGATGACGTATGGATGGAAGATAAAATTAAAAGAGCAGTATCTTTTATGGAAAATTCGGATTCTAGTAAACCAGTGTTGTACTTTTCAAATTCTGATTATTATGATGGCAATATGAATTTTTTGAAAACAGCAGAAAAAAATAAAATATATAATTTTAGAAACTCATTAGTTGAATGCGTTACTCAAGGAATGACAATGGTTATAAACAAAAAAACAAAGGAATTAATAGCAAAAGACAGACCACAAAATTGTTTATATCACGACTGGTGGACTTATATGATATGTAGTGGCTTTGGTGAAATAATTTATGATGAAAAATCTCTTGTAAAATACAGAAGACATAATAAAAGTGTTACAGTAGAAGGAAAGTCATCATTACAGCTTTTAATATGGAGAATAAAAGAATTTTTTATTGGAAAGTCATTGGATAAAATAAAGAAACAATGGATAGATTATAAGACATTTTATTATGAATATCTAAATGAAGAGAACAAAAAATTATTAAATCTATTTACTATAGAACGTTATAATTTTTTTGTAGCTTTAAAAAAAGTTTTTTATCCAAAACGATTTAGAAGAAAACTTATAGATGAACTAAGTGTTAGACTATTGTTTTTATTAGGAAAACTATAAAGATTATGGAATAACAACCAAAAAATAATTATTGAGATAATTGATAAAGTATTTTATAATAAACTCAGAATTGATTATAAGGGGTAAAATATGAAAAGATTTATAAATAGAATTATAGCTATATTTTTAATATTATGTTTGATTCTAAATGTTTGTATTAACATAGTTTATGCAATTGAAGAAACAGAAGATATTTCTACTGAGGAAGAAAGTAGAAATGAAGAAAAATCTAATGAAAATGAACAATTAGAAGAAACAACAGAAGGAAACCAAGTAAAAGAAAATAAAGAGGATAACAATCAAACTGATATTAACAATAATGAGAGTAATATAGAATTAGAAGCTGAGAATAATGATATAACTAGCGAGCTTGATAGTGATGAAAATAAAAATGAACAGGAAGCTCAGATAGATGAATTAAATAACAAATCAGAACAAGAAGACGAGCTTACGGAACAAGAAGAGGGAGAAATAGAAGAGTTTTCTATTTCTGTTAATATTGACAATAATGCAATAAAACCATTTATAAAAGATGATATATATTATCTATTTATGCCAAAAACAGCAAATCTTCAAAAATTAGAGATAGATTATACAGGAAATATAGACAGTATTAGTGGAGCAAGTATAGATAACACAACAAAAAAAATAACAGGTAGTTTTGAAAACAATAGCGAATTAACTATAAATCTTAAGGATGGAAAAGTTCAAAAAGTTATTATTATGCAATCTGAAGTTCCATCAATTTATATAAATAACTTAACTATCAAAGACGATGAAAGTAATACACCAAAAACAATTCAAGACGTCAATTCAGGAAACAAATCTACCAAATATAATGCATCACTAAAAGTTAGTGGTTGTGATAATAATAAAAACAATATAACACAGGAAATTGAATTAAAAGGTAGAGGAAATTCTTCATGGAAAATGCCAAAGAGAAGTTATCAAATAAAACTAAATAATAAAGAAAATCTCTTAGGAATTGGTAAATCTAAAGAAAAAAAGTGGATATTGATAGCAAATTTTCAAGACCCTACTTTATTGAAAAATAAAGTTATAAATGACCTATGTGTCAATTCAGGACTATCAACATGCCCTAATAGTTCATTTGCTGATCTTTATGTTGATGGTGAATATTTAGGAAATTATCTTGTTAGTGATAAAATTGAAATAAAAGACAATAGAATTTCACTAAAAGATGATAAAGGTGTAATTATAGAAAAAGATAATGCTTATTATTATGAAGAAGACTACTATTTCAGAAGCAATAGAGGAGATTACTATACAGTAAAAGAAGCATTTGCAGATGGCGATGAAGCTGCAACAATAGAGGCTATGAATTCATTTAAAAATTCTTTAAACGAATTTGAAAAAGAATTGTATTCTTCAAATCCTTCTTGGGAAAAAATATCTAGTATGATTGATGTAGAGTCTTTTGCCAAATATTATCTAATAAACGAATTTGCAGAAAACACAGATTCATATTTTTCAAGCTGTTTTTACTATAAAGATGGTGATAATGACGTTATCCATATGGGACCTACCTGGGATTATGATGCTGCATTTGGATATAGTAAAGGAATAGATAAAGGAGAAAGCCCAACTATAGACTATACTTTAAACTATAAAAACCAGAGCCACATGGCTTACTTATACAATTTCCCACAATTTGCAAAAATAGTTGATAATATTTATAGCAACAACATAAAAGCATTACTTGAAAATACTAATATAAATGAAATGAGCAAACAAATTCAAAATTCAGCAAAAATGAATGCAATAGTTTGGTCAGATGAAAATACATATCTAAACTTAGTAAATAAATTAAGTACTTTTATAGAAAACAGAAAATCTTATTTTAATAAGAGATATTTTAATAAAAATATAGAGTATTCATCTCATATTCAAGGTATTGGATGGACAAATTCTGTTAATTCTGGTATAAGTGGCACATCAGGGAAAAGCTTAAGACTAGAAGGACTAAAAGTTTCAACTTGTATAGAGGGAGCATCTATATCTTACCAATCTCACGTGCAAAATATAGGATGGCAAGAGTGGAAAAAAGATGGGGATTTAACAGGAACAATAGGACAAGGCTTAAGAATTGAGGCAATTAGGCTAAAACTTAATAATGCTCCAAAGTATTCAATTAGATACAGAGTACATGTAGAAAATATCGGGTGGACAGATTGGATATATGATGGACAAATAGCTGGAACTACAGGAAAGAGCTTAAGAATTGAAGCAATAGAGATTCAGATTATAGACAGAACACCTAAAACTAAACTATATATTGATACACCAAACAATATAGTTACAAATAGTCCAAGACAAGCAAAAATTACAGGGTGGAAAATGTCTAATCTAGAAGGAACAAAGATAAAAGTATATATTGATGATAATACAGTAGAATTAGATCCTAAATATATAAAATATAAAAAAAGAGAAGATGTAATTGCAAGAATAACAGGATATGGAACAGCAGAACAAAATGCATTGCCGGGCTTTGATGTAAGTATTCCAACAGAAGAATTAGAAATTGGAAAACACTCAGCAAAAATTGTTGTATGTTTAAATGATGAAGAACTTAAAAATCAAACAGTATTATTTGATGTTACTAGAAATACTGTACCAGAATATCAAACACATATACAAAATATAGGATGGCAAGAATGGAAAAGAGATGGACAAATAGCTGGAACATCAGGACAAAGTTTAAGATTAGAAGCAATAAAAATAGAACTAGATAATATGCCTAATGTGGATGCTAAATATCAAGTACATATACAAAATATTGGTTGGCAAGAGTGGAAGAAAAATGGAGAATTGGCCGGAACAGAAGGTAAAAGTTTAAGATTAGAAGCAATAAGAATAAAATTAGATTATAGTAATGAATATACAATAATGTATAGAGTACATGTACAAAATGTTGGATGGCAAGCTTGGAAAGAAGAAGGAGAACTAGCAGGAACAGAAGGTAAGAGTTTAAGACTAGAAGCAATACAAATAAAAGTTGTTAAAAAAACACCAAAAACAAAAATTTACATTGATACACCACAAAATACGGTTACCAATAGTCCAAGACAAGTTAAAATTACAGGATGGAAAATGTCTAATTTAACAGGAACAAAATTACATGTTTATATAGATGATAGTACTATTCCAATAGAAGAATCATACATAAAATATAAAAAAAGAGAAGATGTATTAGCTGCAATAACAGGCTATGGAACAGTAGAACAAAATGCATTACCAGGATTTGATATAAACATACCAACAGAAAATCTAGAAGTTGGAAAGCACTCAGTAAAAATTGTAGTTAGTTTAGACAATAAAGAACAAGCAAATCAAGTATTATATTTTGAAGTTACAAGAAATGTCTCAGTAGAATATAGTACCCATATGCAGTATATTGGTTGGCAAGAATATGTAGACAATGGTGAAACCTCTGGAGCAATTGGAAGCGGCTATAGACTGGAAGCATTAAAAATTAATCTTTACAATAATTTTGATATTGAAGGTGATATTAAATATTCAGCTTATGTACAAAATATAGGATGGCAAGAAGAAGTAGAAAACAATGAACTATCCGGTACAACAAACCAAGAGAAAAAAATAGAAGCGATTAAAGTAAGTCTTACAGGAGAACTAGCTGAAAAATATAACATTTATTATAGAACGTATGTACAAGAATATGGATGGCTTGGATGGGCATCAAATGGGGAAAATGCTGGAGTACAAGGAGATACATATAGGATAGAAGCAATACAAATAATGCTAACCGCTAAGGAAACAACTGTAGATACATCTGGAAAAGCATTCGTGATAAAACCAGCATTAACTTATCAAACTCATGTACAAGGCAAAGGATGGCAACAATATGTTAAAGAAGGCAATGTAAGTGGAACAATAGGTGAATCACTTAGACTTGAAGCATTAAGACTAAACATACAAGACACTAACCTTACAGGTACAATAGAATGTTCTGCTCATGTACAAAATATAGGATGGAAAAGCTTTGTAGAAGTAGGAAAAATTGCGGGAACGGAAGGGCAAAGCTTGAGATTAGAAGCTATTAGAATTAGACTTACAGAAGAATTAGAAGAAAACTTTGATATATATTACAGAACTCATGTACAAAATATGGGGTGGATTGCATGGGCTAAAAATGGTGAATCTGCTGGAACACAGGGATATTCATTTAGACTAGAAGCAATACAAATAAAACTCGTTCCTAAGGGATGTAAAGCACCTGGAGGAACAACTGGACATTTTTATAATAAAGCCTTAGAAAGAAAATCAATAGAAGGAGTAAAAACAATTCTAGGCAAAGTATGTGCTGGTATAGATGTTTCATATTACCAGGGAAGCATAAATTGGGCTGACGTTAAAAACAAGACAGATTTTGTAATTGTTAGGTGCGGATATGGAAAAGATGTTGCAAGTCAAGACGATCCAAAATTTGAAGAATATATGGAAGGCTGCATAAAATATAATATACCAATAGAAGTATACTTATATTCTTATGCTGATTCAACTGATAGAGCTTTTAGTGAAGCAAGCCATGTAGTAAGACTATGTGAAAAGTATAAAAAATACGTAAAAAAAGTATGGTATGATGTAGAAGATGGCAGTGTATTTAATCAAATAAGTTCTGGAAACATGTCAAAAGAAGATTTAGGAAGAATTGTAGATACATTTGCAAATAGAGTAAAAAGTGCTGGATATGATGTCGGATTATACACATATAGTTATGCAATAAATAACTACTTTACCGCTGAAACCAAAAATAAATATGATATCTGGATTGCAAACTATCCAGGCAATTCACAGGATGTTTTTGAAGCAAAATATAATCTATATAGAACTTTATATAAAATGTGGCAATTTACATCTGAAGGTATAATTGATGGAATTAATGGTGGAGTAGATATGAGCATAAGATTTTAAATAAAAAAACTAGAAATTTTGTGAAAAATTTCTAGTTTTTTTTGAAGAAAATATATTGAACTTTAAATATGGTAATGGTAAAATACATGTGAAAGATATTATTTATAAAGGAGAAATACAAATGAAAATAAAAAAAATAGTTTTTTTAATTTCAATTATAGTTATATTTTCAATTATCGTTACTTCAATAGTACCAACAAAAGCTACTAATGGAGATAATTCAGAATTATCTGTTTCTTATAGAACTCATGTACAAAATATAGGTTGGCAAAATTATGTTCAAAATGGTGAGATTGCAGGAACAGAAGGAGAATCAAAAAGGCTTGAAGCAATTAACATCAAATTGCTTAATAATCCTAATAATATAAAGATAAAATATCAAGTACATATACAAGATATAGGATGGCAAGAATGGAAATCAAATGATGAAATGGCAGGAACATCAGGACAAAAAAAAAGACTAGAGGCTATTAAAATTTGCTTAGAAAATACAACAGATTATTCTATAATGTATAGAGTACATGTACAAGAGTTAGGCTGGCAAGATTGGAAAACAGATGGAGAACTAGCAGGAACATCAGGACAAGCCAAAAGATTAGAAGCAATACAAATAAAAATAATAAAAAAAGAAAAGTTAGGTAAATTATATATAGATACACCAGGAAGTGGAAGTACATTTTATAAATCAGAAGCAAAAAAGATAAATATAACAGGATGGAAAATGTCAAATATAAAAGAAGCAGCTTTAAGGATATATGTAGATAATAAAGAAATACAATCAAAAATAACACTAAATGAAAGAGCAGATGTATTAAAAGCCATAACAGGTTATGGAACAGAACTAGAAAACCCAAAACCAGGATACAGTATAGACTTAGATGCTACAAATTTAACAGGAGGCAGACATACAGTAAAACTAAGTTTATATGCAGGAGATACAATACTAGATGAAAAATCTATAGTAATAAATATAGATACAGATTTGCACATAAAATATCAAGCACATATACAAAACGTAGGATGGCAAGGATGGAAAACAGATGGAGAACTAGCAGGAACATCAGGACAAAATCTAAGGGTAGAAGCATTAAAAATACAACTAATAAATGCACCAGAAAATACACATGTAAAATATAGAGCACATATACAAAATATAGGCTGGCAAGAATGGAAAACAGATGGAGAACT
>JAFWIH010000008.1 GCA_017533795.1 Clostridia bacterium | reverse complement strand
GTAGTAATGCATTTAGCTGACCAATACTAATAAATCGAGGGCTTAACCACAATATTATATATTATGGTAAATCTTAAAATTCAGCTAACTATTTCATCTATGTATTTTTGAGTGTGCTATGCATACATATAATTTTCTAGTGATGATTACGTCGAGGTAATACCTGTTCCCATGCCGAACACAGAAGTCAAGCTCGAACGTGCCGAAAATACTTGTGGGTTACCCTGCTGGGAAGATAGGTTATCGCTAGATTTTTTTTATGCAAAAATACTGAAAAAAACCTTCTAAACTATTGACAGACAAGGAAATAAGTGATAAAATATGTGAGCGTATGTAAAAGCATGCGCTCACATCGTTTCAAAAAATAAAGTAAATCAAATTCGGAGGTGTATCGAATGGCAGCAAAAGGACCAAGAGAAAGTATAATATTAGAATGCACAGAATGTAAAAGAAGAAATTATACTACTTCAAAAAACAAAAGAAACAATACAGAAAGATTAGAATTAGTAAAGTATTGTAAATTTTGTAAAAAACGTACAACACATAAAGAAACAAAATAAGATATAAGCTATTTTAAGGAGGAAATAAAATGGCTAAAAAAGAAAAAAAGACTAATAAAGATAGTAAGCATTTTTTTAAAGACTTTAAAGCAGAAATAAAAAAAGTAATTTGGCCTACATCAAAACAACTTATTAATACAACAGTTGCAATTATAACTATGGTTATTGTTGTTAGTGTGATAGTCTTTGGACTAGACTTAGCTTTTGATGCAATGAATAAGTATGGGCTAACAAAATTACAAGAAACTGTACAAAATTCAAAAAATACAGAAAGCAATGATTCTAACACTACTGATTCTTCTGGAAATGATGCTGAAACTTCAAATGATGAAGTTACAGTTGAAGGGGAAGAAACATCAGAAAGTACAGAAGAATAGTTTAATGCTTAAGTCAATATATAAAGGAGGCTAAGTATAGAATGTCTCAAAATGATTATGATATGAATCCAAGATGGTATGTAGTGCATACATATTCTGGCTACGAAAATAAAGTAAAAACTGACCTTGAAAAAACAGTTAAAAACAGAGAACTAGAAGACTTTTTCTTTGACATAGTTGTTCCTATGGAAGAACAAATAGAGATTAAGGATGGTAAAAGAAAAACAAATTTAAAAAAAGTTTTTCCAGGTTATGTTTTAATAAAGATGATTGTAACAGAAGAATCTTGGTATATAGTAAGAAATACTAGAGGTGTAACAGGCTTTGTTGGTTCTGGTACTAATCCTATACCATTAACTGATGATGAAATTAGAAATATGGGATTTGAAGACGTTCCAGTTAATGTTGATTATGATATTAATGATCAAGTAGAGGTTATGAATGGTCCTTTTGAAGGATTCATTGGAAATGTCCAAGAAATAAACAAAGAAAAACATAAAGTTAAGGTTTTAGTTTCTATGTTTGGTAGAGAAACACCTGTAGAATTAGAATTTTCACAAGTAAAAAAAGTTAATTAATTTATAGGGAGGAATAAAAAATGGCTGAAAAGGAAATTTCAAATATTATTAAATTACAAATAGAAGCTGCAAAAGCATCACCAGCTCCACCAGTAGGACCAGCATTAGGTTCAAGTGGTGTAAATATTATGCAATTTGTTAAAGAATTCAATGATAGAACTGCAAATCAAGCAGGAATGATTATACCAGTTGTTATAACTGTATATAAAGATAAATCATTTGATTTTATAACAAAAGTACCACCAGTTCCTGTTTTAATAAAAAAAGCTATTAAATTACAAAAAGGATCAGGAAGACCAAATACAGAGAAAGTAGCTAAAATAACTAAGGAACAAGTTAAAGCAATTGCAGAACAAAAAATGCCAGACTTAAATGCTGCATCTTTAGAAACAGCTATGAGTATGGTTGAAGGAACTGCTCGTTCAATGGGAATAACAGTAGTAGAGTAAATTATCAATTGGGAGAATGTTAATAACATTCGATAAAACCAAAGGAGGAAAATATAAAATGGCTAAAAGATATGAAGAAAGTGCTAAATTAGTAGATAGCAAAAAAGAATATGAAATTTCAGAGGCATTAGAATTAATAGAAAAAATGCCAAAAACAAAATTTGATGAAACAGTTGAACTTCATGTAAGACTTGGAGTTGATTCAAAACATGCTGACCAACAAGTAAGAGGTACAGTTGTACTTCCAAATGGTACAGGTAAAACTCAAAGAGTATTAGTTTTTGCAAAAGGACCTAAAGCTCAAGAAGCAGAAGAAGCAGGGGCAGATTTTGTAGGTGCTGAAGAACTAATACCAAAGATTCAAAATGACAATTGGTTTGAATATGATGTTATTGTTGCTACACCAGACATGATGGGTGTTGTTGGAAGATTAGGTAAAGTATTAGGACCAAAAGGTTTAATGCCAAACCCTAAATCAGGAACAGTAACAATGGATGTTACAAAAGCTATAAAAGAGATTAAATCTGGTAAAGTAGAATATAGATTAGATAAAACTAATATTATTCACTTAGGTTTTGGTAAAGTTTCTTTTGGAGCTAAAAAACTTGAAGAAAACTATAACACAATAATGGATGCTATTATAAAAGCAAAACCAGCAGCATCAAAAGGACAATACATCAAAGGAGTTTCTATAGCAACAACTATGGGACCTGGAATTGCTATTAATCAAAAATAGAAAATAAATAGCCAAAGACAGTAGGCAGTTAAATAAGCCCTACCGAGGTATATAAAATAGAGTTCACGCACTCTTTATATGCCTTGCTGGCTATAAAGAGTGTTTTGTTATTATTTTTAAATTATAGATATATTTTTGGGAGGTGAAAAATAAATGGCAAGTGAAACAATACTTAAGCAAAAACAAGAAGAAGTATCAAAATTAGCTGCAAAAATGAAAGAAGCTAAATTAATACTTTTAACAAACTACAGAGGAATTACTGTAGATGCAGACACACAATTAAGAAGAGACTTAAGAGCTGCAAAAGCAGAATATAAAATAATCAAAAATAATATCACAAAAAGAGCACTAGCTGAATGTGGAATCGAAGGTTTAGAAGATAAACTAGAAGGACCAACAGCAGTTATAATATGTGATGAAGATTATTTAGAACCATCAAAAGCTATATACAAATTCACTAAGGATAATGATTTTTATCAAATAAAAGGTGGAGTTGTAGATGGTGAGGTAAAAACAGCTGAAGAAATAGTAACTTTAGCAAAACTACCATCAAGAGAGACATTACTTTCAATGCTTGCTGGTGGATTACTTGCAAATGTATCAAAATTTGCAGTTGCACTTGAACAAGTACGTTTACAAAAAGAAGCAGGTGTAGAACCAGAAGCAAAAGCTGAACCAGAAGTTGAAGAAAAAACAGCTGAAGAAGCTAAAACTGAAGAACCTACAGAAGAAAAAGTTGCAGAAGAATCTGCAACAGAAGAAAAGGCAGAAGAATCTGCTGAATAAAAATAAAAAATTTTAGGAGGATTATAATAATGGAAAAAATAGAAAAATTATTAGAAGAAATCGACAGCTTAACAGTTGTTGAATTAGCTGACTTAGTTAAAGCTATAGAAGAAAAATATGGAGTATCTGCAGTAGCAGCAGCTGCACCAGCAGCTGGAGCTGTAGCTGGAGGAGACGCTGCTGAAGAAAAATCAGCATTTGATGTTGTATTAACAGAAGCTGGAGATCAAAAAATAAAAGTTATAAAAGTAGTTAGAGATGCTACAGGATTAGGTTTAAAAGAAGCTAAAGATTTAGTTGATGGAGCACCTAAAACAATTAAAGAAGGTGTAGCTAAAGACGAAGCTGAAGAATTAAAAGCTAAATTTGTTGAAGTTGGAGCTACAGTTGAATTAAAATAGACGATGTCTTCCAATTAGACTATTAAAAAGATTCAATTTATAATTGAATCTTTTTATGTTATATGGTATAATATATACAGTTTGGTTTGTTAGAATTGGAGGAAACTATGAAAGATAACATTTATATTAACAGGGTTAAAGCTCTAGTTGCTTTCGTAATCATTGTTGGATATATAATGTTTCTAATTACAAAGAAGTAGTCTTCAATTACGAGAATTAATAATAATTTATCTCTCGGTACCAAATTACAGGAGGCTTACAGTGTTGGAAAATATGTCTGATTGGCTTGTAAGAAAGTCAATCCAAAGGAAAATAGACATAAACAAGAGAAAGGGAAAAACTTATTGTGATTTTACGTATCCACTGGTAGTTTTTGAAAAAAATAAAAAATGGTTGCAAGCTAATGGCTATAAAATTATGGCACATATGACTTGCAAC
This sequence comes from Clostridia bacterium, assembly GCA_017533795.1. Classification (GTDB taxonomy): domain Bacteria; phylum Bacillota; class Clostridia; order TANB77; family CAG-508; genus CAG-269. The sequence continues at coordinate 102,989 of JAFWIH010000008.1, read as the reverse complement.
AAATCTTGGTGTATGTCTTTTTGCTGGCGTATATCCTGGTAAGCTTACGATCTCACTTTATCATTTGATAAAGTGAGATTGTTTTTTTACGTTTAAAGACTAATAATACTCCATTGACAACTTTTATACTTTTACATATAATAAAAGTCAAAGGAGGCATGTAATGAAAAAAATAGGAATTGTTTGTGCAATGAAGGTGGAAAAAGTTGCAATAGAAGAAAAGATGACCCAAAAAACAAATGAAACAATATATAATTTACCATTTGTAATAGGATATATAGGAAATACAGAGTGCATACTTGTACAAAGTGGTGTAGGAAAAGTAAATGCAGCAAGAACAACTCAAATATTAATTGATAAATACAAGCCTGAAATAATTATAAATGCAGGTGTGGGAGGAAGCTTAAATCCTGAACTAAATATAGGAGATGTTGTAATTTCTAAACAAGTATTTCAACATGATTTTGACATTACTGCATTTGACCATAAAAAAGGTTATGTTCCAGAAGTAGGAGACTACATAGAATGTGATAAAAATCTTTTGGGGATTTTTTATAATGTTATAAATCAAATTGAAAATGAAAGCTTTAAAACAAAAATAGGAATAATTTCTTCAGGAGATCAATTCTATACAGAAATAGATAAAATGAAAGAGATTCACAATTTATTTAATACAGATATTGCTGATATGGAATGCAGTAGCATTGCACAAGTGGCATATTTAGATAATGTTCCGTTTATAGGAATAAGAAGCGTTTCTGACGGTATGGAAAAAGACAAAATATCAACATATAAGGAAAATGTAGAATATGCTTCGGAAATTAGTAGTAAAATTGTAGAAGAATTTTGCATGCAGTATTGAATAGTATAAAAAAATAAGTATATAATGTATACAGTTGGAAGGAGTGATAAAAAAATGAATAGAAAAGTAAAGGTGTTACAATATGGAACAGGCAAAATGAGTGTGTATACAATGAGATATGTATATGAAAAGGGTGGAGAAATTGTAGGTGCAATTGATGTTAATCCAGCAGTTATTGGCAAAGATATAGGTGAAATTATGGGAAGTGAACCAAAAAACGTGAAAGTTTCTTCTATAGAAGAAGCGGAAGACATAATAAAGCAAACTAAGCCAGATATAGCAATTGTAACTACAATGAGTTTATTAAGTGATGTTTTTGATGCACTGATGTTATGTGCAAAAAATGGAGTAAATGCAATAACTACATGTGAAGAAGCATTTTTCTCTTGGAATTCGAATCCAGGATTAACAAAGCAGATAGATGATATGGCAAAACAAACAGGATGTACAATTACAGGCAATGGGTACCAAGACGTATATTGGGGAGAGCTTATAAGTGCAATTTCAGGTTCAACACAAACAATTAAGAAAATAAAAGGAAGCTCAAGCTATAATGTTGAAGATTATGGAATAGCACTAGCTAAAGCTCATGGAGCAGGACTAACATTAGAAGAATTTGATGAGCAAGTAGCTTCTGTTGATAAAATTTCTGATGAAGAAAGGCAAGCTATAATAGATAAAGGAGAATATTTACCTTCATATATGTGGAATGTTAATGGATGGTTATGTGAAAAACTTGGATTAACAGTTGAAAATCAAACACAGAAAACTATTCCACAAACTAACGAGAAAGATATTGAATCTTCTACACTTGGAATGACAGTAAAAGCAGGCGATGCTACTGGTATGAGTGCTGTTGTTACAACTACAACAAAAGAGGGAATTATAATTGAAAGTGAATGTATAGGAAAAGTATACGCTCCAGAAGACTTTGATAAAAACGAATGGACAGTAGAAGGAGAACCTGAAACAACTCTTATAATAAATAGACCTGCAACAGTTGAATTAACTTGCGGCTCAGTTGTAAACAGAATTCCTGATGTTATAAATAGTGAGCCAGGATATATTACAACAGACAAAATGGGTGGATTAAAATATAGAGTAAAACCATTAAATGAGTATGTAAATGAGATTATAGACCAGTAATTTATTAAAATACTTGATTTTTTCCAGTTTTTATGCTATTATAGTAATAGAGTTTATAAAAAGGAAGGTGAAATCTTAAAGGTAACTTTAAGAGATAGAGATGAGTAAGAATAGAGTAAGATTAGTAGGAGAAAAAATATATCCTTTTGCAGAAATAAAAGAATTCTTTAAAGTTTTAGTAAATAACGATTCAAGTTATGAGAATGATGATATAGATGCAGAATTAAACGATATAAAGAAAGAACAAGATAATGGTTTAATAATGAAATATGAAAAAGCTGTTACTACAAATGGCAATAAAGCAGGAGGCAAAAAGAGCGAAAGAATAAATGTGAAAGCAACAAAAAAAGAAGTAGAAACAAAATCTATTGAAGACAAATTAAGAGATGAAGAAAGATAGATAAAAAGTTAACAATTGAGACATAAAAAATGACAACTTTGTTTATTAAAACAAGGTTGTCATTTTTTATGTCTCAATAGGCATCCTTTTGGTAGCGAGAGGGGGGATCGAACCCTCGACCTTCCGGGTATGAACCGGACGCTCTAGCCAGCTGAGCTATCTCGCCAAATTCTTTACGCAATAAATATTATACTTATTTTATGTACTTTTGTCAAGTATATACAAAAATAAATATGACTTAGTTGAAAAAAACTATATATTATGCTACAATAATAATCAAGTTGGAATTGACCAACAGGTAGTAGAAAGGAAATATATGCTTAACATCAAAACTGCTAAAGAAGCAAGAGAAGAATGGATAGAACGTGCGGAAAAGGAGGTAGAAAAAAGAATTCAGGAAGCTCAGGAACAATGGGAAACCGAATGCTATTTTTTCTCGCCTTTACCTATATCCATTATTAAACAATTGCGGAAGAAAGGTTACGTAGTAACTGATGAAGGTATGTATGTGAGTTGGCGATAGATTCCTAAAAAGGAGCATTACTTTAAGTTAAGTAATGCTCCCTTTTTTATTCATTTAACAATAATTCAATAATTTTAGGGTAAATAACTGTAGCATTATTGTTCCAGTTATCACAAATTTTCTTTGCTCTATCACGAGGACCAGCATATGTTTCTACTTCGAAAATGGTTTCATTATTTTCTATTATTTTACACTTGACAGTATATTCATTTTCGTTCTTAGGAATAAATTCTGCAACTATAGAAGCTTCTTCTTCAATACTAGCAAGTTCTTCTTCAAATATATTATCTGCTTTTAACTTAACTATTCCTGGTAATAAATCTTTTGTAAGTTCATATGCATTTTTTCCTTCAGAAGTTATTTTAACAACTGTATCATCATCTTTTGTATAACCTACAAGATTTGTTTCAACTAAATCTTTTAAAGTTTGCTGAAAATAAAAATAATTAAGACCATTTACTGATGAGATTATTTTGTATAACCCATCGTTTGTAATATCTTTATCTAGTCTATTTAATATATATAAAATCAAAACTTTATTTTCAGCTAAGTTGTTCTTATCTGAATTTGATTTCATAAACATGTCTCCTTAACTTTTTTTGCTATTATATCACATAAATCAAGGAATGTAAACCTATATAATTTTTAATAAAAAATTATATAATATGTTTTATTATATTTTGTTGTTTTTTGTTAGAATACCTTAGGGATTAAGGCATTTTATAAAATTAGAAAAAATAGTGTAATTTTTTTGTAATATTTTTTAGAAACAGAAAAAACTAACAAAAAATAGCCTAAAAGTGTTGACTTTAAAGTAAAACCATTGTATAATATTTGAGTATGAGTTTTAGCGATGAAGCTAGATGTGGCTACATCCCTACGGAATAGAGGGGTGGAGGGAACTCTAGTGGAGTATGTCTTGGCTTAGACCAGGCGGTAAGTTTTATATAACCACTTATCCCCAAATATCATACGTTTTGGGTTTATATATTGGAGTTTAACAAAACACCAGGGTGCGTTACAACTTGCCAGCTAGTAATTTAATTTAAAGGAGGGAAATTGCAAATGGCAAACACAGTAACAGGGAGTGAAAAAATTAGAATAAGACTTAAAGCTTATGATCATGTTGTTTTAGATCAGTCTGCTGAAAAAATAGTAGATACTGCTAAAAAAACAGGAGCTAAAGTTTCAGGGCCTATTCCATTACCAACACAAAAAGAGGTTGTAACTGTTATACGTTCTCCACATAAATACAAAGATTCAAGAGAACAATTTGAAATGAGAACACATAAAAGAGTTATAGACATTCTTTACCCAACACAAAAAACTGTAGATAGCTTAATGAAATTAGAGCTACCAGCAGGTGTTGACATAGAAATAAAGTTATAGTTTCTATCAAATAAAAATATCAAATACCAATGCTGCGCTAAAAAAGCCCAGCCAATAGGAGGAGAGAAAGAAAATGAAAAAAGGACTTATAGGAAAAAAAGTTGGAATGACACAAATTTTTGATGAAAAAGGAAATGTTATTCCAGTAACAGTTATTGAAGCAGGACCATGTGTTGTTGCTCAAGTAAAAACTGAAGAAAGTGATGGATACAATGCCATTCAATTAGGATTTGGAGATGTTAAAGATAAACACATCAATAAACCAGAAAAAGGACATTTTGCAAAAGCAAAATTAACAGCTAAAAAACATTTAAGAGAATTTAAACTTGATTCAATTGAAGGAATTAAAGTTGGAGACGAAATAAAAGCAGATGTATTTGAAACTGGAGAAAAAGTTGACGTACAAGGAACATCTAAAGGTAAAGGATTCCAAGGTGTTATTAAAAGACATGGACAACACAGAGGACCTATGGGACATGGTTCTATGTATCATAGAAGACCAGGTTCAATGGGAGCTACTTCAACACCAGGTAGAGTATTTAAAGGTAAAAAACTTCCAGGACATATGGGAAGAGTTACTGTTACAGTACAAAACTTAGATGTTGTAAGAGTTGACATGGATAAAAATGTATTATTAATAAAAGGTAGTGTTCCAGGAGCTAAAGGTACTATCTTAAAAATAAAATCAGCTGTAAAAGCTATTAATTAAGGAAGGAGGAATACGAAATGCCAAAAATAGATGTATATGATATCAAAGGTAAAAAAGTTAGCGATGTAGAATTAGCAGATAGTGTATTTGGAATTGAACCAAACGAAACTATAGTACATACAGTACTTGTTAACTACTTAGCTAATCAAAGACAAGGTACACAAAGTACTAAAACAAGATCTGAAGTTCGTGGTGGTGGTAAAAAGCCATGGAGACAAAAAGGAACAGGTAGAGCAAGACAAGGAAGTATCCGTGCTCCACAATGGATTAAAGGTGGTATAGCGTTAGGACCTAAACCTCGTTCATATAAATATAGAGTTAATAAAAAAGAAAAACAACTTGCAATTAAATCAATACTTAGTTCAAAAGTATTAGAAAAAGAATTAACAGTTGTTGATAAACTAGAACTTAAAGAAATCAAAACAAAAACAATGGTTAAAGCGCTAGCAGACCTAAAAGTTGAAGGAAAAACATTAATAATCCTTCCAACAAACAATAAAGAAGTTCAATATTCAAGCAGAAATATAGAAGGTGTAAAAACAATTGTAGCAAACAATATAAATGTATTTGACTTATTAAAATACAATAAACTAATTTTACCTCTAGAAACTGTTAAGAAAATAGAGGAGGTGTACGCTTAGATGTTACCAGAAGAAGTTATTATAAAACCAATCGTTACAGAAAAGAGTAATGATGCTATGCAAGAAGGTAAATATACTTTCAAAGTTAACAAAAAAGCTACAAAGGTTGAAATAGCAAAAGCTGTTGAAAAACTTTTTGAAGTTAAAGTATTAAAAGTTAATACAATGAATGTTAGTGGTAAAAAGAAAAGAGTAAGATATGAAACAGGTAAAACTCCAGATTGGAAAAAGGCTATTGTTACAATAGATACAAATCCATCTGAAAAAACATATCTTGCAAAAGGTGGAAAAGAAGTTAAAGCTAACAAAAAATACAAAGATTCAATTGAAGAATTTATGGGAGCATAAAATGCTCCATGGTATCGAGAAATAACTCGGAAAATAAATAATAAGGAGAGAAAAAAATCATGGGAATGAAACATTTTAAAGCATATACTCCATCAAGAAGAAATATGACAGTATCAGATTTTGAAGAGATTACTAAAAAAACTCCTGAAAAGTCTTTACTTGCAAAGAAGAAAAAACATGCAGGTAGAAACTCATATGGAAGAATAACTGTTAGACATCAAGGTGGAGGAAATAGACAAAAATATAGAATTATAGACTTTAAACGTAAAAAAGATGATATGGAAGCTACTGTAATTGGTATTGAATACGATCCAAACAGAAGCGCTAATATAGCATTAATAGAATACAAAGATGGCGAGAGAGCATATATATTAGCACCACAAGGATTAACTGATGGTGATAAAGTAATATCTGGAGCAAAGGCAGATATTAAAGTAGGAAACTGTATGCCAATTGAAAGTATTCCAGTAGGTACTTTAATTCACAACATTGAATTAAACCCAGGTCAAGGTGGAAAATTAGTAAGAGGTGCTGGACAAAGTGCACAACTTATGGCTAAAGAAGGAAAATATGCACATGTAAGATTACCTTCAGGAGAAATGAGATTAATATTAGCTAGATGTAGAGCTACTATAGGAACTATAGGAAATAGCGATCACTCAAATATGAAAATTGGTAAAGCAGGTAGAAAGAGACATATGGGAATTAGACCTACAGTTAGAGGTTCTGTAATGAACCCTAATGATCACCCACATGGTGGTGGTGAAGGTAGAGCTCCAATCGGACACGCTGGACCAATGACACCTTGGGGCAAACCAGCTCTTGGATATAAGACAAGAAATAAAAAGAAACAATCTAATAAGTTTATAGTTAAGAGACGTAAATAAGTTTAAGAAAGGAGACCATTAGAATATGTCAAGATCAAGCAAGAAAAAACCATTTGTAGCAGAAAAATTATTAAAGAAAATAGAAGCTATGAATGAATCAGGTGAAAAGGAAGTTCTTAAAACATGGTCAAGAGCTTCAACAATATACCCACAAATGATCGGTCATACAATAGCTGTTCATGATGGTAGAAAACATGTTCCAATTTATATTTCAGAAGAAATGGTTGGACATAAATTAGGTGAGTTTGCTCCTACAAGAACATATAGAGGTCATGCAGGAGAAAAAGCATCAAAGGTTAAATAATATTTAAGGAGGGAAAATCCGTGGAAGAAACTAAAATACAAGAAGCGGTAGCTACTCTAAATTTTGCAAGAATTTCACCTAGAAAAGTTAAAGTTGTTGCAGATTTAATTAGAGGAAAAGATGTAAATGAAGCTTTAGCAATAGTTAAATTTACACCAAAAGCTTCTTCAGAAATAATAGAAAAATTATTAAAATCAGCTATGGCAAATGCTGAAAATAATCATAACATGGATTCTAAAAATTTATATGTTGCTGAAATTTATGCAAATCAAGGTCCAACATTAAAAAGAATTAGACCTGCTGCAAAAGGTTCAGCAGTTAGAATTAGAAAAAGAACAAGTCACATAACAATAAAGCTAAGAGAAAAGGAGGTTTAGAAAATGGGACAAAAGGTACATCCAACAGGGGCAAGACTAGGAATAACTACAGATTGGTCATCTAAATGGTATGCTAATTCAAAAGACTTTTCAAACTATTTAGTAGAAGACCAAAAAATTCGTAAATTCTTAAAAAAGAAATTATATGCGGCTGGAATTTCAGAAATTCAAATAGAAAGAACAGCTAAGCTAGTAAAAATAAACATTTTAACTGCTAAACCTGGAATTATTATTGGAAAAGGTGGAGCAGGAGTTGAAAGTTTAAAGGCAGAAGTTACAAAATTAATTGGAAAAGACGTTAACTTAAATATAGTAGAAGTTAAAAATGTAGATTTAGATGCACAATTAGTTGCAGAAAATATCTCAGGACAACTAGAAAGAAGAATTTCATTCAGAAGAGCTATGAAACAATGTATGCAAAAATCTTTAAAAGCAGGTGCTCAAGGTATTAAAACTTCAGTATCTGGTAGATTAGGTGGAGCAGACATGGCTAGAACTGAATTCTATAAAGAAGGAAATATTCCTCTTCAAACTTTAAGAGCAGATATTGACTATGGATTTGCAGAAGCAGATACAACATATGGAAAAATCGGTGTTAAAGTTTGGATTTATAAAGGCGAAATTCTTCCAGAAAGACATGTGGAAGGAGGAGAAGCATAATGCCATTAATGCCAAAAAGAACAAAGCATAGAAAAATGCAAAAAGGTAGAATGAGAGGTAAAGCAACAAGAGGTAATAAAGTTACAGATGGAGAATATGGAATTCAAGCTACAACAGGTGGATGGATTACAGGTAACCAAATAGAAGCAGCCCGTGTTGCTATGACTCGTTATATAAAAAGAAATGGTAAAGTTTGGATTAAAGTTTTTCCAGACAAACCAATTACTTCTAAACCTATCGGTACTCGTATGGGTAAAGGTAAAGGTGCTCCAGAAAAATGGGTTGCAGTAGTAAAACCAGGTAGAGTTATGTTTGAAATAGCAGGTGTACCTGAAGATGTAGCAAGAGAAGCCCTTCGTCTAGCTATGAATAAGTTATCAGTAAGATCAAAATTTGTAGCAAGAGAAACTGAAAACAAGGTGGGTGATAGTAATGAAGATTAATAAAATAAGAGAAATGTCTTCAGAGGACTTAAATAAAGAATTAAGCGAACTAAAAAATGAATTATTTAAACTTAAATTTAGTTTAGCTACAAATGGATTAGATAATCCAATGAAAATTAAAGATGTAAAAAAAGATATTGCCAGAATTAATACTATATTAACTGAAAGAAAATTGCTAGAGAGCAAGAAATCTTAAGTTAGAAAGGAGAAATCTAAATGGAAGAAAGAAATCTTCGTAAAGTTATGATTGGTACTGTTGTTTCAAACAAAATGGATAAAACTGTTGTTGTAGCAGTTGAAACAAGTGTTAGTCACAAGGTATACAAGAAAACTGTTAAAAGAACATATAAATTAAAAGCTCATGACGAAGAAAATATTTGCCAAAAAGGCGATAAAGTAAAAGTAATGGAAACTAGACCACTTTCTAAAGATAAAAGATGGAGAGTAGTTGAGGTTCTAGAGAAAGCAGTAGTTAAATAAGAAAGGAGGAACCATAAATGATCCAACAACAAACAAGACTTAAAGTAGCTGATAACACAGGAGCAAAAGAAATAATGTGTATTAGATGCTTAGGTGGTTCTTACAGAAAAACATCTAATATTGGAGATGTTATAGTTGCTTCGGTTAAATCTGCAACACCAGGTGGCGTTGTAAAAAAAGGCGATGTTGTTAAAGCAGTTATAGTAAGATCAAAAAGAGGATTAAGAAGACAAGATGGTTCATATATAAAATTTGATGAAAATGCAGCTGTAATTATTAAAGAAGATGGAACTCCAAGAGGAACTCGTATCTTTGGACCGGTTGCAAGAGAGTTAAGAGATAAGGAGTATATGAAAATACTTTCACTTGCTCCAGAAGTACTTTAATAAAGAAGGAGGGTAATCCTAAATGAAAATAAAAAAAGGCGATACTGTTCAAGTTTTATCAGGTAATGATAAAGGAAAAACAGGAGAAGTTTTAGAAATTATGCCTAAAGACAATAAAGCTATTGTTAAAGGTGTAAATATTAGAAAAAAACACGTAAAACCTAGAAGACAAGGAGAAGAGGGTGGAATAATAGCTTCTGAATCAGCAATTGCAAGTTCAAAGCTAAATGTAGTTTGCCCTAAATGCAATAAACCTACAAGAATAGGATATAGTTTAAAAGATGATAAAAAAGTTCGTATTTGTAAAAAATGCGGTGCAGAGTTAAAGTAAAAATTGAAAGGAGGATTCACATATAATGGAAAAACTTAGAGAGCAATATGAAAAAGAAGTAATCCCAGCAATGATGAAAAAATTTAGTTATAAATCTATTATGGAAGTTCCAAGAATTGATAAAATAGTTATAAATATTGGACTAGGAGATGTAAAAGATAATCCTAAATCTTTAGAAAATGCTATGAATGACTTAGCTCAAATAACTGGTCAAAGACCAATTATAACAAAGGCAAGAAAATCAATTGCAGCATTCAAATTAAGAGAAGGAGTTAATATTGGTTGCAAAGTAACTTTAAGAAGAGGAAAAATGTATGACTTTGCATACAAATTAATAAATGTAGCCCTTCCTAGAGTAAGAGACTTTAGAGGACTATCTGCAAATTCTTTTGATGGTAGAGGAAACTACTCTATGGGAGTAAAAGAACAATTGATTTTCCCAGAAATTGAATATGACAAAGTAGATAAATTAAGAGGTATGGATATTATATTTGTAACTACAGCTAAAACAGACGAAGAAGCTAAAGAACTTCTTACATTACTAGGAATGCCTTTTAAAGCATAGTAATACCTCATAAAAAGAAAGGAGAAAACCTATGGCTAAAAAAGCAATGAAGGTTAAACAACAAAGACCACAAAAATACAAAACAAGAGAATATAATAGATGTAAAATATGTGGTAGACCACATGCCTATATAAGAAAATATGGTATTTGCCGTGTATGTTTTAGAGAATTAGCACATAAAGGTGAAATACCTGGTGTAAAAAAAGCAAGTTGGTAGAATTATAATTAAAAAGGAGGAAAGTTATGAATACAACAGATCCAATAGCAGATATGCTAACAAGAATAAGAAATGCTAACAGTAGTAAACACAAAACTGTTGATATACCTTCATCAAAAATAAAGGTATCAATAGCAGAAATCTTATTCAAGGAAGGTTATATAAAATCTTTTGAAGAAATTAAAGATGATACTCAAGGTACTATAAGAATCACATTAAAGTATGATGAAAAAGGTACAAGAGTTATCGATGGAATAAAAAGAATAAGTAAACCAGGATTAAGAGTATATGCTGGAAAAGATGAATTACCAAAAGTATTAAATGGTTTAGGTATAGCAATTATTTCTACATCTAAAGGGCTAAAAACTGACAAAGAAGCAAGAGAATTGAATTTAGGTGGAGAAGTATTAGCTTACGTTTGGTAATATAATAAAATTATAAAAAGGAGGCAAAACAATGTCAAGAATAGGAAATGCACCTATTACAGTACCTGCTGGAATTGAGGTTAAAATTGAAGGACAAAAAATTACTGTAAAAGGTCCTAAAGGCACATTAGAAAGAGAAATACATAAAAATATTTCCTTAGAACAAGATGGAAATGTTATTACCGTAAAAAGAATAGACGATGAGCCAGCAAATCGTGGATTACACGGACTAACAAGAACTTTAATAAATAATATGATTATTGGTGTAGAAAAAGAATACACTAAAGAATTACAAATAAATGGTGTTGGTTATAGAGTTCAAAAACAAGGTAATGACCTAAAACTTGTTTTAGGATATTCACATGATGTTATTTACAAAGCGCCTGCTGGTATATCTTTTGATGTTCCTAACCCAAACACTATTATAGTAAAGGGAATTGATAAAGAATTAGTTGGTCAAACAGCAGCTGAAATAAGAACAAAAAGACCACCAGAAGTATATAGAGGTAAAGGTATTAAATATGCTGATGAAGTTATTAGACGTAAAGAAGGTAAAACTGGTAAATAGAAAGTCAGTGTAAGAAAGGAGATCAATAATGGTTAAGAAAACAGATAGAAAATTCGAGAGAACAAGAAGACATATAAGAGTTAGAAGAAAAATATCTGGCACAACTGATAGACCTAGACTTTGTGTATATAGAAGTAATACAAATATTTATGCACAAATAATAGATGATGTAGCAGGAAATACTTTAGTTTCAGCTTCTACATTAGATAAAGAAGTTAAAACTAAACATGCAAATAAAGATGCAGCTAAAGAAGTAGGAACTTTAATTGCTAAAAGAGCAACAGAAAAGAAAATTAAATCAGTAGTTTTTGATCGTAGTGGTTATATATACCATGGTGTTGTTAAGGAATTAGCAGAAGCTGCAAGAGAAGGCGGATTAACATTCTAAAAAAGGAGGAGAATATAAAACCTATGGAAGAAAACAATACAGTAGAATTAAAAGAAAAAGTTGTAGCTATCAATAGAGTAGCTAAGGTTGTTAAAGGTGGTAGAACCTTTAGATTTAGTGCTGTAGTAGTTGTTGGAGACGAAAACGGTCATGTTGGAGTTGGAAACGGTAAAGCAGCAGAAGTACCAGATGCAATAAAAAAGGCTATTCAAGAAGCTAAAAATAATTTAATTGAAGTTCCTGTAGTTGGTACAACTATACCACACGAATTCGTTGGAAGTTTTGGTAGTGCAAGAGTTATGCTTAAACCTGCTGCAGAAGGTACTGGAGTTATAGCAGGTGGTAGTGTTAGACCTGTTCTAGAACTTGCAGGATATAAAGATATTCGTACAAAAATACTTGGAACAACAAATCCAAGAAACGTTGTATATGCTACAATTGAAGGATTAAAATCTATGAAAACTGTAGAACAAGTGGCTAAGAAAAGAGGAAAAAAAGTAGAAGAGATTTTATAATTAAGGAGGTGTAAAAGACTTATGAAGATAGACGAATTAAAACCAGCCGTTAAGAAAACTCAAAGAACTAGAGTAGGTCGTGGAACAGGTTCTGGACTAGGAAAAACTTCTGGTAGAGGACATAAAGGTCAAAAAGCAAGATCAGGCGGTGGAGTAAGAAGAGGATTTGAAGGTGGTCAAACACCATTATATAGAAGATTACCTAAAAGAGGATTTAAAAATATAAATAGTAAAAATTATACTGAAGTAACATTTACAATGCTAAATAAATCAAACAAAACAGATATTACTGCTGAAACATTATTAGAAGAAGGAATAATCGGAAAAATTAATGATGGAATAGTAGTTTTAGCAACAGGTAATTTAGATAAAAAATTAAATATAAAAGCCAATAGATTTACAGCTAAAGCTAAGGAAAAAATAGAAGCTCTTGGCGGAAAGGCTGAGGTGATTTAATTGTTTAATACAATAAAAAATGCAATAAAGACACCAGAAATTAGAAAAAAACTTTTATATTTATTATTACTTATAGTAATTTTCAGACTTGGATGTTATATTTCAGTACCAGGTGTGGATTTAGTTTCATTAAGTAATCAAACTCATTCAGATGGAATAGCAGGTTTAATTGATTTAATATCAGGTGGAGCTTTTTCAAGATTTTCTATATTTGCTATGTCAGTTACTCCTTATATTACAGCATCAATTGTAATTCAATTATTAGGAATGATAATACCTGCACTAGAGCAATTAACTAAGGAAGGCGGAGAAGAAGGAAGACGTAAAATTAATACATATACAAAACTTTTAACAATAGTACTTGCCTTAGTTGAGGGACTTGGATTATATCTATCATATAGAAATTATAACATTTTCACAAATACAGGATTTTTAACAGGTGCACTAGTTGTTTGTGGATTAGTGACTGGAACATCAATATTAATGTGGTTATCTCAACAAATGACAACCAAGGGGTTAGGAAATGGTATGTCTATAATTATTTTTGTAGGTATTATTTCAAGACTTCCTAGCGCAGTAACTACATTTTGGAGTATGACAGTAACGGATGCAGGCTTTAGTACAACAGGATTTTTATTAAGCTTAGGTATTATTATTGGAGCTGTTGTACTTGTAGCTGGAGTTGTATTTGTACAACTAGCAGAAAGAAGAATACCTGTACAATATTCAAAAAGAGTAGTTGGAAGAAAAATGGTGGGTGCACAAAGTACACATATACCACTTAAACTTGCAATGGCAGGTGTTATGCCAGTTATATTTGCATCATCTTTTATGACTTTTCCAGCTATGATAATACAATTATTTGTAAAAGATATTGCAACTAAATCAGGATTTTTAGCTTTGTTATATAAATTTTCAATAGCAACATCAACATCAAGTGTTGGATGGGGATATTCTATAACAAATGCAGTAGTGTATTTACTATTAATAGTAGGATTTACATTTTTCTATACTTTTGCAGTGTTCAATCCAGCAGAAGTATCAAGTAATATTAAGAAAAATGGTGGATTTATACCAGGCATTAGAGCAGGAAAACCTACTACAGAGTATTTAACCTCTGTTATAACTAAAATAACACTATTTGGAGGATTTTTCCTAGCTATAATTGCTATAATTCCTATGCTTTTAAGATTTACAAATTTAAATATTACACTAGGAGGAACATCAATATTAATCGTAGTTGGTGTTGGACTAGAAGTAATGCAAAAACTAGAGTCACAACTTGCAATGAGACATTACAAAGGATTCTTGGGATAAACCTGTTTTTTTGGGACGGACTCAAAAAACAGGTTCGACCAAAGGGGACGGGTTCGTTTTGGTTGACGAATTCGCGGCAGCTAAAACGAACCCGTCCCCTTTGGTCGAATTATTTATGTAAGTTTTTCAATGTTTAATAAATAATTAGTAGATATTGAAAAGGTTATTATAAATAATCTAATCAATTATTTTAAGGAGTGTTTTATATGATAGTAATTATGCTTGGTGCACCTGGAACAGGTAAGGGGACAATCGCAGAAATTTTATCAAAAAAACTTGAAATACCTCAAGTTTCAACAGGAGATATATTTAGAAAGAATATATCAGAAAAAACTGAACTTGGAAAGCTTGCAGAAAGTTATATTTCAAATGGAAAATTAGTTCCAGATGATGTTACCGTTAAACTTGTAGAAGATAGATTAGAAAAAGATGACGCAATAAATGGAGTTATATTAGATGGATTCCCAAGAACTGTTGCACAGGCAGAAGCGCTAGATGAAATCTTGAAAAAAACAAATAAAAAAGTAGATGTAACAATAAATCTTACAACTCCAGAAGAAGAAATTATTGAAAGAGTAGTGAACAGAAGAATATGCTCTAAATGTAAAAAAATATATAATTTAGTACTTAATCCACCAAAAGAAAACGGAATATGTGATAATTGTGGTGCTAAATTAGAGGCAAGAGCTGATGATAATGAAGAAACAATAAAGAGTAGACTAAAAACATATTTTGAACAGACAAGCCCACTTGTAGATTACTACAACAAAAAAGGTAATTTATATTCAGCAACAGTAAGCCAATCAATAAATAAAATGGGACCAGATGTTGCTAATGACATAATTACGTATTTAGAAGAGGAGAAATAGTAGTGATAACCATAAAATCAAAAAAAGAAATAGAATATATGAAGGATGCTTGTAAAGTAGTAGCACATGTATATGATGAACTGGAAAAAGTTATAAAACCTGGAATGACAACATGGGAAATCGACAAAATTGCAGAACAAATAATGATAAAATATGGCGCAATACCTGCAGAAAAAGGATATTCATCTGGAATAGCAGGTGTGCCTGATTATCCAGCAGCAACTTGTGTATCTGTTAATGATGAAGTGATACATGGAGTTCCTTCAAAAACTAAAATAATAAAAGAGGGTGATTTAGTAAGTGTAGATACTGTTGCCCTAAAAAATGGATTTAATGGTGATGCAGCAAGAACATTTATAGTTGGGGAAACGTCAAAAGACGCAAAAAGACTTGTTGATATAACTAAGCAAGCTTTTTACGAAGGAATAAAATTTGCAAAACCAGGTTATAGAATTGGGGATATTTCACATGCAATTGGTGAATATGTTAAATCACAAGGTTATAGTGTAGTGAGAGAATTTCAAGGACATGGTATAGGAAGAGAAATGCATGAGGATCCTGGGATTCCAAACTATGGCAAAGCAGGGAAAGGACCAAGGATTGAACCAGGAATGACATTAGCCATTGAACCTATGGTAATACAAGGAAAGCCTAACATATTAGAGCTAGATGATGGATGGACAATTGTTACAGAAGATGGAAGTTTATCAGCTCATTATGAAAATACAATTTTAATTACAGAAAAAGAGCCTGAGATATTGACAATACTTTAATTTTATTATATAATATACGAGTTAATATTATGTTTTAAACATAAGCTCTTTAAGGAGGAAATAAAATGGCAAAAGAGGATGTTATTGAGGTTGAAGGAGTAGTAATTGAATCACTACCAAATACAAATTTCAAGGTAGAACTTGAAAATGGACATCAAATATTAGCCCATATTTCAGGAAAACTTAGAATGAATTATATCAAAATATTACCTGGAGACAAAGTTAAAGTTGAATTATCTCCATATGACTTGAATCGTGGACGTATTACTTGGAGAGCAAAATAAATCTATAAAAATTAACCCAAATATAATAAATTTAGCGAGGTGAAAAAAGTGAAAGTAAGACCATCTGTTAAAAAAATGTGTGACAAATGCAAAGTTATTAAAAGAAAAGGTGTAATTAGAGTTATTTGTGAAAACCCTAAACACAAACAAAGACAAGGTTAATCCTTTAGTTTATAACACAAATAGGTAGCGGCTGTTAAGTTCAATTTCTGGACTTATGTATCTTTTTGTGTTTATATATATTTGTCTAGTAAACCTAAAGACCAGGTAGCTCTGGTGCATTTCACCTTTATGTTTATAGGACAAAAACAAATCATTTTTGGAGGTGCAAAAAAACATGGCTCGTATATCGGGAGTAGATTTACCTAAGGAAAAAAGAGTAGAAGTAGGACTTACATACATTTATGGTATTGGTTTATCAAGTGCAAAAAAAATATTAGAAAAAGCTGGAGTTAATCCAGACACTAGAGTTAAAGATTTAACAGACGAACAAGAAAATAGTATAAGAAAAGTTGTTGATGAATCATATACTGTAGAAGGTGACTTAAGAAGAGAAGTTGCTTTAAACATCAAAAGACTTACTGAAATTGGATGCTACAGAGGATTAAGACATAGAAGAGGTCTTCCTGTAAGAGGGCAAAGAACAAAAACTAATGCTCGTACAAGAAAAGGTCCACGTAAGCTAGTTAGTAAAGCAAAAAAAGCATAGAATTTTATTAAAATAAAGAACTCAAAAAGAGGAGGAAGAAAATAAAAATGGCTAAAAGTGTAACAAAAAAACCAGTAGCTAGAAGAAATAGAAAAAACATTGAAAAAGGTCAAGCACATATTCATTCTAGTTTCAATAATACAATAGTTACAATTACTGATGTTGCAGGTAATGCAATATCATGGGGAAGTGCTGGTGAACTTGGATTTAAAGGTTCAAGAAAAAGTACTCCATTTGCTGCAGGTCAAGTAGCAGAAACAGCAGCTAAAACAGCAATGGAACATGGTTTAAAAACTGTAGAAGTTTTTGTTAAAGGACCAGGTTCTGGTAGAGAAGCTGCAATAAGAGCTCTTCAAACTGCAGGTCTAGAAATAAGTGCAATAAAAGATGTAACACCAATTCCACACAATGGATGTAGACCACCAAAAAGAAGAAGAGTTTAAAGTTAGCTCTTAACGAAAGCAACAAAGTTGCTTGAGTATTAGAGATAACTTTGTTGCCTAAAGCCCCAAAAACGATGAGCGAATCGAAGAATGTTTTTGGAAAGAGACGAAGGCAACTACAAAATAAATTAAAGAGGTGAAAAATAAAAATGGCAAGATATAAAGATGAACAATGCCGTATTTGCCGTAGAGAAGGACAAAAATTGTTCTTAAAGGGTTCAAGATGTTATACAGATAAATGTAGCATATCTAGAAGAAATTATGCACCAGGACAACATGGACAAAGAAGAACAAAGCTTTCTGAATACGGAACACAGTTAAGAGAAAAACAAAGAACAAAATCATATTATGGAGTTGCAGAAAAGCAATTTAGAAAATATTTTGAAATGGCTTCAAACAAAAAAGGTATAACAGGTACTAATTTACTTCAAATATTAGAAAGTAGATTAGACAATGTTGTATACAGATTAGGATTCGGAAGCTCAAGAGCACAAGCAAGACAACTTGTAAATCATGGACAATTTGAAGTTAATGGTAAAAAAGTTGATATAGCATCTTACTTAGTAAAACCAGGAGATATCGTAGCAGTTAGAGAAAGCAAGAAAGATAACGCTACAATAAAAGCTAATGCTGAAGAAAATGCAGCTAAGCCAGTTCCAGAATGGTTAGAAAAAAATAACGAAACTTTAAGTGGTAAAGTAGTAAGATTAGCATCTAGAGAAGACATAGATATTCCAATTGAAGAACATTTAATAGTAGAGCTTTACTCTAAATAATAGTTTATAGTTTTTTATAATATTAGGAGGTAAAAATGATAGAATTTGAAAAGCCAAATATTGAATGTCTAGAAGTAGATGACGCAAACAATTATGCAAAATTTGTATGCGAACCTTTAGAAAGAGGTTATGGAGTAACAATAGGAAATTCTCTAAGAAGAATTTTACTTTCATCATTACCAGGATGTGCTATTACAAGTGTAAAAATTGATGGTGTATTACATGAATTTTCAACTATTCCAAATGTTGTAGAAGATGTACCAGAAATAATTGTAAACCTAAAAGGAGTTAGACTTAAATTTGATAAAAATGAAGAGAAAAATTTAAGAATTGACTTTAAAGGTGAGGGTGAAGTTACTGCAGCAGACATCGTTACAGATGGAACTGTAGAAATACTAAATCCTGATTTACATATTGCAACTGTTAGCGAAGGTGGACATTTAAAAATGGAAATGACAGCAGATATGGGGAGAGGTTATAATTCTTCAGAAAAGAATAAAAAACCAGACCAAGATGTATCTGTACTTCCAATAGATTCAATTTATACACCTGTTAAAAAAGTTAACTATCAAGTAGAAAACACAAGAGTTGGACAAATGGTGGACTTTGATAAATTAATTATTGAAGTATGGACAGATGGAAGCTTAAAAGCTTATGAAGCACTAAGCTTAGCAGCAAAAGTAATGACAGGTCACTTAGAGTTGTTTATAGATTTATCAGAAACAGCAAAGAATACACAAGTAATGGTAGAAAAAGAAGAATCTAAAAAGGAAAAAGTATTAGAAATGTCTATAGAAGAACTAGAATTATCTGTAAGATCATTCAACTGCTTAAAAAGAGCAGGAATTGCAACAGTTGAAGACTTAACAAATAAAACAGGTTCAGACATGATGAAGGTTAGAAATCTAGGTAAAAAATCACTAGATGAAGTAGTTGCAAAATTACATGCTTTAGGGCTAGATTTCGCTGAAGAGGAAGAATAAGTTTAAAGGAAGGTGAAAAAATTGGCTTCAAATAGAAAGTTAGGCAGAACAACTGATATAAGAATGGCTATGCTTAAAAACTTAACAACAGACGTTATTTTACATGGAAAAGTTGAAACAACAGAAGCTAGAGCTAAAGAAGTTAAATCAATAGTAGATAGCATTATAGCATTAGCTGTTAAAGAAAAAGATAACTTTGAAGAAGTAGAAGTAAAAGTTGTTAAAGCAAAACTAGATTCAAAAGGTAACAAAGTTACAGAACTAGTTAAAAGCAAAAATGGCAATGAATATCTAAAAGTAGTTAAAGAAGAAACTACTGAAAAAAGACAAAAAGATATGCCATCTAGATTAAATGCTAGAAGAAAAATAATGAGAAAAACAAATAAAGTTAAAGACGAAAAAGGTAATAATATAGATGTACCTGCTTTATTGTTTAATGATTTAGCACCAAAATATGCAGATAGAACAGGTGGATATACTAGAATAGTTAAAGCTGGTCCTCGTAAAGGTGATGGAGCAGAAGTTGCTATATTACAACTTGTTTAATAAGATAAAAAAATTCCAGAAAAACTGGAATTTTTTTTATAATTTTTAAAAAAAACTATTGCTAAAAAAATAAAAGAAATATATAATTATTTTGTAAAATAATACAAAGGAGGAAAAAATGGACGAAAAAAAGAAACCAATAAAGGTAAAACTACATACTTTTGTTATAATAATTGCAATTGCTGTAATTATTATGATGGCAATTTTTATCAAAGTACAAAAAGTTAATTCAAACAAAAAAATCCAAGAGTTACAAACAGAATCAGCACAACTACAAGAAAAAATAACAGAATTACAGGGGAAATTAAATAGTATATCAAATATAACAAATGATAAATAATAATAAAAAACAAATGAGGAGGAATGAAAACATGGAAGAAAACAAACAAAATAAAACAAAATTATCAACATTTATTATAATATTAGCAATACTAGTAATAATTATTATGGCAGGCTTTATCTATATGCAAAAGGTTAGTTCAGATAGAGAAATTGCTGGACTTAAAAATGATGCAGAGGAGCTTAAAGCAACTGTAACAGAATTACAGGGAAAATTAGATAGTATATCAAATATTGCAAGTACAAGTAAAAAAGAAAATAATGCAGAAAAAGAATCAACAGAATCTATAACACAAGAAATTAGTGGGCCAGGCTATATAGCTAAATTAGAGAATGATACCGTAAAAATTACCTTAAAAAATGAAAATGGAGTATGGACAGACTCTGATTTTAATAAACCAATAAATAATAAAACATATTCAGTATTAGGATTGGATAAAGGTATTAAAAAAATAGTTGCAGCTAATATGGCAAGAGATGTTAGTCCAGAAATTTTGATTTTAATGGATGATGGTAAAGTAAAATATGTAGAATTATCTGGACCTATAATTGGAGCTAAAAACCCTGAGAATATACAATTTACAGCTGCTAATATTCCTTGGTTAACTGATTTAGAAAATATCGTAGATATAAAAGTCGATGGAGATTATCATTATGCGATAGATAATACAGGAAAAGAAATAGAAATATGGAATAATGACTAGTCAATATAGATAAATTAACCCCCACACTTAATTGTGTAGGGGTTTTATAAAACTTTTGAGACGTTTCGTCAAAATCATCTATTCTTTATTAGTTATTTCTTCTAAATCAAGTAAATCTTGCCAACGTCTGTCAACTTCTTTTTGGAATTCTTCTATCATCCATTCATTACCAGGTTTAAACATATGTCTAAAACGTTTTTGTGGCTTTAAGAATTCTTCTATTGGAAGCTTTTTAGCTGGTTTATATGTAATATGATATTTTCCATCAACTACTTCATATAATGGCCAGTAGCATGTATCTGCTGCTAATTTGTTTATTTGCATTAGATCTTCTGTAGCATAACCCCAACCTCTAGGGCAAGGAGCAAGTACATTTAAAAATGCTGGACCTTCTGTATATATTGCTTTTTCTGCTTTTTCATATAAATCTTTAAATGGATTCATTGCTAAAGTTTGAGCAACATAAGGTAGGTGATGAGATACCATTATTTCTGTTAAATCTTTTCTAGATTGCATTTTTCCAGGTATAACTTTTCCAGCAGGAGAAGTTGTTGTATCTGCAAATTTAGGTGTTGCAGATGAACGTTGAATACCTGTATTCATATATGCACCATTGTCATAACATACATATACCATGTCATGACCTCTTTCCATAGCACCTGATAAACTTTGAATACCTATATCATAAGTACCACCGTCTCCACCAAATGCAATGAATTTTGTATGTTCATCTTCAGGAAGTTTTCCTTGTCTTTTAAGTGATTTATATGCAGCTTCTGCACCAGACAAAGTAGCTCCTGCAGACTCAAATGCTGTATGTATGAATGAATCTGTCCATGCTGAATATGGATAAATAAATGTAGAAACTTCCATACAACCTGTAGCATTGGCTATAACTGCATGATCTTCTTCTTTTAATGCACGTAAAACCATTCTTCCAACTACTGGTGCACCACAACCAGCGCACATTCTATGTCCTGCAGTAAATCTTGATGGTTTATTTGCAACTACTTCTTTTAAATTATATGGCATTATTTTGCATCTCCTTTCCTTAATCCTAAATATCTATATGGATTGTCAACTTTTCCTGTTTGAGCAATTTGACTTAAATCATTATATACTGATTCAATATCATCAGATTTTGTATCTCTACCACCAATACCGTAAATGTAATTAACCATTGGTACATTATTTCCTGCAACATACATAGATGATACTACATCTTCAAATAAAGCTCCACCAGCACCATTTAATGAATCAGATTTATCTAATACTGCAACAGCTTTTAAGTGTGAAAGTGCTTTTGCAATTTCTTCTGTAGGGAATGGTCTAAACATTCTTATTTTTAGTAATCCTGCTTTAACACCTTTAGCTCTTAATTCATCTACAACAAATTTTGTAGTTCCAGCTGTAGAGTTCATACAAACTATTGCAATTTCTGCGTCATCTAATTTATATTCTTCAAAGAAGCTATATTTTCTACCTGTCATTTTTTCAAAGTCTTCAGCAACTTCAGCAATAACTTTTTTAGCATTTTTCATAGCTTCACCTTGTTGTGCTTTATGCTCAAATAAATAACTTTGTAAATCAAGTGGACCAATAGCAATTGGTTCTTTTTTGTTTAATAAATAATGTTCTGGGTGATATTCACCTACAAATTCTTTAACTATTTCATCTTCTTCAAGTTCTATATTTTCAATTGAATGTGAAGTAATAAATCCATCTTGGCAAATCATAACAGGAAGCATAACGTCTTTGTGTTCTGCAATTCTATGTGCCATTAAGTTGTTATCATATGCCTCTTGGTTATTTTCAGAAAATAGCATAATCCATCCAGCGTCTCTAACACCCATTGCATCTGAATGGTCGTTATGAATATTTAATGGGCCAGAGACAGCTCTGTTTACTAAGTTCATAACCATAGGCAACCTCAAACTTGATGCTATATAAATCATTTCCCACATTAAAGACAATCCGTTTGCAGATGTAGCAGTCATTGCTCTTGAACCAGCAGCTTGAGCACCAATACAAGCACTCATTGCACTATGCTCACTTTCTACTGCAACAAATTCAGTGTCTACAGCTCCATTTGCAACAAATGTTGAAAAGTATTGTGGTATTTCTGTTGAAGGTGTGATAGGGAATGCTGCAACAACATCAGGATTTATTTGTTTCATAGCAGTTGCTACTGCTTCATTACCACTTAAACGTTCTCTTATACTCATTTATTTGTTCCCTCCTTCATTTCTATTGCACCAAATGGACATACTTTAGCACATACGCCACATCCTTTACAATAATCATAATTAAAATCTGTTCTATTTTGATCTTTACCTACAGGAATTGCATCATCTGGGCATACTGCAAAACACATTCCACATTGTTTACATTTTTCTTCAATGAAAACAGGGCACATACTTCTCCAGTCGCCAGTTTTAAATTCTCTTGCATTTCCTGCTTGATATATATTTCCACCTATAGTTAAATCTTCCATAGGTGTTTTAGAATTTATTTCTGTCATATCTTTTTAACCTCCTTTAATGCAAGTTCTAGAGCTTTCATATTTCCTTCAATAACTTCAGGCTTTTTAGCAAATTTATGCTTGAAAGATCCTTTCATGTCTTCTAACAAATCTTCATCAGACATTACTCCAGCAACTTTAACTATTGCTGCAAGCATAGGAGTATTTGGAAAATATCTTCCTAATGCTTCTATAGAAATTTTTCTCGCGTCAATGGTATAAATATCACCATTGTATCCTTTTAATTCTTCTTTTAAAACTTCAGGAGATTTAGTTGTATTAATAACAATTGCTCCTGTTTCTTTTAGTCCTGCAGTAACATCAACTGCTTGTAATAAAGTATCATCAACAACTACAACATAATCAGGTTCATAGATATTACTATGAATAGTAATTGGCTTATCACTAATACGGTTATATGCAGTTATAGGTGCACCCATTCTTTCTGGGCCATATTCAGGAAATCCTTGTATATATTTTCCTGTGTTAAATGCGGCATCGGCAAGTAGTAAAGAAGCTGTTTTGGCACCTTGTCCACCTCTACCATGCCATCTTATTTCAATTAAGCCTTCCATTGGTTTTCCTCCTTAATCATTTTATGAATAAAGTATATGTCTAAATTGCTTAAATGTCAAGAATAATAAGCAATTTCAATAATAACTATTTTTAAAAAAAGGTTGATTTGTATAAACAATAATTGATATAATGATTTTAGGAGGATAGCAAATGATAGAAAATTTAAGACTTACAAAAGAGTATTATAAATTATGCGAAGAATTTAATAATATATATCTAAAATATATAGCTTTTATCAACGATAAAATGTTAGATGATGCAGAAAAATTAATACCAGAATTACGAGCTATCAATGCAAGAATACAAGAAGTCCAAAAAAAGCTAAATGCAATTTCTGATTTATCAATATATAGTAAAGAAGAAGGAGTAAATATAAATATTATAGCATCTAGACTTGACGAATTTATTAGTCGTTATAAAGAATTTATGGATGATAGTGGAGAACGAGTGTATAAAAATGATGGAATTTCCGATACAAGGAGTATTCCTGCTCAGGATGCACAAAAAGCGGCTGAGGCATGGGGAGAAGGATATGAACCATTAACAAATTTTTTGGAAACTTGTATAAAAAATGGAATACCAACCTATGGATGCTGTTCTGGACATAGTGAATATGATTTTTCATATATTTTATTTAGTAGTTACGATGAACAAACATTGGAGCTTACAGACTTTACAATCCAAAATAAACTAGCAGATAGAATTTCGGTGTGGGAAAATCAGGGGAGCTCTCTATTAGGAATTTATATTTCTATGGAGAATAGAGAAGATTTCTATAGTGCTGTTGATGGATACATAAAAACTCACCCGGAAAAAGAAAAAAATCAAACAGATAGAATATCAACAATTGCAAAACTGAGAGATTTAATTCACAAAGCTATGCCAGATATGGATGTTACATATTATATTTCAGAGGAGCTATTTGAAATGAACTTAGACAGCAAAAGCATAGTACTAACACAACAGGAGGTAGAAGAAAAAATTTTTTCTACGATAATTCCTTCAGTTTCTAAGAACAAGAAAACACTTTTTCAAAAATTAAAAGATAGTTATTTAGAATCAACTTTTGGAATAGGCAGAATAAAAAACACTGCGTCACTTTTAAAAGAAGAATTAGATAGAGATATAGAAGATGAAGATACTAGAGAGTTATAAATGAAAAACAAGCCATTTAAGGCTTGTTTTTTTGAAGAATTGGGTATATAATAGTGCAAGTAAAAACGAGGAGGAGAGAGTAATATGCAAGTTAGCAAAGAAGAACTTTTACACATTGCAAATTTAGCACGTTTAAATATAGATGAAAATGAAGTAGATAACTATTTAAAAAACCTAGAAGATATACTAAATTTTGCTAATATTGTAAATAAAGCAAATGTTGAAGGCTTAGATATTACAATAGGAGCAAATGAGGCAAAAAATATATTTAGAAAAGATGAAATAAAAATGTTTGAAGATAACGAGGCATTACTACAAAATGCAATTAATCCTGAACAGAATATGTTTAAAATACCTAAGGTAATTAATTAGAAAGGAAGCGGAAGAATGGATATTACTGAATTAACAGTTCATGAGTTAATGGAGAAATTACACAATAAAGAACTAACAACAACGAAAATAACCAAAGCATATGTTGATAGAATAAAAGAAAAAGAACCGGAAGTTGAAGCATTTGTTACATCTTTAACAGATGAAGCGCAAGCAAAGGCAGAAGAAATAGATAAAAAAATAGAAGCTGGAGAAGTTGTAGGTGAATTAGCTGGAATTCCAATTGGAATAAAAGATAATATTTGTACAAAAGGAATAAAAACAACATGTAGCTCAAGAATGCTAGAAAACTTTGTTTCACCATATGATGCAACAGTAACTGAAAAATTAAACAATGAAAACATTATAAGCTTAGGAAAACTTAATATGGATGAGTTTGCAATGGGTGGATCAACAGAAACTTCATACTTTAAGAAAACCAAAAATCCATGGAACTTAAGTAAGGTGCCTGGAGGATCATCAGGAGGTAGTGCAGCAGCAGTAGCAGCAAATATGGTTCCATGGGCATTAGGTAGTGATACAGGAGGAAGCATAAGACAACCTGCTAGCTTTTGTGGGGTAGTAGGCTTAAAACCAACTTATGGACTAGTTTCAAGATATGGGTTAGTTGCTTTTGCGTCTTCACTTGACCAAATAGGCCCTATAACAAAAGATGTAAAAGATAGTGCAATATTATTAAATATAATTGCAGGACATGACGAAAAAGATACAACGTCAGTAGATATGGAGAAAAAAGATTATGTTAAAGCATTAAAAAATGATGTTAAAGGTATGAAAATTGCAGTTCCAAAAGAATTCTTTGGAGAAGGTATAAATAATGAGGTTAAGGAAAGTTTGGAAAAAGCAATTGAAAAGTATAAAGAACTTGGAGCAGAGGTAGAGGAAATATCCTTAGATATTGCTAAATATTCTCTAGCGACTTATTATATAATTGCTTGTGCAGAGGCGAGTTCAAATTTAGGTAGATTTGACGGAATACGTTATACATACAGAACATCAGAATTTAAAGACTTAAAAGAAATATATAAAAAATCAAGAAGTGAAGGTTTTGGAGCAGAGGTTAAAAGAAGAATTATTCTTGGTACATATGTACTTTCTTCTGGATACTATGATGCTTATTATAAAAAGGCACAACAAGTTAGAACACTTGTTACAAATGAGTTTAACAAAGCTTTTGAAAAATATGATGTTATTTTAACACCAACATCACCAACAACAGCATTTGGAATAGGCGAAAAGTCAAACAATCCATTAGAAATGTATTTAGCAGATATTTGCACGGTATCTGTAAATATTGCAGGACTTCCTGGAATTTCTATTCCATGCGGAGTAGATAGTAATGGTATGCCAATTGGTATGCAATTAATAGGAAATAAATTTTGTGAAGAGACTATTTTAAATGTTGCTTATACATTTGAACAAGCAACTAAGTTTAGAGAAAACTGTAAACCTGAATTTAAGGGAGGTGCAAAATAATGTCAAGAGATGATTACGAAGTTGTAATAGGGTTAGAAGTTCATGCAGAACTTTCAACCAAAACAAAAATATTTTGCTCATGCCCAACAAAATTTGGTGCTAAGCCAAATACACAAACATGCCCAATATGTATGGCAATGCCAGGAACACTTCCAGTACTAAATGAAAAGGTAGTTGAGTATGCTGTAAAGGCAGGACTTGCTACAAACTGTACAATATCACAAGATAGCAAAAATGATAGAAAAAATTATTTCTATCCAGACTTACCAAAAGCATATCAAATCTCACAATATGACAAACCACTATGTGAACATGGATATGTAGAAATAGAAACAGAAAATGGACCTAAAAAAATAAGAATTTTAAGAATACATATAGAAGAAGATGCTGGAAAATTAAACCATGATGATTTTGGTGGAGGAAGTTTAGTTGACTTAAATAGAGCAGGAGTACCACTAATAGAAACAGTATCCGAGCCAGATATGAGAAGCACAGAAGAAGCGGAACAATATTTAAGAAAACTAAAATCAATTTTTGAGTATATAGAAGTTTCAGACTGTAAAATGCAAGAAGGGTCATTTAGAGCAGACGTTAATGTATCTGTACGTAAAAGAGGAAACTCAAAACTTGGAACACGTACGGAAATGAAAAACATGAACTCATTTAGAAGTATTACAAGAGCTATCGATTACGAAGTAGATAGACAAATTGAAGTAATAGAAAATGGGGGAAAAGTAGAACAAGAAACACTAAGATGGGATGATGTTTCAGGTAAGACATTTTCTATGAGGGATAAAGAAGATGCACAAGATTATAGGTATTTCCCAGAACCAGATTTAGTTGCAATAAAACTATCTGATGAATATATTGAAAATGTAAAAAAATCTTTACCAGAACTTCCAGAAAGCAGAAAGGCAAGATACTTAGAAGAGTATAAACTATCAGAAAAAGATGCAAACATAATAACAGCATCAAAACACTTATCTGATTTATTCGAAGAAGCAACAAGAATAAGTGGTAATAGTAAAGCAGTTAACAATTGGATAATATCAGACATTTCAAGAATATTAAATGAAGAAGAAATGGAACCATCAGAAATACCATTTACAGCAGAAGAACTTGCAAAAATGGTTATGCTAATAGACAAAGGTACAATAAGTTCAAGTATAGGTAAAAAGGTATTAGAAGAATTATTTGAAAATCCAAAAGACCCAGAAGAAATAATAAAAGAAAAGGGATGGATTCAAATTTCTGATGAAGGTGCAATAAAAGAAATTGTACTAAAAGTATTAGAAGCAAATCCACAATCAATTGCAGACTATAAAGGTGGAAAAGATAGAGCTCTTGGATTCTTAGTAGGACAAGCTATGAAAGAAACAAGAGGAAAAGCCAATCCACAAATGCTTAACAAAATGTTTATAGAAGAATTAAAAAAATAAAACGGACTCCGACCAAGGGGGACGGGTTCCAACCACCGGGGACGGGTTCATTTTGGTTGACAAATGTTTGTCAACCAAAATGAACCCGTCCCCGGTGGTTGGAACCCGTCCCCCTTGGTCGAAATTAAACCAATTGTTTTTTTATCGAGTCTGCGACTAAACCACAAATAATAAATTCTACACCAAATGAGCAACTAAGCTTAAATAAAGACAAACCTATATGAAATAAATTAGGAGAAGCATTTGCTAAATTATATGTAAAAAGCATAAGTGCTGAAAATATATTAAGTATAAAACAACTAACTAAACCATATTTCATAATTTTATATGTAATCTTATCTAAATCTTTAAAATAACCAATTATTTTATTAACCATGTTTATCACCTAAATACATTGTAACATGCTGTAAATACTAAAATCAAAGGTAATTTGTGGCAACAAAAAAAACCTCAATTTCTTGAGGTTTAAAGTGCAAATTTAAGCAACTGCAGTATTTAGCATTTTTGCTAATCTAGATTTTTTTCTAGCAGCTGTATTTTTTACAATAACACCCTTTGTGCAAGCTTGATCTATTTTTTTAGTAGCTTCTACAAATAATGTTTTTGCTTCTTCAATATTTCCAGCATTTATTGCTTCTTCAAACTTTCTAACAGCTGATTTATATCCAGATTTTATCATATTATTTCTTAATGTTTTCTTTTCAATAATTTTAACTCTTTTTTTAGCTGATTTAATATTTGGCATTTATTTTGCACCTCCTCTATGGTTTAATAAACTATAACGGATATTATTATATCATAGAATATTTATTTTGACAAGCATTAATCAAAAAAATCCTAAAATTGTAACACACCATTAAAAAACCATTCATGGAATGTTGCAATATTAAAGATATTGTGATATATTGTAGAAAAGTTTTAAAGAGGTGATTAATATGTTAGCAATAGGAGCAGATCATAGAGGATATAATTTAAAAGAAGAATTAAAAAAATTTTTAGATGAAACAGAAATACAATACATAGATTGTGGAACATATAGCAATGATATAGTACATTTTCCAGAAATGGCAAAAAAAGTTGCACAAAGAGTTCAAGAAGGAAATGCCGAAGGTGGAATTTTAATTTGCGGTTCTGGTGGAGGAATGACAATAGTTGCAAATAAATTTAAAGGTATAAGATGTGAGTGTTGCGATTCAGAAGAATCAGCTATAGAAGCAAAATCACATAATGGAATAAATGTTATTGCATTACCAGCAGACAAAATGAATATTAGTACAGCCGTTTCAACGATAAGAGCATGGCTTGGAACAGATGTATTAGATGGAAGATATCTAGAACGAAGAACAATGATAGAAGATATAGAAAATGAAAATATGAAATAGTTGGAGGTTTACGTATGTGGGGAAACATTGCTATAGCATTTTTAATAGCATTTATAGTTGCATTTATGACTACTCCTTATACGATAAAAATTGCAGAAAAAGTTGGGGCTGTTGATATACCAAAAGATAAAAGAAGAATGCATCATCATGCTATGCCTAAATTTGGTGGTCCTGCGGTAATTTTAGGTTTTTTAGTTTCAGTTGCATATTTACTTACAATAATGAATATTGAAGGGAGTATAGACTTATTCTCAAATGAGGATTATATTACAAAACTAATAGGAATATTATTAGGGATAGTAATTATAACAATTACAGGAGTAGTAGATGATATTAAAACTTTAAAGCCTATGGCAAAACTTGCTGGTCAGTTACTTGCAGCAATTATAGTTGTAAGATTTGGAGTAAGAATTGAACATATATCAATACCGTTTATAACAGAAACACTAAAAATTAGTAACACTGCAATGTCAAGCCTGATTACAATAATATGGATTGTAGGAATAACGAATGCAATAAATTTAACAGATGGATTAGATGGACTATCATCAGGAATTACACTAATTTCATGCATATCGTTACTTATAATATTTGCATTAAATTCTTCACCAATGATTGCAATTGTATTAATTACAGCACTAATAGGTGCGCTACTTGGATTTTTGCCATTTAATTTTTCACCAGCCAAAACATTTATAGGTGATACTGGTTCTAATTTTTTAGGATTTATGCTTGCAATAATATCAATTTTAGGAGTAGCTAAAACATATACAGCAGCAGTAATTGTATTACCAGTTATAGTTTTGGGATTACCAATTGTAGATGTTATATTTGCGATTATAAGGAGATTAGTAAAGGGAAAATCTATCAAGGCTATATTTCAAGCAGATAAAGGACATTTACACCACAAACTTGTTGCACAAGGATTTAGTCAAAAGCAAGCTGTACTTATAATGTATGGAGCAAGTGCAGCATGTGGAATTTTTGCTATAATACTTTTTGATAGTGGGATTTGGAAAGCTTTGTCATTCTTATTAATGTTTATTGCAGCGGTTGCAATTGGATATAAGAATTTCAGTAAGGGTAAGGAAGAGCTAAAACATGCAAAGCATGAATGTATAGTTTGCAAGTATATTTATAATCCTAAAGTAGGCAATAAAAATGCAGGGATAGAACCTGGTACGAGTTTTGAAGACTTACCGGACAATTGGGTATGTCCAGTATGTGGAGAAGGAAAAGACATGTTTGAGGTACAAGAATAATAATATAATAAGGGGGAAAAGTTAGTGTCAGAATTAAAGTATAAAAGAGTACTTTTAAAGCTTAGTGGAGAGGCATTAGCAGGAGAAAAAAAATTTGGAATTGACCAAGATACGGTATGGAGTTTATGTGACAAAATAAAAGAAATAGTTGAGATGGGAGCTCAAGTATCTATTGTAGTTGGAGCAGGAAACTTTTGGAGAGGGGCTAGAAATGGAGAATACATGGAAAGAACAACAGCTGACTATATGGGAATGCTCGCAACAGCAATGAATGCACTATCACTTCAAGATTCATTAGAAAGTAAAGGAGTGTATACAAGAGTTCAAACAGCTATAGAAATGAGAGAAGTTGCAGAACCATATATAAAAAGAAAAGCAATAAAACACTTAGAAAAAGGAAGAGTTGTTATATTTGCATGTGGTACAGGTAATCCCTATTTTACTACAGATACGGCTGCAGCTTTAAGAGCAGCAGAGATAGAAGCAGAAGTAATACTTCTAGGTAAATCTATAGATGCAGTATATTCAGCTGATCCTAAATTAGACCCTACAGCAACTAAATATGAAAGATTAACTTATTTAGATGTTCTTAATCAAGATTTAAAGGTAATGGATTCAACATCAACAGCCTTATGCAGAGATAATAACATTCCACTATTAGTTTTTGGAATTGACGATCCCGAAAATATTGTAAGAGCCATAAAAGGCGAAAAAATAGGAACAATTATAGAAGATTAAATTATAAGGAGGATATATAAATGGAATATGATGATATTAAAGAAAAAATGTCAAAAGCAATTGAAGTTTTAAACGAAAGATTGTCAGAGATTAGGGCAGGTAGAGCAAATCCTGCAATATTAAATAAGGTTAAAATAGATTACTATGGAACACAAACACCAATAAATCAAGTAGCAGGAATTTCTGTACCAGAAGCAAGATTGATAGTAATACAACCATGGGATGCTAGTATTTTAAAAGAAATTGAAAGAGCAATACTTGCGGCAGATTTGGGAATAAACCCTAATAATGATGGTAAAGTAATACGTTTAGCGTTTCCAGAGTTAAATGAAGAAAGAAGAAAAGAATTAGTAAAAGACGTTAAAAAAATTGCAGAAGATGCAAGAGTTGCAGTTAGAGGTGTAAGACGTGATGGAATAGATGCTGCTAAAACAAAACAGAAAAATAGTGAAATAACAGAAGATGAACTAAGAATTGCTGAGACAGAAATTCAAAAAATTACAGATAAAAACATAGAAGAAATAGACAAAATATTAGAGAACAAAGAAAAAGAAATAATGTCAGTATAGGAGCGTTTTTTTATGGAATTTAACAAAGAGAATTTGCCTAAGCATATTGCCATTATTATGGATGGTAATAGAAGATGGGCAAAAGAAAAAGGAATCAAGCCCACATTAGGGCATAAAGAAGGTGCAAAGACACTAGAAAAAATTGTTAGATATGCAAATAAAATTGGAATAAAGCATATGACCGTATATGCTTTTTCAACCGAAAACTGGAAAAGAACAGAAGAAGAAGTAAGTGCTTTAATGCTATTACTTCAGAGTTATTTAGAGGACTTCGCAAAAAAAGCAGATACTGAAAATATTAGGATTAAATTTTTAGGAGATACAACAGCTCTACCAAAAGGTATGCATAAGAGTATAAATAATTGCTTAGAAAAAACAAAAAACAACACTGGAATTACATTTAATATTGCCTTAAATTATGGTGGAAGACTAGAACTTGTAAGAGCTGTAAAGATTATTTCACAAAAAGTTAAAAATAATGAGCTAAATATTGAAGAAATTAACGAAGATATTATTTCAAATGAATTATATACAGCTGGTCAACCAGATCCAGACTTAGTTATAAGGACAAGTGGAGAATTACGTTTAAGTAATTTCTTGCCATGGCAAATAGTATATTCTGAATTATTATTTATAAAAAAATACTGGCCAGATTTTGATGAACAAGACTTAGATAATGCAATAGTAGAATATCAAAAAAGAAAAAGAAATTTTGGAGCAAGTTAGTATAAAAGAGGTATAGTATGGATTTTAAAAGAATTGCATCTGCACTAATAGGATTTCCTGGAGTAGTAGCAATATTAGTTTTTGCAAATAATTATATAGTGGACATAGTAATTAGCATTGTAGCAATAATTGCAATACATGAATTTTACAATGCTGTTGCTAAAGAATCTAAACCGATAAAATGGATGGGATATATGGCATGCATAAGCATAGCTTTTATACATATACTACCATTAGTAATGCCAATAGAATATATAGAGCTTTTGAAAACTATTATTATTCCTGTTATAATTTTATTACTTTTTTTGCATGTAATAATTAGTAATATGAAAATAAATTTTAGGGATATTGCATACACTTTTTTTGGGATATTCTATATAGTGGGATTTATTATGTTTTTAGCGCTAATTAGAGGAATGGAAAATGGCAAAGTATTAATATGGTATGTATTTTTTGCTGCTTGGGCAACAGATGTATTTGCTTATTTTGTGGGAAAATATTTAGGAAAACATAAATTTAGTGAGATTAGTCCTAAAAAGACAATAGAAGGCTGTATAGGAGGAATTGTAGGATCTGTTATAGTTGTACTTATTTATACATATTATATTAATAATTTTATGAATTTTGAATATTCTTATATATATGTGATGATTGTTACAGCTATACTTAGCATAATTTCTCAAATAGGGGATTTTGCTGCATCAACAATAAAGAGATATGTAGATATTAAAGATTACAGCGAACTTATTCCTGGACATGGTGGAATGTTAGATAGAATAGATAGTTTGTTATTTATTGCACCATTTGCATACGCTCTATTCACATTTTTTTAAAGACAAAATGGAGGTATATTTTGATTGGTTTTTGTATTTCAGCAATAAAAATAATATTTTTATTAGGATTTCTAATCATAATACATGAAAGTGGACACTTTATAGTTGCAAAAATATGCAAAGTTAAAGTAAATGAATTTGCAATTGGATTTGGACCTGTAATATGGAAAAAACAAGGGCTTGAAACTAAATATGCTTTAAGACTTATTCCACTTGGAGGATTTGTTAGTATGGAGGGAGAAGAAGAAGCTTCAGACGCAGAAGGTTCTTTTTCTAAAGCAAGTATTCCAAAGAGAATGGCAATTGTAATAGCAGGAGCAACAGTAAATATAGTTTTTGGATTGATTGCTTATTTTATACTTATGACTTCGATTGCTAAACCTATAGATAATACTTTTGCAAGTCACATTTATTTTGGACTTTCACAAACAGCAGAATTTTGCCAATCTATAGTAGAAAGTTTAAAGAGCTTGATTGTAGATGGATTAAAAACTGATCAAATGATGGGAATAGTTGGAATATCTGATGTGGTAGTTTCTACAAATGGAATTAAGGAGTTTATATACATTTTATCTTTAGTTTCTGTATCACTTGGAGTTACAAATTTACTACCAATTCCCGCTTTAGATGGAGGAAAGCTTTTATTATTAATTATAGAAGCTATAAGGAGAAAACCATTAAAGCAAGAAACAGAAGCTTCAATTACATTACTTGGTTTTTCATTATTAATAGTATTGTCAATATATGTTACATATAATGACATTTTACGAATTTTTTGATAAATTTCACAAAAACTCTTGACAAGTTAAACATAAACGTTTATAATTTATAATTGTTAAGAGGAAATGCAGGTGTAGTTCAATGGTAGAACCTTAGCCTTCCAGGCTAATGACGTGGGTTCGATTCCCACTACCTGCTCCATAATGTGTTTTCGTAGAACCACTTGTAATTCTTTATACAAGCAGATTTGAAGGAAACAAAGTGAATATCATTTCACAATGGCTGAAAGTCAATAGTTGGGGCAGAAAACTTTGAAAGTTTTCTGCCTCAGCTTTTTTAATGCAATTTAATGTTTACACTAAAACTAGCTATTCATTAAATTCATTGCCCTTAAACAAAACATACACACTGGGCACTTTTAATTCTAATGGCTCCTCTAAATGAGTAAAGAGGAATATCAATATTCAATTTTTCAGTGTATTATAAAATACATATATTATACACCATGATTTTATGTAAACGACAAGAATATATCAAAAATCTCCATATTCCATTGAGAAAAATGTCATTTTGTGTTATAAATATGAGTAGCAAAATTATGATTAGAGTTAAAGTTAAAATTAGAACAATTATAGTTGATAAGAAATACATAAACAAGAAAACTCAATTAAATGTTGCATTAGCAAGAGAAATAAGTAAATTTATAAATGACAATCAAGATTATATAAATTCATTTGATAAAAAACTCATATATTATGATAATGGGCAAGAAACATTGGCAACTATATTAGATACACTTTTTGCAAGCAATCCAAATGTAGAAAGAAGAATAGATTTTGATCATACTAAGAAAAGATTTCATACATATAATAAACTTACTAAAAAATAAAAGAATTTAGGTAAGAATGAATGATAAAAAAACGAATAACAATTAAATTAATCACTGTATTTATCGTTAGAGGAGAGAAAAATGAGTGAACCACTAAAAATAAGTATATTAGATAAAACTGATTCGCAAGAATTTGAACAATTAGTGATGTTATTAAAAAAATTTACAATAGATACATTTGTTAGAAATAAACCTGAATATGCTGATTTAAGAGGTAAACAAAAAAATGAAATAGTAAATGAGGCAATACAGGAATATGAAGAACGAAGTGAGCTGTCTGTACTAACGCCACAAGATATAGAGCAATTAAAAAAGGATATTGAATCACAAATAAGTTCTGCAAAAGAATTAATAGAAAAAAGAACAAATGGAAATACAGAAACAAGGTATTATGTAATGACTGATGAGGATAGAATGGTATCTTTTCAACAAGTACAATTATCGAGTGGGAAAGTTGATGAAAGAGTTGAAGGATGGAGAAATTTAGCTTATATATCACAAGATTATGCAGGAAAAGGTGGAGAGGTAATAGATAGTAGTGGTAATTTACAGAATAGTTTATATAGCAAAATTATATTTGATGATATAGATAGATGGTTTGAAGAAAATGGTGTGAATTATGAAAGAACATGTACAGGAGTTAACATGCTACAAAATATAAACGCTTATATAACTGCAATGGGTTTTCTACCATTTAGCAAAAATGATAAAAATATATTTTTAGAAAAATTTAAAGAACATACAGTTAGTAGAACTGCTTTAAAAAGAGCATATAGCCTATATTGTCAACATAGACAAAGAGAAGAAAGTAGAAATAAAAAGCAATTATTAGATGAAATAGAGAAAATACCTGAATTTGGTGAATTAACGGATGAGCAAAAACAAGGACTGGTACAATGCTATTTAAAAGAATCAGAAAAAGAATTTGAAATACCAACAGATAAATTGCAAATGTTAAATAGTTTTATAGATGAAAACTTACGAAACAGAAGAAATAGTACAGATTATGAATTGTTACATAGAGTTTCTGGAATGATGACTAATGATGTACACATAAAAGATAGACATACTAACCCAATTACAAAACCATTTTCAGAAGAACAAACGAAAGATGTTGCTTTACAATTTTTTAAAGGATTAGATCAAGAGCTATATGAAAAAGTAAAGAATATTTTAGATGGGAAAAGTGATTTTGCTTTTAATATGTATCAGTTAAACGAAGATGAAGACTTCTCAAAAACTAAAGATGATGGATTGCCTGTACATATTAAAACAGCATGTGTAATGTCGAAAGATGGAAAATCGGCTATATATGTTCCATGTAAAGGAACAATAGAGGATATTTATTTGTTGGTACATGAGCTATCTCATACATTTGATTTTATTGAAAATGATAATCCTACCAGAAATTTAATGGGTGAAATAACTCCACATTGTTTTGAAGCAATGTTAAGTCAATATTTATTGGAAAATGGTATTGCGACAATAGAAGATGTTGTAAATAGAGAAAAAGGATGTATTATAAGCCATTTTGATGATGGAGTAGAAACATTTGCAAAATTAGAATTAATGAGAATAAAGGAACAACAAGGAGAAATAAAACAAGATGACATTATTCAAATGCAAAAAAAGTATGGAATAACAAATGGACAACTAGGTTTTGTTTTAGGAAGATTAGCACAGTCAGAACCTAATGTTGATTATAGGGCAAGGTATATGATTGCACAACTAGTTTATCCTCATTATATGGAACAATATAAACAAAATCCTCAAAAAGCTATACAAACTTTAAAAGATTATTTTGAACAAATAAAGGCTAATAAAATGACAGGAGGTTTGGAAACACTAGGTATAGAGCCAAGTATAGAAGCTATTCCTCAGTTAATACAAGAATGTAATAAAAGGTTACAATACATAGAGCATATAGGATTAGCTGCAGAAAAAGGTAAAGACGGATTTGCAGATTGTATAGAAGATGATAAAACAAGATTGTCTGCTATGCAAAAAGCTATTAAAACTACTAGAAACAATGTACTTGGAAATGAAAGCATAGAATATACTAATGATGAGCAAAATCTAGAATAGAGGTAAAAAATGGTTAATGTAAGAAATGCTAATGCGATGGCAGAAGTCGTTTACTATTTAAAAGGAATTAGACAAGAAGATATTAATAAGATTCCCAAAAATCTTTTACAATATTTAAATGATAATGCTTCAAAAGAATATGAATGTAATTTTGATTATAATAAACCTTTAAAAGAATTAAATCTACTTGATGAAGCTAGAGGGATTATTGGAATGATATGCTATAATTATTGGTGTGTTGATGAAATTCAAAAAAAACAATATATAGATAGATTAAATACAAATGAACTCCAGTATCAAGAAAAATTGCATGAAAAATATAATCCAGATAATCTTTTTAAAAATAAGAATAGAAAAAATATTGAAGAAAATGTTACAACTACAGAAATGATAGAGCATAAGGAAAATATATTTAAATAGATAAAAATAATAAATCATTTGAAGATATTAAACATATTGCTAAAAATGGTGGAACTATGCCAGAAGATTTACCTACTCCTAAGAAAAGTTTGAAACAACTAGAAAAAGAAAATAAGAAAATCATTAAAAAACAATAAAAAACTGATAAAAACGAGATAGCAAAAAAATGCTTTTACTATCTCGTATAAACCTTTTTAATGATTTTTAGTAGCCTTTTTAAAAATAGAATTAATTTTTTTAGATACCTCACCAAGTTTAATGGATTTTTCTTGTTCATTTTTGTTTTTTAAATCAATAATCTTATTATTTTTTATTTTTTTCATCTTCCATCTTCTCCAGTAATAATATTTTCTTCTTTTAATTTAGCTAATCTTCTTAAAATGGTTTGTCTATTATCAGTAGTTTGCTCTCTGTTAATAGGGACTGTGTCTATATTAGGAATTGAGATGTTTTCTTTTTCCTCTAACTGTTTTTGTTCTATATATTGCCTTAAGAAATCCATTTTTTCTTTAGGAGCACACTCTAAAATACCTTCTGTACCATATCTGCTTATATAATGCTCAACTTTCTTTACAAATCTTAAAACTTCACTGCTACTTGGCTTTCCATTTAATGTATCAGACATACTTGCTATTTTACTTTTTTCACTCTCTTTAATTTTTTCTTTATCTACTATTACAATCGGAATTCCAAATTCACTAGCAACTTTTTGTGATTTTTTCCATACAGGATCATTGTCTAAATCTTTTTTTTCTTTTATATAAATAATATAATCTGGTTGCAATTTTGTCATTTGTCCTTGTTCATCAATTCCTAATGTATTTATTACAACTTCATTATAGTTATTATCAGTATTTGTTTCCAACGTAGAGGGTAACATATAAGAGCTATTTAAATCATTATAAATACTATCGCCTCCATAAAATGGAGTATGGGCGTCATGTGGATATATGGCATCAAAAGAATAATTATTAGTACCTTGTGCAAAACCAAGTATAACTTCAATATCATTATCTTGTTTCAAAATATTTTCATCTGTCATGTATGAGCAACAAGTGTAATATCTTAAATCTTTTCGTTCATATTCTCCGTCTTTTGTCATTCCATTCCAAATTTCTTGAGAATTACCGTCATTAATTCCTATTCTTTTAACAATCATTGAAAAATCAGTGTTAGCATCAAAGACTTCAATATTTTTTCCATTAAAAATAGTAGTTCCTATTTTATCTTCTTGTTTTGGCATATATAAATCTTCTTTGTATACTTTTTCAAACATTTCTTTTGTTTGCTCAATTAAATATGTACTTGAAGATAAATCTGTTTCTATCAATATATCTAAGCTACCAACCTGACTTAAAGTATCCATATCATTACTTTCAAAAATATTTTTTATAGCTTTAATTTGTTCTACTATACTAGCTTGATACTCATCATTAGCATGTATATTGTCTATATCTGCTGAAAATTTGTTTATAATATTAGCAGCTTCCCTTAAATCCATATTATAGTATTTCTCCAATAAAGCTAATTTCATTCTATCTAGTTCAGGCAATTGTTTAAACTTTTCTAAATATTTGCTTATTGGAGTTGTTAACTGTTCATCATCTAAGCTAGGATTAGTTAATATAGTATCACATACCAACTCTTTGATTTCTTCAAAGTGTTCTAATTCTTTTTTATTAGTAATATTAAATATATTATTAGAATGTTTGACTTCTTCTTGTTTTAGAGCCTTTTCATCCATACCTTGACTTTTTAATAAATCAGTTAAGTATCCATCAAAAAATGATTTTGATGAACAATCTCTTGAAAGTAGAAATGTTAATGTTTCAATGTCTTTAGTAGTTATCTTATTTCCTTGTTTGGATTGTTCATATAAATCAGTAATTAATTCTCCATAATATCCATCTGATAAATTCTCAACTATATTTTTTTCAAATCTATTCCATCTATCTGTTTTTTGTGATACTAATTGTGTCATTTTACTATATAAGCTATATTCATAATCATTAAGTCCTAAGATTTTACTTTGAAATTCTGGATTTTTAGCTATCAATTGCATTTTATAGTTTGGTATGTCTTTATATCTCTCTCCAAGTAAATCTCCATTCAATGATTGCAAGATAGTACTATCTTTAGCATATAATCTACTAAGATGTAATAATTTTCCACTTAATTGGTTTTGGTTTGTAAAAAATTCTTTTATTTCCTTATCACTAAAAAAACTACTAAAAAACTTTTCTAAATCCGATGGTGCTATCTGTTCAAATATTGATTGAAACAGCTCTATATCAGTTTTAAAAACATCTATACATTCATCATTATGTGTTAATGAGGCAATAATAATATCATTATTAATACCTTTTTGAGAAAGCATATTAATATAGTTTTGTAAAAAACTTTTATTTTTTATCAATTCAGGAGATAAAATATTTGCAGTTAACAATCCATCTACATTATTATTTTCTAATAAATCTCTATAATATTTTTCTGCAAGTATGCTATTTTGCTTTAAATAAGTTTGTGAATGGTCTGTTATCTTATAACCTTTTTCGATGGCTAAATCTAATAATTGCTTTTTAAAATCAACATCTAATAATAAACTTTCATCTAAATATTCTAAAATCGATGATAATCTCCATTGAGACTCTGATTTATTGTGTTCAAACAAATTATCATTTTGAGGATTTACTTTCTGCATTTTAAGATATTGTAATATGGCTATTTTAGCATCTTCACCCAATAATACTGATGAACTAGGTTCTCCGAAAAGGGTTAGCTCTGAGTGCATATCCACTCTTGAAAGCTGTATCGATAATTCCATTAGTTGGCAGTAATGCTTGTTGCAACTCTTCTAATAATATATCATCTGGTACTTGATCTAAATAACTATAATTTCTTTTAATAGTTTTTAGTATTAAATCCTTATTTCGTTTTAAAAATTCTGGAGAATTCTCTGATAAAACATAGTCCTTGTTTACTTTAGATTTTATAAGTTCAACTACATTATTTATTATTTTTCTTATTCCTTTTCTATTGTTTTTTACCTCAACCAAAGATTTATCTTCTTCCATGATTTTCTCCTTTGAATTATATTAATTCTATTATATCGTACCATTAGTGTATATTTTTTTCAAGTTAATGAAGGTTATTTTTATAAATCTATTGTTAGCTATTGATATATAAGAAGATTCGTAATCGCTCCATTTTAGAAAAGATTTTGTAAAACAAAATCTTTTTTTTTCTTTAAAAATCATATACAAACAAAAATAATATGTGATATAATCGTTTTATAAATTATACGAAAGAGAGAAATAAATGAAAGAAAAAGGAATACTTATGCCGATATTTTCACTCCCAAGTAAATATGGGATAGGAGATTTTGGATATGAAGCATATGAATTTATAGATATTCTTGCCGAAAATAATATAACATATTGGGAAATACTACCGATAAATGCTTGTGATAGATTACCATATTCACCTTTAAGTTACTATGCATTGGAGGAGGACTATATATCACTTGATAAACTTTACGAATATGGGCTAATAAAAGAGCCAAAAACAAGACCTAACACAGACAGAGCAGTTTATGATAATTACAAAGAAAAATATTACAAGGAAGCTTTTAAAAATTTTAAAAAAAGTAAAGGCTATAAAGAATTTTCTAAAATAAAAGAAATGCATGAATACGCAAAATATACAAGTGCAATTAAAGGTGGTAGAAGCGAGTACTGGCTTTTTTTACAATATATATTGTTTAAACAATGGACGGAAATAAAAAAATATGCAAATTCTAAAAACATACAAATTATTGGAGATATGCCTGTATATCCAGTATTTGAATCAGCGGAAATTATATATCATCCAGAATGCTTCGAAATAGAAAACGGGAGATTTACATTTGAAGCAGGAACACCTCCTGATTATTATAATAGTGAAGGACAAAAATGGAATAGCCCAGTATATAATATAGATAACATAAAAAAAGAAAATTATCAGTATTTAATAAAAAGATATAAACATTATTTTAAATTATTTGATAAAGTTAGAATTGATTATTTTAGAGGATATGATTCATTTTATAAAATACCAGTTGGAAAAACTGGAAAAGAAGGTATGTATGTAGATGGTGTTGGATATGCATTTTTTGATGAATTGTTTAAAGATGAAAATATAAAGGTGGAAAATCTTATAATTGAAGATCTTGGAGATATAAGAGAAGAAACAGTGGCATTAAGAAAACATTATGGATTTACACGACAAAAAGTACTAGAATTTTCACTTGATTTAATAAACTCTTATGATAGAGATAATGAATCAGAAAATGTTGTAGTATACCCTTCAAATCATGATTGTCCAACAATATATGGATGGTATAAAACATTGGGAGAGGAAGGTCAGCAAAAACTTAAAACATTTTTAAAAAATAACGAGTGTAATGATATTAATGTTAACATAGGAATTATGCAGTATTGCATGAAGTGTAAAGCAA
Source organism: Clostridia bacterium (assembly GCA_017533795.1). GTDB lineage: Bacteria > Bacillota > Clostridia > TANB77 > CAG-508 > CAG-269. The sequence goes on along the minus strand of JAFWIH010000008.1, from coordinate 60,550 downwards.
AGATTGCGATAATAACAGTTCAAGATATTTTAGGACTAGATGATAGTGCAAGAATAAATGTACCTGGAACACTTTCAGATAATAATTGGTCTTGGAAGCTAATAGATTTTGAAGACTTTAAAGTAAGAATAAAAGACTTTTAAAAGGCAGGAGATAAAAATGAGTAAAAACAAAAGAAATAATCAGTTAAATGCAAATCAAGTATTTAAATTTATAGTAATTGTACTTTTATTTTTTGCTTTAAGATATGTAAATGATTATGTAATTGGAAGTAATAATGATTATAATACAAAAAACAATATTGTTAGTTCTAATATTGATATTAATAATATTCCCGATTATACTAACAAAAGTTATATAGAATTAAATAATAATGAACCATATTTTAGTGAAAAAGATTTTACAACAGATATATTTGAAATATATAGTGATTTAGACTCAAAAGGGAGATGTGGTGTTGCTTATGCTAATATTTGTAAAGAATTAATGCCTAAAAATGGTGAAACACGAGGAAGCATAAATCAAGTAAAACCTACAGGATGGGAACAAACAAAAGTAAATGGTGAATATATTTATAATAGATGCCATCTAATAGGATATCAATTAGCTGATGAAAATGCAAACGAAAAAAATTTAATAACTGGAACCAGATATTTTAATGTTGAAGGTATGTTACCTTTCGAAAACAAAGTTGCTGAATATATTAATAATAACAAAAAAAATCATGTTTTATATAGAGTAACTCCTGTTTTTAAAGGAGATAATTTATTAGCTTCTGGTGTTGAGATGGAGGCATATTCTGTTGAAGACAATGGAAAAGGTTTAAAATACAATGTATTTATTTACAATGTTCAACCTGGTACAAACATAGACTATTCAACAGGAAAGGTAAAATAAAAGGGGTGTGGCAGAATTGTGTATTCATAAATCTAACGTTAATGATGATTTAAAAGAGGAAGAATGCTTGTACCAAGTTGTTGACAGAAGTTTAGAAGGGGTATATTTACAAAACTTAAATAACAATAAGATATTTGAAGAAAGAGATATTTCGCCAGATTTATTAGACAAAATAGGAAATGATTACATTTTGAGATATAAAGATGGAAATTATGTTTTTGAAGAAGAATTAACTGATAAATTTATGGAACGGTTTAATAGACATAAATGAATTAAAAGAATAAAAAAACAGGTACAAAGATTTTAAATGTTTGTACCTGCTTTTTTATATAATTATATTGGCAAGTGTAAGTATAAAAGCATATACTACTGCTTTCCATGTTATACTAAAAGCTGTTTTACCAGCATTTTTTATTCTCATTAGTCTTCTTTCTTTAATTGCTACTAAAGCTAAATTATTTGCAACTGGGATATGTTTAGTTTGAGTTTTCATTTTAATCAACTCCTTGTAATCTTTAGTATGTGTAAAAACCTTACACATACTATTATACCATTTTTTTACTATTTTTGCAAATTATACTAGATCAATATGCTAAAAAATATAAAAATTTGTTAAAAATATTTACTTTTTGTAAATTTATTGATATCCTAACATCAGGTGAAATATTATTACATTGAGGTAAAAAATGAAAGATTATACAAAAGATAAAAAAAGAAAAAAAATTACACTATGGTTTGTTTTAAAAAAAATAATATATTTTGGAGTTTTTATTCCACTTATTATCATAACAACAAACATAGGATATCAATTATTAGTATATCCAGATGAAATACCAAATATTTTTGGATATAAATTTTTTATGATAATGAATGAACAAAAGGATGGATGTACGGAATATGGAGATTTGATTTTTACAAAAATCATTGATATTGACGAATATAAAATAGGCGACATTATGGCATTTAGGAATAATATGAATACCATTACAGTCCATAGAATTGCAGAAATAAATACAAGTATAGCAGACAATACTAAAGTATTTACAATGCAAACTATAGAAAACGAAACAGATGATACAAAATATGTAAGAGCAATGCATGTAGAGGGAAAGATGGTACATAGAATTTCTAACTTAGGAATTGTAGTTATGGTGGCTCAAGATCCTCTTTCACTACTTCTAATGATTATTATAGTATTAATAATTGGAGTTATTGCATATTACATTGCTCAGCAATTAGATGAAAGAGATAGAAGAATAGAAAGTGAGGAGATGCAAAAGAATGAACAGAAGAATTAAAACTGTAAAAGGAACAATTGTTGCTATTGCAATAATATGCTTAACTTCTACAATAGGAAGTATATATGCAAGATATAGTGGATTTACTGTAAACCATACAATGATGGACAGCATTTCTAAAATAAAAACGATGATTATAAGCTCATCAACAAAAAATGGAGGTAGTAAATGAGATTCAAAATTACGGATTCGATTGAATACATAGGTGTAAATGATAGGACAATAGACTTATTTGAAAGCCAGTATATAGTACCAAATGGTGTATCATATAATTCATACATTATTAAGGACGAAAAAAATATAATAATGGATACAGTAGATAGAAGAGCAACTAATGAATGGATGCGAAATGTTGAAGATGTAATGCAAGGAGAGAATGTAGATTATTTAGTTGTTTCGCATATTGAGCCTGATCATTCTGCCAATATAGAATTACTTGCAAAAAAATATCCTAAAATGAAAATAATTCTAAGCCAAAAAGCATCTGAAATGATGAGCCAATTCTTTGATACAGACTTATCAGATAGATTTGTAATTGTAAAAGAAGGAGATACAATTGAAATAGGCACACATAAATTAAGTTTTATAATGGCACCTATGGTACATTGGCCAGAAGTAATGGTTACATATGAACATACAGAAAAAATATTGTTTACAGCAGATGGTTTTGGAAAATTTGGAACGCTAGATACTGATGAAGAATGGGCATGTGAAGCAAGAAGATATTACTTTAATATTTGTGGAAAATATGGTTTACAAGTTCAGTTGCTATTAAAAAAAGTTTCAAACCTAGATGTTAAAGTAATATGTCCATTACATGGACCAATTCTAAAAGAAAATTTACAGTATTATATTAATAAATATGATATTTGGAGTAGCTATAAATCAGAAAATGAGGGAATATTTATAGCTTATAATTCAATCCATGGAAACACAAAAAGTGCAATAGAAGAATTAGAAGTTATTTTAAAGGAAAAAGGAGCCCAAAAGATAGTAGTAACAGATTTAGCAAGAGAAGATATGGCAGAGGCAATAGAAGATGCTTTTAGATATGATAAATTAATAATTGCGACCCCTACTTATGATGCAGGACTATTTCCTCATACAGAACTTTTTCTAAGAGAATTACAGCATAAAAATTATCAAAACAAAAAAATTGGCATAATAGAAAATGGATCATGGGCACCTATGGCAGCAAAGTGTATTAAGGAAATAATAAGTTCTATGAAGAATATAGAAATATGTGATACAACTGTTACGATAAAAACAAGAATGAATAATCAAAATAGAGAAGAAATGAAAAAGCTAGCTAAAGAAATCATAGGAGGTGAATAGAAATGAAATATGTATGTACAATATGTGGCTATATATATGATGAAGAAACAGAAGGAACAAAATTTTCAGATTTGCCAGAAGATTGGAAGTGTCCACTATGTGGCGTTGGAAAAGACATGTTTAAACCTGTAGAAGAGTAAAAATAATTGAATAAAAATAAAAACCTTTAATAAAATTTATTAAAGGTTTTTTTGCGCTAAAGGAAGTGAAAAAATGTTAAAACTTTCAAATAAAAAGAAAATTAGAAATATTCTATTTACAACTTTTATAATTCTTTTCTTATTGATAGTAAGAATTGGGTATATTCAGCTAATACAGGGCAAAGAGCTACAGCAGTTAGCATATGAGCAGCAATCTTTAAATAGAAAAATAAATCCAAAAAGAGGAATAATTTATGATAGTTCTAAAAAATATGCTTTAGCGGTAAGCAGTACGGTATATACTGTAACAATTAATCCAACCAGCATTCCTACAGACATGAAAGAAGAAGTTGCCAAGGCATTAAGTAATATTTTTGAGCAGGATTATGAAAGAGTATTAAAAAAGGTAAGGAAAAAAAGTTCCATAGAAACAATTGCAAGAAAAATAGACAAAACAAAGGCAGATGAATTAAGGGTTTGGATTAATAATAATGAAATAAATTCAGGAATAAACATAGATGAAGACACAAAAAGATATTATCCTTATGGAAATTTAGCTTCACATGTTTTAGGATTTTGTGGAAGTGATAATCAAGGTTTAGATGGTGTAGAAGCAAAATATGAGGAAGAATTAGCAGGAGAAATGGGTGCAATTGAAAGACTATCAAATGCAACAGGGTTAGAGATAGGAACAGAGGGGGAAAACTATAAAGATGCAATAGATGGTAATAGCATAGTACTTTCTATTGACATGACAATACAATCTATAGTCGAAAAGTATTTAGCAGAAGCATGTATAGATAATATATGTACTGATGGTGGAAATGTTATTGTAATGAATCCTAATACTGGAGATATATTAGCTATGGCAACATATCCAGGATATAATTTGAATGAACCATATACTATAAATAATGAAGAACTAAAATCAATTTGGGATTCTTTGGAACAAGGAGAGAAAACAAAAAATTTACAAGCAATGTGGAGAAATAAAGCAATAGCAGATACTTATGAACCTGGATCTGTATTTAAGCTGATTACTTGTGCTGCTGCATTACAAGAAGGACTAACAGATACAGACAATGAAGGAGAATTCTGTTGCACAGGTGGAATTGATATTGCAGGAACAAGGATAAAGTGTTGGAGATATTATAGACCGCATGGAAGCGAAAGCTTAAGGCAAGCATTAATGAATTCATGCAACCCTGTTTTTATAGGACTTGGTCAAAAACTAGGAGTAGATACTTATTATAAATATTTAAAAAAATTTGGCTTTTTAGAAAAGACAGGAGTAAACTTGCCAGGGGAAGCTAAAGGAATATTTTTAAACCAAAACAAAGTTGGCCCTGTAGAATTAGCTACAATCAGCTTTGGGCAGAGATTTGAAGTAACTCCGATACAAATGGCTACAGCAGTTTGTGCTATAGCAAATGGAGGAGATGCAATTCAGCCTAGAATAGTAAAAGAGGTTATTGATAGTAGGACTGGAGAAGTAAAAGAAAACAATGTGCAGAAAAAAGAAAAGGTCATATCGAAAGATACTTCAAAAAAAGTATTAAGTATGATGGAATCTGTTGTTAGTGAAGGAACAGGCAAAAATGCAAAAGTAGCAGGATATAAAATTGGAGGTAAAACTGGTACTTCGGAAGATGGTGTAAATACAAATAAATATGTAACGTCTTTTATGGGAGTGGCACCAACAGACGCGCCCCAAGTTGTATTACTTATTACACTTTATAATCCAACAGGAGAACGGACGGTCACCAAGGAGGTGGCGTAGCAGCACCAGTAGGGGGACAGATATTAAGTGAAATATTACCATATTTAGAAGTAGAACAATCAAATCAGGATGAAATAGAAAAAAAAGTTGAAATAACAACACCAGACATAAAGGGAAAAACAATTGAAGAAGCAGAAAAAATATTAAAAGAAAATGAGCTTGAAATACACATTAATAATGAATATGAAGGCATAGATAAAGCAAATACAATTGTAGCAAATCAGTTACCTCAAGCTGGTATCCAAACTTATAGTGGAAGTTGCGTTTACATAGATTTTTAAAAATATAATATAATAATAAAATTTTAAATACCCCTATACAAATATAAAAAATAGTTATATAATATAACGGAATGTAAGGAGAGATTTAAATGAAATTAAAGGAAACTTTAATAGGACTTGAAGGATTAAAAGCGAAAGGTAATTTAGATATTGATATAACGGGAATTGAATATAATAGTAAAAATATAAAAGAAGGAAACATCTTTGTTGCAATAAAAGGGAATAATACTGATGGGCATGATTATATATCAGAGGCTATAAATAATGGAGCAAAAGTTATTTTTATAGAGGAAGGTTGTGACTTAAAGAAGATAAAAATCCAGAAAGACGTTACTCTAATTATGGCACCAAATACAAGAATTGCTTTAGCATATATATCTAGCAATTACTATGGTAATCCTACTAAGAAGTTTAAGCTTATAGGAATTACAGGCACAAAAGGAAAAACCACTACTGCATTTATGGTAAAAAACATATTAAGTAAAGCTGGGAAAAAGGTTGGACTAATAGGCACAATAGGGACTTACATAAATGAAAAGAAAATCATGGATAATGAAAGAACAACACCAGAAAGTGTTGAATTACAAAAAGCATTTGCAGAAATGGCAAAAGAAGATGTTGAATTTGTAGTTATGGAAGTTTCTTCTCAAAGTTTAAAATTACACAGAGTAGAAAATTGCAAATTTGATTTAGTAGCATTTACAAACTTATCTGAAGATCACATAAGTGAAAAAGAACATGTGAATATGCAAGATTACTTTATGTCAAAATTAGAACTTTTTAAAATGTGTAAAACGGGATTTACAAATTCTGACGATTTATATGGTGCAAAAATACAAAATCTATTTCCTGAAAATAATATTATAACATATGGAATAGATAATTACGCCAATGTTATGGCAAGAGATATTACTGTTTCAAATACGTATGCTGATTTTAGAACAAAGCTTACAGACAGGAATGAAAGAATAAAAGTTGGAATTCCAGGCAGGTTTAGTGTTTATAATGCGCTACTTGCAATTTGTATTACAAAAAAATATGGAATAGATCCTGAAATAATAAAAGAAGAATTAGCAAATATTAAAGTTCCTGGTAGAAGCGAAATAATAGATAACAAAAAAGACATACCTATTATGATAGATTATGCTCATACACCAAAAAGTTTAGAAAGTATTTTGGAAACTGTAAAAAAATACACACCTGGGAGGGTCATTTGCGTTTTTGGTTGTGGAGGAGACAGAGATAAAGCTAAAAGACCAATAATGGGAGAAATTGCAGGTAAATTAGCAGATTATACAATTATAACTTCTGACAATCCAAGGACTGAAAAACCAGAAGAAATTATAAGTGAAATAGAAACAGGAATAAAGGGTAAAACTAAGGAATATAAGACAATTGTAGATAGAAAAAAAGCAATTACAGAAGCAATTAAAATGGCTAATAAAAGGGACTTAATAGTTATAGCAGGAAAAGGGCACGAAATGTATCAAGAAGTAAATGAAGAGAAATATCCATTTGATGAAAAAAAGATAATAAAAGAAATAATAGATAGTAAAAAACAAAAGTAAAAAGAAAGGGTGTTAATTTTGAATTTCCACATGATTATATTGCTAATAACATTTTTTGTAACAATAATAACAGCACTAATAATAATACCTATATTAAAGAAATTTAAAGTAGGTCAGATAGAAAGAGATGATGGACCAGAGTCACACTTAAAAAAACAGGGAACCCCAACAATGGGTGGAATAATAATAATGATTTCTATGATAATTGGAATAGCTATTACATATTTTTATTGTAGTCTAAATGGTCAGATACAAACAGGAAGACGATTGATACCAATCTTATGCTTAACAATAGGATTTGGGATAATAGGATTTATTGATGATTTTAAAAAATTAGTTTTAAAAAATACTAAAGGCTTAAAACCTAGTTATAAGATGCTGGGATTACTTATCATCTCTGTAGTATATGTTTTATTTTTAATAAAAGGATTTAACATAGGGACACAAACTTATATACCAATATTAAAAACATACATAACTATGCCAGTATGGGTTTATATTCCTTTTGCAATTATTGTTATATTAGCAACAACAAACGCTGTTAATTTAACAGATGGTATTGATGGATTATCATCAAGTGTTAGTACAATTATTATAACATGTTTAACCATAATTGGAATTTCTAGAAATGTTCCAGAAATGGTACTTTTTGGAAGTGTCGTTACAGGAGGTACATTAGGATTTTTAATGTTTAATTTGCATCCAGCAAAAGTGTTTATGGGTGATACAGGTTCACTTCTATTAGGTGGAGTTATATCTGCCATGGCTTTATATTTAAAAATGCCATTGTTATTATTAGTAATATCACTTATACCTGTAATAGAAACATTATCCGTAATATTACAAGTTGCTTATTATAAAAAGACAGGAAAGAGAATATTTAAAATGGCTCCATTACATCATCATTTTGAGCTTTCAGGATGGAAAGAAAGCAAGGTAGTAATAGTATTTAGCTTAGTAACATTAGTGCTTTGTTTATTGGGAGTTGTTATAATATAATGAAAGGATAATAAATAATGGCTAAGAAAAAAAAGGTTAAAAATTTTTCTAGATTTTTAAACAATCCTGTTGATTATACGTTAGTTATAACAATCTTGCTTTTACTTGCAATAGGTTTAGTTATGGTATTATCTGCAAGTTCACCAACTGCTCTTTCAGAGAGTGGTAATAGTTATAAGTATTTTGCAAAACAATTAATATTTGCTGGAAGTGGAATTGTAGCAATGTATATGATTTCTAAGATAGACTATAGATTTTACCAAAAATTTTATAAACAAGCATGGTGGATTTCATTAATACTTTTAGTACTTGTATTAGCAATAGGTAAAGAAGTAAATGAAGCAAAAAGATGGATTTATGTTACAGAATCATTATCATTCCAACCTTCAGAAATAGTTAAGTTTTTAATGATAGTGTTTTATGCTGGAATACTTGTAAAAAATAAGAATGAATTAGATAAATATTTCAAAGGATTTATAAAACATATATGTTTCATATTACCAATAATTGCTTTATTATTATTACAACCTCATTTTAGTGCATCAGTGGTAATAATTGGTGTATGTTCAACAATGATGATAGTGGCAGGATGCAAGTTTTGGCATTTTGCAGCAACAGGAGGAACAGTTGGAGTTCCAGGACTAATTGCATTAATTATTCTAGAACCATATAGATTAGCGAGGGTTACAACTTTTATAGATCCATGGCAAGATGCAACAGGAAAAGGCTGGCAAGTAATACAAAGTTTATATGCAATAGGATCTGGAGGATTATTTGGTGCAGGATTAGGAGAGAGCAAACAAAAATATTTATATATACCGGAACCACATAATGACTTTATTTTTTCAGTATTAGCAGAAGAAATTGGATTTATTGGTTGTGCAGTTGTTATTATTCTTTTTGCAATTTTTATATGGAGAGGAATTTTAATTGCAATGAGGTCACCAGATATGTTTGGAAGTTTAGTTGCAATTGGAATAACAGCATTAGTTGCAATACAAGTAATAATTAATATAGCTGTTGTAACATCTTCAATGCCAGCAACAGGTATGCCTCTACCATTTTTCAGTTATGGAGGAACAGCTTTATTTATATTGCTCTGCGAGATGGGAGTATTACTCAATATCTCAAGAGCAGGAACAAAAGAATATAAATAATAAAATGAAATAATAAAAGGAGAATGAAATTATGAACTCTAAAACAGTAAAAATAGTAATTATTGTAGCAGTAATTTTAGGAATTTTAGCAATTGTAGGAATAACAGCATTGGTAGTATTTACTACAAAATCTTCTGAGCCACGCTTAGTAGATTTAAATGAGAATGAGCAAACAGAAGAAACAGCAGAAATAGAAGAAACAGAAGAATTAGAAACAGAAACTGAAAATGAAGAAAATACAAACAACGAAGCGGGTGAAAATGCAGAAAATACAGATAACCAAGTAACGAGTCTATTTGATAATACTAATAACTCTAATAATACTAATAATTCTAATAATTCAGCTATACAATCATTTAATGATAAGCTTAAAGAATATGAAGGTGACAGAGTAAGTGGAAATAAAGTAAACGAGCTTTTAGAAATTATTAGAAAAAACAATGAACAAAATAAAGATTATCAAATTAAAGCTATGGCCAACGTTCAAAATTGGGATACTAATAATAACAAAGCAATAGAAGATAGTATGTATGATATTGATCTAGAAAAAGATGAACAAACAAATTATATAAACACTATAAAAATTAAAGATGCACAATAGAATTTTAGGAGGAGCTTAAATGAAGGCTATAATTGCAGCTGCTGGAACGGCGGGACATATTAACCCGGGAATAGCAATAGCAAATAAAATCAAACAAGAAGAAAAAGATTCTAAAATAATATTTATTGGTACTACCAGGGGACTAGAAAATGATTTAGTACCAAGAGCAGGATATGAATTAAAGACAATAGATGCATATGGATTGAGCAAAACTATTTCAATAGATAATTTGAAAAAAATGTACAAGACGCTTAAGGGAATAGGAGAAGCTAATAAAATTATAAAGGAATTTAATCCAGATGTTGTAATAGGTACAGGTGGATATATTTGTGGTGCTGTTGTTTTAGCAGCAAAAAAAAATAAAATACCTGTTATTTTACATGAGAGTAATGCTTTCCCAGGCAAAGCTGTTAAAATGCTTTCAAGCAAAGCTGATACTGTATTAGTATCATTTGAAGACGCTAAAGAACGTCTACCTCATGCCAAAAAAGTTGTTTATACGGGTACACCAGTTAAAATACAAAAAAAAGAATATACAATTCAAGAAAAAGATAGAATTATAACAAATTTAGGATTAAGTAAAGTCAAGCCAATTGTTTTAATATTTGGCGGTAGTCAAGGTGCACAAAAAATAAATGATGCTATATTACAGATTATTTATGAGAAACTAAATAGTAAATATCAAATAATGTGGGCAACAGGGCCTAAACAATATGATACTATAAAAAGCGAATTAGAAAAAAAGAGTATGAATATAAATTTTATAGAAAATATAAAAATAGTTCCATATATATATAATATGGAAGAAGTAATGAATATTTCAGATATCATAGTAGCAAGAAGCGGAGCAATGAGTATAACTGAAATATCAAATTTAGGGAAACCTTCAATTTTAATTCCTTTACCAAATGTAAGTGGTGATCATCAATTATATAATGCAAAAGTTCTAGAAAATGTTGGAGCGGCTAAAATAATATTAAATGATAAATTAAATGGAAATAATTTAAATGATACAATTAATATAATAGTAACAAATAAAGATAAAATGAAGCAAATGCAAGAAAAAGCTTTAACAAAAGCAGCATATAATGTAGAGGATAAAATTTATGATGAGATAAAAAAAATAAGAGGAGAAGAATATGCTAAAGAGAACTAAAAATAAGATAATAATAATATTCTTTATAATAGGTATTTTAGTTATTGGAGCTATCTGCCTTGTATTTTTGAATATGCTTAATAATGCAAGTAGAGCTGTAGAAACTAATGGATTAAGCAGTAGCGAAGAAGTAATTCAACTATTTACAGATTTGAAACAAAAAGCACAAATAATATTAGCAGTTGCAGGAGCAGCATTTGCTTTAGTTGTAGGAATTACGGCATTTATAATTTCTAAGTTTATAATCCGTCCTGTAGATAATACTGTTAGCCTTATGACAAGTGAACTTAAAGATAAACTTAGTGAAGTTTCTAAGCAAAGAAATCAAATGGAGACAATTCTTTTACATATGACGGATGGAATCATAGCTTTTGATATGGAAGGAAATATTATCTTAATTAATCCCGAAGCTAAAAGACTTTTAAAAATGTCTCCAGAGGATAAAAGCTTTGATGATATATTTAAAAATAGTGGTGTAGACATAAATATGGAAAAAATAATATACTTAGAGAATTGGACATCAACGGAAGAAAGAGTAAAAGTTGAAGACACATATATACACATTTTCTTTGCACCATTTAAAAATGAAAATGATACACCTGCAGGAGTAATTGCTGTAATACAAGATATTACAGAGCATGTTACACTAGATAATATGAGAAAAGAATTTGTAGCAGATGTGTCACATGAATTGAAAACTCCTATTACTTCAATTATGGGTTATGCAGATACATTGCTAGAAGCTGAATATGATAAAGAAACACAAGGTAAATTTTTAAATGTTATTGCAACAGAGGCAAGAAGAATGGCAAAACTAGTAACAGATTTACTAACACTTTCTAGATATGACAATGCTAGAAATAGAATAAAAAGAGAAGCATTCGATTTAGGGGAACTAGTTAAACGTGCTCAGGACAAACTTGCTATTGAAGCGATGAAAAAAGAACATAAAGTAAGTTGCTTTGTTACTGCAGATGTGCCTCCAGTATATGCTGACAAGGATGATATAGAAAGAGTAGTACTTAATATATTGTCAAATAGCATTAAATATACTCCTAATGGAGGAGATATAAAAATATATGTTGGCTTTGTATATAATGATGCATACATAAAAATTATTGATAATGGAATTGGAATTCCTGAAGAAGATTTAAGCAAAATATTTGAAAGATTTTATAGAGTGGACAAAGCTAGAACCAGAGAAATGGGAGGAACAGGATTAGGACTTTCTATTGCAAAAGAGATTCTAGACAAAAATGGTGGAAGCATTGATATAAAAAGTGTTGTAGGAGAAGGAACAGAAGTAGTTATAAGAATTCCAACAAAAGAATAGAGTTTGATTAGTATAATAATTGATTACTAAAAAAAAATAATGTATAATAGACAAGTAGAGTTTACAAATGTAGAAATTTAGGAGGAGACTTATTTGGAAGAAAAATCAGTTTTAAAAGAAGCCCTTGAGTGGGGCTATTGTATTGTAATTGCAATTATTTTAGCATTACTTATTAGATATTATATTGGAACACCTACAATAGTTAAACAACCATCTATGTTCCCTACGTTAAAGCAAGATCAACGTTTATGGCTTAATAGATGGGGAAGAACAACTAAAAAGATGCCTAAAAGAGGAGAAATAATAACATTTGAAGCACCAAGTGTAACTTTTTTATCTGATTGTGAAAATCCACAAGAACCAGTAGCAGTTTACAATAAAGAACCAAAAGGTATATTTGCAAAATTTACATATTATGTGCTTGAAATTGGTAAAACTAGTTATATAAAAAGAGTAGTAGGATTACCAGGGGAGCATATAGAAATAAAAGATGGAAAAGTATTTGTAAATGGTGATGAATTACAGGAAGAGTATTTACAACCTGGAGTAGTTACGGATGTATCAAAAGGTGTATTTTCTGATTTTTATGTACCAAAAGATTGTGTATTTGCAATAGGAGATAATCGTAGCCAAAGTACTGACTGTAGAGCTTTTGGATGCATACCTCTAGAAAAAATAGAAAGTTCAGTTGCATTTAGATTTTGGCCATTTAGCGCTTTTGGTACTGTTAAATAAAAGGTGAGAAATTATATGTTTGACAATATAGTTGGAAATAAAGCAGCAAAAAAAACATTAAAAAAAGCTGTAGAATTAAATAAAGTATCACACAGCTACATGTTTGTTGGAATATCTGGCATTGGTAAAAGACTAATAGCTAAAGAATTTGCAAAAATGTTATTATGCCTAGATGATAATAAATACTGTAATAAATGTAAATCATGTTTAGAATTTGATTCAAGTAATAACCCGGACTATATTTATATAGAACCAGATGAAAAAGGCAGCATAAAAATTGATCAAATAAGAAATATGCAAAAAGAAGTATCAGAAAAGCCTATAATATCTAGTAATAAAGTTTGTATAATAAATGATGCTGATATGATGACAGTAGAGGCTCAAAATTGCTTATTAAAAACACTAGAAGAGCCACCAACATATATGACGATTGTTTTAATTGGTACAAATGAAAGCAATTTCTTAGCAACAATAAAATCAAGATGTACAATAATGTATTTTGAAAGAATTAGTGATGAGGAAATAACAAGTTTTTTATCAGAAAATTTTCAAGGGCAAACTATTGGTTCAAATATCACGGAAATTGCAGATGGAAGTATTGCAAAAGCAATTAATTTAAAAGATAAGACAGGAACATATGAAAAAATAACAAATATTATAGATAATTTAGAAAATTGTGATATAATACACATACTAAAAGAAGCTGAAAATTTATATAAAGAAAAGGATGAAATTTTTGAAATATTGGATTATATGAATGTGCTTCTAATAAAAAAAGCAATTAACAGTAGTAAATATGCTAATTGTATAGAAATTATAGAAGAAACAAAAAAAAGAATAAAATCTAACAGTAATTACAATATGTGTATAGATTATATGCTTTTTGGCATATGGGGGGAAGTTAATGAAAAACATAGTAGGAGTAAGATTTAAAAAACTAGGCAAAATATATTTTTTTAATCCAGGTACTCTTCCAATAAAAAAAGGAGACTTTGTTGTTGTTGAGACAGTGCAAGGAGAAGAATATGGAGAAGTATTAATTGCTAATAGACATGTAGAAGATGAAAAAATACTAAAACCTTTAAAAAAGGTTATCAGAATAGCAACTCCAAAGGATAAAAAAATGGCTGAGGAATGCAAAAAGAAAGAAAAAGAAGCATTTAAAGTTTGTCAAGATAAAATTAAAGAACATAAATTAGATATGACACTAACAGATGTTGAATACAAATTTGACAACAGTAAGTTGTTATTTTTCTTTACTGCAGATGGAAGAATAGATTTTAGAGAATTAGTTAAAGATTTAGCGGCGATTTATAAAACAAGGATAGAATTAAGACAAATAGGCGTAAGAGATGAAGTAAAAAGAATTGGCGGAAATGGAGTATGTGGTAGAGAATTATGCTGTTGCTCATTTTTAAGAGACTTTGAGACGGTTTCAATTAAAATGGCAAAAGAACAAAATTTATCATTAAATCCTACAAAAGTTTCAGGTAATTGTGGACGTCTTATGTGTTGCTTAAAGTATGAGGAAGATGTCTATAAAGATAAATTAAAGAAGTTACCTAATGTTGGAGCAATAGTAAAAACATCAGATGGAGTTGGAGAAGTAGAGGGAGTAGAAACACTAAAAGAACAAATAAAAGTTAAATTTAAAGATGGTGAAGGATGGCTACATAAAAGATATGTGGCATCAGACATAAAAATTATAAAAGATAGCAATAAAGAAACAATGGACAGTGAAGAAATGGAAAATGAAAAAGAACTAGAAAAAATAGAAAAACTTGGAAAAACAGACAAAAAAAATGAAGAAGAAATATAAGGAGGTGAATTATTATGGCATATAAAATATCAGATGCATGTATATCTTGTGGAGCTTGTGCTGCAACATGTCCAGTAGGATGTATATCACAAGGTGACGAAAGATTTGAAATTGATGCATCAGCTTGCATAAGCTGTGGTTCTTGTGCTGGAGTTTGCCCAGTTGGTGCTCCATCAGAAGAGTAAGAAAAACTTGACATTACGTAATAATTTTGTTACAATACATACTAATATGTTATCAAGAGTAAGGGAGAGAACCAGCTCGATGATCTTACAGCAACCTGCGGGGGCAAGGTGCTAAAACTGGCGAAGCAGAAGCTTTGAATGATAATTCAAATAGAAAATTAACTCTGCTTTTAAAGCAGAGTTTTTTGTATTAAGAATTGGTAGCATAAATATAAAAATAGAAGGAGCAAAAAAAATGAGCAAGTATTATTTTACATCAGAAAGTGTAACAGAAGGGCACCCAGATAAGCTATGTGACTTTATTTCAGATTCAATCTTGGATAAATGTTTAGAACAAGATTCACACTCAAGAGTTGCAATTGAGACAATGGCATCAGCAGGAAAAATATCAATAGCAGGAGAAATTACAACAAAAGCAAAACTAAATGTAGAACAAATTGCAAGGGATGCTATAAAACAAATAGGATACAGAGGAAAAGAATATGATATAGACTATAAAACATGTAGTATAGACATAAATATTACAGAGCAAAGCGAAGATATAGCACTTGGGACAAACGACAAAGTAGGAGGAGCAGGAGACCAAGGCATAATGTTTGGTTATGCCACAAATGAAACAAGAGCGTACATGCCATTTGCAATACATATGGCTCATAAGCTTGCTAAACAATTAACAAAAGTAAGAAAACAAAAAGTGTTACCATATTTAGGGCCTGATGGAAAAACACAAGTAACAGTAGAATATGATGATGACAAGGTAAAAAGAATTGATACAGTTTTAATTTCAACTCAGCATACAGAAGATGTGACAGCAGAAGAATTAAGAAATGGAATAATAGAAGAAGTAATAAAAAAAGTAATACCTGAAAAGTATTTAGATGAAAAAACAAAATACTATATAAACCCAACAGGTAGATTTGTAACTGGTGGACCTTTAGGTGATACAGGACTAACAGGAAGAAAAATAATTGTAGATACATACGGTGGATACGCAAGGCATGGTGGAGGAGCATTTTCTGGTAAAGATGCTACAAAGGTTGATCGAAGTGCTGCATACATGATGCGTCATATTGCAAAAAATATTGTTGCAAATGGTTATGCAGATAAATGTGAATTACAAATAGCATATGCAATAGGAATGGAACAACCAATGTCTATATATGTAAATACATTTGGAACTGGGATAATGCCGAATGAAAAAATTGTTGAGATTATAAAGAAAAACTTTAATTTAACACCTAGAGGAATAATAAAATATTTGGGGTTACGAAATCCAATATATACTCAAACTACTAACTATGGGCACTTTGGAAAAACAGGTTTACCATGGGAAAACATAATTGAATTAAAGTAGCAAAAATATAGAATAAAACATATTATAAACCATAAGGAGGCTGGTAAGATGACAGACTTTTTTATTAATGCAACTATTTGGACTTTGGCTCTTTATGGTTTATTTGAAATAATAAAAACTATAATTTATATTTTTACATATACAGATATGAAGGCAGATGGAATTTACCTAATTATAGCAACAAAAAACCAAGAAGATAAAATAGAATATTTTTTGCGTTCGAGCTTGTTTAAAATATTATATGGAAGAGAAGATTATGTTAAACAAATATTTGTGGCAGACTTAGATTCTGAGGATAATACAAAAGAAATTGCAAAAAAAATATCTACAGATTATAAATGTATAAATACAATGAGTTGGAGAGAATGCAAAGATGTACTAGATAATGTAAATAACAATTAATTCTCACATTGAATTTTAGATTTTATTGTGTTAAACTACATGTATAAATAAGAAAGGACATAATACTGTTGGAATTAGAGGGAATAGTAGAAGATATAATATACCAAAATGAAGTAAATAGTTATACTGTAGCAGCATTAGAAACAAAGGAAGAAGAAATAACAATAGTAGGATATCTTCCTTTTATTAATAGTGGAGATACATTAAAACTGACAGGCAGATTTGTTGAGCATAAAGAATATGGCCCTCAATTTAAAGTAGATACATTTGAAAAAATTATGCCACAAACATTATCAGCTCTTGAAAAATATTTATCAAATGGAACAATTAAAGGAATAGGACCTGTTACTGCAAAAAAAATAGTAGATATGTTTGGCGATGATACAATTAATGTTTTCAAATTTGAACCAGAAAAGCTTGCAAATATAAAAGGTATCTCTAAAGAAAAAGCGCAAGTAATGGCAGAAAGTTTTATAGAGAACTGGGAAGTATGGCAAATAGTGGGATTCCTAGAAAAATTCGGAATAGGTGTAGAAAATGCAAAAAAAGTATATAAATTATTAGGTGCAAATGCTATAGATGAAATAGAATCAAATCCATATATTCTAATAGATATAGCAAGAGGTGTAGACTTTAAAAAAATAGACCAAATGGCACTAGAGCTTGGTATAACATATGATAATGACAAAAGAGTTGAAAGTGGAATAAAATATGCCTTAATTAGAACAACATACAATGGCCATTGTTGTACATTAAAAGAAAACCTAATAGAATTTGTAATTCAACTTCTAGATGTAACAACAGAAATAGTTGAAGATAATATTATAAATTTAAAAGTTAAGAATGAAATTATTATAGAAGAACGAAATGGAAACGAATGGGTTTATTTATATAACTTTTATAAAACCGAAAAAGGTATTGCTACAAAAATAATGAGCTTAGTTCATTCCAAAAATGCGAAACATATAAAAAATATAGAAAAAAGACTATATGATGTGGAAGGTAGGATAGATATGTTACTTTCTAACAAGCAAAAAGAAGCGGTTATGGCTATAAATGAAAGTAATGTTACTATAATTACAGGAGGACCAGGTACAGGAAAAACCACTATTATAAAGAGTATAATAGAAATATATAAATTACAAGGGAAAAAAGTAGTGTTATGTGCTCCTACAGGAAGAGCTGCTAAAAGAATTACAGAAACAACAGGAGAAGAAGCTAGTACATTACATAGATTATTGGAAATAGGTAAATTTAGTGAAGATGATATTTATAAAAATGAACAAGACTATGAAGGCATGCCAATTGATGCTGATGTTATAGTAGTAGATGAAGTTTCTATGGTTGATATGTTTTTAATGGACTATTTGTTAAGCTGTATATATAAGGGAACCAAACTTGTTTTAGTAGGTGATGTAGACCAGCTTCCTTCTGTTGGACCAGGAAGCGTATTGAAAGATTTAATTGCATCTGAGCAAATAACAACAGTACATCTAGATAAAATTTTTAGACAAGCAGCAAAAAGTAAAATAATAGTAAATGCTCATAGAGTTAACAATGGAGAACCATTTTTGTCAAAACAGGACATGGAAGATGAAGAAATGAACCAAGACTTTTTCTTTATAAAAAAGTCAGATCAAGAATCAGCACTAAAAGAAATAATCTCTCTTTGTAATGGCAGATTAAAAGACTTTGGAGATTATGATTTTTTCCAAAACATACAAGTAATTACACCAACTAAAAAAGGTATGCTTGGTACAAAAGAATTAAACAAAGCATTACAAGATGTATTAAATCCACATATAGACGGAGAACCAGAAAAATCAAACTTAGGAATGACATTTAGGGTAGGCGATAGAGTTATGCAAATAAAAAATAACTATGACATAAACTGGGAAAGAGATATAGATATTCATGAAATAGGAAGCGGAGTTTTCAATGGAGAAATGGGCACAATATTGAAGATAAATACTCAAGAAAAAATCGTAAAAATAAAATTTGATGATGAAAAAGTTTGTTGGTATGAATTTTCAGAGTTAGATCAAATTGAGCATAGTTATTGCATAACCATACATAAATCACAAGGAAGTGAGTTTGATGTTGTTATTATGGTAGCTCCACAAGCTGCACCAATGTTACTTACAAGAAACTTATTATATACTGGAATTACAAGGGCTAAAAAATTACTAATAATAGTAGGAAGTGACAAAGTAATAAGTTACATGATACAGAATGTAGATAGCAAAAAAAGAAATACTGGCTTAGAATATAAATTAAGAAATTTGCCAATGGGGACGTAGTTTTTTGGCAAATTTTTTGTCAAAAGGGATAGAACTTAAAGAGAGGAGACACATTTGTTAAACAAAAAATTAGACATTATATTTCCACCGGTGTGTGGAGTGTGCGGAAGAATTGACAGAAATTCATTATGCAATAAATGTAACATACAATTAAAAAATCAAGAAGTGTTTGGTATTGATAATTATATAGATGACTATGAAAAATATTACGATGAACACTTATACATTTTTATGTATAGTGGAGTAGTAAGAAAAATATTAATTGATTATAAATTTAATGATTGCTCATTTATATATAAAACATTTACAAATTTTATACTAAAAAACGAAAAATTTGTAGAAAATATTAAAAGTTATGATATAATAATACCAGTACCTTTAAGCAAAAAAAGAAAAAAAGAGAGAGGATACAACCAAAGTGAACTAATTGCTAAGGAAATTTGTAGGTTAACCAACTTAAAATTAAACACAAAAAGCTTAAAAAAAATAAAGAATATTACAGAGCAAAGTACTTTAAATAAGGAAAAGCGAGAAACAAACATTAAAGATGCTTATTGCCTGAAATTTCCTAGTACAGTTGTGAATAAAAAGGTACTAATTATAGATGATGTTTATACTACTGGAAGTACTGTGAATGAATGCAGTAAACTAATAAAAAATGCTGGCAGTAAACAAATAGGGATACTAACTATTGCAAAAGATTGAATTTGGAGGAAACAAATGGATGATTTAGTAGAAAGCATACTAGACTATGTTAGATCTGATTATACAGACTATGCAATTATGATAAATGGTGAATGGGGTTCAGGAAAAACACACTTTTGGAATCATAAAGTAAGAAATAAAATTGAATCACTACAGTTAAATGGAAAACGCTATACAACTATTTATATGTCTTTGTATGGAATTTCAAACTTAGAAGAGATAAGTAAAAAAATATTTATAGAGACGACACAATTAATGGATAAAAATCTAAAAAAATTTATGAATTCAAAAGGTCAGACAACAATTCCTGAATATGCAAAAACGGGTTTAGATATGGCAAACTTCTTTGGTGTAACAGATAATGGAAACAGATTAGATTACGGAGAGTTTTTCTCAACTGATGATAAAGTATTATGCTTTGACGACTTAGAAAGAGCAAATGTAGATGTTATAGATATATTAGGATATATAAACAACTTTGTTGAACACGATCACATAAAAACAATTATAATATGTAATGAAAAAGAATTATCAACAAAACTTAAAAGTAGCAACTTAGAGATGAAAACATTTATTGCTACTTATCTTCTAGACAAACAAGGGGATTTGGACAAAAATGATAAGCCAATGGTAGAAAAAATAAGAGACAAAATAGAATATGTATTTGACAAAGCAAATGACTATGAAAGAATAAAAGAAAAACTAATTGGAGAAACATTTGAATATGCACCACAATTTGATTATATTATCAATGGTATACTAATGAGATATGAAAATGACCCAGAACTAATAAGATTCTTACGTGAAAACACAAAACTAATAATAAATACATTTCACAAGAGTGGAACTAGAAACCTTAGAATTTTAAAACATGCATTAAATGATTTTAAAAAAATATATGAGATGGTTAATAAATCATATCCAAATACAAATTATAGAGTTATGCAAACAATGTTAATATTTACAATAGCAATATCTTTCGAAATAAAAGCTGGAAAAATAACAAAAGACAAATTTGTAAACATAGAAGACAATGAGGAATATAAAGCTGTACTTGTTTCTTCCAGAGTTCTTATGGATAATAGGCAGTTTTATATAAAAGAGTTTGACAATAATTATTACTATAATTTTAAAGCAGAATATAGGTTTTTTAAGTTTATTGAATATTATGTAAGAACAAGAATATTTAATATGAAAATCTTTAAAAATGATATGGAAGCAATAATAAATACTGTAGATATAGAAAAACTACCAGGATATAAAAGACTTCTTACAGAGGAATATTGGAAAATTCCTGATGATCAATTTGATGGAGTAATTAGAGAAATATTAGACAACATTAAAGCTGGTGATATTGAATTAATAAATATTGTTAAGCTATATGCTTATTTTAGCTATTTTTCAAGAAAAGGACTAATAGAATATGATATAAAAACCATAAAAAATGAATTTTTTAATGGAATGAATATTGCATCATTAAAGTCTAAGTACTGTGAAAATGTTGAAGAAGAATTAAATAAAATTGCAATTGACGAAGTAGGCGAAGATATGGAAGAAATATTAACATATTTTAATAGCCTTAATTTACAATTACTTGATAAGAAATATAAAGAATTAGCAGATGATGTATTTAAATGCATTCCTATGAGAATGGAACAGTTCTATGAAATGTTTGATAAGGAATGTATGGATATACCAATATTTAAATATGTAGATCCATACCAGATGTTTCAGAGAATTTCATGTGCAGCAAATGAGGATATAATGATAATCAAAGAAAAACTTCAAAATAGAGCTAATAAGTATACAAAGGAAATTGAACCTGAAATGAAAAACATAAAACAGCTAAAACAAATTATTGATGATTATATTAAAGGTAAAGGAATAACAATAAAAATGGTAACATTAAAGGAATTCTCTAAAGACTTAGGTTATATTTTAGATAAATATAAGTTAACACTTTTTAGTAAAAAAGAAGAAGTTGTAGAAGAAGAATAAACTAAGATGCGTTTTTTTGAAAAACAAAAAAACGCATAATTTTTTCCTAATTTGTCATAATAAGATTAATGACAAAATAAAGGAGGGAAAAAATTGAAAGCAACAGGTGTAGTAAGAAGAATAGATGATTTAGGTAGAGTAGTTATTCCAAAGGAAATAAGAAAAACACTTCGCATAAAAGAGGGAGACCCACTTGAAATTTTTACGGATAAAGAAGGGGAAGTAATACTAAAAAAATATTCTCCAATAGGTGAGCTTTCAGAGTTTGCATCAGGATATGCAGAAACATTATCAAAAACAACTGGCCATATTGCATGTATAACAGATAAAGATACAGTTATAGCAGTGTCAGGAGGCTCTAAAAAAGAATTTTTAGAACAAAATTTAAGCCCTGAATTAGAGCAACTAATGGAAGATAAAGAAATATATACAAGTAATGACAACAACAATGTAGCTCTTCCTATAACTAAAAATGATAATAACGAAAGAAAATACAACTCACAAGTTGTGTACCCAATAATTTCTGATGGTGATGCTATAGGAAGTGTAGTTCTTCTTTCAAAAGAAAATACTACTAAAATGACAGAGGTAGAAAAAAAGGTTGCACAATCTGCTGCAAGTTTTTTAGGAAGTCAAATGGAAATATAATAAGAAAAACAAGTTAAACTTTTATAAAAGCTTAGCTTGTTTTTTTACTAAATTATTAAAGTATTATTCTGTAAAATTCCCAAGAAAACTCAACAAAATAAGCGCTCCATCTTGATTTTTCATTGACCTTGAAGTATAATAATTACGCAATGTTGTATAAGAAAGGAAGACTTTTATGAAAGCAATAGATATAAGAAGAAAATATATAGAGTTCTTTAAAAGACATGGACATAAAGAAATTCCGTCAGCACCGTTAATTCCTGAAAATGATCCATCTGTATTATTTACAACTGCTGGCATGCATCCATTAGTACCATATCTTTTAGGTGAGCCTCATCCAGAAGGAAAAAGGCTTACTGATTATCAAAAATGTGTAAGAACAAATGATATAGAAGAAGTAGGGGATAATCGCCATTTAACTTTCTTTGAGATGCTTGGAAATTGGTCTTTAGGTGATTACTTTAAAGAGGAATCTATACCAATGAGTTTTGAATTCTTAACAAAAGAATTAAATATTCCTGCAGAAAAAATTTCTGTAACATGCTTTGCTGGAGATGATGACTGCCCACGAGATACTGTATCAGCTGAAACATGGAAAAAAGTTGGAATACCTGAAGATAGAATATATTTTTATGGAAAAAATGATAATTGGTGGATTGCAGGAGAAGAAGGACCATGTGGTCCGGATACAGAAATGTTTTATGATACAGGGAAGCCTGCATGTGGACCAGAATGTCAACCTTCTTGCGATTGTGGAAAATATGTTGAAATATGGAACAACGTATTTATGGAGTATTTTAAAGATAAGAATGGATATAGAAAATTAAAACAGAAAAATGTAGATACAGGACTTGGATTAGAAAGAATGACAATGATTTTAGAAGACAAAGAAACTCCATTTGATACAGAACTTTTTTCACCGGTAATGGATAAACTAGAAAAAATACAAAAAGTTGATATTATAGAAAGCAGAAGAATTATTGCAGAACATCTACGCTCAAGTATGATGATCATTGCAGACGGGGGAAAACCAAGTAATTTAGACAGAGGATATGTTCTTAGAAGATTGATAAGAAGATTAATTAGACATATGAACAAATTACAAATAGACTTAAATGAGTTATCTACATTAATTGATATAAATGTGGAAAACCTAAAAGAATTATATCCTGAATTGGAAAGTAACAGAGAAAATATAAAAAATACTATTATAGAAGAAAAAGATAAGTTTATGAAAACATTAGAAAAGGGTGAAAGAGAGTTTAAAAAACAAATTTCTAGATTAGGTAATACAAAGACAATTCCAGGAGAAGTAGTATTTAGATTATATGATACATATGGATTTCCACCAGAAGTAACTAGAGAATTAGCAAATGAAAACAGTTATGAAATAAATATAAAAGAATTTGAAGAGCTATTTAAAAAACATCAAGAAAAATCAAAAGCAGGATCTGAACAGAAATTTAAGGGCGGTTTGGCAGATCAAACACCAGAAACAATTGCATATCATACAGCAACACATCTTTTAAATGCTGCACTTAAAATTGTAGTTGGAAAAGATGCACATCAAAGAGGATCAAATATAACAGCTGAAAGAATGAGATTTGACTTTAATTGTGATCATAAATTAACACCAGAGGAAAAGCAACAACTAGAAGATTTAGTAAATAAATGGATACAAGAAGGAATACCTGTAACAAAACAAGAAATGACTAAAGAAGACGCTATTAAATCTGGAGCTGAGTGCATGTTTATAGAAAAGTATCCTGATATAGTAACTGTATATTCAATAGGAGATATATCAAAAGAGTTATGTGGTGGACCTCATGTAAATAATACAAAAGAACTTGGCAAATTTAAAATAAAGAAAGAAGAATCAAGTTCAGCAGGAATAAGAAGAATAAAAGCTGTTTTAATAAAAAATTAGGAGGTAAAACATATGGGAGACTGTTTGTTTTGTAAAATAATAAAAGGAGAAATACCTTCAACAAAGGTATATGAAGATGAAGAAATTCTAGCTTTTAATGATATTAAACCATTAGCACCAATTCATATATTAGTTATTCCAAAGAAACATATTTCTTCACTTGCTGACATGGAAAATGGAGACGAAGTAATAGTTGGAAAGATATATAAAGTTATTAATAAAATAGCAGAAGAAAAAGGCTTTAAAAAAGATGGATATAGGGTAATTGTTAACTGTGGAGAAAATGGAGGACAAGAAGTTATGCATTTACATTTCCATGTTTTAGCAGGGAAAAAATTAGGTAATAAATAGTATTTTTCTTGTAATTAGGTTAGTTTTTATGTTATAATAAATAGAGAGTACAAAAGTGGAGGTATTTGTTATGTTTGAGAGTAAATATAGTGGTTTTTTAACTGCATTGTTAATCATAATAATTATAGGAATAATAGGTGTATTAGGTTTTTTGGGATTTACATTTTTAAAAAAGTATAATACAGATAAAGCTGCATCTGATGCTGTAGATTCATTTATTGAAGATGTTTCAGAAAAGGAAGACGATGTTGAAGTTCAAGATGCTATAGATGATGTAAGTGATACGCCAATTTCATCTTCAGGAACAAGAAAACTTAATGGATATGATATATTGGGAACTATAGAAATACCAGCAACAAAAGTTAAATACCCAGTTCTAGAAAGAGTTACAAAAGGATCAATAGAGGCAGCAGTTGCTATTCTTTATGGACCAGGATTAAATAAGGAAGGCAATACAGTTATAGTAGGACATAACTACAGAAACGGACAATTTTTCTCTAATAATAAAAAATTAAGTAATGGAGATAAAATCTATATTACAGATACTGATGGAAAAAGATTATCATACACAATTTATAACAAATTTGAAACAACAGCAGAAGATACAACATTCTATACAAGAAATACAAATGGAGCAAGAGAAATTACACTATCAACTTGTACAGATGACAGCAAAAGAAGGATAATTATATTTGCAAAAGCAGACGATGATGCATAGAAAAGTAAAGGAGAAAAAACGGTCAAATGGCGGTCAAAGGGGACGGAGGATTTTGTCAGAAAACCTGTCAAAATCCTCCGTCCCCTTTGACCGCCATTTGACCGTTTTTTCTCTTGCTTTTCTTAATTTAATTGTATATAATAAAGCAAATAAAACTTAAGGAGATACAAAATGGATAAAAAACAGGCTCAAGAAAGAATAATAGAATTGCGTAACTTAACAGAATATCATGCAAAAAGATATTATGACGATGATGATCCAGAAATTTCTGACTTTGAATATGATATGCTTATGGTAGAGCTACGCAATTTAGAAAAAGAATATCCAGAATTTATAGATAAAGATTCTTTAACTCAAAAAGTTGGAGGAAAAGTAAAAGAAGGATTTAAAAAAGTAGAGCATGAAGTTCCTCTTCAAAGTCTACAAGATGTTTTTAATTTTGAAGATGTAGAAGATTTTTGCATTAAAGTTGAAGAACAGGCTGTTAAAAACAATATAGAAAGTCTAAAATTTGTTGTAGAAACTAAAATTGATGGCTTGTCTTCAGCACTAGAATATAAGCAAGGGAAGTTTGTAAGAGGTGCAACAAGAGGAAATGGACAAGTAGGAGAAGATGTTACAGAAAACTTAAAAACAGTAAAAACAATACCAATGGAGTTAAAAGAAAAAATAGATATAACAGTAAGAGGAGAGGTATTTATTTCAAAAGCTGACTTTGAAAAGTTAAATAATGAAAGAGAGAAAAAAGGTGAAGAATTATTTGCAAATTCAAGAAATGCAGCAGCAGGGTCACTAAGGCAGCTAGATTCAAACATTACTAAATCAAGACCTTTAGATATTTATATTTTTAATGTGCAAAAAATAGAAGGAAAAGAGTTTAATTCTCATTTTGAAGAATTAGAATATCTAGATAAATTAGGATTCAATGTAAATCCTGTGCGTATACCTTGTAAAAATGTAGATGAAGTAATAAAAGCAATTAAGAAAATAGGAGAAGAAAGGGAAAGCCTAACATTTGGAATAGATGGAGCTGTAGTAAAAGTAGATAATTTACATTTAAGAGAAATACTTGGAACAACTGCCAAAACTCCAAAATGGGCAGTTGCTTATAAATATCCACCAGAAAAAAAGGAAACAACTTTAAAAGACATTGTATGCAATGTAGGAAGAACCGGGGTAATAACTCCTATGGCAATATTGGAACCAGTTCAAGTTGCAGGTTCAACAATTTCTAAAACAACACTTCATAATGAAGATTTTATAAAAGATAAAGATTTAAAAATTGGAGATACAGTTGTAATACAAAAAGCAGGAGACGTAATACCAGAAGTAGTTGAAGCTGTTATAGATAAAAGAACAGGAGAAGAAAAAGAGTTTAATATGCCTAAGGTTTGCCCAGTATGTGGAGCACCAGCAGTTAGAGAAGAGGGAGAAGCGGCAATAAGATGTACAGGAATAGAATGCCCTGCAAAATTATATAGAAATTTAGTGCACTTTGTTTCAAGAGAAGCGATGAATATTGATGGATTAGGAGAAAATATAATAGGACAACTTTTGGATAATGGTTTAATTTCTAATATAGCAGATATATATGCATTAAAATTTGAAGATATAGCATCACTTAAAAAAAATGGAACTAAATTTGCACAAAACTTAGTAGATAGTATTGAAGCAAGTAAATCAAATGAATTATATAGACTAATTACTGCACTTGGAATTAGGCATGTAGGAAGTAAGGCATCTAAAACTTTAGCTAAAAAGTTTAAAACAATTGATAATTTAGCAAAAGCAGATTTTGAAACTCTTAGCCAAATAGATGATATAGGTCCAATTGTAGCAAATAGCATAAGAGAATTTTTTATGCAAGAACAAACAAAGGACTTAATAGAAAAATTAAAACAAGCAGGGGTAAACACTGTTGATGATTCAGAAGAAAATGAAGATAATAGATTTGAGGGAATGACATTTGTATTAACAGGAACACTTCAAAACTTTACAAGAGGTGAAGCAACAGACATAATAGAAAACTTTGGAGGAAAAACATCTAGTTCAGTTTCAAAAAAGACTACTTATGTTATTGCTGGAGAAGAAGCGGGAAGTAAACTTGATAAAGCAGAAAAACTTGGAGTTAGAGTAATATCAGAAGAGGAATTTGAAAATATGATAAAGTAAAGGAGCAAATAATGGAAAACTATACATTTGAAGACATGTATGTTGATTTAAGAAATGGATATATGATTTACTATACTTATGTACGTAATAGGTATGTACTTTTTAGAACAGCAAAAAATTGTTACACTCAGAAGCTGCTAAGCACTAATCCAAAAAATCCTCAACCTAAAATGTCAATGCTTACATTAAAGAGGGTTAAAGAGATATTTCCACATATGGAAGATATTGAGTATAGAATGGAGTAAAAAGAATGAGAGAATTAAAAATTAATGGAATATATAAGCATTTTAAGGGAGATTATTATTTAGTAGTAGATGTAGCCAAATATTCTGAAACTGAAGAAGACTTGGTAATTTACAGAAGGCTGTATGGAGATGGCTCACTTTGGGCAAGACCAAAAGAAATGTTTCTGAGTGAAGTAGACCACAAAAAATATCCTAATGTGAAACAAAAGTATAGATTTGAACTACAAGAAATTGAAAGTGTTGCTGCGGACTTTGAATAGTTTTTACACAATTTACATAAAATTGACAATTCTATAAAAATTTGCTACAATATATTTACTAACCACAAGTTGGAAAGGGTAGAAGATGAACATTTTCATCGCTGCAAACCGCACACATTTGCGTACTGACTGGACAGCCTTTTGGCTGTTTTGTACTAGAACATTTGGTATTCCAGCCACGGCATGCATAGTTGTTGCGGTTGCAACAGCAATGGTTGCTTTTGCTATTTACCTTAAGGGATTCCCTCAGGGAATGAAAACCTCGGTAAAAATAGCAGTTGGAGCCGGAGCTGAAATCCTGACAGTTGCGTTGGCATTGGCAGGTTATTGGATGACGTTGTATTCATATGGCATCATCTAGTACAACGGAGAGGAAGGAAACTTCCTCTCTATTCTATTTACATAATTTGACTTTGCAGTAAAAATTTGGTATAATATAGTTACCAATTCAAATCCTGCTAAAAGTTTAGTAGGTCCCTAACAAAGGGTCGTAGAAAGGAGCAGCTATGCTGTTCGGATTGCTTTTTATCGCTTTCTTTGGCGTTTTCTCTTTTACGTGCTTCGTAGAGAACGTGCCAGAGCTGTGGTTCATCAGTACACTTATCTTTGTTGTACTGGTAATGGATATGGTTTTTACCTACGCCCCAGCATTTTTCATTCTGCTGATTATAGCAGTGATGATTGCTTTGATAGGTAGAGAAGTGTACCTGAGCCTGTAGCGGTAAATTACCCCTGTGTACTTTTTATAAGTGCATGGGGGTTCATTTTTTTACACAAAAAAATGTTTATTTTATGAAAAGATATTCTGGTCTATGTTAATTCATAATATTTAATTAAAAAATATTACAAAATTGTAATATAAACTTAACATAAGTGAAATATATTGCGGGATTATATATGATATAATTGGCACAGGAAAAGTGTAAGGAGAGAATAAAAATGGATTTATTAGAATTTTTAAATACTAGAGAAAGTAGAGAAATTATAAAAGATTTGACAATTGCAGAAAGAGTAAAATTTGCAACAGCGTTCCAATGGGCAAGGGAAAAACCAACACCAGAGGAAGCAAGAGATAAAGCAAAACAAAAATGTTCAGAAGAAGCTATATCAAAAAGACATGAAGAAGGAAATACAAGTTTTGAGTCAGAACTTGCTTCTATATCTGCAATACAAGAGATAGCAGGATTAACAAATGAAGAAGCAGAGCAGCTTGATAATGATGTGTTTACTGGATATAGTGTGTCAGATGATATAAGAGAAACTGTAAATACAGCATTTAAAGATAGAGGAGTAGAAGATGCAATAATTGAAGCATTATGTTCAATTCATGACAATTGGATGAGAAATCATGGAAATAATTTTCAAAAACCTGGAAGAGACAAGGACTATCAATTTGTAGATTTAAGATTGATGCCTTTTGGAGATGACGGAGCTACAGCAGATCTAATATTCTTAAGACCTATTCTTGAGTCATGTGGAATAGAAATAGATATGGAAAGATTAGAACAAAGATTTAACGAAATGCAAGAAGAATTTATGAAAACAAATGGAATTACTTCAGCTGAGACATTACATGAATATTTAAGTAAAGGAGCGGACAACAATCAAGTATTAGAAGGACTTATTGCTGGAGATGAAAATGGTAAAACAATAGATGAAATTTTAAGAGAGAATCCAGAAGTTGTAAATCACATGACAGAACAAGTAATGAGTAAACTACCAAAACATGTAAAAATTAATTTAGATGAACTAACTCCACAAGTCATGGAAGAATATTCAGAAACAATTAGTGAAACAGAAACAGCAATAAGAGATGATATGACGAAAGACAAAGACGAACTAACTATTGATGAATAAAACGGCTAAAAAAGAAGAAATTTAATGAAGTGAGGAATAAAAATGACAAGAGCATATAGTGAAGCTGCAGTGGAGGTTTTAGATATACTAGACCACACTGTAGAAGAAAAGGTAAAATTAATACCACAAAAATTTATTAATTACTTAAAAGAAAATGCTGCAAAAGATTATGTAGTAAAATTAGATTATTCTAAGCCAATTAATGAGATGAATATCAAAATAGAAACAAAAGGAATATTGGGAACAATATGCCGTAATTGGTGGTGGAATCAAGAAGAAAAGCAAGAATATGCAAGACTTGTTAGAGAAAAGGAAATAAAACATCAAGAAGAATCAAGAGAAAAATACAACCCAGATGATATATTCAAAAATAGAACCAAAACAGAGATAAATGAAGAAACCAAAGAGCAAGAAAATGTAACATCAATGGTAGAATATAAAGAAAGTATATTTACTAAGTTTGTTAATTTTATAAAGAATTTATTTAAATAAATACAGATTGATACAAATTGACACAAACACTTGAAAAATGGTATAATATAAGTATATTATACCCAATCAATGATTGGAGGTATATTATGGAAGTCGAGAGAATTAAGGAGAAAATCGATAAGGTAATTGAAGAAATTCAAGAATTTGCTGGATATGAAGTGAAAGGAGCTTCAGACGTAGTAGAGTATTTGTATACCGCAAGAGCAGTTGCAAATAGCTATGACAGGATGATTGAGTCTAGTGATGAAATTAAGATTTATGATGAAATAAATCTTATACGCCATTATCTTAAGGAGAATCCTCACTATCTTGATTTCCACAAAGAACCCTAATTAGGGGGATTAAGAAAAGACACAGAGGAATTAATATTTATTTCTTTGTGTCTTTGTTTGTATAAATATATGAGGTGAAAAAACATGAGTGTAATATCTATTGAAAATCTAATTGGAGAATATTATACATGTATAAATAGCATGAATAGGGTATATGAAAATTATCCTATATTAGAAAGTAATAAAAATGAAACCATAGGTAGATACGTAATAAGAGATTTAGTAGATGATACAATCAATTCTTGTATTAAAGAACTAAAAACTTCATTTAAGGTAATAAAAAAAGAAATAAAAGAAATAGAAAACTTAAGAAAAGAATTTTTAAAAATAGATAATATGGATAGTCCAGATAAGTTAAAACAGAGATGGAAAAGACGAAAATATGATCAAATTAATGGAAAATATAAAGAATTAGAAAATAAATTATCTTCAGAAACAAGGTTAATGTTAGAACAAAGTATCCATAAAACATATGCATTATTTCATTTTCGAATTGCTTGGATAATAAATCAAAGAGCTCATGAATTACCTAATAGTTTTAGAAAAAATTATTATAGATCAAAACATAGTAATATGAGGGAAGGATTAGAACATGCATTAATTGGTGGTTTGACAAGCCAAAAGCCAAGGGTCAGACAAGATGAGAGAAGTGAAGAGTGCTTATATACTAATTATAATATACCAATTCCAAATGGACGAAGAACAATAGAATTACATTTTGGCTCAGAAGACAATTATAAAGAAGTGCTAAGACTTGTAGATGGAACATTGAATAATTATATATTAGATGATTCAGAAACATCATATAGAGCAAAATTAGAACTAAGATATTTACATAGAGAATCTCAATTATCAAAAGATGATCACTGCTCTAGAATGCCAAGAAAAGGGTCTGATAGAGAAATAATAGAAATGTATGTAATAAAATATTTATATTTAAAAGAAAAAATCGAAGGGATAAATGATAAATCAAAAAAAGAAAAGACTATTGAAGAAATGGATAATTACAAAAAGATACTTTTAAAATTTTGTATAGACTATCCCAAAAGTGCAGATGCAATAATAAGAATTGTGCAGAATACACCTGTTCTTAATGAAGGAGAACAATATAATCTTGAAGGATTATATATACACTTAGAGGATTCGTTAGAAATTAAAAATAGGCTAGTAAAAATAGATAGTAAACAGGGATTAATAGAATTTTTAAAAGCTAATATTGATATTGCTGATAACATACAATTAGTAAATAAAATAATTAACAGAGATAGAGAATTTGATGATTTGCTTCAAATAACTCAAAAAATAAATGCAGAAGAAGATCCAGATAAAAGAGGAGAAATAGTTGAAGAATTAATATACAGATGTGTCGGAATGGGAACGGAAGGGAAAGATGCTTTCTTCCTAGCTGAAGAAGGTGAAGAAATACCAATCAAGCAAATAAGTGATTTTATAAAATTACAAGAAATAGATATACCAGATTTAGAGGCAAAAATCGAAGAAGCATTTATTGAAAAGGAATTATTACAAAGTGAAGGATGGGATTTAGGAACAGAACCATTAACACAACGTAGATTTGCAGAAGTACTAAAAAACGGTATGATTGCTCATAATATGGATTTTAACCATGTAGATGAAGCAATAGAATACTATAGAAAACTTGATATGCTTTACGGCAGAGATGCAGAGCAATCTATAGAAACAGTAAAAGCTAAACTTGATAGAGCATTAGATAAAAAAGAACCGGAAAATTATGAAGAAATGAAAGAACAACCATTATCATTTACACCAGAAGAAGCAGCAGAGTATTATAAGCAATCAGATGAATTTGAAGTAGAATATAATAGATATATACAATCGCTTGAGTCTCAAAGCAAACCTATTGGTGATGATTAAAAGAGAAAATACAACCCAGACGATATATTCAAAAACAGACAGTGACGGATAATAGTGGAAACAAAAATATTATTTAGGAACAATAAAGCTTAAAATTATATGGAGGAAACTATGGAATTTTATTCGGAAAGAGAATTAAAAGGAATAATTAATACTTTTTCAAATGGAGACATTACAACTGATTTTCCGGAAGATTTAACAGTAATGATAAATGAAATTAGTAAAATTACAAATCAATTAGAAGTAGAAATGAGAATGAAAGAATTTTATACATATATGATAAGTAGAGTGTCTAATGAAGATTTAATTTCATTTATTAATGCCACTGGAGATAATTATTGGCAATATGTTGATAAATCTGTTCAAAAAGAATTATTAATGGATTATATAGACAGTCATAGAGATAATTTACAATATTTAGTACATATATGGATATATACTAATGGAGATGTTCAGTTAGATAATATAGAATTTTTTGATAGTTTAATTGAACAAACAAAAGGAATTGATTTAGCTCAGGTATGGGCAAATGCTGATCCTAGAATACAATTAGCAAGAAAGGACATATTTATACCATCTATTATTGACAAATTGATTTCTTTTACAAATGAAGAAAGATTGGGAGAAATATCAGGTAATTATAGGATAGAGCTTGCGTGGGGAGAAACTACACCTGAATTGCAAGAGAAACTATTCAATGATTTATTTGAACACTTAAAGGAAAATAGTAATGATATAATTTCTATGTGGAAAGGAACAAAAACAGAGATTCAAATAAAACATAGTGATGCTATGATTGGAGCTTTAAAACAAAAAGTAGATGACTATATAGAGTACGAAAAGAAAAAAAAAGAGAAAATCGACGAGGAAGATACATGGGGAAACTACTATGAGATAGATACTGACCAATTGAGAAACATAAAAGAAGACATAAATATTATGATTCATATTTTTTCAAATTCAAGTGAAGAGATACAAGGAAAAGAAATAAAAGATATAATACGACAACTTAAAAACTTAAATGAATGGATATCTTCTAATGATTACGTTAATATATGTGAAATAAGGACATATTTTGTGAATTTATGGAGAAATGCTAATCCTAATATCCAAACTAAGGATGACTTTGATAGTATTATAAGTATACTTGGAGATGAAGCAAGGGGATTTCCTGAAAGACTACTAGTTAGTGAAGCATGGGAAAAAACAAGTGTGGACATAAAAAGAATAAAACTTAATGAGCTACTAGATAGATTTCAAAATAACCCAAATGGCATTAGAGATATTTTTAAATATACTGATTTATCAATAGAAATACCAAAAGAAAAATTAAGTGAAATTTTACATTTGGTATTTAGTGACAAATCAGATGAATATATGGAACTGCTATTAAAGAATTATCAACAATTAGAAAATATAAATAGTACATTACGAAGAACAATTAATTTAGATATTATTACTCCAGAGATAGTTAATGAATTTGGAATTGATATTATAGCTAGGATGTCAAACTATGAAGATATTCAAAGAAAATTTTTGGAAAATATAAAAGATAAAGAAAATATAGAAATAATAAGAAGCCTATGGACCAAAACAAATGATATAAGTTCCTTAAATAATCTTTTAGAAAATATGTCAGACTATTCTAATTTATTAAACGAATTAAACCTTACAAGCATGAATGAAGAAGATATAGAAAATATAATAGATTTTCTTTTACAAAACAAAGAGGAAATAGCTTCAAGTGATAACTTATTTGGAATAAAGACAGTTGAACAATTAAAAAATTTCAATACAATAAGAAGTGATATTTGTAATCAAATACTAGAAGGTAAAACAGAAAATTTACCAGACAGAATTTTAACTTTAAGTGAAGATGAAAGAAAAAAGTTAGCAATTTTAGAACTAACTTATGGAATTGACCTTGCAGGTGCAAAAAAATTAGTTGAAAAGTTTGATTTTCAAATAGATGATAGTAACTTGTCTCAAAAACAACAACAGATAAAAAAGCGATTGGACAATATAAGAAGTGTATTAGAAAGTGATGATGTTGAACAATTTATGTATTTAACAAAAAATGGTACAGATGAACTAAAGAGTTACGTGGAATTCCAAACTGATTTAATAGATATGATGGAAGAAGTATATAATGAATCTCTATATAAGCCACAAGAACATCAAGAAAATATATTACCAAGTGAACAATATATAGATGAAGCTGGAGAAACTCATGAAATTCAAATGTATGAAATAAGAGAAGATTTTCAATTGTTTGCAAGATCTGAAGGAGCATATAATCCAGAATATCAAGAACCAGATAATTTTTATGATGCTATAAATAGACCAAGCTCTGAATATCATGGGAATTGTGAAAGCTTTATATCTCAAGAGTTAATGGCTATTGCTTTTCCAAGAGGTCCACTGTTTGGATATAGTAATGCAAATGGAATACTATTAGCTGGCCCAAATGATTTATCATCAAATAATGCGAATATGAGTTTTGATACTACAAATACAGATACAGTTAATCCACCCAAATTTTTATTACCAAAGCAAATGATAGATATGACAAGACATGGTCATAATGAATTTTGCTTTGAGAGATTATTATTTTATAAGGATAATAATACATTTGGAAAGAGAATGCCAAATTATGTTATTTGGATAGATGAAGAAAAGACAGATGGAATGACAGAAATGCAAATTCGAGAGAAAAGAGAAAAAGATGATAGATGGCAAATGACAAAAAAAGCAGCGGCACAATTAGGAATTCCAATTGTTGTAATAAATAGAGAGTATTTTGCAGAAAAAGAACAGAACAAAGTAGAAGATATGCAAGCAAAGTTAATGGGAAAAAAGAAACTTGAGGATGGAGAAAGTAAAGAGCAATTAATAAAAGATATAATTGTAAAATTTGAAAACAATGCAATAGGATTAAAATATGTAGAAGGTAGAGTTAAATCAGATTATTTTACTGAAAATAAGAGGATAGAAAACTATACCTTGATAGAAAATTCATTGAAAATGATGAAAAAAAATGATCCAGAACAATATAAAAAATGTTTAGCATCGTTTATAAGTAGTTTACAAGATGAAGCTGATAAATATGAATATGCTGGAGCTCAACCACCACAAGTAATATCTGATTATTTAAATAGATATCAATCATTAGAATTATTTAATCCAACATTAGAGCCAAGTATTGTAGCAAGTGATGAAGTTTCAGCTGCAGAAAAATGTTTTGAAGAAGAACTTAGAGAAGATGTTGAAGAAAGAAATCATATTGAAAATATGCTAGATGAGAAATAAATAAATGAAAAATAGAACTCTATTTTGTGTTGAAAATATAAACTACATTTTCAAAATTTTACCATATTTAAAAAATTAGGGACGCGTCCCTAATTTTTTCTGCTTATTTTAAGCAATTTTTAAGAAAACAAAAATATAATCACCATATCAAAACAAACATAAGAAAAGAGGAACCAATATGCAAACTTCATTTTATAAAGATGAAATAATAAAGCTAGAAGCGGTTATAACAGAAATAACAGCAAGACTTAATGTAATTAGAAAATATGAAAAAATCTATAATGACAGAGATCCTATAGAATACATAAAAACAAGAATAAAATCAGAAGAGAGTATGAAAGAAAAACTAAAAAGAAAGAATTTAGAAGTCAATTTAGAAAATGCTCTTTCAAAAGTGTATGATGCAGCTGGAATTAGAATTGTGTGTGCATATATAGATGATGTTTATGCAGTAGTAGAAAAATTAAAACAATATGATGATTTAATAGTAATAAAAGAAAAAGATTATATTAAGGATCCTAAAAAAAATGGATATAGAAGTTATCATATAATTTTTAGTGTTCCATTAAGCATTGCGGGAATAATTCAAAGAGTGTATGTGGAAATACAAATTAGAACGATAGCCATGGACTTTTGGTCAAGTTTGGAACATGAAATGAAATATAAGAAAAACATAAAAAGTCAAGAAATAATAGTTGAAGAATTAAAAAGATGTGCAAATGAAATAGCAACTACAGATATAAATATGATGGCAATTAGAAATATGATAAACAAATGTTAAAGGAGAAGGTTAAAGTGGAAGATAATAAAGAAAAAATACTTTTAGCTGACGATGTAGAGGAACTAGCAAAATCAATTGGTAAGATATTAAAAAATCATAATTATGATGTAGACATAGCTTTTGATGGTTTAGAAGTAATGAAAATGGTAAAAGAAAACAAATATGATTGTATAATACTTGACATTATGATGCCAAATATGAATGGAATTGAAGCGGTAAAGGAGATAAGAAATTTAAGAGTTAATACACCAATTATTATGCTTACTGCAAGAGATTTAGTAGAAGATAAAGTATATGGGCTAGACATTGGAGCAAATGATTACTTAACCAAGCCATTCGAAAAAGATGAATTGCTTGCACGAATACGAGTACAAACAAGAATGAACAATGAAAGAGAAGAAAAATATAGAATAGGAAATATAATATTTAATAAAAAAAGTTTAGAAATATCTAAAGATTCAGTTATATTAAATCTAAATGAAAAGGAAGCTCAAGTATTAGATTTTTTAGTAAAGAATCAAAAATGCCAAGCTAGTAAAGAAGAAATATCACAAAAAATATGGAACGGAGAAGATTATGAAAAAATCCCATTGTATGTAGAATTTATTCAAGAAAAGCTTATAGCTTTAAATGCAAATATTAGAATTAATGAAGATAATGGATACAGACTAGATAATATTTATAACGTTAATTTATAAATATATTGAAAAAAGAATGGTATTATTGTATAATAGCTGTTGATAAAAGTTGCAAAGGAGCAAAAACATGGCAACTATAATAGATGGAAAAACATTGGCACAAAAAATAAGAAGTAATTTAAAATTAGAGTGTGAAGAATTAAAGAAGAATGGAATAAATCCAAAGCTTGCAGTAATACTTGTTGGAGATGATAGCGCTTCTAAAGTATATGTAAGAAATAAAAATAAAGCATGTGAAGATGTTGGAATAGAATTTGAGGAATACCTACTAGATTCAAGTATTACTCAAGAAAAACTAATTGACTTAATTAATGTATTAAATTACAAAAAAGATATACATGGGATTCTACTTCAAAGTCCAATACCTAGACATTTAGATATTAATGAAGCATTTAGAACAATATTACCAGAAAAAGACGTAGATGGGTTTAATCCTCTAAATGTTGGGAAGCTTGCTTTAAATCAAGACACATTTGTATCTTGTACACCATATGGAATAATGAAAATGCTTGAAGAATATGGTATTGATTTAAATGGAAAAAATGTTACTATAATAGGTAGAAGCAACATAGTAGGCAAACCATTAATACAATGTTGTTTAAACAAAGATGCAACAGTAACTATATGTCATTCAAGAACAAAGAATTTAAAAGAACATACTATAAATGCAGACATAGTAATTGCTGCAGTAGGAAAAGCAAAATTTATAACTGAAGATATGATAAAGAATGGGGCAGTTATAATAGATGTTGGAATAAACAGAGATGAAAATGGAAAACTAGTAGGAGATGTAGATTTTGAAAATGTAGTAAATAAGGCAAGCTATATTACACCGGTTCCAGGAGGAGTTGGACCTATGACTGTAGCTATGCTTATGAACAATGTAATTAAGGCTGCAAGTAAACTTTATAAATAAATTAAGGGGCATTTTATTTAAATGCTCCTTTTTTCAACCAACGGGGACGGGTTCGTTTTGGTTGAATTTTTTGAACAAACTGTGATGTTTTTGGGGACGGACTCAAAAAACATCACTATAAAGATTTTACAAAGAAATGAAAGGATTTAAAAAAAATGGACGTTATAATTGAAACAATTACAATTAATGATAGGTGTTATCCCAAGCAATTGAAACAAATTTATGATGCACCCAAAAAACTATATATAAGAGGAAATAAAGAGATTTTAGGTAATTTTGGTATAGCGATTGTAGGCTGCAGAGACAATACAAAGTATGGTGAGCTAATTGCAAAAAATCTCGCATACAATTTAGCTAAAAATGGAGTTAATATAATAAGTGGATTAGCTAAGGGAATAGATAGCTTTGCACATATAGGTGCTATTTATGCAAAAGAAAAAACAATAGCTGTTTTAGGAAATGCCATTGATTTTGTTTACCCTAAAGAAAATGAAATAATCGCACAAAAAATTATAGAATATGGTGGAGCAATTATTTCAGAATATCCCATAGGCAGCAAAATAGAAAGGAAAAACTTCCCTGCAAGAAATAGAATAATTAGTGGACTTAGTCAAGGAGTAATTGTAGTAGAAGCAAAAGAAAAAAGTGGCTCTTTAATTACTGCAGATTTTGCTTTAGAGCAGGGACGAGATGTATATGCTGTGCCGGGAAGTATAACATCAATTAATTCAGTTGGAACAAATAAGCTTATAAAAGATGGAGCAATTCCTGTTACCAGTTATAAAGATATACTATTAAATGTATAAAATTGCATGAGCCTGAATAAAATACTATAAAACAAATAAGGAGAAAAACATGCAAGAAGACTATATACGCGAAAGTAGAATAGTGGACAAAACGGATATCGAAAAAGAAATGGATTTAATACGTAATATAATAAAAGTTAATGAAGAACTGAATACTGCAAATAGTAATTTTCAATTTGCAGAGGAGGAGCTAATAGACTATTACACATATCAAATAAAGGCACATCAGTCCAAACTGAATTATTTAATTAAACAAGCAAAAACAAGAGGAATTACAAATGATATGATAAATCAAATAAAATTAAAACTACTAGGTGAAGAACTAGATGTAGGATAAGAATATTTGTCCTAATTATTTCATAAAGATAGTAATATAGAATTACTATCTTTTTTTTGAGGTGATAAAAAGTGAACCAAAATATAATTATTTATTTAGCATGCATTTGCTTAATATTTTTACTTGGAAGGATATTCATAGTTCCTATAAAAACAATATCTAAACTTATTATAAATTCAGTATTTGGAGGAATACTGATTTGTTTAATAAACCTAGTTGGAGGAGTTTATGGTTTTCATATTGGATTAAATATTATTACAGCAGTATGTATAGGTATTTTAGGAGTACCTGGAGCTATTTTATTAATTGCCTTAAAGTTTTTTATCCGGATAAACACTAGTAAATTAACAATACTTGCAATTTTTATGTTTTTAGTGTAATATAGTAGTATTAAAAGGAGGTAGATTATACATGTGTGGAATAGTAGGATATATAGGAACTCAAAAAGCTAGTCCTATTTTAATAAACGGACTTTTAAGACTAGAATATAGAGGATATGATTCAGCAGGAATAGGGGTATTAGAAAATGGCGCTATTTCTGTGATGAAAGACAAGGGAAGAGTAAATAATTTATATAACATAGATGGAATAAATGATTTAAGTGGTACAATAGGTATTGCTCATACAAGGTGGGCAACACATGGTGTACCATCAAAAGAAAATGCTCATCCACATAAAGACAATAGTGGAGAGTTTGCAGTTGTACACAATGGAATTATAGAAAACTATAATGATTTAAGAAAATTTTTAACAGATAAAGGTTATAACTTCTATTCACAAACAGATACAGAAGTTATTCCAAATTTAGTGCATTATTATTATCACCAAGATGAAAAAGACGATGAACAAAGACTATTACGAGCTGTAAATAATGCTTGTAAAGACTTAAAGGGAAGTTATGCGATTGAGCTTATTTCAAAAGAGCATCCTGATATGATGATAGTTGTTAGAAAAGATAGCCCACTTGTTATTGGAAAAGGATATAAAGAAAACTATATTTCTTCTGATATTCCTGCGATTTTATCATTTACAAAAGATTTCTATCTAATAGATGATAATGAAATTGCAGTATTAACAAGAGAAAATGTAGAATTCTATAATGATAATTTAGAAAAAGTAGATAAAAAACTAGAAAGCATCGAATGGAGTGCTACTGCTGCAGAGAAAGATGGATATGAAGATTACATGCTAAAAGAGATTTATGAGCAACCAAATGCTATAAGAGAAACAATAGGTTCAAGACTTCCAGAAGATGGGCCATGCTATTTTGAAGATTTAGATTTTAGTAAAGAATATTTATCAAGTATAAACAAAATATATATTGTAGCATGTGGAACAGCTATGCATGCGGGTTTAGTTGGAAAAAACATGTTAGAAAAATTATGCAAGATTAATACAGAAGTAGATATCGCATCAGAATTTAGATATAGAGACCCTATAATAAATGAAAAGACATTGTGTTTATTTATTTCTCAATCTGGAGAAACAGCAGACACAATTGCTGCACTAAAACTTGCAAAATCTAAAGGAGCAAAAACACTTGCAATATCAAATGTAATTGGAAGTTCAATTACAAGAGAAGCAGATTATTCAATTTATACACATGCAGGACCAGAAATAGCAGTTGCATCTACAAAAGCATATACGTCACAAGTTGTACTTATTGCAATACTTGCAATTTACTTTGCAGAAATTTTAGAAAGTGAACATTACGCAATATTGAAAGATTTAAAACAAGAAGTTTTAAGCTTACCTGCAAAAGTTGAAAATGCATTAAAGAGTAATAAAAGAATTCAAGACTTTGCAAGAAAAGTTTACAATGAAAAAGATATGTTCTTCTTAGGAAGAGGAGTAGACCAAACTGTAGCATTAGAAGGATCATTGAAACTAAAAGAAATATCATACATTCACTCAGAAGCTTATGCAGCAGGTGAATTAAAACATGGACCAATTGCTTTAGTAGAAAAAGGAATTACAGTTGTTGGAATTCTAACAGATCCTAAGCTTGTGGAAAAATCAATTAGTAATATACAAGAAGTTATAACACGTGGTGCAAAAACATTTATAATAACAAATCAAGAGTTACCAGCAGATAAGTTTGATATGATTATTAAAGTTCCAGAAGTGAACCCATTATTATCTCCAATAGTATCTGTTGTACCATTGCAACTTTTTGCATATCATATTTCTAAAGAAAAAGGTTTAGATGTAGATAAACCAAGAAACTTAGCTAAATCAGTAACAGTAGAATAAGATGATTTTTGAGAAACTTTTGGGGACACGTCCCAAAAGTTTCAGAGAAAAATTGATCAACCAATGGGGACGGGTTTGTTTTGGTTGAAACCCGTCCCTAATATCATCACATTTTATTTATGGAGGAATTATGTTTAACATAGAGGAAGAGCTAAAAAAGCTACCTGCTAAGCCTGGCGTGTATATTATGCATGATAAAGATGACAACATTATTTATGTAGGTAAAGCTGTTGTACTTAAAAACCGTGTTAGGTCATATTTTAGAAAAACCAACAAAACAGAAAGAATAAAAAAGATGGTATCTTTAATTGATCATTTTGAGTATATTGTTGTTGACAATGAAGCGGAAGCATTAATTTTAGAGTGTAATCTTATAAAAAAGAATAGACCTAAATTTAATGTTTTATTAAAAGATGACAAAACATATCCTTACATAAAAATAGATGTTAAATCTGAATTCCCAAATGTATTTATTACAAGAAGACTTGTAAAAGATGGTTCGAAATATTTTGGACCTTATGCAAATCCAGGTAGTGCAAAAGAAATGCTGGATTTTATAAAGAAAAAATACATGATAAGACAATGCAGAACATTTAAGTCTAATACAAGACCATGTTTAAACTACCACATAAAAAGGTGTATGGCTCCTTGTGTTGGGCTCGTTTCTAAAGAAGAATATAGAAAACAGATTGATGAAATAATTGATTTATTAGAAGGAAAGACAGATAAGATTGTAAAAGACTTAAACAAACAAATAAAAGAAGCATCAGGTAAGCTTGACTTCGAAAAAGCCGCATATCTAAGAGATAAAAAAATAGCAATTGAAAGAGTATCAGAAAAACAAAAGGTTTC
Source organism: Clostridia bacterium (assembly GCA_017533795.1). Taxonomy (GTDB): domain Bacteria; phylum Bacillota; class Clostridia; order TANB77; family CAG-508; genus CAG-269. The sequence continues at coordinate 17,660 of JAFWIH010000008.1, read as the reverse complement.
AAATATGTCAGAAAATAATATAGATGTAATAGGCATTGCAAAATCTGAACTTCAAGTTTGCATCGAGATTTTTTTTGTGCGTTCAAGCAAGATGATAGGAAGGGAGCATTATTTCTTTCCTGAATTAGTTGACATGGATAACAAAGAAATAATTTCAGGATTTATAAAGCAGTATTATTTGGACAATCCCAATTTACCAAATAAAATAATGGTAAGAGAAGAACTTGAAGATAAAGAAGCTCTAGAAAAATGGTTATCAACAACTGCGGAAAGAAAAGTGGAAATAAAGAGCCCTAAAAAAGGTGAAAAGTTAAGATTTGTAGAAATGGCAGAGCTTAACAGCAAAGTAACCTTGGAAAATAAAGAAAAAGACAAAACAGAAATATTATTAGAACTAAAAGAAGTCTTAGGACTGGAAAATATGCCAAGAAAAATTGAAACATATGATATATCAAATATTTCCGGAGAATTCATGGTCGCAGGTATGTGTGTAATGCAAGATGGGGTTATAAAAAAGAATTTGTCTAGAAGGTTTAAAATAAAAGGAGTATTTGGCCAAGATGACCCTAAGTGCATGGAAGAAGTTGTAACAAGAAGATTAAAACATTCCATAGAAAATCCAAAAGGTGGGTTTGGAAAACTTCCGGATGTTATATTTGCTGATGGCGGAATAACACAAATTAGGGCAACAAAAAAGGCTATTGCAAAATACAATGTAAACATTCCTGTATTTGGTATGGTAAAAAATGATAAACACCAAACAAGAGCATTGATGGATGAAAATAGGAAAGAACTTAAAATTTCAGAAAACTTAATGAATTTAATTACTATGTTCCAAGATACAGTTCATGATACTGCAATTTCTTATCATAGAAAACTAAGAGATAAGCAAATGTCTAAATCAGAATTGGATGATATTCCTGGAATTGGTGAAGTTAAAAAGAAAGCACTTCTTAAAGAATTTGGCAGTGTTGAGAATATAAAAAAAGCAGGTATGGAAGAACTTACAAAAGTTTCTGGCATAAATAAAAACTTAGCTAATGAAATAAAGAAAAAAATGAAGTAGAAGAGAGATAAAAAAATTCAAGATTTTTTTGGAAAAAAGCTTGAATTTTTTATATTAATATGTATATATATAATATAAATTGTATTCAAAAGAAAAAGGAGAGATTTAACATGAAGAATAAGAAAATAATATGTTTTTTAATTGCTTTTTTTATGATTATAGTGATTAATATACAATCATATGCAATAACATTACCAGTGCTTAAAATAACTTCAAATAATTATTCTGTAGGAGATAAAGTAAATTTAGAAGAAAAAACTACAGTTGAAGTTGGTGAAACACTTCAATTATATGCTGTTACAGTATATGGAAATGATTTAATGGTGCCAGATATGCCGGATAGCTTGGGTTGGTTTGTTGAAGAAAGTAATCTTAGTGGAGTTACTTGGTCAAGTAGTGACACAACTGTAGCTACCATAGATGATTCAGGTAAGTTAACTGGTCTTAAAGATGGAATAACGACAATTACTGTAAATAATCCTTCAGGAACAGAGGGAACTACAAGAGCTACTAAAGAAATTGAAGTAAAAAAGCCATCTGTAAATCCTGATACAAATAATACATCAAATAATATAATTACAAATACCGATAAAAATACAAATATTTCAAATGATTCAACTACTTCAAAAACAATACTACCTAAAACAGGAAATAGCATTATTACAGTGGTTGCTTGTATGATTATAGCAATAATTGCATCGTATAATATATATAAAAAGTACAATAGTTATAATGATATAAAATAAATAAAAAGGCCATTTGGTCTTTTTTATTTCTAAAAACTTGGAGGAAAATAATGAAAAAAATAATTGAAATAAAAAGTAGAATAGACATATTTGAATTAGAAATAAACATTCCTGATAACTGGAATGAAGAAAAAATTGTGGTAGCGTGCCATGGATTTAATAGTAGTAAAGACAGTGAAGCGATGATGCTAATAGAAGAAGATTTAAGCAAATATGGAATAGCATATGCAAGATTTTCATGGCCATATCATGGAGAAAGAAGAATAGATCCTGAAGATTTTTCAGTAGAAAAATGTTTAGAGGATTTGTATTTAGTAGAAAATGCAATAAAAAAAGAATACCCAAATGCAAAAATAGGAATATATGCCAACAGCTTTGGAGCATATTTAACATTATTAAGATTAAAGAAAAAAGAACATAATTTTTTTGCAATTGCATTAAGAGCACCAGCTATAAAAATGGATGAAATAATAGAATTTTTTATGGCAAATACTGATATAGAAGAAATAAAAAAACATGGATATATTCTCGATAGACAAGATAAAAAACCAATGAAAATAAAATATGATTTTTTTGAAGAATTAAAAGAAAATGATATTACTAAATTAGGAGAATATAGGGAGAAAATGCTTATATACCATGGAACAATTGATGATACAGCACCATGTGAAGATACAGTGGAATTTGCAAATAATAACAAAAACGTAAAACTAGTCTTATTTGAAAATGAATTACATAAGTTTAGCATGCAAAAGCTTATCCAAGCAGATAGAGAAATAGCAAAATACTTTAGTGAAAATAGCACTTCAATATAGAGGTGCTATTTTTACATATTCACTCTTTATAAAAACTAAACATAATATATACCATATAAAACGAGAAAGGGTGAATATAATGTTAAACTTTTGTATAGAAGGAGGCAAAAAGCTAGAAGGTGAAGTACATATATCAGGCTCTAAAAATGCATCATTACCTATAATTGCAGCAACAGTGCTAAATGGAGGAATAAGTAAATTATATAATGTACCTAAAATACATGATACAGAAATGATGTATAAAATACTAGAAAAGCTAGGTTGTACCGTAAAGAAAAGTAAAAATAAAGTAATTATAGACTCATCAAAAGTACATAAATATGAAATACCAGAAAATTTAATGAGAGAAATGAGGTCATCTGTAATTCTAGCAGGTGCAATTATTGGAAAACACCACCAAGCAGTATTTTCATATCCAGGAGGATGTGACATTGGAACAAGACCAATAGACCTTCATTTAAAAAGTTTTGAAAGATTAGGCATAATTATTTCAAAAAACTATGGAAATATAAGTTGCAAATGTGATACAATAAAAAATACGAAAATAGATTTAGACTTTCCGAGTGTAGGTGCAACTGAAAACATAATGCTTGCTTCTTGTTTAGGCATTGGCACAACTGTAATTTCAAATGCTGCACGTGAACCAGAAATAGTAGATTTGCAAAACTTTTTAAATAGGATGGGAGCTAAAATTTCTGGAGCGGGAACAAACACACTTATAATTACAGGAGTACAGCAATTAAAAGATGTAAGTTATAATATAATGCCAGATAGAATAGAAGCTGGAACATATTTATGTGCAGGAGCAGCCACTGGCGGAAGAATAAAAGTGTTAGATTTAGAGACAGAGCATATTACACCTATACTTAACAAATTAGAAGAAGCGGGATGTTCACTTAATATTGGAAAAGATTTTGTAGAACTTGTAGCACCAAAAAGAATTAAAGCTGTTAATGTAAAAACAATGCCATATCCTGGATTTCCAACAGACATGCAATCCATATTTGTAGCAATGCTAACAGTTGCTAAAGGAACCTCACTTGTGGAAGAAAATGTATTTGAAAGTAGATATAAGTTTGTTCAAGAACTTGAACGAATGGGCGCAAAAATAACAATATCAGGTAGAACAGCAATTATAGATGGAACTAGAAGAATACATGGGACAAAAGTGAAAGCAACAGATTTACGTGGAGGCATGGCAATGGTAATAGAAGCATTGGTTGCAAAAAAAGAAACAAGAATAGAAAATATACATTATATATTAAGGGGATATGAGAATCTAGAACAAAAATTAACCGGCTTAGGAGCAAAAATATATCTAAAAGAAGGTGAATAAAAATTGCCTATAAAAAAGAAACAGAAGAATAAAAAGAATAAAATATCAAAGAATAGAGCAGTTGACACTACTGCTCTATCAAAGATAGACAATAGGACAAACACTATAAGAGTTAATGTAGTCTCAAATATAGATACTATTGAAAACAAAAAAGCAAAAGTCAAAGCTAAAAAAACTAAGAAAGCTAAAAACATAGGCAAAGAAAAAAATAAAGTGAAAAAGATTAGACCTAAAAAGACTTCAAAAATTCTAAAAGCTTTAGGAGTATTTGTTTTAATTGTCGGAGCAGGTATATTTTTATGTACTACACCATTATTTAATGTTACACAAATAGAAGTAATAGGCAATGAAACAGTTAGCAAAGAAGAAATAATTAGTTTATCACAAATTCAATTAAATGAAAATATGTTTAAAAATGTAAAAGTTAATATTAAGCAGAATATTAAAGGAAATGCATATATAGAAGATGTATCTGTCAAAAGAGTTTTGCCTAATAAAATGCAAATATCTATAAAAGAAAGAAAACCAAGATATATGATAAAACTTTTAGACAAATTTGCTTATATAAATAGTCAAGGATATATTTTAGAAGTTACAAATCAGACAAAGGAAATACCTATAATTGAAGGATTTACTACTCCAGAACAAGATATAGGTTCAGGCAAAAGATTAAACAATGATGACTTAAATGTTTTAGAAGTAGTTTTAAGCATTGAATCTAGTTGTGAAGAAAATGAAATAAGTAGATTTATAACAAGTATGAATGTTGAAAACACAAACGAATACACAATTTATATGGCTGAAAAGGCAAAAACAATTCATTTGGGGAATAATTCGAACTTGGGAACAAAAATGTTATATGTTAAAGCAATTTTGGAGGCAGAAGAAGGAAACGAAGGAGATATATTTGTAAATGGAGATTTAAATAATGGATTTCAGCCATTTTTTAGGAAGAAAGTATGAGGTGATTTAAATGGATAAGAAAAAAGTAGCATTAGCATTAGGAATAATGTCAGCTATATTGACATATGGTATTTGCGTACAGATTAAGACAATTAATAGTACAAATTCTTCATATAGTACAAGTAGTACGGTCAATAGCTTAAGGGATGAAGTTTTAAGATATAAAGAAAGATATGATAATAAATATGAAGAACTTGAAAAAGCAGAAGAAGAGTTAGAAAAAGAAAGAGAAAGTACAACAGGAAATAATGATGAACTTACAAAATTAGAAGAACAAATAAAAGAAGGAAATAAATTATTAGGGCTAACAGAAGTTACTGGAGAAGGTGTTATTGTTACATTAAAGGATAGTACTTCACCTACTTTAAATTCTGTAATAGATACTAGTCAATTGGTTGTACATGATATGGATGTACTAAGTGTAATAAATGAATTAAAAAACGCAGGAGCTGAAGCTATTTCTATAAATGATCAAAGATTAGTTTCAACATCTGCAATAGTTTGTGATGGAAACGTTATCCAAATAAATGGCCAAAAGGTTGGAGCTCCATTTGAAATTAAAGCTATTGGATTATCAGAACAATTGGCTGCTTTATCAAGACCAGGAGGATATTTGAGTGTCTTACAAGAATATGGAATAGGAACAGAAATTGTAAAATCAAAAAATGTCACAATACCAAAATATGCAGGCTCTATTAATTATAAATATGTTAAAAGCAAATAATGAAAGGAAAGAAAAATGGTTATAAGAAAAAAAGGAAAGATTGTTATGAGCATTAGTATTGGAGTATCATGTTTTGTACTTGCAATGGTAATGTTTATGCAGTTTAAAGTAGTTAATCAAACAGATATTACATCAATAGAAAACATGAGAGAATCTGAATTAAGAGCAGAACTATCTAACTGGAAAGAAAAATATGAAGATGTTAATGCTAGAAATGAGGAAGTTACTAAAACTTTACAAGAGTACAGAGATAAAGAAAAATCTGATAATGAAACATCCAAATTATTACAAAAAGAATTAGAACAAATTAATGTTGAATTAGGAAAAACTGATGTTGAAGGAGAAGGTATTACTATAACTTTAAAGGAAACTCAAAATAATGATACAGCTATTACAGCAGATGATTTATTAGTTATAGTAAATGCACTTAAACTTGCAGGAGCAGAAGCTATTTCTATAAATGAAGAAAGAATAATAAACATATCAGATATTGTTGAAATAAATAATTCTTTTGTTAAAATAAATGGACAAAGAATACTTTCACCTTATGTTATAAAAGCAATAGGACCACAGGTTTACCTTGAAAGCTCTCTTCTTGGAAGTGGAGGATACGTTGATGAATTAAAAAGCTATGGATATGAAGTATCTATAGAAAAGGGTTCTAGAATTAATATAAATAAATATGAAGATGAAATAAAAAGCAAATATATGCAATAAAGATTTAGGAGGAAAAAGATGGTTTATTTAGGTATTATATTAGGAAGTTTATTAGGAGCAATTATTGGAGTTAATGCACCAGTAATTTCTTACACATATTCAAGCTATTTAGCTATAGCAGTTATTGCAGCTCTAGATTCTGTTTTTGGAGGAATAAGCTCTGTATTAAAGAAAAATTTTGATTTAAAAATTTTTCTATCTGGATTTTTTTGCAATGCTATATTATCAATGCTTTTAACTTATTTAGGAGAAAAATTAAATGTGGATATATATTTAGCAGCGATAGTTGTATTTGTAGGAAGAATGTTCACAAATTTAACAATAATCAGAAGATATTATGTGGATAAATGGTCAGATAAAATACAAAAAAAGGAAAAAAATAATCAAGCCTTAGAGAGTAAATAAGTACAAAAAATAATGCCAATTTATATTACAAAAGTGTTACAAATTTGTTACAAAAATATAACAAATTCTATTGACTTTTGTCTAAAAATGTAATATATATTACATTATGATAAATACATATATCAAATGGGGGAATTATCTTGGCAATCGGTGATATAATAGTAGGTATTGATATAGGGACGTCGAAGGTATGCACTGTACTTGGAGAGGTAAATAATTTTGGACAAATTGAAACAATCTGCAGTACTTCATGTAGGTGTAATGGCCTAAAAAAAGGCAAAATAATTAATGAAGATGAAGTAACTTTAAGTTTAGCAAAAACCATTCAAGATGCTGAAGATGAAGCAAATATAAAGATTAATTCAGCGTATACAACAATTCCAGGCAAATATGTAACAATAGTTCAAAATAGCATAGTAAAAGAAGTTAAAGATAAATATGCAGGAATTTCTGCAAGAGATGTTCAAAGTGCTATGGCTCAAGTAAAAGATATAGAAGTACCTGATGGAAAAGCAATAATAGATATTGTTCCAACTGAAATTATATTGGACAACGGTAAAATTGTTTCAGATCCAGTTGGAAGTTTAAGTTCAAGCATTACAATAAATGCTCAAATAATTTTAGGAGAGAAAAGTTATATAAGACAAGTTGCAAGTATTTTTAAAAAGGCAGGGCTAGAAATAGATGCTTTAATTCCAACTACACTTGCTGAAAGAAACTTAGTTTTAGATAATAATGAATTACATGACAATATTATGCTCTTAGATATTGGAGCAGGAATGACAGATATAGGAGTATTTGAAGGTTCAAAGTTTGTATATACAAATACAATTCCCTTAGGAGGAGACAATATTACAAATGATATTTCAATTGTATTGAATATATCAAAAGAAGAAGCAAATAAGCTAAAGAAACAATATGGATTAGCATTAAAATCATTTATAGACAATGATAATGAAATAATTTTAAACACTTGCAAAGATGAACAAAAAAGCAAAGCAATAAGAAGTTCAGAATTAATAGAAATTATAGAAGCAAGGATAGAGGAAATATTTTCAATTGTAAACAAAGATATAACAAGTCAGGGAATAAAACCTAAAATAAATAATGTTATTCTAACAGGACAGGGAATTAGTAATATAAATAAAAGTGATGTTGCAGGAAAAATAATTCTTAATATACCAGTAAAAATATCTACTGGTAGACTAATAAGTACCGTAAAACCACGATATAGAACTAGCTATGCTTTAGTTAGATATATAGCATCAAGACCATTTACCAGGACAGTATCGAGTAGTATAGATACAGTTTCAAATGAAAGTACAATCAGAAATTTATTAAATAGAATAAAAGAATTTTTTTATTCATAAAAGGTTTTTAATTTTAAGTGATAATAGATATTTTAATTTTTAAGGAGGAAAAAGGCTTTATGATGGACTATGAAGAAAACAATGTAACAATGATGGATGGAACTGCTACAATTAAAGTAATTGGTGTAGGAGGAGCAGGAAATAATGCTGTGAATAGAATGATAGATTCAGGAATTAAAGGAGTAGATTTCATAGCTGTAAATACAGATAGACAAGCCCTTCAAACTTCAAAAGCAGCGACAAAAATTCAAATAGGGGAAAAAATAACAAGAGGATTAGGGGCAGGAGCTAATCCAGATATTGGAGCTCAATCTGCTGAAGAGAGTAGAGCAGAAATTTCTGAAGTATTAAGAGGAGCCGATATGGTTTTTGTTACAGCAGGAATGGGTGGAGGAACTGGTACAGGTGCTGCACCTATAGTTGCACAAGTAGCAAAAGAAATGGGAATATTAACTATAGCAGTTGTTACAAAACCATTTACATTTGAGGGCAAAAAAAGATTATCACAAGCAGAACGTGGAATAGAAAGCTTAAAAGGTAAAGTTGATACATTAGTTGTAATACCTAATGATAAACTATTACAAATAATTGATAGAAAAACATCAATAATAGAAGCTTTTCAACTTGCTGATGATATGTTAAGACAAGGTGTACAAGGTATATCTGACCTAATTGCTATACCAGGTTTAGTAAACCTAGACTTTGCGGACGTAAAAACAATAATGTTAAATACAGGTATGGCACATATGGGAACAGGTACTGCATCTGGGGAAAATAGAGCAGAAGATGCAGCAAAAGAAGCTATTCAAAGTCCATTACTTGAAACTTCAATAGAAGGTGCAAGAGGTGTAATTATAAATATTACAGGTGGAGAAAGTTTAGGATTACACGAAGTAAATACTGCTGCTGAATTAGTACAAAGAAGCGTAGATCCGGAAGCAAATATTATATTTGGTACAGTAACAGATCCTACAATGGATGATGAAATAAAAATTACAGTTATTGCTACAGGATTTGAAAAAAATGAACCAATTTCTAGTTTAGGTGTTAGTGATAGAGTTACTAAAACATGGGAAAAGAAAGTTAACTCTATTCCATCAAACACAGATTCTAGCTCTTCATCTGGAGATTTAGACATACCTTCTTTCTTAAGAAAAAATAAAAATAAAAATATTTAATGTGTCAATTGTCAATTGGGACGTAGTAAAATGACACATTCTAGAAAAAACCGCATTTTTTGATGCGGTTTTATTTTTTAAATAGTCATATAATAAAAATTAATTGCATAGAATAATAGTAGGTTTTGGGCATGAAGAAAGTAGTACAATTGAACGACTTTCGAAGGGAGTAGAAATGGAATCAACAGAATTTTTGACAATTGTAGGTGTAATGGCTTGTGTCCTTGCTCCAGTGGTATGGCTTAATCCTGAAAGTTTTGTGGTAGGACGGGATGTGTATGAGAATGCACCAATAAGGTATAAAATATGTATTTTTATTATTTTATTGCTGATTATTATTGCTGTACTATACATATCTTTGCTAAGACCGTCAGAAATATTTTTAGGAATTTAGCCAAAATACTAAATGCGTTCAACCAAGTGGGCAACCAATGGGGACTGGAAAACGGTCAAAGGGCGGTCAAAGGGGACGGAGGATTTTGACAGATTTTCTGTCAAAATCCTCCGTCCCCTTTGACCGCCCTTTGACCGTTTTCCAGTCCCCATTGGTTGATAATTTTTTACAAGGTACTAAGATTAGACAGACTTTTTAAAAAAGAGTCTTTATAATAATTAATACAGGTGGTAACTATGACAATTTATTTAGATGTTGTATTTATAGAGAATATAATAATGAACTATATTATATTATATGGAACAGCAGTTATAGCTAAAATAATACCAAAACATATTAGATTAATTATCGCAAGCGGAATAGGTGCAGTATATGCAATAGTTACATACATATCAGTTTTAAAAGTATATTCTAACATAGTACTTAAAATTATTTTATCAATTATTATAGTCTATATAGCATTTAATCCACAAACTGTAAAGAAAATGTTAAAACAACTACTACTGTTTTATTTGACGTCTTTTGTTTTTGGAGGAGCAGCATTTTTTCTAATATATGTTGTAAAACCGCAAGACATAGTTATGAGAAATGGTGTGTATGTGGGAACATATCCATTTAAAGTTGCTTTATTGGGAGCAATTTTAGGATTCTTGGTGATTAGTACGTCTTTCAAAACTATCAAAACAAAACTATCAAAAAAATCTTTATTATGTAATATAAAAATAAATCTTAATCAGAAAGTAATAAAAACAGTTGCAATGATAGATACAGGGAACTTATTAAAAGATCCACTAAGTAATTCACCTGTAGTTGTTGTAGAACATAGTCTTTTATATGACATACTGCCTAATCAGATTTTAAATAATCTAGAAAACATATTAGGAGGTGAGTTAGAAAAAATTTCAAAGGATGTCAAAGAACAATATATGTCAAAATTAAAGGTAATTCCATTTTCATCTCTTGGTAAACAGAATCGGAATGTTGCTAGGTATAAAAGCAGATGAAATTAATATAGAGAGCGAAGATGAAGAAATCATTAAACAAGATGTTATTGTAGGAATTTATGATAAATCATTAACTAAAAGAGGAGAATACAAAGCTCTTGTAGGAATGAACTTATTATAAGGAGGCTTTATATATGAAGATAGTTGATTTAATGAAAAATAGCATAAACACAATATATGCTAAATACCTAAATAAAGAAGATTTAGAATATTTACCCATATTTTATATAGCTGGAAGTCAGACTCTTCCTCCACCTTTATCACCAGAAGAAGAAGAAAAATTAATTAATAAACTCAACGAAGAAGATAATTTAGAGGTAAGACAGAAACTTGTAGAACGAAATTTAAGACTTGTTGTTTACATAGCAAAAAAATTTGAAAATACAGGTATAGGAATTGAAGATTTAATTTCTATTGGGACAATTGGACTGATGAAAGGAGTAAATACTTTTAAGGCAGATAAAAATATAAAACTTGCTACATATGCATCAAGATGTATTGAAAATGAAATTTTGATGTTTTTAAGAAGAAATAATAAAACAAAAGGGGAAGTTTCAATCGATGAACCACTTAATAAAGACAGCGATGGAAATGAGCTACTTCTTTCAGATATTTTAGGAACAGACCCAGACGTAACATCAAGAAGATTAGAAGATGAAGTAGATAGGAAACTTCTTAAAGCATCAATAGAAAAATTAAATGCACGTGAAAAGAACATAATGGAAATGAGATTTGGATTTATAAATGGAAATGAAAAAACCCAAAAAGAGGTTGCAGATGAACTGCGGGATTTCACAAAGTTATATTTCTAGATTAGAAAAAAAGATAATTGGAAAAATGAAAAAGGACATAATGAGTAAAACAGGGTAAGGTGGACATAATAAGAAAAAAATGTTATAATATAAATAGTCATTCCGATAGAGGAAGGAGTACAAATGGCTAGGAACTTTAGTGACCTGCAGAAGAGTAAGACAGTGCGTGAACTGAACAGCTTTTGTAAGGAGGTAGCAGAGGAGTATGCCTGGACAGCAGATACTATTGGATGCCTAATGGAGAAACACGATTTGACTAAGAGTGGAGTAAATAGAGCGTTTACATACGCAGTTGTGCACTATCTTGTTGATGACAGAACTGTTTCTGAGATGGCCAAAAAGGCATCTGAGAATCAGAGTGGGCACTCTAGTGGTTTCTCTAGTCAACGTAAGTATGAGAAGCTTCGGAGAGAGAGAAGGGAAGAATCCATAAAGTTTGTGAAGGAGCTTATGGATTGTGTTATATCTACAGATGATTTCATGAAGCTCCGTGGCATTACTGGAAGAGATTATGACCAACTCTCAAGTATACTCTGGGAAGCACTTACACTTAGTGGAGAGTTTTCTACAGGTGCAGTGCAACAGGTTTTGCTAAAACTCCTCACAAGAGAGATGACAGCACATGCGCTTCAGGGACTTTTGAAGCACTTCGATGCGATTTTGCAGGAAAGGGCAAAACCTTACTGGTAAAATACTGTCCCAACTAGCCAGGATAGGTCACCTGCGTTTTGGGTGGCCTTTTCTTATGTAAAATTTGTTTAAATTATAGCTAAAAAAATAAACAAAGCATAAAAAAACTTCATTTGGAAATAATAAAAATAACAACATTTTCAGGTGGAGGTTTTTCTAAGTGGTAAACAAGGTAGAAATATGTGGAGTGAATACTTCAGAATTACCGTTACTTACCAAACAAGAAAAGGATGAATTATTTATACGAATAAAGCAAGGAGATAATGAAGCAAGAGATACATTTATAAAAGGAAATTTAAGATTGGTACTTAGCGTAATACAAAGATTTTATGGTAGAGGAGAAAGCGCAGATGATTTATTTCAAGTAGGATGTGTAGGCTTAATAAAAGCGATGGATAATTTTGACTTATCACAAAATGTACAGTTTTCAACATATGCAGTGCCGATGATAGTTGGTGAAGTTAGAAGATATTTAAGAGACAATAATAGTATACGAGTAAGTAGATCTGTAAGAGATTTAGCCTATAAAGCAATACAGTTTAAAGAGAAATACACAAAAGAAAATAACAGAGAACCAACAATTGAGCAAATAGCAAAAGAATTAGGTGTAACAAGAGAAGAAATTGCGTTTAGTTTTGATGCAATACAAGACCCCGTATCATTGCAAGAGCCAATATATAATGATGGAGCGGAAAGTATTTATATAATGGATCAAGTAAAAGATACAAAAAATACAGACGAGTTGTGGGCAGAGAAGATGACTATAGAACAATCTATGAAGCGATTAAATGATAAAGAGAAAATGATTATTACAAAGCGCTTTTATGATGGCAGAACTCAAATGGAAGTTGCAGAAGAGATTGGTATTTCTCAGGCACAAGTTTCTAGGCTAGAGAAAAGTGCTATAAACCGTATTAAGAGGATGTATAAATAAAAAATGCTTATTAAAATGAATAATGAAAAATTATTTGACAATTTATTACATTGCGTGATATAATTATGTCAACGGAAAAATCCGAAATATGGAGGAAAAATGGCAGTTGAGGTTATGGGCGAAATTATCTTTAATCTTTTTGAAACCAAGTTGGACTTCCTCAATGAGGTTACCAAGATTTACATTCAGAAAAGAAACAACTTCGAAAATACTGCAGATGTTTGGTTTTCGCTAGAGAGGGAGGACTATATCATTTGGGTAATGGCTGAAGGTGATGGTGTCTTTAGACTCTTCAAGATCTCAAAGGAGAGTGAGTTTGATTTTAAGACTCCTTGGGAGCATGCCATAACTTATTGCTTCTGGGATAGTCACTCTCATTACAGTTTTGATACAGCTGTTAAGAGGTTGATGAAGAAGTAGAAAGTTTCCTAAAATGGATAGAGTAAATTCTCTATCCATTTTTTAAAGAAAATTAACATAAAGTATTGACTTTTACTTAAAACTAGTGTATAATATACCTATTCGTAAGGCAAGACCTTAGTAGAAAGGATGACGTATGATTATTACGTCAGGCTTTACCTAGAGAAGCAATATTTTAAATCGTTTATGAATTTAAAAGGAGGGCAGATGACTCGGTTTAGTTCGGGCTTTGCTTAGTGCCTCTCGCACAGTGCAGATACTTTAGTATCTGCACTGTTTTTGTGTTTAATAAATGGCATATTTAAGAGGTCAAATGTTTTAAATGCTTTAAGTTCTAAATAAAGAAAAATAATATGAAAATTTTTATAAAAATAATGATAATAATATTATTTGATGATATAATTCTAATAATAATAAAATAGGAGGAGAATAAAATGGAAGTTCACAAATGCGTACTTTGTCATGATGCTCCGTGTTTAAAAATATATAAAAACATATCTCCAGAAAGAATTATTAGAGCTATAAAATTTGATAATGTAAAAGGTGCACGTCAATTAATTGGTGATGAAAAAAAATGCTTTGAGAAAAACACTGATTGTAATGAAGAATGTCCTTTAAATGTAAATATTGATAAAATACTTGAACATCTAATAAATGTAACAGATGATAAAGAAGATATAGATAATATTGATTTAAGTACAGAAATATGTGGGGTAAAACTAGAAAATCCTTTTTTACTTTCATCATCTATTGTTGGAAGTAGATATGAAATGTGTAAAAGAGCTTTTGAACATGGATGGGCAGGAGTCGCTACTAAAACTATTTGTTTGATGCCTATTCATGAATCATCTCCAAGATTTTCAGCATTAAAAGACTGGAATGGTTCATTTATTGGATTTAAAAATATTGAACAATTATCAGAATATTCAGTAGAAGAAAACATGGAAATGATACGAAAGCTAAAAAGTGAATTCCCTAACAAAGTTGTAATAGCGTCAATAATGGGAAGAAATGAAGAAGAATGGAAATACTTAGCCGAAGAAGCTACAAAAGCTGGAGCAGATTTAATAGAACTTAATTTTTCTTGCCCAAATATGAAATATGAAGGAACAGGTTCTGATGTAGGACAAGACCCTAATACAGTAGAATTATATACAAAAGTTGTAAGAAACAGTACTCATATTCCAGTTTTAGCAAAAATGACACCAAATATTACAGATATGCGTGTTCCTGCTATTTCAGCAAAAAGAGGGGGAGCAAACGGAATAGCTGCAATTAATACAATAAAGAGTATAACAAATGTTGATATTGATTCACTTGTACCAGAACCACAAGTCAATGGTAAGTCATCTTTAGGTGGATATTCAGGTCAAGCTGTAAAACCAATAGCATTAAGATTTATTGCTGAAATGGCAAATTGTGAAGATTTAAATGATATGTGTTATAGTGGAATGGGTGGCATATATTCATGGAAAGATGCTGTAGAATTTATGCTACTTGGCTGTACTAATGTACAAGTAACAACTTCAGTTATGGAATATGGATATAGAATAATTGATGATTTAATACTAGGACTAAAAATATTTATGAAAGAAAAAAATTATAGTAAGGTTAGTGATTTTGTAGGAATATCTAAATGCAATTTGATTGATAATGATAAATTAGAGAAAGATACAATTGAATTTCCAAAATTTAATTACGAGAAATGTATAGGTTGTGGCAGATGCTATATTTCTTGTAAAGATGGCGGACATAATGCAATTAAATTTGATGAAAAACGTCAACCTACTTTAGATGGATCAAAATGTGTTGGATGCCAGTTGTGTAGACTAGTATGTCCGCAGAATGCGATTAATAAAGCCTCAAAAAGAATAGGAGGTGTGAAGAATGCATAGTGAAGATATTAATTTTGCTAAAAATGCTAGACTAAATGCTTATTCTCCTTATAGCAATTTTCAGGTAGGGGCAGCTCTTAGAACTAAAAGTGGTAAAGTATATTTAGGGTGTAATATCGAAAATCATGGAATACAGGGACTATGTGCTGAACGTACAGCTTTTGCTAAGGCACTTTCTGAAGGAGAAAAAGAATTTGAAAGTATAACAATTGTAGGTAGCCCAATGGGAAAGGAAATAATAGAAGAATGTATGCCATGTGGATATTGCCGACAGTTTATAAGCGAGTTTGTAGATAGAAATTTTAAAATATATATTGTAGGCAAAGATAATAGTATAAAAGAATTTACTATAAGTGAATTACTTCCATATAGTTTTAAATTATAAATTAAGTTTATTAGATAATTGTAAAAATGGGAGATTATAAATGAAAATTATAAGAAATAAACTAAAAGCAAAACTAAGTTTAAGAACGGAAAAAGACTATCCTATTAAAGGAATAGAATTTATAGATATTACGCCATTGATTTTACAAAAAGATTCATTAAAAGAAATAATAGAAAAATTTGTTGAAGAATTAAAAGATAAGAACATAGATTACATTGTTGCACCAGAAGCAAGAGGGTTTCTATTTGGAACAGCAATTGCCAACAAATTAAATATTGGATGTATTCCAGTAAGAAAAAAAGGAAAATTACCACCAACTACAGTACAAAAACAATTTGAGTATGAAAAAGAATATGGAAAAGATATATTGGAATTACCCAAATTAGTAAATGAAGAATATAAGAATAAAAAATTCTATATTATTGATGATATTTATGCAACAGGTAACACTATTAATTCAATTAAAGAAGCAATTGAAAGCTTAAGTGGTATAGTTGTTGGAGAAGGCGTTGTTATGAATATTGTAGAACTAAATAACAATAAAGAAATGTTTTCTTTGATTGATGTTAATGAGGAGTAGTATTAAAATATGGATTTTATAAAAGAAAAAAATAGAATATTTTTAGAAGATGAAAATGCAAAGATTATTGCAGAAATTGAGTTTGAAGAAATAGAAAAAGGTATATTTAATATTTATCATACTTTTGTAGATGAATCTTTAAGAGGCAAAGGCATTGCATCAAAATTAGTTCAAGAAGCAGTAAATGAAATAAAAGCTAGAAATGGTACAGTTCAAGCAACATGTTCTTATGCAAAAAAATGGCTAGAAAAAAATAGAGATAATAATAAATAATATAAAAAATAGCATTAAAACCTCCACAAAAACATACTATATATAGTGGTAAGCTTTGGGGAGGTTTTTTATGGGAGATAAAGGATTAGACTTTAAACATAAAGAAGTAGTAAATATAACTGATGGCAAAAGACTAGGGTTTGTTCAAGATGTTTGTGCTGATTTAGAAAGCGGAATAATTACATCTATAATAGTACCAGGAGGAAACAATAAATTACTTAGTATGTTTTCTAATAGTAATGATATTGTTATTCCATGGCAGAACATAAAATGTATTGGAGATGACCTTATACTTGTTGAAATATAAGGTGTCTATTAAGTAGTAAAAAAATATAAAAAATTCTTTAAAAATATATTGACATAATAGGTTGAATATGATATTATATGAATGTACTTAGTAAGGACAAACACTGAGGAAAAAATATTTATGAAATTAGTAATAAATTTTTAAATGCTGGATAGAATTAAACGTCAAATTACTAATTTTATTTTTTACCCAAAAATTTCTAAAAAAATTTTTAAAAAAGGTGTTGACAATGTAAAAAAAACATTGTATACTAAGTGAGCGTTCTGCAGAGAACGTAACATAAAGTACATTGAAAAGTAAACAATAAATCCTTTGAGAAATAACCTTAAGCGGTTAAAGCTCGAAAGAGTAGAAACCGAAGTAAGAATTATTTTTAAAAGTTTTTTAGCCAATAAAAAAGGAAGAAGTTTAAAAGAGCTTGATAAAACTTTAAATTTAGATTTATATTTTAAGACTATAGATACCATAAAATGAGAGTTTGATCCTGGCTCAGGATACACGCTGGCGGCGCACATAAGACATGCAAGTCGAACGGAAGTCGTTATACTGATTTTGATATGAACGTTGAACTTGTTCAAGGGGACTTGATGAAGATTTATAACAATGGCTTTAGTGGCGGACTGGTGAGTAATACGTAAGCAACCTG
>JAFWIH010000019.1 GCA_017533795.1 Clostridia bacterium | reverse complement strand
TGAAATTTGGTTTCCACTTGCTGTTGCTCCTTGTATTTTAGCAGCTACTTCACTTGCAACATATCCATTTTGTTCAGTCATGCTTTCCATTACAATTAATTGTAATTCTTCTTGTACCTGCGCTTTGTTTTGTGAATCTCTCGATTCTGATGCTCTACTTAATATCCCATTTTCTCCTGTTAAGCTAGCTATTGTAATTCCTGCAAGGATCAAAAGTACGATAATTGTAATCACTAAAGCAATAAGTGTAATTCCATTTTGTTTTTTCATTTAAAAATTCCTCCTATTTATATTTATCTTTAACTACAAAAAGACATAAACTTCATGCTAAAATAGCATAAAGTCTATGTCTTTTTGCTTTATTTATTATCGTTTTATTGTTTAACAAGTATCCGTGTGTGTGTCACAGTCCCAGCGGTTACAGCATTCATCTTTTATTCTCCTTTTCTTTTGTTCACTACTATTTTATACATACGTTTTATTTTTGTCAAGCAATTTCTCCCTTTAAATACCACATGTGCTGTGAGATTATTTTTAAGTCAATTATGTGGTCCTTTAAATTTTCGTCTCCCTCAAAAATTACTACCTTATTGCTTTCTGTCCTGCCTGTAAGCATGTTTGGATTATTCTTACTTTTTCCTTCAACTAAAACTTTTTGTATAGTTCCTATATATTTTTGATTGTTCTCTTCTACTTGGCTTTCAACTAATTCCTTAAGCCTGTCAAAACGTTTATGTTTTATTTCATCTGGGACTTGATTTTCCATTTTTGCTCCTGGTGTACCTTGACGTATTGAATATATAAACATAAATACTTGCTCAAATTTTACTTTATTTACTACATCTAAGGTATCTTCAAAATCTTCATCAGTTTCACCTGCAAACCCAACGATAATATCTGTTGTAAATACAACTCCAGAAATTTGAGATTTCATTTTATCTACTAGGTCTAAATATTGTTCCTTTGAATATTTTCTGTTCATCACTTTTAGCATTTTAGTGCTTCCGCTTTGTAGTGGCAGGTGTATTAATTTACATACTTTATCGCAGTCTCTAATTGCTTCTATAACATCATCTGTAAAATCTTTTGGATGTGGCGAAATAAACCTAATTCTTTCTATGCCTGCTATATTATTTATGGCTCGAAGTAGTGTTGCAAAAGAATTTATTCCTTTCCAGTCTAGTCCATTTTCTTTCCATTTTTCAACACGTAAATATGAATTAACATTTTGTCCAAGTAAAGTAATTTCTTTATATCCTTCTTTTGCTAATTCCTGTATCTCATTAATTATGTTCTCCGGATGTCTACTTCTTTCTCTTCCTCTAACATATGGTACAATGCAAAATGAGCAAAAGTTATTACATCCGTACATTATTGTAACATTTGCTTGAGTATTGCTTGTTCTTTTTACTGGTAGCCCTTCATACACTTCTCCATCAATGTCTAATATATCTCTTACTCTGTTTTTTTCTTGCAATACTTCATATAAGTCTTGTGGAAATTTATGCAAAGTATGGGTTCCAAAAATAATATCTACAAATGGATAAGATTTATTTATTTTTTCTACCATTTGTTTTTCTTGCATCATACATCCACAAATAGCAACTATTGTTCCCTTTTCTTCTTTAACTCTTTTTATTTCTCCAAGCTTTCCAAAAAGTCTGTCTTCTGCATTTTCTCTAACACAGCATGTATTGAATAAAACTAAGTCTGCTTCATTAACATTGTCTGTTTTGGTATATCCCATTTGTTCTATCATTCCACTTAGTTTTTCTGAATCATTTTCATTCAATTGGCATCCCATTGTAAGTATATTATATTTGAGGTTTTTATTTTGATTTTCTTTGTTTACTTTTTCTATATATTCTTTTTGCTCTATTATTGATTGTTTTGTTTCCATAGTTTCCTCCATTTTTACATGCTCCATTTTATTATATTTCGTCATATTTTGCAACAATTATGTAACAAAAACGGTCAAAAGGGACGGAGGATTTTGACCACTTTTATGTCAAAATCCTCCGTCCCTTTTGACCGTTTTTATGCTAAGCCATATTTTTTCTTAAATCTGTCTGCTCTACCACCTACTGTATCTTGTCTTAAATTACCAGTCCAATATGGATGACAATTTGAGCACACATCTACTTTCATATCTTTTTTAGTTGAACCAACTTCAAAAACGTTTCCACATGCGCATGTGATTGTTGTTGTTTCATAAGCTGGATGTAAATCCTTTTTCATTTATGTATTCACCTCTTTCTCGAACTTAAAATAAATTTGCCATATATTATATTAACATATTTTTTTTTACATTTCAAGGTTTTCTGGTTATTTTTTCTTTTCTTGTTTATATTCATTATACATATATTCTGCAGTTGCCTTTAATTCACTATTTAATGATACTTTATTTACTAATTTATACATTATATTTATTAAGCACGCTAATATTAAAATAACCAACCCAATTTTTTTCCAATATTTAGCTAACATTTTCCCTTCTCCTCTAAATATTCTACATTATTAATTATACTTATTTTTTTAGTTTTTGTCAATAAAAATACAGATTTTGGTTACAATACTAGCTAAGATAGTTTATGAGGTGAATATTTTATGAAAAAATCAATTGTAGTTATTATAGCTATTGTTTTAGTTTTAGCTGGCACAGGAATATACTATTATATTACAAATAATAGCACAAATAAAAATAATAATTATGAAGCTGAAAGAACTTCTGCTGAAAATAATACTCAACAAACCGAAACTGAACAAAATACTGAAAATGCACAAGAACAAAATCAAGTAGAAAATAAATCAGCCCAGCAGCAAATGCAGCATACACCTGTTGAAACTGAAGAGATTGCATCATTTTCAACTAAAATATATACTAAAGATAGTAGTAGACAAAACAATATAACAATTACATGTTCTAGTTTAAATGATACTGATGTTCCAAACGGACAAACCTTTTCTTTTTGTAATACTGTAGGACGTGCATCTCCAAGTAAGGGATATACTAAAGCTGATATTTTTACTAATGGCAAAAAAACAAAAGGTTATGGTGGTGGGAATTGTCAAGTAAGTACAACACTTTATAATGCTGTTCTAAAAGTTCCTAATCTTAAGGTTACAGAGCGTCATGAACATAGTAATAAAGTTCCATATATAGCAGAAGGAAAAGATGCTGCAGTAAGTTATGGAACCTATGATTTTAAATTTATAAATAATACTGGAAGTACAGTTAGAATAAAAGCAAATCATACTTCTGATTCTGTTAATATCAGATTAGTTAAGGTTGAATAAATATTATCTTGTTGCATATATTTTTATTATCTAATGGAGGTAATTTTATGTATAAATATAAAATTCTAAGTTCAATACTGCTAAGTATGTTCCTTTGTTTTTGTATAATATTTCCTTGCTTTTCTACAAATGAAAACGCATATGTTTGGTCTCCAATAGAACAAACATCTCCTACTTCATCCATAACTGCAACAGATGGTAATAATAAAGAAGGTAACTTTTTAAATTTAGAATCTGGTTCTGCAATACTGGTCGAGCAAAAAACTGGTCAAGTTTTATATTCACATAATATACATGAAAAACTACGACCAGCAAGTGTTACAAAAGTTATGAGTATTTTAATAATAATGGAACAAATTGAAAGTGGCAAACTACAACTATCTGATCAAATTCCTTGTAGTGAAAAAGCTGCAAGTATGGGCGGATCTCAAATTTGGTTGGATACAAAAGAGACTTTGAGTGTAGATGATATGTTAAAAGCTATCTGTGTTCGGAAGTGCAAATGATTGTGTTTATGCTATGGCCGAATATATTGCAGGTTCTGAAGAAGCTTTTGTAAATATGATGAACGAAAAAGCAAAAGAACTTGGTATGAATGATACAACATTTAAAAATTGTCACGGATTAGACGAAGATGGTCATGTTACCTCTGCTTACGACATAGCTTTAATGTCTTGCAGGCTTTTAAATAATTATCCTGAAATCACAAAATATACTACTATATGGATGGATAGTTTGCGTGATGGTAAATCTGAACTTGTAAATACTAATAAACTTGTTAGAAATTACAAAGGTGCTACTGGCTTAAAAACAGGTTCTACCTCCCAAGCATTATTTAATTTATCTGCTTCTGCAACACGTGATGATTTGTCTTTAGTAGCAGTTATTATGAAAGGGCCTACTTCTAAAATTCGATTTGATGAGGCATCCAAATTGTTAGATTATGGTTTTGCAAATTTTACTTTTAAACAATTTGCCCAAAAAGGCGATGTTTTAAAAGAAGTCGATGTTTCAAAAGGTACAATTCCAAGTGTGCAAGGGATTTTTTCAGATAATAGTGGTGTACTAATTGAAAAAGGTCAAGAATCAAGTATTATACAAAATGTTTATATTGAAGAAAACTTATCTGCTCCCATAGAACAAGGACAAAAAATTGGTGAAGTAAAATATACTCTAAATGATAAAATAATTGCAACAAGTGATATTGTTGCTGATAAAAGTGTTAGTAAACTAAACATATATACTATGTGTCAAAATATTTATTGGTTGTGGCTGACATTATTAAAAGGGTAATTAACATTCTTTAATAAAAAATGGATAGATATTAAGTTTTGTTTTTATTAAGAACTAATATCTATCCATTTTTATTATTCTACGTGTCTAATTGTGTTTTTTCTGATAATATAAATTCCATATCTCCTTCATTTACTGCAAAATTTGCACCTTCATCAAATTTAGTAATTTCAATATTTAGTTTTATTACATCGCCTTCAAATGCTAAAGTTCCTTTTCCTGTATTATACCAGCTATCTGTAAATGTAAATGTATATTTCTCTCCATTTAATTTAGCTGTTGAAGTAAAACCTGCTACACGGCTTCCGTTATAGCTATCAAATGATATTCTTACATCAGAGGCACTTAAGTTTGTTATTTGTAATGTATCTCCATAAGGTTCTTCTTCATTAAAAACAGGGTTAACTTTATATTCTACATGTCTATATGCTCCTATATATTTTCTTAATTCGTCTAATTTTTTTTCTTGTATTCTGCTGTTGGATTTTTCAATTTTTTCTGTGCTATCTTTGTATTCTTTTATTTCATCAAATGCACTAATTGCTTCTTCATATTTTTCTTCTTCAAAAAGAGTACTTGCATTTTTATATTTACTTTCTGGAATAAAATAGCTAGTAATAGATTCATATGTGATTACTGAAATTATAAAAATAATTATTAGTGCAATAAGAATCTTTATTATTTTATTTTCTACACTCATTTTCTACTCCTTATTATAGTTTATAAATAGCGTTCTAGTCATTCCTGCATATAATCTTCCATCTGAAATCTGTGCATTAGTATAAGTATCCAATAAATCAGTTATTTCTTCTTTTATAGTTCCTGAATTGACTAAACTTTGCCATTCATCACTTTCACTACCTAGTGCTTTCTTAGCTTCATTATATAAATTTTCAGGTACTACCACTCCTGATGTATCACCACTTCCATATAGTGTTGGGAAGCAAACTATTCTTTCAACATATCCTTCATTATTATAATATATATGTATTCCTACAACATGTTGTTTATCTTCAGACATATCATAGCTTTCTTCACCTTCTGGATCTTCCTCAAGCCATCCTATTCCAATATATTCCACATCAAGTCCATATCTTTTTTGTGCAGTAATCGAATATCCTTCAGAAGCAGAGTCATATTGTGTACCTTCTACTAATTTCATTACCTTTTCTTTTACGTCATCAACTTTAGCATTAAACACATATCCTGAAACAGAATTTATATCTTGCCTTAAAATTTCTTCTTTTGCACTTTGAGTAGTGTTTGTTGAACTACTAGAAGAATTTCCTTTCTTTCCTCTAGTTTTGTAAAAAGCATATCCTCCAACAAGCATAACAAGTATTATTACAAGTATTACGATTAATGGAATTTCAAAACTTTTCCCTTTATTCTTTATATTTAACTTACTTATACCATGTAGTAAGTCTTGTTCTGCACCAATTTTCGCCATATCTTGAGCTTGTAAATTTGCAAAATCCTCTGGAAGTTCATATGGATCCATATCTTTATAGCAAGGTATTAATGTTTTTTCTTCTCCGTTTTTTATTAATGCTAAAAATCTACCCCACTCATTTTTTACCCATGTAGCTTCAATATATTCCTTTTTAGTTCCTACTACTAACATTACTTTTGCAGAATTTAATGCAGCATAAATATATGGCTCATAACTTTCTCCAATTTTATCTTCAAGTGTTATTTTTGCAAAAAACACTTTATATCCTTCTTTTTGTAATTTATTGTATAGTTCCTGTGCTATAACACTATCTTCTGTTCTTTTACCACTTTCATCTGTTTCTTTATAACATATAAATATGTCGTATGGCTCTTCTTTACTAGATATTTGTAGAATTCTTTTTTGAATAGTATTAATTTTTTCCGCTTCTTCTTTATATAATTCTTTTCGTTCATCGTCAGCATATTCAATTGCTTGTTTGAAATTTTCGTCTGCTAGAATAGAAGTGTTTTTTGTTCTATTACAGGTTGGCATATATTCATGTGTTTTGGGGTCTTTAACATATTCAACACCATATTCACATAAAACTAATGACCAATACGCTTCAGAATCCATTGTATCTTCATTTAATATCATTTCATATATTGCTTCAGCTTTATCAAATTCATTATTACGTCTAAAATGGTTTGCTCTATCATATAAATTGAGTACCTTATCATTTTCTGAGTTTGGTAATGTTTGCTTAGTTCCACAATATTCACAAACAGCAATTCTACTATTATTTTTTATTTCTAAATCTCCACCACATATTTTACATTTAAATACCATGTTTTTTCTCCTATGTTAATCTAAATTTAACCAAATTGATGGTCTTACTCCGTGTAGTTTTGTTATAACATCTCCACTGGTATTAACACTTCCATCTTCTGTTACATACATTGCTTTTGTAGCATCTTCACCTGTAGATTCAATCCACCATGTTGAACTTGCATTTCTTAGTTTTGGATAACTTTTTATATTATCATTTGAAAGTAAGAATATATCATCTATTTCTGCTGTATTTTTTAATATTTTACCTTTTTCAGTTTGGTCAAAAGAATTATAAAATTCATCATTTAGCCACTTTCTAATAGATGAGTCCTCCCAATTTACTGATTTATATTCGCTATTATACGCCATTTCATCAATTGGATCTTTTGCTATTAATAGTACTTTGTGTTCTCTTGTATCTAAAATTTGCCATGCAATAGGTTTTCCATTATATTTTCCGAAATATATTACATCTTCTTCACCAAACAAATTATATATTTCTATTAATTTGTCTTTTGAATCTTTGTAATTATCTAGTTTTAAAAATTCATCAGCAGCTTTTGAATATTCTTTATTACTATACAATTCTGATGCCTTTTGATATATTGCATCATTCATTTTTTCTATACTGTCTTTATAGTCTTCTAATTTTTCAAATTCTCTTATTGCATTGTCAAAGTCTTTTTTGTCTAATAATTCTATTGCATATAAATACATAGAATCTTTTTGCTTATCTAAACTGTCTTTGTAGTCGCCAAGATTTGCAAATGCATTACTTGCTTGTATGTACTGCTTGTTATAATACAATTTCATTGCATCTTCATATTGTTTATTTGGAATAATTATAGTATAGTACACTGTTACAAGAACTCCAATTAAAACTAATATTGAAATTATAACCGAAATTATCACTCTAAAGTTTAATGGTTTTTGTGTTTCTATGTTTTGTTCTGGTTGATTTTTATATAGTTTTGCTTTTTTATTTCTTTCTGCAAATAGTTGTTGAAGTTCACTACATTTTTGTTTTATTTCTTCATTGTCATGTTCATTTTGTTTTAATTCTTGTACTTTTATATTTATTTGATTTTCTATTGTAGCTAATTGTGAATGACTCATAGGGTCACTATATTTAATTGTGTCAACAAGTGCATTAAGTTCTTTTTTGGTTTGTTCATCATTTATTTTTTCTAATAAAATTTCAACATCAGTTTGTAATTCTTTTATAAAGAAAACTTTTTCTTGAACTTTTTCTTCTACTCTATTAATTTCTTTCTTACCAGCACTTACTATTAATAAACTTATAATTCCACATGCAAGTATTACAACATTTATTAAAATTGATGCTCTGAAATTAACAGGTCTTAATATTTCAACAAATCCCATAATTAACTGTACTATAAAATATGCCCTAGCAGCATAAACAACTGGCATACCGTTAAATTTTTCTTTTATTTGCATGCTATCAATAGTACCTAATATAACTAAACTTGAAATAATAATAGATAAATTTGAAAATCCAAATGCTACCCAAAATGTTATGTTTCTAATTGCTGGCATAATAAACATAGCTATATTATATACTATAAATATTATAATAGATATTAATGCAGTTTGGTTTCTTGTTTTCACAATATTTTCCCCCCTATAAATTCTCCAATAATTTTTTCTTTTCTTGCTCGTATTCTTCTTCTGTTATAATTCCGTTTTCTTTCATTATTTTTAGCTTATCTAGTTTTTTCTTAAATGCTACCATTTCATCATCTTCTTTTTCATTATCTTGTTTCATTGGCTCTACAGTTTTTCCTATAGTCTCTCCTACAGTATTTCCAAGTGTTCCTGCAACTCCTGTCATCATTCCTAAGCCCACACCCATATTAGAAAATTCTCCTACACCTTCATTTTCTGCAAGCTTTTCTCCAATATTGTATGAGCGTTCTTGTTCATATGTATATCCTTCGATTTTACGTTTTTCAGCTGCAGCTTCAGCTTCAATTATTGTTTTCTGTTTTTCTGTCTCTTGATCTATTATTCCAACTTTTTGACGTAAAGTCGCTTCTGCAACATCAGAATAATTTCTTAAATGTAATTCTTTAAATTTTTCATAAGCTTCATCACCATCAGGTTTTGCAATTGTTGTTACAAAAAATCTATCTAAATTTAATCCATAGTCTTTAAAATCTTCAATTAGCTCTTTATGTAGTTCTTCTGATAATTCACCCATATGTGAGTCAATTTCAAAAATTGAAAATTTTGCTTCTTGCATTGTTTTTGCAAGATAAGGTTTTACTTTTACCATCAAAAATGCTTTAAATTTTCGTACTAAATCTTCTTGAGTAAATTTGTCCTCAGTTCCTACAACTTTTACTAATAATTTTCTAGAGTCAGCTACACTTAATGTCATTTCTCCACTTGCACCAATATTTAATGGGAATTTATATTCAGGCTCCATATACTGTACTTGGGAATCTGTCCCCCATTTTATAGCCATTTGTTCAGTTTTGTTTACAAAATAAATTTCACAGTGATATGGAGTTTCACCTCCTGTAGCTTTATTAAAAAACTTACTTAAAAGTGGCATATTTTGTGTTTCTAGAGTGTATCTTCCTGGGCCAAATAGATCTAAGGCTTGTCCATTCATAAAGAAAACTGCTTCTTGTGATTCATGTACTATAAGTTGAGAACCTGTGTTAAAGTCTTCTATAGGCGATTTCCAAATAAGTAATGGTTTATTGTCTTTATCTAATCCTTCATCTTTTATTACCTGTGTTAGTGACATTTTATTTTCCTCCTTTTATTTCTAATATCTCTACAATTGTTATTCTAATTCAAAAAAAATATGTTGTCAATTATCCTTCAAATCTTATATCTTCACTTTTATATTGTTCTGGTTTTAATCCAACTCTTGTTTTCATATATCTTGAAACAAAAATTGCAATTATAGTAAAAATAATACCAAGAATCATTATAGCATACTTTACATCTTCAACCATGAGTATTAAAGACCCTACAAAAGTCATTATCATTCTTGATAAATTTTCTAATATAGTATCAACAGAGTATAAATTGTGTAAAATTTTTGAATTAGAAAAATTATTTAAGTATCTACTCCTTAATACTTGATAAAATCCTTTTGCAATATATATTAATGCAAAGGAAAGTACAACAATTGTTAATTGTATGTTATAAGGCAAA
This sequence comes from Clostridia bacterium, assembly GCA_017533795.1. Taxonomy (GTDB): domain Bacteria; phylum Bacillota; class Clostridia; order TANB77; family CAG-508; genus CAG-269. The sequence continues at coordinate 18,457 of JAFWIH010000019.1, read as the reverse complement.
TCAAATAATAACACAGCTCCCGAAATAATCATTGATATTGTTATTGTTAATACTATTACAGTATAGCTTTTATTTTTAAATATTTTGTTAAACTCATTTGATTTATTTGACGAAAAACCTTTTACTAATTCAAATATTGCACTAAATATGCCGATTAGTGTTGCAGAACATTCTATACTTTCAAGCATTGGTGGATAGAATGAGCCTATCAGTCTAATTAGTCCTATTATTATTGCAGACATAAGAAGTAATGCTCTTAGTCTATTTGACCTAAATATAAATTTTAGACTATGTCTTAAGTCATTATATATTTCTCCAACATTCTTGTTTTTTTCTTCTTCATCAATATCATTTATTTCATCAAGTTCTGTAAAATTAACACAAAGCATTATAGCTATAATTATACATACTGCAGCACATATCAAAGGAATATAAGGATTAACATCGAAAAATATTCCTGATAGTGTCATTGCAATTGCATTAAAATATGAATACTTTGAATATCCCTTGCTATCTATACTTGTAAAAATATCTGACTTCTTTTCAGCCTTAGGAATAGACTCATTTAAAAATGCGCTTTCTGTCATTCCTTTAAGTGCAAATCCAATTGCTTCAAATAATTCTCCTAGTACAAATATATAATAAGCATCTCCAACCATTAGCATTAAAATATATATTAGATTAAAAATATTACCTAATATCATAGAATTTTTTTTACCTATTTTGGTTACTACTACATTTAAAGGAATCGTAAATACTACAGAAAACAAAGCAAAAAATGAGCCTAGTAAAACAGCTTCTGATGTTGAGCATCCTTTTACTTGCATCAAAAACAAAATCTGTATTGCATATAAAAACATCAAATCATATCCTATCATTTTATATATAGGATATAGTTTCATATTTGTTTTTCTAATTCCAGTCTCTTTTTTACTTTGCATCTTTTCCTCCGTATATTTATTTTGTTAGTTCTATTATATTGCTCATAATATCATCTGTAACTTTTTCTAAAACTTCTTTATCTTTGTCTTGTCCTTTATACTGACTATAATCAATAGGTTTCCCATATTTTATAACTGTTTTTCTAAATAGTTTGTCTCCTCCTTTAATTCCAACTGGTAAGACTTTAGCTCCCGTTCTTACAGCAAAAAAGGCTGCACCATCTTTTACTTTTTCACCTTTTTCTAGTCCATTTCTTGTTCCTTCTGGAAATAAAGCAATTGCTTCTCCATTTTTTAAAGTTTTTATTGCTTCTTTTAATGCCGTTATATCTTTTGAATCTCTTTTTACTCTTATTACATCAAACATGTTTCCTAAAATATTAAATAACGGATTTTTCCCAAGCTCATCTTTTGCTAAAAATCTTACATGTCTTTTAGCAGTAACTACAATAAGTTGTGGATCAACAAAAGTTCTATGGTTTCCACAATATATTACGGGTCCTTCTAATGGAATATTTTCACTGCCTTCAACTTTAAACCTATATAGTATTTTTGTGTATATTCTAATTACTGTTCTTACAAAAGCGCGTTCAGCATTAATAAAAAATTGTTTCATTTTGATACTCCCATTTTTATAATTTCGATTATTTTTTTAACAACTTCTTCAATTGAAAGATTAGTTGAATCCAAATAAACTGCATCTTCTGCTTGCTTTAAAGGTGCTATTTTTCTTGTTGTTTCTAGTATATGTCTTTCTTTTAGTGATTGTAATACTTCTTCATAATTACAGTTGATTCCCTTTTCTATATTTTGTTTATATCTTCTTTTAGCTCTTTCCTCTATAGTTGCATCTAAATATATTTTGACATCTGCATCTGGAAATACCACTGTTCCTATATCTCTGCCCTCCATTATAATATTTCCTTCTCGCTTCATTTCTCTTTGAAGAGCTGTCATTTTTTCTCTTACTTGTTTTATTGCAGCATATCTTGAAACAAGATTATCAACCTCTGGGGTTCTAATTTTTTCTGTTACATCTTCTCCATCAAGTAAAATCTGTTGTTTATCATCTTTTCTTTTTATTATTATTGAAATATCCCTTAATATTTCCTCTATTTTATCAATTTCTTCAGGTTGAATACTATTGTTTAAAGCTTTAACGGTTACAGCCCTATACATTGCTCCTGTATCTATATATATAAGATTTAATTTTTCAGACACAATTTTTGTTACAGTCCCTTTGCCTGTTCCTGCTGGTCCATCTATTGCTACTACAAACGACATTTCTATTTTTCCTCCTCATCTGGAACATATACACTTTTAGCTATAACATCTATTGAAACCACATTCATTGCAGTCAAGTTTTCTATTTCTTTTCTAGTTTTTTCCTTAAATTTTTTTAGTTCATCTATGACATTATAGCCATAAACAATCATAACTTCCATATATATTGTTGGTCCAGCTCCGGTGTTCTCTGCTCTTAATCTTAATATTCTATGAACTGCTGGATTTTTTTCAGCTAAATGTTCTACAATTTGCCTAAATACATTGTCTGAAATCGTAAATTTTCCCAAATAACTAAAGGTTGGCCTTATAATTGATTTTTCTGATATATATGGTTTTTGTCCTTTTCCTTTAGATTTAAAAATCTGTAAAGGATCTAAAAGATAACCAGAAAAGTCTTTTTTTAATTCAAAGGTTGGCACAGGTATAACATGCTTTCCTTCTGTTACCCTAATTCTTTTTGCAGTTTGCATTTCTTGTTCTGTTGCAACATCTTGGATATATGTTGTTTCTATAATATTTGGCAATCCTAAATTTTTAGCTATTTTCTCTACCATTCCATCGGATGTTCCTAAAATTAATATACTTTCTGGTTTATACTTTTTAAGTGCTTTATGTATCTCATTTTTTTCTTCTTCACTTAAAAACAATGCATGCTTAACAGTTTCTATTTTTGTAGGTGCTTTTTTTGCAGAATTTCCTGCAACTATTTGGTTGTCCTTAACAAGTAAACCATCATCAATTATAAAATCTATATTTTTTTCTCCTGCAACCATCTGTGCTCTGTAGCTTTTTCCTGTCCCAGATGGCCCAACAAATGCATAGACCTTTATTTTATTTATTGAAAACATTTTTGTTCTCCTCTTTTCTATTATACTATGTAATTTTACTATATTAATGCAAAAATAGCAAGAAAATTTAATTTTACTATTGAATTTATTTTGTTTTTAATATAAGATATATAGAGAATTTTATTTTGGACCTATACGAAGGAGGGTAATCATGCCTAGAAAAACAAAAGAGCAAACTGAAAAAGAAAAATTAGAAAAGAAAAAAGCAACTACTAAAAAGCCTGCTACTACAGCAAAAAAAGTTGCTGCCAAAAAGGCTACAACTAAAAAAGCAACAGCTACTAAAACAGCTTCTACAAAAAAGGCAACTTCTACTAAAAAGGCTGCTACAACTACAAAGACTACAACCGCAGCAAAAAAGGCTACTACTACAAAAAAAGCTACAACTGCAACAAAAAAAGCTGCTACAACTAAAAAGGCTCCAGTTAAAAAGGCAACTTCATCTGTAAAAAGTACTAAATCTACAGCAACTAAAAAAACTACTACAAGTAAGAAAGCATCTACAACTAAAAAGACTACTACAAAGAAAGCTACTACAAAAAGAACTAATAAAAAAGCCGTAGCCAAAGTTCAAGCTATTCCTGTTGTAGAATACTATGACTTGCCTTATAGATATAATCAAACATTAGTTAAACTTTTAGCGCAAACACCTACTACTCTTTTCGTATATTGGGATATTTCAGATGAAGATAGAGAAAATTACAAAAAAAATTATGGTGAAAACTTCTTTGAAGAAACAAAGCCTGTTTTAATAGTAAAAAACACAACAAAGAATTATTCTTTTGAAGTTGAAATAAATGATTTTGCAAACAGCTGGTACCTACATGTAAATGATAGTAAATGTGATTATAGTATTGAACTAGGAAGACGTCCAGTTTCAAGCAATGTTAAGGATAAAATAAAAACAGACTACATTTATGTAACTACTTCAAATGCTATTGAATCTCCAAATGACAGAATATTATTTAATATTAATGAACAAAAAGTCTATTACAGAAATGTTAAAAATAATGTTTCTTCTACAAGGAAAGTTCCTTTTATAAATAGTATGGGTAAAATATACAATATATATGAACTATATAACACCTTATATAAAGACGAAGATTTTATAAATAGCATGCCAACATCATCATGGTTTAAGTAATTACAAAGGAGAATAATAATGCAAGAGAAAAAAGGATATGTTAGCTTTGTATTGCATGCCCATCTTCCATTTATACATCACCCTGAAAGTGATGATTATCTTGAAGAATCCTGGTTATATGAAGCAATTTCAGAAACATATATTCCACTGCTTACAAATTTTCAAAAATTAGTTGATGAAGGTGTAGATTTTAGAATTACAATGTCTATGACTCCACCTTTACTTTCTATGCTTGATAATAAATTATTACAAAGAAAATATATTAATTATTTAAAAAAATTAATTGAGTTATCTAAAAAAGAGATTAAAAGAACTGCAGATAATCCTAGATTAAATAAGTTATCTCAGTATTATTATGATAGATATTCAAATGATTTACATCTATTTAAAGATGTATATAAACGTAATTTAATAGAACAATTCAAAAAATTTCAAGATATGGGAGTTCTTGAAATTATTACTTGTGGTGCAACTCATGGATACTTTCCTATTTTATATGTTAACGAAAAAACTGTTAAAGCTCAAATTGCAGTTGGTGTACAAACTTATGAAAGATATTTTGGAAAAAAGCCTCGTGGTATTTGGCTACCTGAATGTGGATATGTTCCAGAAGCAGATAAGTATTTAAAAGAATTTGGAATAGAATACATTATTACAGAATCTCATGGTATTTTATATGCAGATCCAACTCCTGTTTATGGTACTGCTGCTCCAATAGTGTCGCCTGAAGGTGTTGTAGCTTTTGGACGTGATATAGAATCTTCTAGGCAAGTTTGGAGCTCTATAAATGGTTATCCTGGAGATTATAATTATAGAGAATTCTATCGTGATATTGGTTATGATGTACAAGATTATGAATATATTAAGCCTTATATTGCTCCTAATGGAGATCGAGTTCATACAGGTATAAAATATTATAGAATAACCGGAGATGGTGATTACAAAGATTATTATGATGTTCAATGGGCAAAAGATTCTGCTGAAAAACAAGCCGGTCATTTCTTTGATTGTAGGAACGAACAAATAGGTCACCTATCACAATATATGCATGTTCCTCCTATCATTTTATGTCCATATGATGCTGAACTATATGGCCATTGGTGGTATGAAGGACCATACTGGCTATATACCCTATTTAAAAAAATATATTATGATGATTGTAATTTTAAATTAATCACCCCATCCGAATATATTGACAAATACCCAGAAATTCAAGTATCTTCCCCATGTCGTTCTAGTTGGGGAGCAAATGGCTATAGTGAAGTTTGGCTTAATCAAACAAATGACTATGTGCATAGACATTTGCATTTTGCTGGTGACAAAATGTGTGAACTAGCTATGAATTATCCAGATGCAAAAGGTTTAAAGAAAAAAGCCCTAAACCAATGTGCAAGAGAGCTTTTACTTGCTCAAAGTAGTGATTGGTTATTTATTATAACAAATGGCACTATGGTTGATTATGCTAAAAAAAGAATAAAAGACCATATAGGAAGATTTAATAAACTATATAAACAGATAACCGAGAATAAAATTGATGAAGTCTTCTTAAAAGATATTAGTAAAAAAGACTGTGTATTTCCTGATATAGATTACAGAATTTATATGTAAAACAAGTTTCATAAAAATCTCCTTCCGAATATTATAAGTTATCTATAGCTTTGAATAATAATTACTTTTTTAGTAGATAATAAAAAAAGGAAGGAGATTTTTTGATGAAAACAATATGCATAAAAACAAATAACATTGAAAATATTAATTATCTGCTAAATCTACTAAATACTACTCATGTTAAAAATGTTTGCTATTCATGTAATAAATTTAAATATTATAAAAATATTATAATACATTATACAGACAGCTCTTTTATTTCTAAAATATCGGAGTTTCTGTCTTTTTTAGTAATTAACAAGTACGAAGAAAAATTAATTAAAAGACTAATTTTTACTAATTATTTCTATTTTGATGTTCAAGAAAGAAATACAGTTTTAGAAATAGCATTAAATCTCCTCACCGAAAACGAATCACTATATATAGATAACAGACAAAAGATAATCTACAATGCATTTTATAAATATTTATTAGAAAACAACAAAATTGTTCTAGATGGTTTTATTAATTTTAGATTAAAAGAATATCTAGATTTATTAAATTCTACTTTAGACGATTCTGTAAATTGTTTTATTGTAGAAAAAGAATATTGGGAATTTATATCTTTATTAAAAGTATATATAAAGTCTGAGCCTACTTCAATAGAAGAAGTTCATTTAATTTACAGCAATTCTGAATCAGTTTTATTAAATAAAAACAAAGAAATTATTGATATAGATGAAGATGCTTTTAAAGCAAAGTATCTATCTGATATAACATTTTCATCTAATGATTATACTCTAAACACTTTATTAAATTTAGTACCAAAAAAAATATTTATACACATAACTGATGGATTGTTTGATGAATTCATTAATACTCTGCAGCTAATCTTTGAGGGCAGAGTTGAAATTTGTGCTGTATCAATAGGTACGGAGTTTTTTGACAAATAATTGTCAAAAAACTCCGTACCTATTGATAATTTTTATAAACTCATATTAATTCCTCTTGCTACAATACTACTCATGTTTTCTATTAAGTCATCTATCTCTTTTGGCGTTACTATCATATTATAATCATTCGGAATTAGTGCTTCTTTTATTTCTTCATAATTGTCCTGTTCTTTTAGCTCATTTAAATAATCATTTGACTTTGCATCATTTTGTAACTTTGTTATAAATAAATCTAAACATTCATTTACTAATACAGCGCTTTCTACAACTGTAGGTATACCTATTGCAACAACTGGGATGCCAAGTGTTTTTTCACTTATTTCTTTTCTAGTATTTCCAACTCCTGCTCCTGGAACAATACCAGTGTCTGAAAGTTGAATTGTACTACTTATTCTTTCTATACTTATTGAAGCTAAGGCATCTATAACAATTACCAATTTTGGATGTACACTTTCTACTATTCCTTTTAATATTTCAATAGTTTCTATACCAGTAGTTCCAAGTACACCAGGAGATATTGCACTCACCATTCTTGTTCCTTCTTCTACATATTGTGGTAAATAATTTATTAAATGTCTTGTAACATCAATATCATTTATTACTTTTGGCCCTAAGCTGTCTGGTGTTACATATAAATTTCCAAGTCCTACTACTAATATTTCTCCATTTTTACCTATGTGATTATCTAAAATTTTTATAAGTTCATGAGATAAGACTTCTGCAGAAGCTTCAATATCTTCTTCTGTTGCAACTTTTAACTCCTTTACATCAACAGTTATATAACTACCAATTCGTTTTCCTATTGCTTGCTCTCCTTGATCATTTGTAACTTTTACACGTGTAACTTTTAGTTTTTCGTTTATCTCTTGTTCCTCAGTTTCAATCCCATCAACTTCATTTTCAATTTTATTTGCTTTTCTGTATATTTCATTTCTTTCTACAGCTAAGTCTGTTCTAAAATTATACATAAAAAAACCTCCTATTTTACTATAGTTTTAGTAAAATAAGAAGTTTTATTCATTATATTTTTTTAAAATATTCCTTGTATATTGCCATTTTCATCTATGTCAATTTTTTCAGCTGCAGGTACTTTTGGAAGTCCTGGCATTGTAAATATTTTACCACATAAAACTACAATAAATCCGCTTCCTGCTTTAAGTTCTACATCTCTTACTTTAATGTTATATGGTTTAATTCCCTCAATATTTTTTGGATTGTCTGAGAAGGAATATTGAGTTTTTGCAATACAAATTGGTAAATTTGTATATCCAAGTTTTTCTATTTTTTCAATATTTTTTAGAGCTTCTTCTGTGTATTCTACGTCTTCTGCACCATATATATTTTGAGAAACTTTTTTTATTTTTTCCTTAATACTATCTTCTAAACTATATATATATTTAAAACTATTTTTTAAATCACATAATTCGACTATTTTTTCTGCTAAATCTACAGCTCCTTCGCCTCCTTTTGCCCATCCTTCTGACAAGCTAACAGGAATATTCCTTTGTTTTAATTCATTTTTTACATATTCAATTTCTTTATCAAGATCTGTATTATACTTATTTATTGCAACAATTATATTTAATCCAAATTTGTTTTTTATATTATCTATATGTTGATATAGATTACTCATTCCATTTTTTAATCCCTGCATGTCTTCTTCAAGTATTTTGTCCTTAGGAGTTCCTCCATGATATTTTATCGCTTTAATTGTTGCTACACATACAACTGCATCTGGTACAAGTCCTGTCTCTCTGCATTTTATATCTAAAAATTTTTCGGCTCCTAAGTCTGCTCCAAATCCTGCTTCAGTTACAACATAGTCTCCAAGTTTTAATGCTAGATTAGTTGCAATTATACTGTTACAACCATGTGCAATATTTGCAAACGGTCCTCCATGTACAATAGCTGGAGTATGTTCTAAAGTTTGTACTAGGTTGGGCTTTAATGCATCTTTAAGTAAAACTGTTAAACTCCCCTCTGCTTTTAAGTCTTTTGCAAAAATTGCTTTATTTTCTTTGCTATATCCTACAACAATATTTCCAATTTTTCTACGTAAATCGTTTATATCTTTTGACAAACATAATATGGCCATTATTTCTGATGCAACACTTATATCAAACGAATCATCTCTTGGGACAATATTTTTTTCGTTTGACAAACCTGTCCTTACTCCTCTTAATTGCCTATCATTTAAATCTACACATCTTTTCCAAACTACCTTTTCAAATCCTAATTCATTTCCATTATATATATGGTTATCAATTAGTGCTGACAATAAGTTGTTTGCAGATGTAATAGCATGAATATCTCCTGTAAAATGAAGATTAATATCTTCCATTGGAGCTATTTGTGTTCTTCCTCCACCTGTTGCTCCGCCTTTTATTCCAAAAACAGGGCCTAGTGATGGTTCTCTTAAAGCAAGAATAGCTTTTTTCCCTAATTTGTTTAGCCCATCTGCAATTGCAATAGAAACTGTAGTTTTGCCTTCTCCTAAAGGAGTGGGACTCATAGCTGTTGTCAAGATTAATTTACCATTTTTCTTCTTTTTTAATCTTTCATATACATGGTCTGAAATTTTTGCTTTATACTTTCCATATTGCTCTATTTCATCTTCTAAAATATCAAGTTTTTTTGCTACTTCTACTATATTGTCTAATTTTGTATTTCTTGCAATTTCAATATCTGTCATATAGTCCAGCCCCCTTATATTATATATTTATTATATATTCTATTACTCCATGACCTAAAACTGTGAGAGCTAATATTGCAGGGATTCGAGCAACAGTTGATATTATTATAAATCTTACAGAATTTACCGGAAGGACTCCACCAATATAAACTAGTAAATCTTTTGGTGTTCCTGGAAGTAAAAAAAGTATCAAAAAAATTAACTCTAATTTTTTTGGATTCTTAAACCATTTACTTTTTTCTAATTTTTCTATTTTTTCTTTACTTGTAAATGTATATATAAAGCTTCTGCCAAATTTTCTTACTGAAAAAAATATAAGAATTGTACTCAAAAATGCACCAATTATAACTAAAACCGTTCCCCAAATTGGTCCATAGCACATTCCTGCAACTAATTCTACAGGCTCACCCGGTAAAAAAGCTACAAGGACTTGTGCTATCATTAATCCAATTAATGCAAAAACTCCTCTCAGTCCCATGTTTTCTAGAGAATACTTAATTTCTTGTCTTCCCTCAGGTGTTGTCATATTTTTAAATAATGGTAATAATTCTATTGATAGAATTACTAACAATAGAATTACTACAATTAATATAAGAATTTTTATTATTTTAGAATTTTTAGAACTCATTTAATACTACCTTTTATCAACCAAAACGAACCCGTCCCCGTTGGTTGACCTTTGGTTGATTTTATTTTTCCTCATTATTTAAATTTTTCGCAGTCAAGTTAATTCTTCCTTGATCATCTATGTTCAATACTTTAACTGTTACTTTATCTCCCACTTGTAATGCATCTTCTACTTTGTTTAATCTTTCATTAGAAATCTTAGAAATATGAAGTAATCCTTCTTTTCCTGCAAATCCTAAATCTACAAACGCACCAAATGCCATTATTTTTGTAACTGTTCCTAAATATATTCCACCAACTTCTACTTCTCTAACAATATCTTCAACCATATCTAATGCTTGTTCTGCTTTTTCCATATCTGTTGAATATATCATAACCTGTCCATCTTCTTCAATATCAATTTTTACACCTGTTGCATCTATAATTTTATTAATTGTTTCTCCACCTTTACCAATTACATCTTTAATTTTTTCTACTTTAATGTTTGTACTTACTATGTGTGGAGCATACTTTGAAATTTCTTCTCTTGGTTTTGCAATTTCTTTTAACATTATTTCATCTAAGATATACTTTCTAGCTTTTTCAGTTCTTTCAAATGCTTCTTCAATAATTTTATATGTTAAGCCATCAATTTTTATATCAACTTGAATTGCTGTTATTCCTTTTTCTGTACCACCAACTTTAAAATCCATGTCTCCGAAGAAGTCTTCTAGCCCTTGAATGTCAAGTAACATTACATAATCATCTGGATTATCTGGATTTGATACTAAACCTGTTGAAATACCAGCTACTGGTCTTTTTATTGGAACTCCAGCATCCATTAATGCTAAAGTACTTCCGCAAATACTGCCTTGTGATGTAGAACCATTTGAAGAAAGTATTTCTGATACTACTCTAATTGCATATGGAAATTCTTCTTTTGAAGGTATTACTGGAACTAGTGCTTTTTCAGCTAGCGCTCCATGACCAATTTCTCTTCTTCCAGGTCCTCTAGATGGTCTTGCCTCACCTACACTGTACGCAGGGAAATTATAGTGATGCATATATCTTTTTGATTCTTCTGTGTCAATTCCATCTAATATTTGTTCTTCACTAATCATACCAAGAGTTGCAATTGATAATACTTGAGTTTGTCCTCTTGTAAATATTGCACTACCATGTGTTCTAGGTAAAACTCCAACCTCGCAAGATAATGGTCTTATTTCATCTATTGCTCTTCCATCTACTCTTTTATGCTCATTAAATATCATTTCTCTAACACATTTTTTCTCTACTTTGTAAATTGCTTCTGATATCCATGATTTATTCTCTTCTAGAGCATCTTCTCCATATTTTTCTTCATACTCTGCTTGTATTTTTTCTGTTAATTCTGCTATATTGTTATCTCTTTGCTCTTTGTCTTTTTCACATACAGCTACCTTCATTTCTTCTTTGTATGAATCAACAAAGTCATAAACTTCTGTTGGAACTTCAAAAGATTTATATTCAAATTTAGGTTTACCAATTTCTTCTTTCATTTGGTTTATAAATTTACAAATCTTTTTTATCTCAACATGTCCTGCTTTTATTGCATTTAACATTACTTCATTAGAAACCTCATTTGCACCAGCTTCTATCATAGCAATTTTTTCTTCAGTTCCTGCAACAGTTAAAGTTAAGTCACTTAATTTTCTTTGCTCCTCTGTTGGGTTAATAATTATTTCTCCATCAACCAAACCAACATTTACAGCTGCTGTAGGTCCACCAAATGGTATATCTGAAATAGAAAGTGCTGCTGATGCACCTATCATTGCTGCAACTTCTGGTGAATTATCTTGGTCAACGCATAAAACTGTAGCTACAACTACAACATCATTCCTAAAATCTTTTGGGAACAATGGTCTTAGTGGTCTATCAATTGCTCTCGATGTAAGTATTGCTTTGTCCCCTGGTTTTCCTTCTCTTTTTAAGAATCCTCCAGGAATTTTGCCAACTGAATATAACTTTTCTTCATAATCTACTGAAAGTGGGAAAAAATCTATTCCATCTCTTGGCTCTTTTGAAGCTGTAACATTTACCATTACAACTGTATCCCCATATTTTACCATTACACTTCCATTTGCTAAACCGGCAATTTTGCCTGTTTCAATTACTAGCTTTCTTCCTGCTAATTCTGTTTCATAACTTTTAAACATTTTTTTACCTCCAAAATAAATAAATTTTTTAGCTTATTTATTAGATGGTAACCTCTACATTATGCTATAAATATAGCACATTGTACAAGCTACTTCTAATAAAAAGCCTATTATAAAAACAAAAGAAAGATGTTTAGGTCATAGCTCTAAACATCTTTGATTTTGTTTATTTTCTTAATCCTAGTTTTTCAACTATGTCTCTGTATCTTTGTATGTCTTTTTTAGATAAGTAGTTTAATAAATTTCTTCTTTTACCAACCATTTTTAGAAGACCTCTTCTTGAATGGTTGTCTTTTTTGTGAACCTTTAAGTGTTCTGTTAATTCATTAATTCTTTCTGTTAAAAGAGCAATTTGAACTTCTGGAGAACCAGTATCTTTTTCGTCTCTTTTATATGTATTAATGATTTCTTGTTTTCTTTCCTTTGTCATAGTTTACACCTCCTATTTTTGTTTATCTCCTTAAACTGAGCATAAGACTAGGTGCAGTCTTGAAGCTAAGTAAAAGGTATACTTTTGTTTGCGTGTATATTATACTACACTTTTATAATAAAAGCAAGTGATTTAATAGATATTTTATTGTTCTGTTTGCCATTTTAATATTGGATAGCCTTGATTAATGTTGGTATCTAATTGCCATACTTCTTCTGTTTGTCCAGAATTTAATAAATCTACAAATTTTGTTTTGTCTGTACTTGTCATATCTGCTTGTGATAGTGCACTGCTTAGTGCATCTACATTACCTGAATTGAGTCCATATAAAGGTGTAGTTAACGAATTTAAATAGTAAGATTTTGTAATTTGTCCTGCTGCTTGATTTCTTCCAACAATACTACCAACTTGAGCTGTACCATTAATCACTCCTGTATTATAGCTATTTTCAACTGTACCTGTGCCATTATTTCCTACAATACCTCCAATATCGCCTTTGCCATTTATAGTCTTCATATTATAGCAGTTACTTGTTCTTGCTGTACTATAATTTTGATATCCTGTTATTCCTCCGGTTCCACTTGAACCTGTAGTATTTATTATTCCATTATTAAAACATAATTCTATTACTCCTGGATTAGAACCTGCTATTCCTCCTGTACAATTCTTTTTTGAACTAATACTACCATCATTATATGATTTTTTTATAGTTCCCCCATTTCTTCCTGCTATTCCTCCTGTCATACCACTAGTTCCACTCTCAGTAGTTGACTCAATATCTGCATTGTTTGAGTTATTCTCTACTGTACAACCTGCTGTGCTATATCCTATTATTCCTCCAACATTTGAAGAACCAGTTATTTTTTTTGTATTGTTACATCTAGTAATTGTAAGTGTTCCGTCTGTATCTTCAAATCCAACTATGCCTCCAGTTCCTTTAGTTCCAGTATTTGTTACTTCTCCATTATTATAGCAATCTGTTATCGTTATAGATGTACTTTTATTTATATATCCTAAAATTCCTCCTGTTGCATTTGCACCATTAACAGTTCCTTCATTATTTGAGCTATTAATTGTTACACTTCCGCCAGTTGCTTTATATCCAATTAAACCTCCAGCATTTTCGCTACTACTTATAACTCCCTGATTAGAACATTTATCCATATTTATAATTGCATCAGTTGCTGTTCCGCCAATTAAACCTCCTGCACCATGTGAACTGTTTTCTATTTTTGTTGTTACTTTATTATTACAATTTGTAATAGTAAATGTACCGTGAGCTACTCCAACTATTCCAGCCACATATGCTGCAGATGATGTATCATTTGAGAGTATAGCTGTTCCAGTTATACTTAAGTCTCTAATTAAAGAATTACTTCCAGCAGTTCTAAATAAGCCAACTGGTCCTGTACTATAATTCATATAAATGTCTTGTATTTCATGATTATTTCCGTAAAAAAACTCCAGTAAATCTTCCACTTTGTCCTATTGGTGTCCAACTAATGTCATTTGCAACGGTTCCATCAACCTTATGGCACACACTACTTAAATCAATATCGTTTTTTAATGAGTATGTACCATCTAAAGAAAATGTATAGCTTATTCCATTAACTGTATGTGATTGGCCATCGCCAACCCAAGTTAACTGTTCTGCAGTGTAAATTGGAATAACACTTAAATCTACATTTTCCCATGTGTCAGGTTCTGTATAGTAAGTTGTACCCTCAACTTGTATTCCTCTTGGATAGTAAATTGTGTGACTTACTTCGTTTATTATATATAAATCATTTAAAGCTACAACTGTAGTCTCTGAGCTTGAAATATTTTCGAAATCTCTGCCATAGTTTAAACTCACACCTTCTAAAGCCCTTAAATTTATTACGTAAAAGTCACTACCATTATTAGGATTTACTTGATTACTTTCTGCTGTATTTAGAAAACCTAAATTTTCATATTTTGCTAGCTTTGGTATATCGCCATGTTCGATATAATAAGAACTAACCTTATTGTTTAATTGTTCAATATCATTATATAAATTGTTTAAATTTTTTACTTTTACTCCATCCTTAGCATTATAAACTAAAACACTTGTTATAACTACTAATATAATTACAGCTATACTGAGTGTTATCATGTTTATACCTTTTTGGTTTCTTAAATTCATAACTATTTCTCCTTTGTTTTCATACTTATATAATACTAAAACTTTCGATTTAAAGTCAAGCTATTTACAAAAAAATAGAAGACTTTTGTCTTCTATTTTAATACTTTTTTTATTTCATTTAAAAGTTTCTCTTTTACAACTTCTTTGCTCTCTTTAAACGTACATCCTGCAGCCATTTGATGACCTCCGCCTCCAAACATAAGGCAAATATCAGCAACATTTACATATGTACTAGAACGTAGTGAAGCCTTGTATGTGCCATCTTCTTTTTCTCTAATGAAGATAGAAACTTCAACTCCTTCTATATCTCTGCCTATTTCAACTAATCCTTCATGGTCTCCTACTTCTGCACCATTCTTTTTCGAATCTTCTTGAGTTATGTATGTGAATGTAACTTTTCCATCTTCTAGTATTTCCATTCTATCTATTACAAGTTTTGTAAGTTCAAAATTTGCTCTTGTTTTTGTATCTTGTACTCTTTTATATATATCAGATACATTAACTCCCTTTCGCAATAGTTGTGCAGTAAATTCGAATGTTTCTGCTGTAGTTTTATTATACCTAAATCCACCTGTATCTGTTATAATTCCCGCAACTAAACATGTTCCCATTTCTTTATCAATGTTAATTCCATAATATTCAAACATTTCAACTAATATTTCACAACAAGCTGGTGATGCAGGGTTTACAAAGTTTAAATCACCAAACATGGTATTACTACCATGATGGTCAATTTGTATTTTTCTTTTTGCTGTTTCAAAATATTCTTCTCCACTTTTTAATCTTTTTAAATCCCCACAATCTAATGCTATTGCTAAATCATATTCTTTGATACTGCTCTCTTGCATTATTTCTTGAGCACCAGGTAAAAAACTAAATAGTCTAGAAAACTCAGGAATTATAACATCACTTGTCTTTCCTAATTGCTTTAAAGCAAGTTTCATTGCAAGTGAACTGCCTATAGCATCTCCATCTGGAGCTTCATGTGTCAATATTACAATTTTTTCAGCTATTTGTATTTCATTTAATATATCATCTAGAGTCATATATTAACCTCACTCTTCCTCTTTTTTTATATCCTTCATAATATCTTTAAGAATACTATCAATTTTTGCACCATACTCTAATGAATCATCTAATTCAAAAATTATTTCTGGTGTATTACGAAGGTTTATTCTTTTAGCAAGTTCTGAACGTATATATCCTGAAGACTTTTTTAGTCCTGCTAATGTTTCTTTAATATTTTTAGAATTTAAAATACTTACAGCAACCTTTGCATAGCTTAAATCAGATGTCACTTTTACTTTTGTTACACTGATCATACCTGTCACATTAGGATTTTTTAACTCATAATTTATAATCTGACTAATCTCTTTTTTAAACTCTTCATCTATACGTCCAAATCTATTATTATTTTTGTTTAGCATTTTGTCCTCCTATCTTTTGATTTCTTCCATAACATAACATTCTAAAATATCTCCTTCTTGAATGTCATTAAAGCCTTCAATTTGAATACCACATTCAAATCCTTTAGCTACTTCTTTAGCATCATCTTTAAATCTTTTAAGTGATGCTAATTCTCCACTATGAATAACAACATCATCACGAATAATTCTAACACTTGCATGTCTTTCAACTTTACCAGTTAAAACGTATGCACCTGCAATTGTTCCAACATTTGAGATTTTAAATGTTTGTCTAATTTCAGCGGTACCAATAACCTTTTCTTCAAATTCAGGATCAAGCATTCCTTTCATTGCTGCTTCCACATCTTCAATAGCTTGGTATATTACTGAGTATTGTTTTATCTCTACTTCATCTTTTTCTGCAGCCTCTCGTGCTATTGCTACCGGTCTTACATTAAATGCAATTATTATTGCATTTGATACTTTTGCTAATGTTACATCACTTTCATTAACAGCTCCAACTGCAGCATGAATAACTTTTACTTTTACTTCTTCATTAGATAGTTTTTCTAGTGATTCTCTTACAGCTTCAACAGAACCTTGAACATCAGCTTTAACTACTAAGTTTAATACTTTAATCTTGCCTTGTTCCATTTGGCTAAACAAGTTATCTAATGTTACACTAGTTACTTGATTTATTGATTTTTCTCTTGCTTGACGTTTTCTTCTTTCTATTAAATGTTTTGCTGTTTTTTCGTCATCAACTTCATAGAATGTTTCTCCAGCTTCTGGAACTTCTGTTAATCCCATTATTTCAACTGGAGTAGATGGTCCAGCTTTTTTAACTTTTTTGCCCTTTTCATCAACCATAGAACGAATTCTTCCTATAGAAGAACCAACAACTATTGTATCATGAACATCTAAAGTACCTCTTTGTACAAGCATTGTTGCAATAGCACCTTTACCTTTGTCTAATCTTGCCTCTATTACCACACCTTTTGCTTGTTTGTTAGGATTTGCTTTAAGTTCAAGAACGTCTGCTTGTAATAATACCATTTCTAGTAATTGATCAATATTTTGATTTTGCTTTGCAGAAATAGGTACAAATATTGTATCTCCTCCCCATTCTTCCGGTACTAATTCATATTGCATTAACTCTTGTTTTACTTTGTCTACATTTGCATCTGGTAAATCAATTTTATTTACAGCAACAATTATAGGTATTCCTGCAGATTTAGCATGATTTATTGCTTCTACTGTTTGAGGCATAACTCCATCGTTAGCTGCAACAACAAGTATTGCTATATCAGTAATTTGTGCACCTCTTGCACGCATTGCTGTAAATGCTTCGTGCCCCGGTGTGTCCAAAAATGTTATTTCTCTGTCATTTACTTTAACTTTATATGCACCAATATGTTGTGTAATTCCTCCAGCTTCTCCCTCAATTACATTTGTCTTTTTAACTGCATCAAGCAATGACGTTTTACCATGGTCAACATGCCCCATAACGACAACAACTGGTGGTCTTTCTTGTAATTCTTCTGGTGAATCTTCTGTTTCATCAAAAAGAATATCTTCTTCTGTTACAACCTCTTTCTTTATGGCTGTAATTCCAAACTCTTGTGCTACTAAAAATGCTGTATCAAAGTCTATTTCATTATTTATTGTTGCCATTACACCAAATCCAAAAAGTTTTTTTATTACTTCAGCTGTTGTCTTTTTCATTTCTGCAGCTAAGTCTTTAACTGTAATTGATTCTGGTATTGTAATTTCCGTCAATTTAAAAATCTTTTGTTTTGTTCTATTTTCATTATTTTTATTATTTTTCTTTTTAGATCTTCTTCCTCTTTGTGTTGTCAAATCATAATAATCAAGCATTCCACCTTCTTGATCATCAAACATATTAGAAAGTCTATCTGCTTGCTTAAGGCTTTTTAATTTTCCTGTATTTATGTCTTCTTTATTATTGTTATTTCTTCTTGATTTTTGATTCTTTTTGTTGTTTCTATTATCATCAAATTTATTATTGTTTCTTTGCTTATCTGCAGTTCTATTGTATTCTTTTACCGATTCTTTTTCGATAGTATCAGCAGCCATAATATTTTTAATGTTTCTCTCTATTCCTCTGTCATCTAAAGGCCTTCCGCTTCTTTGATTATTGTAATTATTTCTATTATTGTTATAATTATTATTTCTATTATTAT